>NZ_QUEG01000001.1:0-29560 GCF_003477925.1 Clostridium sp. AF32-7AC
TAATTTAACACAGATATACTCTCTCCTTTCTGCGTGAATATCTGTATAAGGCGTTTAGTGGGGGGGGGTGGCTATATCAAATGTGAAATAACGCACATTTAGTAGCAAGAATGCCTTGGTATTCTTGAATTTGTAGACCAAAATTCAGACTAAAGTCTGTATAATACAGATTTATCACTTTATAAAATAACATAATTTCATTTTATTTGATTTATATGCTAAGATCAAGACAAAGAAAAATATTTTTCGCGAATTTCAAAATAGTATACTTAAAATTATGAATGTTAGGGAAAGGAGGAACTATGGAATACCCGATTGGAATTGAGATGTCGAAGGACTATTTATCGTATGAGGTCAGTAAGGCTGCGTACAAGTTGGTGCACGATGTTATGCTGGTGCAGCCGGGAGAGAACGTAGTAATTACCGGAGATACCTCTACGGATAAACGTGTACTGGAAGCTCTCATGAGCGCAGCTTATACTGTTGGAGCCAATCCGCTGCTTGTTTTCGCACCGACCAATTTAAGTACCTATTCAGAACCGGCGGCTCCGCTTGGAAATGCAGTTGCTGTTTCCGATGTCTGGATTGAGTTATCATACGGTTCCATCTTCCTGAGTGATGCATGGAAGAGAGCAATTGATTTTGGCTGCCGTTACATTAATCTTACCGGTATGGATGCAACCATGATCGTGAATTGTATCGGAAGAGTCGATGTTAACAAGGTAGTAGAGCTGGGAGAGGCTTTAAAGGCTAAATTAGAGGCAGGAAACGATATTATCATTAAAGATAATAATGGAACTTATTTAACAGCCCAAAATGAGGGAAGAAAAGTTCGTCACTCCGGTCAGCTGGCAACCTTTAAGGGGTATCCGTTCATGATGGCTGGCCAGATTAGCTGGTGTCCAATAGAGGAAACGATTAATGGAACCCTTGTATTCGATGTTGCGATTTTCCCGCCGACCGACATGGGTGCAATTTCTGAAAATGTGAAACTCACCTTGGAAAATGGACGTGTAACTAAGATTGAAGGCGGAAAAGAGGCCGAACGTTTCAGCGCATGGCTGCATTCGTTCAACGATCCGAATATGTTCCGTTTGGCACACTATTCACTCGGATTCAATCCGGGCGTTATGAAACCAACCGGACGTATCGTAGAAGATGAACGAATTTTTGGATGCATGGAATTTGGTATTGGAAGTCAGGGTAAAATGATTCGCGGAAGCTACTGGACAGCAGCTTCTCACACAGACGGTGTAGTATCGAAACCTACAATTATCGTAGATGGCGTGACAATTGAGGAAAACGGAAAATATGTGGATCCGCAACTTGCTGAAATCTGCAAGCAGATGGGAGTTGAAGGATATTAATCCATAGTCATTAACCTTATAACAGAGGAAAGGAGCTTCCTGTATAATAAAAAGCGTAGACGTTGAAAATTGAAAATACCTCAGAGTACAATAAGACTACTGACTGGCAGGTTAGTAAAAATCTTATTATACAGAGAGGTATCTACAATGAAGTCTAACACACAGAACGCAAAAATTGAAGCTATTACAGAAAAAACTTTGGTACTCGGAATTGATGTCGGAAGTGAAATGCACTATGCCAGAGCTTTTGATTACAGAGGAATCGAGTATTCGAAGAAGCCATTTAAGTTTAGCAACACAGAGGCCGGATTTGTGACATTTAAGGAATGGATCCTGGACCTCAAAGAAAGACATGAGAAGGATAAGGTGATTCCAGGTATGGAACCGACCGGGCATTACTGGTTCAATCTTGGAAAGTTTCTACAGGATAATGAAATGAAACCGGTGCTTGTAAATCCTCACCATGTGAAAAAATCAAAAGAACTCGACGACAATAATCCGACTAAAAATGACCGTAAGGATCCGAAAGTTATAGCAGGATTAGTTAGAGAGGGACGTTACATGATCCCATATCTGCCGGATGGTGTTTATGCTGATCTTAGAACAGCATCAAACATAAGATTCCAGTTACAGGCGGAACTTACAAGAATTCAAAACAGGATCAGTCGTTGGTTCAATATATATTTTCCTGAATATAAGACGGTATACGGAAAGTCGGATGCCAAGAGCGGAATGCTAATCCTTAAAACAGCACCACTCCCTGAAGATATCCTGACGTTAGGTATCGATGGAGTGAACCAAATCTGGCGTGATGAGAAGTTAAGAGCAGTTGGAAAGGCGAGGGCGAAGACCCTGATAGAAGCTGCTGAGCACAGCGTTGGAAGCAAAGAAGGTGCGGTGTCTGGAAAAATGGAAATTCGAATGCTTCTGGAGGACTATGAATCCAGAAATACGCGTCTACAGGAAGTTATGGTTCTAATTGAAGAACTGGTAAGAAAGATTCCGATGACTGAAAAGCTGTTAGAGATCAAAGGTGTGGGAATCAGGACAGTGTCAGGATTCCTTGCAGAAGTAGGTGATATCAGCCGCTTCAACAATCCGAAGGAACTGCAGAAACTTGCAGGATTGGCATTGGTTGAAAATAGTTTGGGAAAGCACAAGGGCGAGACAACAATAAGCAGACGAGGTCGAAAGAGACTTATATATCTACTCTTTGAGGTTGCAATGTCACTTGTGTCGAAGAACCAGAAGTTCAGGGAACTCCATAATTATTACACAACCAGAAGACTAAATCCATTGAAGAAAATGCAGTCACTTATGGCAATTGCAGCTAAGCTGATACGAGTCTTTTATGCCATTCTGACGAAAGGTGTGGATTATGATCCGAAAAAGATGGTCAGTGACATCAAGAGACCAGCAGTTTATCTACAGGCTGCGTAAGAAAGATAAGTAACTGTAATGGAGGCTGTCATGTGGACAGCCACTGAATCAAGCGGAATGTAACAGATAACGTCCACTGATCACAGTGCTGGAACAGGAAGCGAGTCAGTAATCAATAATACAAAGAATGAGCCAGTAGTCGGCAGAAATCATCACCAAGGGGCATGACCCCGTAAAGGAGCATAGCTGACACCCTGGTTATGGGTAGGCAGAACGAAGGAAGTTAGGACCTCTGGAGACAGAGATGATCCTGGTGGATATAGGAGGTTAGCTGCCATAGAGGGAAGGGCATACGCAAGACCAGTAAAGCGAAAATCAATGACGTTTTATTTCGTATACCATTCAACCGCTATTTCAGTACCTGATACATCGAAATGCTCATAGCTGTGGCTTATTCACTGAGATATGAAAGGTTGAAAAACCTTGAATTTTCAATAAAAAACACTTGATTATATGAGGAGGAGATCTGTATGCGACTGGAAGAACATCCTGTCCTGGATTTTGACCGGGGAGAAGAGGTCGTTTTTTACTATAACGGTCAGCCCATCACCGGCTTTACCCACGAAACCATCGCCGCCGCCCTGCATGCGGCTGGCATCCGCACACTGGGACACAGTCCCCATCTGCACCGTCCAAGAGGTCTTTTTTGTGCCATCGGCAACTGTTCCTCTTGTTTCATGACTGTAGACGGTGAGCCAAATGTCCGCGTCTGCGTGACCCGCGTAAAGGCCGGCATGAAAGTGGAAGAACAGCACGGAAAGGGGGTTGTCCTATGATCAAACAGACCGAAATTCTCGTCATCGGAGGCGGACCGGCGGGTCTCTCTGCTGCCTGTGCCGCCGCCGAGCTGGGAGCCAGCGTCCTCTTATGTGAGCGCGATTACCTCCCCGGCGGTCAGTTAGTCAAACAGACGCACAAATTTTTTGGTTCCGAAAAACAATATGCCGGAGAACGCGGCATCCACATCGGAAACCTGCTGATAGAAAAAGCGAAACACCATCCAAATATTGAAATTTTGACAGAAGCAACCGTGCTGGGAATCTATGAGGACGGCATCGTTACTGTTTTTTATCACGGAAAACACATGAAAATCCGCCCATCCAAAATCATTCTCGCCACCGGCGCTTCTGAAAAGTTTCTGGAATTTCCCGGCAATGATCTTCCCGGTATCTACGGTGCCGGTGCCGTGCAGACCCTCATGAATGTCGCCGGCGTCAAACCGGCTGAACGTGTTTTAATGGTCGGTGCAGGCAATATCGGTCTGATTGTCTCCTATCAGCTAATGCAGGCAGGGGTTGAGGTTGCCGGCATTATTGAAGCCGCCCCAAAAATCGGCGGTTATCTGGTCCATGCCTCGAAAATCCGCCGCGCCGGTGTTCCTATCCGGACTGGTTATACGATCGAAAAAGCGTATGGAACTGATGCCCTTGAGGGCGTTGTCATCGTACAGGTTGACTCCCAGTTCCAGCCTGTCCCCGGCACGGAAGAGACGATTCCCTGCGATACGCTCTGTCTGGCAGTCGGACTGGCTCCGCTGACCGAGCTTTGCTGGCAGGCTGGCTGTGATATGGCATTTATCCGCGAATTATCCGGGCATATCCCGCTGACCGATGAAAACCTGGAAACCTCGGTTCCGGGCGTCTATGCAGCCGGCGATGTTTCCGGAATCGAAGAAGCCTCTTCCGCTATGGTGGAAGGCCGTCTCGCCGGATGTGCCGCTGCCGAAAGCCTCGGCTATGAGCCTGTCCGGGCGGCAGCCGAAAAGGAAGCTGCCCGTTCGGAGCTTTCTGAACTGCGCTCCGGTCCTGCCGGTGCCAGAATTTTAAGCGGTCTGGAAAAAGCCCGTAAACTTCGCCTGGAGCATGACATATGCAGGAAAGGAGGCGCATCCGTATGTTAATTCAGACAGGAATCCCGGATAAAGAAGCCATTGAAGCAGTTACGCCGGATGAAACACGTTTTTTAAAGGGCGCCGTTGCCATCGCAGAGTGTTTTCAGAAAATCCCCTGCAATCCCTGTACAAAGGCCTGTGTAAAAAAAGCAATCCACATTGAGCCAGATATCAACGAGACACCCGAAATTGATTTTGATGTCTGCAATGGCTGCGGTGCCTGTATGCTGAAGTGCCCGGGTCTTGCCATTTTCATCGTTGATAAAACATACAGCCCGACCGAAGCCCTCGTAAAGCTTCCGTTTGAATTTCTGCCGCTTCCTAAAAAAGGAGAGCTTGCCTGCGGTCTGAACCGCTCCGGCGAAGCACTCGGCTGGTTCCCGGTCGTACAGATCATCCAGGGCGGCGCTAAAAATAAAACCAACATTGTCTGTCTGGCGGTTCCGAAGGAACTTGCCATGGACGTTCGGGCAATCAAAGTAGGGGGGTATCAAAATGGATGATAAAAACACAATCCTCTGCCGATGTGAAGATTTAACCCGCGAGGACATTTTAAAATGTATTCAGGATGGTTACCGCACCATCGACGAAATTAAACGTGTAACCCGTGCTGGAATGGGTCCCTGTCAGGGACGTACCTGCCGGATGTTGATCGCACAGGAACTCTCTTCCTATTATAAACTTCCTCTGGAAGAGGTCCTGATGCCAACCTTCCGCCCTCCTGTCAAACCTATCAGCATGGGCGCTCTGGCAGACGCCTGGGAAGAAACCGTCCAGGACGGGGATGAAGGTTCTTACGGATCCTACGATCCATCTGCTACAAAAGGAGGTGGCTGCGAATGAAAAAAGCCTACGATGTCATCATTATCGGCGGAGGCATTATTGGATGTGCCACCGCATTTGAACTCGCCAAGCGTGGAATCACAGACATCCTCCTGATTGAGAAACGCTTTCTGACCTCCGGCGCAACGGGCCGCTGCGGCGCCGGTATCCGCCAGCAGTGGGGATCCGAGCTGAACGCGCGGATCGCTCTGGAAAGTACCCATATCTTTGAACATCTGGAAGAATATACCGGCTATACGCGCAGCTGCGGTCTCCATCAGGGCGGCTATCTTCTGGTTGCTTATACAGAAAAAGAATGGGCACAATTTCAGGAAAACCTCAAAGTCCAGCATAAGCTCGGCATTGATTCCCGCGCCGTCGATTTAAAAGAAGCAAAAGAGATTGTTCCATACCTGAATACCGACGGTATGTTTGGCGCTACCTTCTGCCAGAAGGATGGTCACGCAGATCCGTTCCAGTGTACACAGGCCTACGCACAGGGTGCCAAACGGATGGGTGTTGAATTTCTGACCTACACCGAGGTCACCGGGCTTCAAACGAAAGCCGGACGCATCCACGCCGTTGAGACAACAAACGGAACCTTTGAAGCCAGAACCGTCATCAACTGTGCCAACGTCCATGCGCCAGAGCTGGCTAAAATGGTTGGTGAGGATATTCCTGTTACCTCGGAACGCCATCAGGCGCTGGTAACCGAGCCGGTTGCACCTCTCATCGACTGCATGGTCATGTCCTTCCACCGTTCCTATTATGTCCAGCAGACACCGCATGGAAGCTTCGTCATGGGCATCGGCCCCCACGAAGCCCCCAGCTACAATTTCAATTCTTCCTGGCAGTTTCTGGAAAAGAACTGCGCTGTCATGTGTGAAGCACTTCCGATTCTGCGGAAACTGAAAGTGGTCCGCCAGTGGGCTGGACAGTACGATTTAAGCCCGGACTGCAACCCTGTCATCGACGAGGCGGCTGAGGCAAAAGGATTTTACAGCGTCTGTGGGTTCTCTGGTCACGGTTTCATGGTCTCCCCCCGCATCGCCATTCTCATGGCAAACCATCTCGCCGGGCAGGAGGACAGCATGGATATCAAGTTATTCAGCAAAGAACGCTACAAAACCGGCAAGCTCCTCCTGGAGCCGGCGGTTGTATAGATATAGCATAAACGCAAAAATCGGCAGTAAACGAACCAATTTTCGTTTACTGCCGATGCTTTTACGCCTCTTTCGTCCCTTTATTCTTTCGATCCAGAATAACCAGAACCACAATCAGCGCTGCGAATCCCACGCCGGTTCCCACCCAGCCATTGGCGGTAATTCCGGCCGCCAGATAACCGAGGAAACAGCACGCCGCTACGCACAGCACATACGGGATCTGGGTCGATACGTGGTTGATGTGGTGGCACTGGGCGCCAGCCGACGCAAGGATGGTCGTATCCGAGATCGGGGAAACATGGTCGCCGCAGACCGCACCTGCCAGAATCGAAGCCGTCACGATTGTAAGGCTGTTCATATTTTCAGCGCCAACCACCGCAAATGCAATCGGAAGCAGAATACCGAAGGTACCCCAGGACGTACCGGTCGAGAACGCCAGCCCCGCCGCGATGACGAACATCAGGGCCGGCATCAGGGAGCCGACCAGCGCATTGCCGCCCACTACCTCTTTGACATAGCCGCCGATGTTTAAGTAATCCGCACTGCAGATACCAGACAGAGTCCAGGCAAGGCACAGAATCATGATCGCCGGGATCATCGCCTTGACGCCGATCGTGAAGGATTCACAGAACTCATTGAACCGGATGACACGGCGGATCATGTAAAATACAAAGATAAACACCAGTGTGAAGAAAGAACCAAGCACCAGGCTCAGTGCCGAATCACAGTTGGCGAACGCCTCAACCAGACCAACGCCGTCCAGGATGCCACCTGTATACAACATACCGCTGACGCAGAACGCAATCAGAACCAGGATCGGAAGAATCAGATCGATAACCTTTCCGTTGCCGGAGATCTCCATCGCCTCCGCCTCGACCGTCGTCTCTTTTCCGGTCTTTTTCACCTGTTCTTCATAGCGTTTCATCGCCGCGAAATCAAAATCGCCTGCTACCAAAAAGAGCATGAAGCAGATCGTGAGAAGCGCATACAGATTAAACGGAATCGTGTGAAGGAACAGGCTGAAGCCATCCACCCCGCTGTCTTCCGGAAGCGAAGAACCGACCGCTGCCGCCCAGCTTGAGATCGGCGCGATGATACAGATCGGCGCCGCCGTCGCATCGATGATGTAGGCTAACTTCGCACGTGTGATCTTGTGCTTGTCCGTCACCGGACGCATAACCGTGCCGACGGTCAGGCAGTTAAAATAGTCATCCACGAAAATCAGCATTCCGAGGAACATGGTTGCAAACAGTGCGCCCTTCTTCGTGCGGATCGCGTGGGACGCCCACTCACCATAAGCCTTCGACGCACCAGACTTTGTGATCAGTGCTACCACGATGCCGAGAAATGCCAGGAAAAGCAGAATGTTGACATTGCCCCCGATCTTCTCGCCCATGATCGCGATCATTGTTTCCACCGCATGAAGCGGATTTGGACCCGTAAATAAAAACGCGCCCGACATAATACCTATCAGCAGAGACAGGTACACCTCTTTCGTAATCAATGCAAGCGCAATGGCTACGATAGGCGGTATTAAAGAAAAAATCGTACCGCTCATAATTACCCCCTTATGGATTATCTGTACACATTCGGGCAAATTCCGCCCGTTTTTGAGCATACTGTATCTACATAATAAATGCCCCCGGGCACTTTGTCCAGCGTCCGGGGACATTTTTTCATATTTTCTCTCTTTTTACTTTCTTTTCCTGCTTTTTATTCTGCTTTCTCCAGCTCTGCCAGTTCCAGAGCTGTCGCCTCGTATTTGGCAAGAATGACATTCTGAATCATGTCTCTGGTTCCCGAATTAATCGGGTGGGCAATATCCCGGTATTCTCCATCCGCAGCCTTACGGCTCGGCATAGCAATAAAAAGTCCCTTCTCTCCCTCAATAACCTTGATATCATGAACCACAAATTCATTGTCAAGTGTGATGGATACGATGGCTTTCATCTTACCTTCCTTCTCTATCCGCCGCACTCTTACGTCTGTAATCTGCATACCCATTTACCCCTTCCGTCTGTTCTTTGATGTACCCTATAATGTAAACCGCTCGTTCTTCTCAATGACAATCTTTACATCTTCCGGCGTACCGATGTGCGTCGTGTTGGCACGGATCGTATCACGGCTCTCTACAATACAATTCTCAATCACTGTATTGTCCCCGATGTAAACATCATTTAAAATAACAGAATTCCGGATGATACAGTTATTGCCTACATATACCTTCTTAAACAGAACCGAGTTCTCCACCGTACCATTTAAGATACAGCCGCTGGATACCAGGCTGTTCTTGACATTTGCACCCGGATTGTATTTTGCCGGCGGAAGATCATCTACCTTGGAGTAGATCTCCGGGTATTCCTTGAAGAAATAGTGGCGTACATCCGGTTTTAGGAAATCCATGTTCGTCTTGTAGTACGAATCAACCGAAGCGATGTTGCTCCAGTAAGTTCCTAACTTATACGCGTAAATGCGTTTGAGGTTCTTATATCTGACTAAAATATCGGTAACAAAATCATACCGATCCTCTGCTGCACAGCGCTCCAGAAGTTCGATGAGCTGACGGCGGCGGATTACATAGATACCGCAGGAGATCATGCTGGAGGTCGCCAGCATCGGTTTTTCCTCAAAATCTGTGATACGTCCGTCATCGTTTAACTTCACCAGACCGAAGCGGGTAACGTCCTCCTCCGGAGGCATCTCCTTGCATACTACTGTAATATCCGCTTTCTTTTCAATATGATACTCCAGTACCTTGCCGTAATCCAATTTATAGACACAGTCGCCGCCTGCAATGACCACATACGGCTCATGACTTTTCTTTAAGAAATCGAGGTTCTGATACAGCGCATCTGCGGTACCGCGGTACCAGTCGCTGCTCTCTGCCGTGATCGTCGGTGTGAATACATACATGCCGCCCTGCTTACGTCCGAAATCCCACCACTTGGAAGAACTCAAGTGCTCATTCAGGGAACGGGAGTTGTACTGCGTCAGTACCGCCACACTCTGGATGTGGGAATTGCTCATATTGCTCAGAGCAAAATCGACACTGCGGTAGCTGCCTGCGATAGGCATCGCTGCGATGGCTCTCTTATTGGATAATTCTCTCATTCTCTTGCTGTTGCCGCCAGCTAAAACAATCCCGATCGCTCTCATTGTATTCCACCTGCCTTTATGATATAATCGCCGCTCTCCAGCTCGCCGCCGTGATAATCTTCTGCCGTCGTCACGCCGGAAATCGCTGTGTTCCGTCCTATCTTCACTCCATCCGGTATCACGGAGCGCTCTCCGATCGTTACCAGATCGAACTGATATACCTTCTTGTCGTACTTGCTCTCGGCATATTCTCCGACGCCGACCTCGGCATTCTCACCGATGGTAACGTCCTCCGCCACGATCGCCTTATCCACAACCGTGCCAGCGCCGATCGTCGTGCCCTTCATGATGATCGAATCACGGATCACCGCGCCTTCTCCGATCGTAACGCCTGCTCCGATGACCGAGTTAATGACTTCGCCGTATACCTCGGTGCCCTCGCCGATGATACTGCGCTCTATCTTGGACTGCTCCGATATAAATTGTGGGGGAATAATATCGCTCTTCGTGTAAATCTTCCAGTATTCTTCATACAGGTTGAACTCCGGAATGATGTCGATCAGTTCCATGTTTGCCTCCCAGTAGGAGCCAAGGGTTCCGACATCTTTCCAGTAGCCGTTGTACTCGTATGCGAAGATACGTTTTCCAGCTGCATGGCAATACGGGATAATGTGCTTTCCAAAGTCACATCCAGGCTCGTCCGAGAGCTTGATGAGCGCTTCTTTGAGCACCTTCCAGCTGAATATGTAAATACCCATGGAAGCTAAATTGCTGCGCGGATTCGCCGGTTTCTCCTCAAACTCCGTAATGCGGTTGTTGTCATCGGTTATAACGATACCGAAACGGCTTGCCTCCTCCATCGGAACCTGCATCGCCGCGATCGTCACATCCGCATTGTTTGCTTTGTGGTATTCCAGCATTACCTCGTAGTCCATCTTGTAGATGTGGTCGCCGGACAAAATCAGCACATACTCTGGATTGTACGTTTCCATGTATTCCAGGTTCTGGTAAATCGCGTTCGCCGTACCGGTGTACCAATCGCTTCCTTTGCTCCGCTCATACGGCGGAAGTACCGTCACACCACCTACGTTGCGGTCCAGATCCCACGGAATACCGATTCCAATATGTGCATTCAGCCGCAGCGGCTGATACTGGGTCAGAACGCCTACCGTGTCCACTCCCGAATTGATACAGTTACTTAACGGAAAATCGATGATTCGATACTTTCCTCCGAAAGAAACCGCAGGTTTTGCTACTTTTTGAGTTAAGACACCCAGACGGCTGCCCTGTCCGCCTGCCAACAGCATAGCTATCATTTCCTTTTTAATCACGATATCACCCCTCGATGCTCACATATAATGTGTATTTTAAACCTGTTTTTATTATAACATACTTCACGAAAATAGTGAACAAATTTTTAATAGAATTTGTCCCAATTTTGTACATTTTCCGACATTTTTCGTTCCTTTTACATAATATTTTCGTAATTCCGGGATGTGGAATCTGAGAGTGAACCTCCCGTGAACTGAAAAAAAGCCCTGAATCTGAGACACTTTTGACTCAAAAGCATTTCCGATTCAAGGCTTTTTTACTGTATATTCTTTCTCAATTCTTCCAGACTCATCGAATCTGCAATCCGCGGCAGCTCCTCCTGTAAGATATGGACAAAGTCTTGTATATACATCGGATGCATCGCATTCCGGTGGCTGACCAGCTCAATCTTTAACTCCCGTCCCAGGTTCCGGATCGGGAACATATAGAGTTCATCCTCTGGCTTACAGGTCTGATTGTGACGGTAAGCAGCTGCCAGCAGCATTTTCGGGCACAGCGCCGCACAGATGCCGGACGCGCAGAGCAGAATCTGCGTCTCACTATCACTGATGTTATAGATGACATTAAGCTTTACATTATAACTGTCCAGATATTCCTGAATCGCATGGTTGACTTTTCCGGTCTTGAAACTCTGCGTAAACGGAATGTTGGAAAACCGTTTCAGATCAATCCCATCCTCCATCTGCCGGATCTCCTGCTTGCTAAATTCCCGCCTCAAAAGCTTGGCGGAGATAACCAGGATGATCTCATCCGTCGTCAGGGTCTGGATTTTATAATCCGGATGCGGTGACGTATTGACCCCGATAAATAAATCTACCTGTCCGTTCAACAGGCGTTCCTCCAGGATCTGTGTGTCCTCCTCCGTAAAGGATATATTTACCTTCGGGTAACACTGGTAATATCGCGGCAGCACACGGGGCAGTATGATCGGCGCGCGGGATGTACTGATTCCCAAGGTAAAACCGCCCACCGTCCCCTCCGCTATCCCCGCCAGACTCCGGCTCATACTCGTCTCCATAATCTGGATATTTAACAGGTTATGAAGCATGATCTCGCCAGCCTGCGTCAGACGGAATTTGGGACGCCGCTCAAACAACACGACATTATACTCTTTTTCCAGCCTCTTTATATGATCGCTGGCGCACTGCTGTGTAATATGAAGCTCATTTGCAGCTTTTGTAATACTCATTTCTCTGGCTACCACCAAAAAAACTTCGAATCCTATTTTCATTGTTTCCTCCGCCAGTTCTCAGTTCTATCTATTTTCTTATTCTAACCAAAAGGAGCCGTAAAAAAACAGCGCATTGACCTTTCAAGTCTCTTCTGCTGTCTTTTCACAGCCCCTTTTTCTTACGTATTTTTCTAATACTTAGTATCCGTACCCCATTAGTCTCGGAAGCCATGTGATGATTCCCGGTACATATGCAAATACAAACAGAAGCAATATTTCCGTCAAAAGGAACGGAAGCGCTCCCTTTACAATCTGTTTAAAATTCAAGCCTGAAATCGAAACCGCCGTAAACAGATTATATCCAAACGGAGGTGTTACGAATCCAACTACCAGGCAAATACAGAACAGCATACCGATGTGGAGTTCATTACATCCGAGTGCAATTCCAACCGGAATTAAAATTGGTGCCAGAATCAGAGTTGCCGCTACATTATCCATCAGACAGCCTACAATTAAGAGCACTACAACTAGTACGAAGAGATAAAGTGCCTGGCTGCCACCTACGAAGCTGATAAATGCATTGGAAATCACGATTCCGATCTGGGATTTCGATACAACCCAGGAGAACAGGGACGCCGCCGCGATGATGAAATTGACCATTGTCGATGTTTTCAGGGAATTGATCAGGATCTTCGGTAAATCTTTTACTTTCAGTTCTTTCAATGCAAAACCCAGAATCAGCGCATAAACAATGCCGACCGCTGCGGATTCGGTTGGTGTAAAGATACCGCCATAAATACCGCCTAGAATCAGAACCGGAAGTCCCAGAGCGCCCAGCGCTTTCCAGAACAATTTCATGGATTCTTTAAAATCAAACTTCATCGTCTTCGCATGTTTCAGAACCTCCGGATTCCTGTATGCGAATACGACATTGACTAACGATAACGCCAGTGCGATAACAAGTCCCGGGACAACCCCTGCCATAAACATTGCCGGAATTGAAAGATTCATTGTAACTCCATAAATAATCATGGGAATACTCGGAGGAATGATTGGTCCCAATGCACCTGCCGATGCAACTAACCCCGCGCTCGTTTCTCTGGAATAACCTGCCTTCAGCATGGAAGGAAGCATAATTGAACCAATCGCTGCTACCGTCGCCGGACCAGAGCCCGTCAGCGCTGCAAAGATCGCACAACTGAATACGGTTACAATTCCAAGTCCGCCCGGAAGCCAGCCTAAAATACTCTTCGCCCAATCGGTCAGACGTTTGGAAATACCACCGAAATCCATCAGGTTTCCTACCAAGATAAACAGTGGGACTGCAAGCAGTGTGAAGGAGTTAAGACCGTAAATCAGCCGCTGTGCGACTACCAGCATACTTCCTCCCGTTGTCGCCAGATATGCCATTCCGGCAGAAAGGATTGCAAATGCAACCGGAATGCCTAAAAGCATCAGACCAAATAATACTACTAATACAAGTGTCATAATACCGGTTTATCCTCCTTTCTCTCTGTCGCTGATACGATCATCGCAATCGCTACAAATGCCTGGAACATCAGAAGGATTCCGCCGACTGCCACGGAGGAATTGATACACCACATCGGGACAGAAAGCGCGGTGCTCAAGTTGGTTCTGGAGCTGTACGCAAGCTTTAAGCCTGCGTACAGCATTACGGTTCCATCAAAAAAGATAACTAATTCAATGATAATATCGACAATTTTTCGAAGCGTTCCATGCATCAGATCCAGGATTGCTGTTACTGTAGCATGTCCGCTTCCCTCAATCAACAAGGAAGCGCCCAGCATATGCATCCAGATAAAACAGTACCGGGCAAGTTCTTCGCTCCATGACAGTGAATTATTCAGAATGAAGCGGAAAAACACCTGTGCCACACAGGCAACAATCAGGACAATAAAGATCACCATTCCTATGTAACTGACGCACTTATTAATTATGTCTGAAACCTGCTCTAATTTTTTCATGCTGTCAAACCCTCTTTCTGCAATCACCCCTCCGTGCCGGTCAGGGATTTAATCTGATCCACCCACTCAGAACCGATGTAGGATTCCATCTCGTCATAGCACGGCTGTACGGCACTCTGGAATGCCTCTGTATCTACATCCTCAGAAGATACGATCGTCATGCCCTGAGACGTCAGATCCGACTCCATCTTTTCAGCGGTTGCATCGTTATTTTCACGTGTTTCTTTGGCTGCTTCCTGTGCTGCTTCTTTTAAAATCGCCTGATCTTCCTCAGATAAGGACTCATATACGCTGGTAGAAATACATACCGGAAGTGGAGAATAGAACAGGTTTACATTATCAATGTATTTGCAGATATCCGGGAAACCGTTGGTATATAATACGCTTAACGGTGCATCACAGCCATCTACGGTACCCTGCTGCAGAGCGGTTAAAAGCTCGCCCCATGCCATCGGGGTTGCATTTACACCCAGTGCCTTATAAGCAGACAGGTAAATCTTTGTCTCCATGCAGCGGATCTTCAGTCCATTCAAATCGGACGGTGCTTTGATTTCTTTGTCCTTTGTACATAACTGACGGAATCCGCCCTCAGAAAATGCAAGACATGTAACGCCTGTTCCGTCCATATTGTCGATCAGGGACTGACCGAAATCGCCGTCTACGATCTCACGTGCCTGTGCCAGATCGCTAAAAATGAACGGAAGATCCAATGCACCGTTTGCCGGTACATAAGAAGAAACATATGCATTCGTCATGACTGCCATGTCGCATGTTCCGGTCTGCATGCCTTCCCACATCTCCGGCTCGGAACCAAGCTGACTGCTCGCATACAGGTTGACCGCAATTCTGCCCTCGGATTTTTCTTCCACGATCTCTTTGAATTTGGTTGCTGTAAAGTGATACGGATCATCTGCGTTTGCTGCGGTCGTATAACCGATGCTGAGTGTTGTCTCGGCATTCGGGTTAGCGGTGTTCTCGACTGCCGCCTGTTTTCCTGCCGCCGCTGCCTGTGTGGTACCACCTGCCTGTCCGCCGCCGCACGCTGTCATGCTGAGCGCTGTCACTGCTGCTAATGCCCCTGCCAATACTCTGTCTTTCCTCATAATGTAAAATCCTCCTTCTAAAAAATGTGCATTTATATAAATTTATCTGCATACCACTTCTTCCGGTACCTTCTGGACCATGTCCCGTATCTGTGCTTCCGCAATCCCACAGGTCAGCATCACGGCGATAAACCGTTTCAATTCCGAAACGGGTGTCGGCGCCCCTTTCTGCCCTCGGTCCGTTGCCAGATATACGTGTCCACTTCCAACGGTCCGAATCGTCTCTGCCATCTCTTCCGGCATCACACTTTTCTGTGCCAGATTAAACCAGTTCTTCTCAATCACAACCCCCAGCTTCGCCAGTTCCGCCTGATCGTCTCTTCCTATCCTCGTCCTTGGAAACTCTGGATGTGTCAAAATCATATTGACCCCCCGTTTCCGTCCTTCCCTGCATAAAATCAGGGATTCCTCCGGGCTGATATGTCCTGTTGCCAGAAATGCGTCCTTTTCCTTGATAGCATCCATGATGTCGTAGACGCATTCTTTTAATGTTCCATCCTGTTCCAGAATGGTAATACCCCTGCGGTCGAAGAAATCTCCCTCCATGTTTCCGAATACTAGGCTGTTTTTCGCATCCCGGGTCGGCATCCATACAATTTTTGCCCCCGCCCGCAATGCATTTTTCACCGCGTATACATTCAAGCCCCCTGCCGGGCAGTTGAGGCAGAGCCCGCCATACGCTTTCGCCTTACAGCCGCTGTAGCGGTTGATCAGTTCTGCCCGCAAAGCCGTTGATTCATAATGACTTTTCAGCATCACTCCCGCCATTCCTGCCGCGTCTGCCTCCCGGATCAACTGGAATCCATCCAATTCTCTCGGAAAAACAGAGGGCGATGAATGTACATGTAAATCGTATGCACCTTTCAGAAGCTCTTCCGCTTTTTTATTTGCGTCAAGTTCAGTCATAATTCTTCTGTCTACACCCTTTCCGTTTGATAGACTCTTTGAAAGTATTCCGCGGTTTTCTTTCTTTATCCCCATTCTAACACCGGGCATTTGTCTCTGTAAAACAAGTATTCACAGAGTTGACACAATACCCAGCTTGTTTTCTGCCCTTTCCTTCTGTTTTTGCATTTGTTTCTGTTAATTCTTAAAGCTGTCACTTTTTATACGGGCAGGTTTCTTCCCCTAGCAAATTTCCCTCCGTCCCTTGAATCTACAAGGAAAATACAGTATAATGAAAGTTAAACACGGTCTGCACACTGCAGGGCAGTCCGCATGAGAAAGTTTATTTTGCAAAATAAGGAGTTTACTGAGATGAATTTAACCACTGTAAGAGAAATTTACCGTTCCAGAGAGACGTATCTGGACAAAGAAGTTCAGATCGGCGGCTGGGTACGAAGTGTGCGCGGTTCCAAGAACTTTGGCTTCATCGTTGTGAGCGATGGCAGCTACTTTGAGACGCTTCAGGTTGTTTACCATGATACAATGCCGAACTTTGCGGAGATCTCCAAGTTAAACGTAGGCGCATCCATTATCGTAAAAGGTACCCTGGTTGCGACCCCGGAGGCAAAGCAGCCGTTCGAGATTCAGGCGACCGAGGTAGCCGTTGAGGGACCGTCCGCTTCGGATTATCCGCTTCAGAAGAAACGCCACAGCCTTGAGTATCTGCGTACCATCTCCCACCTGCGTCCGAGAACTAACACCTTCCAGGCTGTGTTCCGTGTACGTTCCCTGGCAGCTTACGCGATCCATCAGTATTTCCAGGAGCGCGATTTCGTATATGTCCACACTCCACTGATTACCGCAAGTGACTGCGAGGGCGCCGGTGAGATGTTCCAGGTTACCACGATGGATCTGAACAATGTTCCGAAAAAGGACGACGGCACGGTTGACTACTCTCAGGATTTCTTCGGAAAACCGACCAACTTAACCGTCAGCGGTCAGTTAAACGGCGAGACCTACGCGATGGCATTCCGCAATATCTACACCTTCGGACCGACCTTCCGCGCAGAGAACTCCAACACGACCCGTCATGCAGCTGAGTTCTGGATGATCGAGCCGGAGATGGCATTTGCGGATCTGAACGACAACATGGAAGTTGCCGAGGATATGTTAAAATATGTCATCCGCTACGTCTTAGAGCACGCACCGGAAGAGATGAATTTCTTCAACCAGTTCATCGACAAGGGACTCCTTGACCGCTTAAACCACGTATTAAATTCCGAGTTCGGTCATGTAACCTACACCGAGGCCGTCCGCATCCTCGAAGAGCACAACGACGAATTCGACTACAAGGTATTCTGGGGCTGTGACTTACAGACCGAGCATGAGCGCTACTTAACCGAGAAGATCTTCCAGAAACCGGTCTTCGTTACCGATTATCCGAAGGAGATCAAGGCATTCTACATGAAGATGAACGAGGACGGCAAGACCGTTGCAGCGATGGACTGTCTCGTACCGGGCATCGGCGAGATCATCGGCGGCAGCCAGAGAGAGGACAACTTAGAGAAGTTAGAGGCGCGTATGGACGAGCTTGGACTCAAAAAGGAGGACTACGATTTCTATCTGGATCTGCGTAAATACGGTTCCGCAAGACACTCCGGATTTGGTCTTGGATTCGAGCGCTGCGTGATGTACTTAACCGGCGTTTCCAACATCCGCGATGTCATTCCGTTCCCGAGAACCGTAAACAACTGTGAACTGTAAACAATAAGCAACTATGGGGCTGTCGCAAATACTGGAATCTGCTTTCTGCTATTTGCAGCAGTCCCTTTTCTATTATTATTTCAATATGTACATACGGAGTGACAGACTCCTGAAAGGGGGAGAGAATGTGAAATTTATCCATACCGGCGATATCCACTGGGGCATGTCCCCGGACAGCGACAAGCCGTGGAGCCGGGAGCGCAGCCGCGATATCCGCGATACGTTTACCGCCATCATCGCCAAGGCAAAGGAACTGCGCGTGGACTGCCTGTTCATCGCGGGGGATCTGTTCCACCGCCAGCCGCTGCTGCGCGACCTGAAAGAGGTCAATTACCTGTTTTCCACGATCCCGCAGACACAGGTTGTCATCATCGCGGGCAATCACGACCGGATCCGCAAAAATTCCGCCGTTTTAAGCTTTTCCTGGGCTTCCAACGTGACGTTTCTGGAAAGTGAGGATGTCTCATCCGTCTATTTTGAGGATATCAACACCGAGGTGACCGGCTTTTCTTACTATACTGCGGAGATCCCGGAGCCGCGCCTCGATGCTCTTGAAGCGCCGGAGGATGGAAAAATCCACATTCTGCTGGGGCACGGCGGCGACGCGAACCACGTCCCGATCGACCGGGCGGCGCTGGCTTCCTCTGGATTTTCGTATATCGCACTGGGGCACATCCACAGGCCAGAGATCCTACTGGACAAAAAGATGGCATACTGCGGTTCCCCGGAGCCGCTTGATAAGACCGAGACCGGCAGGCACGGCATCCTTTACGGCGAGATCGACCCGGAAATCGGTCAGGTAACGACACTGGACTTTATTCCGATGGCGAAGCTCCGCTACATCCCGCTCATCGTCCGCGTCACGCCGGATACGACCAACACGGAGCTGTACTTAAAAATCGCCCATGAGATCGAACAGCGCGGCAATGACAATATTTTCCGCTTCAAGGTGCAGGGCATGCGCGATCCCGATATTTCCTTCGATCTGGACGCCTTAAAGCTGCGTTTCCGCATCGCGGATATCATCGATGAGACGGAACCGCAATACGATTTTTCCGCCCTGTTTGCCGAGCATCCAAGCGATATGATCGGCTTTTACATCCAGGCACTGAAAAAACCGGACATGAGTCCGGTGGAGAAAAAGGCGCTGTTTTACGGCATCCACGCCCTGCTTCTCACCACCGATGAAAGGAGTTAGCTTCCATGCGTTTTCTTGATCTTTATATCAGTGGGTTTGGAAAATTTCATGACACAGCCGTCTCCTTTGAGGACGGGTTAAACGTCATTTACGGTAAAAATGAAGCCGGCAAATCCACGATCCACACCTTTATCCGCGGCATGCTCTTCGGCATCGAGCGTCAGAGGGGGCGCGCCGCCAGAAACGACATCTACAGCAAATATGAGCCGTGGGAAAACAGCGGCACCTACGAGGGGCAGCTCCGGCTTGAATCTGACGACGGCACCATTTACCGGATCGAGCGCTCGTTCCAGAAAAATAAGAAGGAATTTACCGTCATCAACGAGACGACCGGACGCGAGGAACCGGACGGTCGCGCCGTTTTGCAGGAAATTTTGGGCGGCATGAGTGAAACCATGTACAACAACACCATCAGCATCAGCCAGTTAAAGAGTGCGACCGATGAAGGCATGGTTTCAGAACTGAAAAACTATATTGCTAACATGAATACCTCTGGCAATATGGCGCTCAATATCACTAAGGCGACCGCCTATCTGAAAAATCAGCGCAAACAATTTGAATCTCAGTTAAGCCCGGAGGCTTCGGTCAACTATACCTCCCTTCTTAGCGAGATCCGCGCGCTGGAACGCGAGCTTTCTTCGCCAAAATATGAGAATCAGTTACAGGAATACTCAAGGCTGCGTGACTCGGTCCGAAATGAACTGGAACATCAGAAAATAGAAAAAGAAGATTTATCCGACCGGCTGCAGAAGAGCCGTCAGGTACTGGATGAGTTTTCCTTTACGGACGAGGCGTCCATCGAGGCGTACCGCAATCAGGCTGAAACACTCTACCAGGACTATCAGCATGCACAGGTGTCTTCCTCCAGCAAGGGATCCCGGTTTTTCCAGGTGTTTTTCTTTGTCGCAGCAGCAATTTGCGCTATCTGCGCGGCATACTGCGGATATCTGGCGTTCTTCCCGCTTCCGTCTCCGTGGCTGGGAGCTGGTCCCACCGCCCTCATCTTTGGCGTCGCCGCTCTTGTGCTTCTCATGCTGGGAATCTGCGTCACACGGCACCGGAGCCGCCGCAGGCAGGAGGCGGAGAAAAGTGCCTCTGTTTTATCGGAGATTTTGCGCCGCCACTTGGGCGAATCCGAGATTTCGGATGAATCCATGAAGCTTTTGTCCCAGCGGCTGGATCGCTTCATCACGCTCTGCCACGCCGTTACAAACTCGGAGGATTCACTGGTAAAACGTTCCGAACAGATCTCGGCACTGATGGCAAAGCAGAATGACTGCAGCCTTGTCATCGAGGAACAACAGCGCGTCCAGTGGGAGTTAGAGAAAAAGCTGGAGCACCTATCCGCCTGCAAAGACCGGGCAGCGGCGCTCAAACACATTTTAAATGAAAATGAGCGCATCCATCAGGAGATCGCCTCCGTGGATCTGGCGCTTGATACCTTAAAAGAGCTTTCCACGACCATCCGGGATTCTTTCGGTCTGTACTTAAATAAGACTGCGTCCGACCTGATCGCCGGAATTACCGGCGGAATTTATTCCAGCATCAGCATCGATGAGAACCTGAATGCGTTTTTAAACACCCGCCGGAAGCTGATCCCGCTTGAACAGGTCAGCAGCGGCACCGCCGACCAGATCTATCTGGCGCTGCGCCTCGCCGCCGCCCACTTTATCCAGGGCGATGCAGACCGGCTGCCGCTCATCTTTGACGACAGCTTCGTTCTCTACGACGACGAGCGTCTGAGAACCGTCCTCAAATGGCTGCCAACCGCCTATTCCGGGCAGATTCTTGTATTTACTTGTCATGAGAGGGAGATGCGGGTGCTGAAGGAAGAAGGAGCTGCGGTGCATGAAGTGCGGTTGTAAGACTCCTTTCATACATAACCGTGACATTGCCTGTTTCCTATGACATTAAAAAGAACGCCATTTTCTGACATGTATTGGTCCGGAAATGACGTTCTTTTTGTTTCTATTTTAAAGGTCTATTTTTAGTCCCGTATTCCCGCCCGATACTTCGCCAGCAGCTTATTGATACGTCCAGTCGGATTTAACAGCTCGCTTAAGGAGGCATCGTGGTTCAGGTTATCGATGATGAGCGCGATGTATTTGCTCATATCGACGCTGATATAGTACGGTCTGGAGAGAAGCTCCGGTGTCTGGTATACCAGGTTGGTGGTCAGGACGCGGTCGATCAGACCGTTCTCATAGTACTCGTCAAACTTCTGCAGTCCGTTGGTAAACAGACCGAAGGTCGCGCATACGAATACCTTTCTCGCCTTGCGGCTCTTTAATTCCTTCGCTACATCTAACATGCTCTCTCCAGAAGAGATCATATCATCGATGATCAGGACATCCTTGCCCTCTACGCTGGATCCCAAGAACTCATGGGCAACGATCGGGTTGCGTCCGTTGACGATCCTGGTGTAATCGCGGCGTTTGTAGAACATACCCATGTCGAGTCCCAGCACGTTGGAGAAGAAGACAGCGCGGGACATACCGCCCTCATCCGGGCTGATGACCATCATGTGATCGCTGTCGATCTCCAGCTCTTTCTCATTTTTCAGCAGATATTTGATAAACTGGTAAATCGGCTGAACGGTCTCAAAACCCTTGAGCGGAATCGCGTTCTGGACACGCGGATCGTGTGCGTCAAAGGTAATGATATTCTCAACACCCATATCTACCAGCTCTTCCAGTGCCAGCGCGCAGTCTAAGGACTCACGGCCGGAGCGCTTATGCTGGCGGCTCTCATACAGGAACGGCATGATTACGTTGATACGGCGTGCCTTTCCGCCTGCTGCCGCAATGACACGTTTCAGATCCTGATAATGATCATCCGGGGACATATGGTTTACCATGCCGCACAAAGAATACGTCTGGCTGTAGTTGCAGACATCCACGATCAGATACAGATCATCGCCGCGCACCGACGCCTTGATCTCGCCCTTTGCCTCGCCGGAACCAAATCTCGGTGTGTTTGCCCCGATGATGTAGGAGTCCCTCTGGTAACCCGAAAATGCGATCGTCGTCTTATGCTCGCTCTCGCGCTCATTTCTCCAGTCTACCAGATATTTGTCTACCTTGCCTACCAGCTCCTCACATCCCTTTAATGGGATCAGTCCCAGCGGACCCACCGGTATCGTCTCAATGATTTTCTCTTCGTACAGCATTTTCCATTTTCCTCCAGCCTGTTTACTCTCTGTTAATACACTTTTTGCATGTGTTAGCGCATTCTAACGTCTCTTTTATATCATTATGTCCCTTATAAGTCAACCCATGACCGGTTTTTCAGCTTTTTTCGGATCCGGATATCCTCGCCGTAGAGCGGAATGATCTGATACTGGCTCATGATCCGTGACATAACCCGGTCGGTGAACTCGTCGCGCATCTCATTGGTCGGCAGATTGGTGGAAATGATCGTGCCTTTCTTCCGGTTTAAGCGCTCGTTGACCACATAGAAGAGCTGGGAAGTCGTAAACGTATTCACCAGTTCCGTCCCCAGATCGTCGATGATCAGCAGATCGCACTCTAATAAATACTGGGATCGGTCGCGGTCCTCATCGGTCGCATCGTTTGCGAAGAGATCCCTTGAAAATATCTCATACATCTCCACCGCCGGGAGATACACGACGCTGAAACAGCGCTCAATCAGCTCTTTCGCGATGCAGTTGCTTAAAAACGTCTTTCCAAGCCCCGTTTTTCCGGTAAATAAGATATTTCCCTTTTCTTCTTTAAATCCGTCCACATAGTGGTGGCAGAACGCCGTCACCTGCTCCATATACGCGCGGGCAGTCTTGCCGCTACGCGGCTCGATCTTCGTGTCATCAAAATAATCATAGGAAAAATGAGAAAAATTCTCCCGCTCCAGCACTTCCCGGATATTCGACTGGGCGTATAACAGATCGATCTCCCGCTGACGGAAACAGTGGCATTTTTTTCCGTCTTTGTACCCGGTATCCTTACAGTCCGGACAATTATACTGCATCTCCAGATAGTCCGCCGGATAGCCGTAGGCGCTCATCAGCACCTGGCGCTGCTCTTTCAGGTCTGCGATTGTCCCTCGCAGACGTTTCACCGCGTCCGCATCGCCCGCCAGAAGCTCTTTCGCGCTCTTGACCGCCGCGGCGGCGATCGCGTCGTTCATCTCCCGGATCGCCGGTATTTTCTCATAGACCTCGTCAACCCGCGCGTCCAGCTCATGTTTCTTCTGAAGCTGTGTCCGGTTATAAACACGCATGATCGATTCATACTGCGAATTACTGAGTGCCATCGTCCCCTCCTGTCTTCTGCGCTCCGTTTATCATGCTCCATACCATCTCGTCGTAATCATATCCGTGTTCCTCCAGATTGTGGAACCGGTTGGAAGAACGGCTGCTGCCTGCAGACGCCTGCCGGCGCTTCGCCCCGCCTTCTTCCTTCCGTTTTTTATCTAGCTCTGACACATCCCGGAAGCTCTTGACCCCGGCATTTTTCCAATCCCGCAGGATCTTGTCTGCATAGTCAAACGACGGTTTATGTATCTGCCGGATCGTGCGGCTGCACGCCTCGACGATCAGCTCGCGCGTGAAACCGTACTCCCAGAACCATTTTTCTATAAATTCACTCTCGACCTCCGCCGGGCTCCGGTCCGAAAGCCCCATCGCCCGCATAACCGCGAATGAACCCTTCGTGTAGCCCCTGCCGCTCGCTTTCGCCTGTTCCACATCCTTGATGCCGCGCTTATGCCAGCCGAGCGCCACCTTTTCCATATAGCGCAGGCTGGTGTGATGGTTCTGCACGCAGTACTCAATCAGGTATTCCAGCAATTCCCCGGAAAATCCCAGATTCGAATAGAGATTTCCAAGAATCTGGCAGTCCGTCGGTGTGAGCAGCTTGTTTAAATACTGCTGGGCAATATAAATGAGCTGCTTAAACGACTCATCCGAGGTCAGGCGTGACATATCGCAGGCTGCGGCTTCCCGCGCGGCAGTTTTTGTAGATGGCGCAAAGGAACCAGCGCCTGCCAGGGATTCCGTTGAAGCAAAAACCGGCGAAATTTGCTGTCCCGGCGTCTCCTGAAACGATCGCTGTGCCTCTTCACCGACTTCCGTTCCCAGCACCCCGGCTCTCTGCCAGTATGCCAGCGCGCGCTGCACGTCCGCCTCCGTGTGGTTGAGCGCGTCCGCGATCTGTCCGATCGAGACTTCCTCCTGCTGGTGGCGGAGCAGGTACAGATATACCTTCACATATTCTCCACTGGCTCCCGCCATATATGTATCAATAAATACGTCCGGAACCGGCGTTGCGCCCACCGCCAGCCGGTTTTTGAGTCCTATTCCCATCTTCTAACTTCCCTCTTAGCCATTCTGTGTCCTCACATTTCCTGTTACCATTTATCTATCAGCAGCCTGCGGCTGTGTGAAGCATTCAAACTGCTGTATTTTACTTTTATTTTGAAATATTCTCTATTTGTTCCATCCAAATCTTCCTGTTTTCTTACTTTTCCACCGTTTTGATTTTGTTTCCGGACTTTTCCACAATTTTGCTCCGGACAAGACAGTTTTCATCCATTTATCACAGGCTCACTGCGTCTGTTCCTATCATAACATACCTTTTTTTAAAAAGAAATACTCCTAATTATGGTTCGCGGCCGACACTTTTAGACCAATTTTTCCACTATTTTGATTGTGGATAATGTGGATAATGTGGAAAAAGCCTTCAAAAATCTTCAAAAAATAACCCTTCCTCCGACAAAATCCTTATTTTATCAACATTTTCGGCATTTCCCCATTTCCGCATTTAGGCGCAAAAAATCCACATAGTTCCTTTACATAATATGTTGAAAACTATGTGGATAATGTGGATAACTATATGTACACTCGGAGTGCATCTATTTCGCAAGGAGGTTTTCCCCTACATTTACAACGTCTCCGGCGCCCATGGTTATCAACAGGTCGCCCTGTGTACAATGTTCCATGACAAATTTTTCTATTTCATCGAATGTCGGCAGATACCATGCTTCTTTTCCTTTTTCTTTTAGAAGTTTCACGATATCCTCTGAGCTGATGCCGAGCGTGTCCGTCTCGCGCGCCGCGTAGATATCCGCCAGAATGACTTTATCTGCCAGTGAGAGCGCCTCGGCAAACTGCGGCAGAAATGCCTTCGTCCGCGTGTAGGTGTGCGGCTGGAAAATGCACCAGAGTGTCTTGTGTGGATAGTTCTGCGCCGTCTTTAAGGTAGCCTCGATCTCATGCGGATGATGCGCATAGTCGTCGATGATGGTAAATCCATTTACCTCACCCTTCTTTTCGAACCGGCGGTTGGTTCCGGTAAAATGTGCCAGTCCCACGCGGATGGCGTCCATGGAGATGCCATTTTCCAAGGAAACAGCGATGGCTGCCAGCGCATTGTATACATTGTGCTCACCTGCCACACCGAGCGTCAGGCGCTCTTTCTTCTCACCGCCGATATAAAGATCGAAGGACGGATGCGCGTAATCGTCATACTGGATATCACCGGCACTGTAATCGTTGCCGCGGCTGTGACCAAAAGTAATAACCTTGCCTTTTGCCGCTTCTATGATCTCCTGATAGTTCTCGATATCGCCGTTGATGACAATCGCGCCCTGAGCCGGTACGCGCTCGGCAAACAGCTTGAAGGAATGACGGATATCCGCCAGATCCTTGAAGAAATCGAGATGGTCTTCTTCTATATTAAGAATGACCGCCATCGTCGGGTAGAAGGATAGGAAGCTGTTGGTATACTCACACGCCTCCGTCACGAAAAATTCCGGTCCGCCGACGCGGATGTTGCCGCCGATCGCCGGAAGGATGCCGCCGACCGAGATCGTCGGGTCATTTTTCGCCTGCAAGAAAATCTCCGTCACCATCGAAGTGGTTGTCGTTTTGCCGTGTGTTCCGGCAATCGCGATCGCATTTTTATAGTTCCGCATCATCTCGCCCAAGAGTTCCGCACGGGTCAGCATCGGGATGCCGCGCCGTTTTACTTCCTGAAATTCCGGGTTATCCGGGTGAATCGCCGCCGTGTAGACTACCACATCGATGCCATCCTGGATATTCTCCGCTTTCTGTCCGATATATACCTTCGCGCCGCGCGCCTCCAGGTTATCGGTCAGCTCCGAACGGTGTGCGTCCGAGCCGGACACAGTGAATCCCTCGTCCATCAAAATCTCTGCCAGTCCGCTCATGCTGATACCGCCGATTCCGATGAAATGGACGGATTCTGGTTTATTAAAATCAATCTGATATACATTCTCACTCATATTTGTGCATTCCTTCCCCGCCGCAGGCGGTTTTTGTTTTCGCAGACGCCATAGAAAAACGATATGGAACCGCGAGGCATTGTGTTTTCACGTCCTTTTAATTTAACTTCTTTTACATGAAATTGTCAATATAAGGCAAAAAAAATAAAAGATACACGCCAGCCATCGCACTGCGATCCGTCTGTAACATGCATCTTTTATATCATTTAAGTTATGTCTTTTTCTTAGCGTCCCGTTGCCAGACACTTGCCGAACAGCATGGTTTTATAACGGTTTAACGCCGCCAGAAGAATGCTTCCCAGCACACCGATTGCCAGCACCTCGCCGATCCCGACGGTCAGCATCATGAACGGAATCAGATCCTCAGAGCCGTATGCAAAGCGGAGCACCCACGGTACAATGATCGTGTTGGCCAGGATCGGCGGTACACATACTAAAACCTTACTCTTGCGGAGCGCATAGGAGCCGACTGCCCCGATCAGGGTTGCCAGGCTTCCGAATACGATATCCAATCCGGCTGCCCCGCAGAACAGATTGGATAAAAAGCATCCGACAAAGAGTCCCGGGATCGCTGCCGGGGTAAAGAACGGCAGGATGCAGAGTGCTTCCGAAATGCGGAACTGCACCGGTCCGAAGCTGATCGGCTGGAATGCCATCGTCAGCGCTACGTAGATGGCCGCGATCACCGCGCCATACGCCAGAAAATACGTGTTTTTCAGGTTGTTTTCTTTCATATTCAATTCTCCTTTAGTTTTGTTTTACGAGTGGAAGGTCACGAACACTCGATTCATTTTACGCCGGAAATCGGCGGCAGCCCTGTAAGACCTTGTTTTTGCGGGCTTTGCAACGGGTATGAGTATAACATAGAGCAGATAGAAATACAAGTTTTCTTTTCGCTTATCGCCACTGCAAGTTCTGCCACTGGCCACACGGAACACGGGCAAAAATTTTTTCTCTATTTCTCTATCACTCTGCCATAAAAAAGCACTTTCCCTTTCTTTCTATCTCCTGTATAATAGAATCTACATGATTTTGTGCCGGATGCTGCACAGACAGTTGAAAAACGGCACACCGCATTCTCGTTACTTTAGCCTGCAAATAAAAAGTCAAGACTTAATGGGAAAAAAAATATAAAATTTTACATGGTTAAAATTAGGCACTAAAATAAGACCACCACAAGCAGTGCTGGTCTGCAAATAAAAGTTTTGAATTAGCTTGACTCAGAAAGAATACAGAGATATTCCTTCACTCGTCCATAATAGATTCTGAGAAATTTATTAGCGCCTGCAGTCATGTAAACATAGTACGGTTTACCCTAGGCACGTTTTCTGTCCATGAATTGATATACAGGATCATCTTGCGGCATTGTTTTAATAAGAACATCCATTACTTGAAAAAGAGTCTTTCTTAAATTTGAAGACCCACGTTTGGATGTTGGAACACTTTTTTGTGCATAGGAGCCAGACTCGTTTACGCCAGGATCTACCCCGGCGAAAGCAGTAAGGGCTCCTTTATGTGTAAATCTGGTTATATCACCGATCTCAGCCATAAGCTGTGGACCAAGAGATGGACCAATCCCTTTAAACTGCATAACAATCGGGTACTCTGGAAGTTTTGAGGCGGTTTCATTCATGAGAATGCGTATTGTTTCGACGGTAGCGGAAGTGCTGTTAAGCTGAGCGATAGCTTGTCTAATGATGCGTTTGGTTATTTCGTTTTTTGGAAATACCGGGACAAGTTCCGTTGACTGGGTATAAATTTCTTCGGCTTTTGATTTATTGAAGATATATTTTTTTTGCTTGCACCAGTTTTGATAGTGTTTAACAAAAGAATTTAGAGACATTTTACGAACGCAATCTACATGCCAATACGTATAGACAAAATCAACCCATTTTTGGGAGCCATCACTGCGGGGTGGACTATTAAAATAAGTATTTGCATTTGGGTATGTCTGGTCAATGAGATTAATAAGATTATTTTTCATAGCCGTTTTTTGTTTCACATAGAAATGAAACTGACGATTCATGGCTTTTAGTTGTGTGCGCAATTCATCCACAATACTATATGGTTTAAGATTTTGCCATTTGTCAAGAGCATAGCGGGCGATCTTGATGGAATCAGCTTTGTCAGATTTAACTTTGCGAAGAGAGTCATTATTAAAGTTTTTGACTAGCTTAGGATTAACAGCACTGACAAACAGACCAGCTGCTGAAAATTGCTGAGCAAGTACTTCGTAATAGTGTCCGGTGTGCTCCATTACAATTCGTGATTCACCTTCGATAGAGTGAATAAGTTTAATTAGTGAAAGGATATCACTGGATGTGTGCTTGATCTCAAAAGGAGAGGATACAATCTCACCAAATGGTCTTAGAATTGTAACCATGCTTTTACCTTTTGAAACATCGATACCTACTGCGTTCATAAATTTGTCACTCCTTAAAAATATTACAATGGATAAATACCAGATTTACTCATTACCTGCTCAAACTACTGTGTGACACGAATGCACTTAATGTGATTCAACCTGCATAAAACGAACACTGTGAATGAGGAGCTGGTTATCAGTCTAAAGTACGGACGCTAAGTCCTAGTGATGAAGTCGATATACCATTGCATCCTACATTCTAACAGTTTAAGTAATGAGATGGATAAATCCTTACTGGATGTAAGGGGATTACCCATAAATATATTGTAGTAGTGATGAGTTAGGTGTGCCAAATTTTTTATCAAGATACAGAACTAGTGTTTGCTAAATGTGGGGGCATATGGTATAATATAAACATGGAAAAAGATATATTTACTATTAAGGAAAATTCACTTTCATATGGTAGAGGATATGTGTATTCTTTGCAATATCATCTTGTCTGGTGCACGAAATATCGAAAACAGGTCCTGAAAAATGGGATAGACGCAGAATGTAAAAAAATGTTGTATGGGCTTGCGGAGGAATACAAATTTAAGATTCTGGCGATGGAGGTTATGCCAGATCATATTCATTTACTTCTGGATTGCAAACCGCAATTTTTTATATCAGACATGATAAAGATTATGAAGGGGAATCTGGCACGTCAGTTGTTTCTTTC
>NZ_QUEG01000001.1:29570-925378 GCF_003477925.1 Clostridium sp. AF32-7AC
ATCATATTCATTTACTTCTGGATTGCAAACCGCAATTTTTTATATCAGACATGATAAAGATTATGAAGGGGAATCTGGCACGTCAGTTGTTTCTTTCGCATCCAGAATTAAAACAGGAGCTGTGGGGAGGACATTTGTGGAATCCATCCTATTGTGCAGTCACCGTAAGTGACCGAAGCAGGGATCAGGTAGTGGCATACATTGAGGGACAAAAAGAGAAGGAAAAAAGAAAGTAGGAAACTTTATGCAGATTGTATCCAGCTATGGGGTAGAAATTAAAAAAAAGAATATACCGCTCCGCTCTACGCTGGATATTTTTCGGAAGGCAGTTTCCTATCTGATTCCGGTGTATGCAGAGACCTGGGAAGAACTTTCAGAAATCAGAAATCCACAAAAACGCTTTAATGAAGCGGAACATCTGGTACATGAGACAAAAAAGAATCATGCCAGATTTCTGTTTGACCGTCATTTCCCCAAGATGCCATCTTATCTGAGAAGAGCGGCGATTCAACACGCACTTGGAGCCGTGTCCTCCTATCAGACACGCCTTAGTTTGTGGGAAAAGGGAGAACTGAGAGGAAAACCGAAGCTGGTCTGTGAGAATCATGCGATGCCGGTATTTTATCGGGATGTCATGTATAAGGAAGCAGAACCGGGAGAAGATGCGGCACATTTAAAGCTGTTTGATGGGCGGGAGTGGAAGTGGTTTCAAGTAAAATTACTTCATACCGATATGGAATATCTGCGAAAAAAATGGAGTGGTAAAAAGGCATCTGCCCCTACTTTGGAAAGGAAACATCATAAATATTTCCTTCGGTTTTCATACACGGAGGAAGTAAGCTTATCAAAAACAGATGTAAAAGAGCAGGTGATATGCAGCGTTGATTTAGGAATCAATACGGATGCAGTCTGCAACATCATGCGTGCAGATGGCACTATCCTGGGACGTAAATTTATAAATTTCTCCAGTGATAAAGACCATTTGTATCATGTGCTTGGCAGAATCCGCCGTTTTCAGAGGGAACATTCCTCCAGACAGGTCCAAAGCCGATGGGATTATGCAAAAAGGCTGAATATGGAGCTGTCCCGCAAAATAGCTGCGGAGATCACGAAATATGCCGCAGAGTATCAGGCAGGTGTAATTGTGTTTGAGTATCTGGAAATGCAGGGAAAAATATCCGGAAAAAAGAAACAAAAGCTTCATTTATGGAGAAAGCGGGATATTCAGAAACTGTGTGAACATCAGGCACATCGGAACGGGATTCGTGTCTCAAGAGTCAGTGCCCGGAACACCAGCAGGCTGGCCTGTGACGGAAGCGGAGCGGTAGTAAGAAACCAGGAGAACCATAGCCTATGTACCTTCCGGACCGGAAAACAGTATAACTGCGACCTGTCAGCATCCTATAATATCGGAGCGAGATATTTTATACGGGAACTTTTAAAACCCTTGCCGGAAACGGAAAGGTCTTCACTGGAGGCAAAAGTACCTGCAGTGAAGCGTAGAACCTCCTGTGTTTATGCAGATTTGAGAAAGCTTTATGTAGAAGTAAACAATTTAAAAGCAGCATAAATGCAGGCAGATATACAGCGGACTACCTGTAATGTGGAAACCAGCCGTATCCGGCATGGGAAAAGTGCGTATCCGCACGAATTCTAAGTTACTGGCGTATCCGCCGATATTTAGTCTTGCCGTTTAAAACGGCTGAGAAGCATGTGACTTTAGCCATGTGAGGTTCACCCCCATGGACGAAAATGTTATAATTTTTATACTTTGGTTGCCGGAATCCTACGGCACAATAAATCGAAATGAGATGAATAAAATGCAAAAAAATCAAAATGATAAATCATACAAGAGAGTACAGCCAAGTGAAAAGCAGGAATCCCGGATTCCAGCGGAAGGCGTTCGTTTAAATCGCTTTTTGAGCGAGGCGGGCATCTGCTCCCGGCGGGAGGCGGATCGGCGGATCGCGGACGGGCGTGTGACGATCGATGGGCGCGTGGCAGAGGTCGGGCAGAAGCTGATGCCGGGACAGCGCGTGGCGTGCGATGGCGTAGCGGTGTCCGGCAAGGATGCACCGGTGCTTTTAGCGGTCAATAAGCCGCGGGGGATTGTCTGTACGACTTCTGATAAAGATCGGGCAGAAAATATCGTAGAATTTTTAGATTATCCGGTCCGGATTTACCCGATCGGGCGCCTGGACAAGGATTCAGAAGGGCTGCTTCTCATGACGAATGAGGGCGAGCTGGTCAACCGGATTCTAAGGGCTCGTTACGGACATGAAAAGGAATATCTGGTAACGGTGGATAAACCCATTGATAGTGAGTTTGTCCGGAAGATGAGCGCAGGAGTGAAGATTTTAGATACGGTTACCCGTCCTTGTGAGGTGGAAAAGACCGGGAAGACAAGTTTCCGGATCATCCTGACCCAGGGACTCAACCGCCAGATCCGCCGGATGTGCGAGGCGCTTGGGTACCAGGTACAGACATTAAAACGCGTCCGGATGCTGAACATTACGCTGGACGGACTGAAAACGGGCGAGTACCGGGAAGTGACAGTGGCAGAGAGACAGAAATTAGAAGATATTTTGAACGGAAAGAAGAATGGCTGAGACAATGTTGTCTGGCAGTCAGTGCAGGTTCACATATGAGGTTGCATAGAAATGCTTGAAAACGCATTCAGAGGCAGTTGGAGAGAGCGATGGGAAAGGTGGAGTCAGATAGATGGCAGAGGACAAGACAAAACGGATACGGGAGCTGATTGGGACGCTGCGGGCAGCAGGGCGCGCCTATTATCAGGAGAGCCGGGAGATCATGAGCAACTTTGAATATGACAAGCTCTATGATGAACTGGTTTCATTGGAGAAAGAGACAGGAATTGTGTTTGCAAACAGCCCGACGCAGAATGTAGGATATGAGGTGGTCAGCGCGCTTCCGAAGGAGCGCCATGAGAAGCCGATGCTGTCGTTAAATAAGACGAAGAGCGTGGAAGAACTGGCAGACTGGCTCGGCGGGCAGACCGGGCTTTTATCCTGGAAGATGGACGGTCTGACGATCGTCCTGACCTATCAGAATGGAACACTTGTCAAGGCGGTTACGCGTGGAAATGGTGAGATCGGCGAGGTTATCACGGCAAATGCAAAGGCGTTCGTCAATGTGCCGTTAAATATTTCCTACCAGGGTGAGCTTATCCTGCGCGGCGAGGCGATCATCCGGTATTCGGATTTTGAGAAGATCAATGAGCAGATCGAGGATGTCGATGCGAAATATAAGAATCCGCGAAACTTATGCAGCGGTTCGGTGCGTCAGTTAAACAGCGAAATCACAGCGCAGAGACAGGTCCATTTTTATGCGTTCAGCCTTGTAAAGGCGGATGGCATTGATTTCAAAAATTCGCGGAAAGAACAGTTTGAATGGCTGAAAACACAGGGGTTTGAGGTCGTAGAGTACCATGAGGTGACAAAAGAGACGCTGCCGGAGACGGTCAAAATGTATTCTGAGGCGATTGCGGAAAATGATACGCCGTCGGATGGACTGGTGCTTTTGTATGATGATATTGCCTACGGCCAGTCGCTGGGGCGGACGGCAAAATTCCCGCGCGATTCGATCGCATTCAAGTGGGCGGATGAGATTCAGGAGACGAAGCTTCTCTATATTGAATGGAGCGCGTCGAGAACGGGGCTGATTAACCCGGTGGCAGTATTTGAACCGGTTGAGCTGGAGGGAACGACGGTCAGCCGCGCCAGTGTTCACAACATCAGCATCATGGAGACGCTGGAACTGGGGTCAGGCGACCGGATTACGGTTTATAAGGCAAATATGATCATTCCGCAAATCGCGGATAACCTGACGCGCAGCGGCGTCCGGGATATTCCGGAGGCATGTCCGGTGTGCGGCGGTCAGACGGAGGTGCGCCAGCTCAACGATGTAAAATCACTCTACTGCACGAACCCGGACTGCCAGGCGAAGAAGATCAAGAGTTTTACTCTTTTTACAAGCCGCGATGCGTTAAATATTGCGGGGCTTTCAGAGGCGACGCTGGAGAAATTTATCGGCGTCGGCATGATTCATGAGTATGCGGATATTTTCCATCTGGACCGCCATCAGGAAGAGATCGTCGAGATGGACGGATTCGGGCAGAAATCGTATGACAATCTGATTGCGGCGGCTGAGAAAGCGTCCCACACGACCCTGCCGAGAATGGTGTACGGTCTGGGCGTTGCAGGCATCGGTCTGGCAAATGCCAAGATGATTTGCCGTCATTTTAAAAATGATTTTGAGGCGATGCGCCATGCCACCGTGGAAGAGCTGGTCGAGATTGATGGAATCGGGGAAGTTCTGGCGCAGGCGTGGACGGCATTCTTTTCGGATGGAAAGAATAATGCGATCGTCGATCATCTGCTGGCAGAGCTGACCTTTGAGGCAGAAGACGAAGAAAGCAGTGAGGGTGCAGATGAGGCATTCGCCGGGATGAATTTCGTCATTACCGGTTCGCTGGAACATTTCAAAAACCGGAAAGAGCTGCAGGAGCTGATTGAGCGCCGCGGCGGCAAGGTGACCGGAAGCGTGACGTCCAAGACGAATTATCTGATCAATAATGATGTGGCGTCGTCGTCCTCGAAGAATAAGAAGGCGCGGGAATTGGGGGTGCCGATTCTTTCGGAGGAGGAGTTTTTGAAGCTATAAGAGAGGTGAAAAAGCCGGACGCCAGACAGTGTTTAGCTGGCTTTTTTTTGCAGCTTGTGTTATGATTAGGAATGCTGATATAGTTTTTATTGTAAGTAGAAATGAATCATATCGGTATATAATAGAATCCTAAAATTCAAACGAATTTTATATAAAAAGGGGATATATAACCATGCCAATTAAAATACAAAAGGATCTTCCTGCTAAGGCAATTTTGGAATCGGAGAATATATTTGTGATGGATGAGGATCGGGCGATGAGCCAGGATATTCGTCCGCTTGAGATTTTGATTCTGAACCTGATGCCGATCAAGGAGGATACGGAGACGCAGCTTCTGCGGGCACTTTCGAATACGCCGCTGCAGGTGGACTGTTCATTCCTGATGTTGGAAACGCACGTTTCGAAAAATACATCGCAGACGCATTTGAATAAGTTTTATGTGACGTTTGACGAGATACGCCGCAAGCGCTTTGATGGTATGATTATTACCGGTGCGCCGGTGGAGAATATGGAGTTTGAGGAGATCAACTACTGGGACGAGCTGACGAAGATCATGGAGTGGAGCAAGACGCATGTGACTTCGACACTTCATATCTGCTGGGGGATGCAGGCGGGACTCTATTATCATTATGGAATCCAGAAACATCAGAGAAAGACGAAGCTTTCCGGCATTTACAGACATCGTCTTTTGAACCGGAAGATCCCGCTGGTCCGTAGTCTCGATGATTATTTTTACTGCCCGCATTCCCGTTACACGGAAGACCGGGAAGAGGACATTCTGAAACATCCGGAATTGCAGATTCTGGCGAAATCGGATGAGGCTGGCGTATTTCTGGTGATGAATCAGGATGGAAGCCAGATTTTCGTTCAGGGGCATCCAGAGTATGATCGCATGACGTTAAACAACGAGTACCACCGCGATCTGAAAAAAGGCTTAAATCCGCAGGTACCGTGCAACTATTACCCGGACAACGATCCATTTTCCATGCCGGTGCTGAAATGGAGAAATATGTCCAACACGCTGTACTCGAACTGGCTGAATTACTATGTATACCAGATGACGCCGTATGTGCTGAAAGAGGACGAGCAGGAGTAGGAATAGAAATCTGCTATTTATGAGAGTATAAGATATAGAAATAGAGATTTCGATAAAATTGATCGGGGAAAATATCTTCTTCGAACTGGATGGTGGGAGCCGCCGTCGGAGTGGTGCTGCTGGCAGCTGGAATGTTTTTGATTTGGAAGAACCGCAAATAAGGCTGCAGATTAATAAAACGGTAAAAAGATAGATATAATACAGATATGAAAAAATACAGGCAGGGCTGTCGGAATTTTGCACAGTGTGGTTGAAACCATGTGTGGGAAAGATTCTGACAGCCCTGTTTCTGCGGATTTTTGTTTTTATTAATTCCAGAAATCGGTTTCTTCTTTCAACTCAATATCAGCTGCTTTAAAGACCGGATTCTTCCCAGCCTGTTTCTGTGCCCGGTAGTCTTCCAGGCAGCGGAGCGCCGGCTTGGCAATCAGGAAGATAATTGGTACGTTGATGACTGCCATCAGTCCCATCAGAACATCGGCGGTATCCCACACGATGCCGAGACTTGCCACAGAACCGATGAGGACAATCACGATAGCGATCACTCTCTGGGTAATCCGGACGCCCTTGACCGGAGTTTTGCCGCAGAGATAAGCCATGCCGGTTTCAGCAAAATAGTAGTTTCCGAGTAGCGTGGTAAAGGCAAATAAAATCAGGGCAACTGTGATAAATACAACACCTGCGGTGCCGAATACGTTATTCATAGCTGCCTGCACATATGCCATGCCAGCCATGTCTGCACTCGGTGCAACGCCGGAGCAGAGCAGTAAAAATGCGGTTGCAGAGCAGATGACAACAGTATCGATAAATACGGATAATACCTGAACAAGACCCTGTTTGACCGGGTGGCTGACACCCGCGGAACCGGCTGCGGTAGCGGAAGCACCGACACCTGCCTCATTGGAGAACAAGCCTCTCTTGATGCCGAGCATCACAACGGATCCCATGAAGCCGCCGAAGATAGCCTGAATATCAAAAGCCCCTTCAAAAATGCTTGCGAACATACCCGGAATCATGTTTCCGTGGAGAATAATCATCAGCAGGGCAGCTGCAATGTAAAGTCCGCCCATTACCGGAACAAGAATTCCTGTGATTTTAGCGATCTGTTTGCCGCCGCCGCTGATGCAGATGCCGAAGATAACAGCCTGGATGATACCGATGAGAATCGGAGTCAGGCTTGGATTGTAGAAACTGTATACTTTAAAAGAATCTGCCACATTGAAGGATGCAACGAGGTTAAACCCAACCATGTAAGTCAAAATCATGAAAATAGCATAGAGAACACCCAGCCATCTTTTTTTCAGAACGGCTTCAATATAGTAGGAAGGACCGCCGTAGCAACTTCCGTCCTCGGCACGGCGTTTGTAGATCTGTGCCAGCGTACTTTCTACAAATGCGGTTGCACTTCCGAGGATCGCGGTCATCCACATCCAGAAGATAGCGCCCGGACCGCCGAAACAGATGGCGGTAGAAATGCCGGCGATATTTCCGGTGCCGACGCGCGAAGCAGTGGAAACCATCAATGCCTGAAAGGCGGAAATAGACTCATCTTCCTTGTCGGATGGCTCCAGGATAACCCGGATGGATTCAAGTAAGTAACGAAGCTGTACCCCTTTGGTGCGGATGGTAAAATAGATGCCGCCGCCTACCAGCAGGATGATTAACACGTAGCTGTAAAGATAGTTGCTTGCTGTGCCGATTATCTTTGCGTATAAATCTGCCATTTTAAAATACCCCTCTCATACAATTTACATATTGTTTTTGCTATAAAGTGTGCCGCTGCGGATCAAACATATGGAGATGCAGTTCATGTGACATATATTCAAGCACGCATTCTCCAGCGACGCTGTTCCCCTTTTTATCTAACGCCGGTCCGAAGATGCCGATTCCCATCTCGCCGTCTACCACTGATAAGATACCGCCGCCGACGCCGCTTTTGGATGGGATGCCGACCCGGACGGCAAATTCGCCGGAACCATCGTACATACCGCAGGTAAACATGAGTGTTTTGACGATTTTAACCGCCTGGCTGCTTAAAAGCCGTTTTCCCGTGTCTGGATGAATGCCATCGTTGGCGAGAATCAGTCCCAGTCCGGCGAGGCTTTCTGCCGTCACGCTGAGAGAGCACATTTTGACATAAAAATGCAGGCTGTTTTCCACATCTTTATTCTTTTCGATGTACCCCTTGCTCTCCAGCAGATAGGCGATTGCCCGGTTGCGGGAAATATGAGACATTTCCGAGTGATAAACCTTTTTGTCGAGGTTGATGTCCGGATCCATGCAGAGAGCCCGGATGGTATCAAGCATGGTATCAAAACTGATTTCGGAAGCAAGGCAGCTTGCCACTACGATAGCGCCTGCATTGATCATCGGGTTGTAGGGGGAACTGTCCGTATTTTCCAGTTTCATCAGCGAGTTAAATGGATCGCCGGTCGGCTCCATGCCTACTTTTTTAAAGACCTGGTCGAAGCCGCAGATTTCCAATGCGACTGCAAGGGTGATGATTTTGGAGATACTCTGAATACTGAATCGGACTTTCGTATCCCCGACGGAAATCCGTTTGCCGTTCCGGCAAAAAACACTGACTCCGAGCTGACTGCCATCTACCTTTCCAAGTTCTGGTATGTAGGTGGCAACTGCACCCTCATGGGTATGTGTTTTTCCCAGTGCAACGGCCTGTTCAAGTACATCTCTCATACTTAAACGCCTCCTGTTTTTTATTCGGTGTTGCTTTCTGATAGTATGGTAGCATGGGGAAGGCAGTTTTGTATAATGCGTGTCAGCTTTAAGGGATATGACAAAAAGGTATAACGGGATATATATGTCAGATATGAATAAATATTTATGAAGAACGGGGAAGAAGTGCTGAAAAGGATCAAAAAAACTGCCGGGAACAGTTGTAAATGTCCGGCAGCTTTGATTGTAAGTTATTTACAGAAGTTTTTTCTTTAAATCATAAATAAATTCTTGTACGATCGCCGTCATTGGCGTGTCTTTTCGCATTGCATATCCAAACTCCAGCATAAAACCACAGTTTGGAATCGGAATAGAAGTGGAGTGGTAGGAGGCTTCTTGTTTGGCGAAATCGTGGATGCCGATGCTGTAGCAGTCACTGATCGAGATCATGTACATCAGGGTGGCGCGGCTGGAAAGATAGGTGATTTTCGAGCGCATTTTTTCTGCATCCTGATCCCCTTCGGAGAGAAGTTGGTAAATATAATCATCGCATTGTCCAAGATACCAGAGAAAGCCGTACTCTGCCAGTGTGTGCAGGTTGACCGGTTTCTGTTGCAGCAGAAGCGGATGTTTGCGGGAAATGATAATGTGTGGTTCGATGTTGGCAAGAAAATGGTATTCCAGCCCTTTTGATTCGAGCAAGGCCTCCATTTCACGCCGTTTGCGGCTGTCAAAATGAAACACGCCTACATCGACACGCCCGGATACCACATCCTCGATGACTTCGTCTGAATTGCCTTCATACAGTCGATGGGAGAAGGATGGCTGATCGCGGTGACGCAGGATTATTTCACTGAAACTTTCCATGATATGAGAAAAACGTGTCATGGAGACAGCCAGCGGATCAGAAATTTTGATTTGTTCCTTCTTTTTCTGAAACCAGAGCTGTTCCATTTCGTCAATGATTTTTTCGGAATGTGTCAGAAATTCCATTCCTTCAGGCGTTAATGTTACGCCTGAGCGGCTGCGGTTAAAGAGCCTAGCGCCGAGATTTTCTTCCAGATCGTGCATGATTTTCCCAAGATACGGCTGGGAAATATAGAGCGCCTGGGCGGCTTTATTGATGGATCCGAGGCGCGCTACCTTGATAAAATATTCTAAATGCCGAAAATTGATATCGTATTTCAAAAAAGTTCCCCCTTTGTAAATCCCCCTGAATGTAATAAGTATAAAATAAAAAAATGTAAATTGCCAGAAAATACCTAAACATATTGCATTTAAGGGATATAGCAAAATAGCATATAATTTATTGTTTGACTGTACCTGTATGTAAGAGAAGCAGTCCTCCTATATACAGCAGGCAAAGGATACCGGACTGGATGAGGACAGGCGGAAACAGGTGAGGCAGGTAAGACGCGTTTGGAATAACTTCTAACATCCCAATCGAAACCAGCAGGCAGAATGACGGTTTTACAATGCCCTGGCTGACTGGTAGGCGGATCGGGACTTCGCAGGCGAGGGCGTGGATGTGGAGAAAGGCGAGCACCAGTTCGCTGATGAGAAGCGCCGCCAGATAGGCGAAAATTCCCCATCGCGGGATGGCGAAAAGGACGAGCGACAGGGTGAGAAGCATGGAAACCGTATGGTGGACGAAGACGGTTCCCGTTTTCCCAAGTCCGTTTAAAATACTTCCCATGGTAGTGGAGAGGTAGAGAAACGGGCAGAGCCAGGATAAAATCTGGATGAAACGTCCGGCATCGGCGTTGTGGTAAAAGGTTTCGCCCAGTGCTGGACCAAAGCGGGTGAAGAGCCCGACGCAGAGAATTCCCATGTACAGGCTGTAGCGGAGTGCCATGGAGATGGTGCGTTCGATTTTGTCCGGCTGATTCTGCGCCTGCGCTTCCGAGACTGCCGGGAGCAGGACGACGGCGAGGGAGTTGGTGATGGCGGATGGAAAGAGGACAAAGGGGAGTGCCATGCCTGTGAGGACTCCGTAAATACTGACCGATTCAACCCGCGAGAGCCCGGAGAGGAGAAGCTGGTTCGGTACAAAGATGGCTTCGAGACTCTGGAGAAAGCTGAGCGTGAGGCGATTCGCCATGAGGGGGAGTGCCATGGTGAGGAGGGGGAGGAGCAGGGGAGTAATAGGTGTGTTTGCATTTGGCAGTATGGCAACGGACTTCGAGCATCCATAAACCAGCAGACAGAACACCGCCGATGCCGCTTCCCCGATCAACAGCCCCCAGACAGCCAGCAGCACCGTGATCGGAATCCTGTTCGTGCGGCAGACATGGACGATCAGCAGGACGGAGAAAATGCGGATGCACTGCTCGACCACCTGTGAAAATGCCGGGACTGCCGTTTTTTTGAGCCCATAATAATACCCGCAGCAGCAGGCATGGATCGCGCAGAAGGGGATCGAGAGGGCGAGTGCGGGCAGAAGCGGCGCACATTCGGGCGCAAGAAGGACGCGCGCGGCGAGAAAATCGGCGAAGGTGTAGATCAAAGAGGTCAGCGGCAGGGCGATCGATAGTGAGAGTGCGAGGCTGACCCGCAAAAAGGCGCGTCCCTTTTCCGGGGAGGCGGCGGTCAGGCGGGAGAGTGAAGTCTGGATTGGACCGGCGCAGAGAGCAAATGCGATGCCATGTATGGGAAAAATCATCTGATATAAACCCAGACCTTCGGCGCCGATCGTCCGGGAGAGAAAGATGCGGTAGAAAAAGCCGAGAATCCGGCAGAAAAATCCGACTGCTGTCAGGAGCAGGGTTCCGGTAATCAAAGGATGAAATCTTCGCATAGCAGATCTCCGGGGAGGGTATGTCAGAAAAGTATATGAAGAAATAGAAAAAAGTAGAAGAAAGCTGGACGATTATAAAATGTTGGGAAGTCTTCTTTTTTAGATCAAGAAACAAACGAATAGAGAAAAAGCAGGGATTTTTTGCGTAAGATACAAAAATTAGCTGTATTTAATACATAAAATAACAGATGGACATTAAGGTGGAACAGGAATATACTAAAAACATCAAAAACAAAAGATTATGATGAAAAATAACAGGTTGGTAGGAAAGAGAGAGGAAGTATGCTGGAGGGAATTGTATTACTTGCATTTATCGCGGCGCTGGCAGGCTGCGTGTTTACCGGCGCGTCCGTGCTTTGGGCGTTGGCGGGTGGCTATCTGATTTTCTGTGCGTATGGCCTGATTCGGAAGCACAGCCTCGCGGAACTCGGAAAAATGTCGCTTTCTGGCGTTAAAACCGTCCGCAATATCCTGATGATTTTCGGACTTATTGGCTTTATCACAGCGCTGTGGCGGGCATCCGGCACGATCGCCGTGATCGTGTGCTGGTCGTCGAAGCTGGTGTCGCCGTCGGCATTTCTGGTGATCGCGTTCCTTCTTAACTGTATGGTGTCGATCCTGACCGGAACCTCCTTTGGAACCGGCGCGACGATGGGCGTTATCTGTATGGCGATGGGACGTGCGATGGAGCTTGACCCGTTCTGGATCGGCGGCGCGATTCTTTCTGGCATCTATTTTGGCGACCGCTGTTCACCGGTATCGTCCAGCGCGAATCTTGTCTGTGTGCTGACGAAGACGGATATTTATGAAAATATCCGCGAAATGATAAAGACATCGCTGGTGCCATTTGTGGCTACATGTATTCTCTATTATATAGTGGGACGTTCCATGAGTGCCGGAAACGGACGGATGGATGTGGAAGGGCTGTTTTCCAATCGTTTTGTACTTCATTGGAGCGCGGTAATCCCGGCGGCGATTATCCTGGTGCTGTCTGTGTTCCGGGTGGAGGTCAAGAAAACGATGCTGATCAGCATTGTGTTGGCGGCGTTTCTGAGCGTGGTGCTGCAGGGGCGGACAATCGAAGAAATTTTACAGATGTGCCTGACCGGTTATCAGGCAAGCGATCCGGCGCTCAATGCTATGATGAACGGCGGCGGACTGAAATCAATGATTAAGGTGGCTGCGATTGTGAGCCTGTCCTCCTGTTATGCAGGAATTTTCGAGGGAACTGGGCTCTTGAAGCCGATTCAGGGGAAAATAGAGGCGTTGAGCCGGAAAATTACTCCGTTTGGTGCGACCTTTGCGGTGGCGGCAGTTGCTTCCATGATCGCTTGTAACCAGACGCTTTCGATCATGCTGACCCATCAGCTCTGCAAGGAAGGAAATCCAGATAATAAACGATTTGCAATCGATCTGGAAAATACGGCGGTTGTGCTGGCACCGCTGGTTCCGTGGTCGATCGCCGGAGCCGTTCCTCTGGCAGCCGTCGGTGCTCCGATTGCGAGTGTGGTGGTGGCGTCGTATCTGTACATACTGCCGATCTGGAGTTTTTTGGTTCGTCTCATAAGAAGGTCGTAGGAAAAGGAGGAAGAGCCATATGAATTTACTCGAACTTTGCAACCTACAGGGTTCCTTATTCCTGATGATACTGGCGGGTGCGGTACTGAAACGTCGAGGGATCATCAGCAAGGAAGGCGAAAAATGTCTGACGGATCTCTGCGTGAATATCGTGATTCCCTGCAATATTGTGAAATCGTGCCTGATTTCATTTGATGCTTCGATTTTTAAAACGTGCGGGTTGCTGTTGGCGGTTGGATTTGTCTTGCAGCTTGTCTGTGTGGCACTCAACAAAGTGCTGTTTAAGGAATATTCAGAGCAGCACCGGAAGGTGCTTCAATACTGTACGATCGTTTCCAACGGCGGATTCCTTGGAAACCCGGTTGCGGAAGGCGTATATGGAAGTATGGGACTTCTCTACGCATCCATTTTCCTGATTCCGATGCGCGTTGTCATGTGGTCGGCGGGTACATCCTATTTTGTTGGAGGCGGTTCTGACCGGAAAAAGGTATTGAGAAATGTCCTGACGCACCCGTGTCTGGTCGGTGTCTACATCGGTATGTTCCTGATGGCGACACAGCTGCAGCTTCCGGGCGTGCTGAAATCGACGGTTACCTACATTGGAAACTGTAACTCGGCGCTGACGATGTTTATTATCGGTACGATTCTGACCGATGTGAAACTGCGTGAGATTATTAATCCGACGGCCCTCAAATTCAGTGTGCTCCGTCTGTTCCTTCTTCCGCTTCTGGCATATGGAATCAGCCTGGCGGCCGGATTGGATTCGGTGGCAGCAGGTGTGGCAGTCATCATGACGGGAATGCCAGCCGGTGCAACTGCAGCGATCTTTGCGGTGCGCTATGACAGCGATGCACCGTTTGCAGCGAAAACGGTAGTGCTCACGACGCTGATTTCGATGATTACGATTCCGGCGTGGTGTCTGTTTATAGGATAAAAAGAATAGGTAAGAAGCAACAATAATAGAAAGAATACTAGAAAAATTGAGAAAATAATGTAAATATGGTAAATGAATATAAAAAGACCTGAAAGGTGCGGTAAATGGCTGCTCTTCAGGTCTTTTATATTTTAAAATGAATCAAAGGTTAAGCAAACAGAGGTTGAAAGAATTAGTTTATGATTCTTATTCATTCGTTTCACTCTTTCGTGAAATCCGCGCTTCTTCCAGATAATTATACAGTGTATACTTGGAAATCTGCATCGCGTCGCACAGGAGCAGGCTGGTTTTTGTGATCTTGAAGACGCCTTTCTGGTCAAGATAGTCGAGTGCACGAATCTTTTCTTCCTTGTTCATCAGCATCATCGGTTTTCCGATCATGGACTCTGCCTGATAAATATAGTGCTGTAAAATATCATCGACATTCTTTTTGAGAATAAAGTCGCGGTCAGACATGGCTGCCTGATTTGCGCCATTCGTGCCGTCCGTGCTGCCAGTTCCGGAAAAGGTGCCATCAGAAGCCATTCCGGATGGTGTGCAGCCAGACATGCCATCGATCTGTGCGCCCACAGCTGCCGATACGCCGATGGTGCCTGGGCGTCCGATCAGATTTTGCAGGGCGCTCTGTGCCAGATAGAGATCGCGAACATCCATATTTAAGCAGACAGATCCGATAATTTTGTGATGTTCGTTCTCGATGAGCGTTGTGCAGGACTTAAAAAGCCGGTCTTTCTGGCTGGTATCGAGGGAAATGATCGAATGCTTGAGCGGCTCGATATCATTGCCAAGCTGTGTGATCATGCCGCCGCGCGGGGAACCGCCGACGTCGCGTCCGCTTAGCTGTGAGTTGAATGCGTAGACGATCGTGTGATCGTAGCCTTTGCGGTAATCGTGGACGATGATCTCACAGTTATCTCCGAGAAACTTTTGAAGTCCTTCGAGAAAACGGATGAGAAACTGAAAGTCCATGTAGTTGGAAATTTCCATGAATACCTCCTTTAGAATGCTCTGTGCCCCGAGTGTGTATCGCAAAATTTTGCGTCTTAAAATAATTCGGAAAATGAAATGCACAGGGATTGTCTTTCTTTTGTCAAAGTTCCTGAAAAAATTTTATCGCGTTAATTTTGCTGCGTCAATCCCGTTTCTATAGAAAAAAGTTAGTAGATAGGGAACATAAATAAGAGAATGTTCTCCCTTTTTTGTTTAAAAATCAAAAATTCAGGTGCAAGATAACGGGAAATGAGAGCAAACCTGTTTCTTTCATCATACTCTCAACCAAACTGTTTGTCAATTAACAAACCAGACTGTAAGTTTTTCTTGACAATTTGTCAGTGCATCCCTATAATTGAGAAAAAATCAAACAGACAGTTAGTCAAACAAAAAATAAGTTTGGAAAAATACAAACTGAAAGTGAGGGAGCAGGATGGACAGGGACAGTTATGTATATAAGACACCGGCTTCAAAGCTGGTACAGGTGGCTGCGATTGCGGCGGAATACAAGGGCAGACCGGATATGCTGATGACAGTGATCATCCGGGCGCAGAAGGTTGTGTCGGCATTTTCCAAGGAGGTGGCGTCAGTCATCGCCAGGGAGATGGATATTCCGATGAACAAGGTGTACAGTTTCATCACCTTTTATGCGATGCTGTCGGTAAAACCGAGGGGGCGCTACATTGTCCGGATGTGCAAGAGCGCGCCGTGCCACGTACATGGGGCGCAGGCAGTCGTTCAGGCGCTGGAGGATCAGCTCGGCATCAGCATCGGGGAGACGACCGAGGACGGAAGGTTCACCCTGGAATACTGTCCCTGCCTGGGACTCTGTGAAATATCCCCGGCGATCATGATCAATGAGCACGTGTACGGCAACCTGACGCCGGAATCGGTGCGGGATATTATCAAACAATATATACGGGAGGATGTGGAATAGTATGGAGGAAATGCACGTATTGCTGAAAAACCGCGGCAAGATTAATCCGAGAAGTTCACAGGAGTATGCGGACCGCGGCGGATTTGAAGCGCTGAAAAAAGCACTTTCGATGGACAGTGAAGCGATTATCGATGTGATCCGCGCCTCCGGACTTCGTGGACGCGGCGGTGCGGGATTCCCGACCTATCGCAAGATGGAGTTTACCGCCCACGCATCTGACCCAACGAGATACATCGTCTGTAACGCCGATGAGGGAGAGCCGGGAACGAATAAAGACCGGATTCTTCTCTCGACCGACCCGTGTGCGGTCTTCGAGGGCATGGCGATTGCTGGAAAAGCAGTCGGCGCCCATACCGGATATATTTATCTGAGAGCCGAGTATACATATTTGTTCCCGGTATTAAAAGATGCGCTGGAGGATGCGGAAAAACGCGGATTTTTAGGAAAAAATATGATGGAGAGCGGTTTTGACTTTGAAATCAAGTTCCGCTCCGGTGCGGGTGCTTACGTCTGCGGCGAGGAGACGGCATTGTTTGAGTCCATTGAGGGAAAACGAGGCGAGCCACGTTTCCGTCCGCCGTTTCCAAGCATTCACGGACTCTTTGGAAAACCGACCATGTTAAATAACGTAGAGACGCTGGCGAATATTGCACCGATCCTCTTAAACGGAGCGGAATGGTACCGCAGCATCGGCACAGCGAACAGCCCTGGCACAAAGCTTTTTACGGTCTGTGGAAATGTAGTCCGCAGGGGCGTATTTGAATTTCCGATGGGCGTGAACCTCAAAGATATCATTTATGAAGTGTGCGGCGGCATCGCGGATGGAAAAGGGCTTCTGGGCGTGCAGACCGGTGGTACCTCCGGTGCGATCATCAATGCCGATCAGATCGATATGACACTGGATATTGATACAGTTTCGGCATCCGGCGGACGTCTTGGCTGCGGTACGATTCTGGTCATCGACGACAGCAACTGTATTGTAGATATTGTGCGAAACAATTTGGACTTCTTCCGCGGCGAGTCATGCGGAAAATGTACACCGTGCCGCGAGGGCGGCCAGCAGCTTTACAATCTGGTTACCCGCATCAGCCGGGGGCTGGCGACTCTGCCGGATCTGGAAAAAATCGATGAGCTGACGGAGACGATGCGCCTGACTGCCCTGTGTGGTCTGGGACATTCGACCGCTGTTCCGGTGCAGACGAGCATCCAGAACTTCCGTAAGGAATATCTGGCGCACATCGACCGCGATTACTGCCCGGTCTGCGCTCAGGCAGCCGTGGCGGAAGGAATTTATGAAGCAGAAGAAGATTATAGAAACGATGGAAACAGCCGGATGGGAAGACGGCGTGCAGCAGTCGGTGAACGCGATGTCATGTATGATTCGTATGACGCGTATGCGAGACACCGCAGCCGGGGAGCATCCTACGCGGGACGATTTGAGCGGAGAGGGGGAAGAGAAGCATGATGGTACATCTGACAATCGACGGACAGCCGGTAGAGGTGGAGGAAGAAACGACGATCCTCCAGGCGGCGAAGAAAGCCTGTATCCACATTCCGACTCTCTGCTATCATGAGGATTTGAGCATCAAGGCGGTCTGCCGTATCTGTGTGGTTGAGGTAGAAGGACAGAGACTTCTTCCGACCGCGTGCAGTACACCGGTTTCGGAGGGAATGGTCGTGCAGACGGCATCCCCGAAGGTACTGAAAGCGAGAAGAAATATTCTGGAACTGATTTTTGCGAGACATCCGCAGGAATGCCTCGTATGTCCGAAGGACGGAAAATGCGATCTGCAGAAGGTAGCGCAGGATGTCGGAATGCACCTCGATATCCGCTATGACAAGCAGCTCCGCCATCAGAAGGAGGACTGGAGTTCTCCGGCCATCATGCGGAATCCGCAGAAATGTATTCTGTGCGGGCGTTGTATGGAGGTCTGCAATGAGATTCAGGGAATCAACGTCCTTTCGAAGGAAAACCGTGGATTCCATACGCTGATTGCCCCGGCCTATGGGGAAAAACTGGCTGATACCAATTGTATTAACTGCGGCCAGTGCGTGCAGGTGTGTCCGACCGGAGCATTGACGGTGCATTATCATACCTACGGGTTATATCGCCAGAAAGAATTAGGCAAAAAACTGATTATCCAGGTGGCTCCGTCCGTCCGCATTACGCTGGCGGAGGCACTGGGTGAGCAGCCGGGTGTTGTCAGCACGGGACGTCTGGTGTCGGCACTTAAGCGCCTGGGCTTTTACAAGGTATTTGATTCTGATTTTTCCGCGGATCTGACGATCCTGGAGGAGGGAACGGAACTGTTAAACCGCCTGCAGAATGGCGGAACTCTGCCGATGATCACCTCCTGCTGTCCGGCGTGGGTTAAATATTGTGAGACTTACGCGCCGGAGTACACGAAGCATTTATCGACGGCAAAATCCCCGCAGCAGATGTTCGGTGCGCTGATCAAGACCTGGTTTGCGAAGCGCGAGGGCATCGATCCGGGTGAGATCTGCAGTGTTTCCGTTATGCCGTGTACGGCAAAGAAATTTGAGTGTACCCGTCCGGAAATGAGGGACAGCGGCTATCAGGATGTGGATATTTCCATCACGGTACAGGAACTGGCAGCGCTGATCCGTGCCGGTGGAATCGATTTTTCTGAGCTTCCGGATACGCCGTTTGACGATCCATTTGGCGAAGGAAGCGGCGCGGGACTTATTTTCGGTGCGACTGGCGGCGTCATGGAGGCGGCACTCCGCACCGTTTATGCGGTGGTAACCGGCAAAGAGATGGAACATCTAGACTATACACCGGTCCGCGGTTTCGAGGGAATCAAGGAATCACAGGTTGATTTGAACGGCAGAGTCATCAAGGTAGCGGTGGCACATGGCATTAAAAATGCGAAAGTTTTGCTGGAAAAGGTAAAAAACGGAACCGCCGATTATCAGTTTATCGAGATCATGGCATGTCCGGGCGGCTGCATCGGCGGCGGTGGAAATCCGCCTAAGACATGGTCGATCATGGAGAAGCGGAAGAAAGCCATCTATGAGGCAGAGGCAGAGCTTCCGGTCAGACAGTCGCACAAGAACCCGGCGATCCAGAAAATTTATGAGACGTATCTGGGAGAACCGTGTGGGGAGCTGTCACATAAGCTGCTGCATACAGAGTACTGCAACCGGCAGGATCTGTTGCAATAGATTATGTTATTGATCTTCCCAAGTCTCAATCCGCGCCTTACGGTTCAAAATCCCTTTCTCCCATATCATTAAATGCATCTTAAATTCAATCGAATCCTGCGCTGTCGTAAAGGGTTCTTCACGCAGCAGTTCGGAGCGGATGCCGCGCTTTTCAAGCTCTTTCTGTCTTTTTTTGGCAAAAAGTTCGAGAGCCAGGTGACGGGTCTGCTGGGCTTTTCCGAAGGTGCGGGACGGGTAGGCGGAAGAGGCTTTTTGAAGCTTCCGGGTCAGGAGATCGACTGTCTTGGCATGGGCGTTCCGGTGCAGGAGGCGGGCAATCTGACGGGCGCGGCGCTTGGTGGGGTGCTGCTCATAGTCTTTCAGGCGATGTAGCAGTTTTGGATCACTGGCTTCGACGGCGATGGATTGGAAGACGCGCGAAGCGTCTTCGGAGAGATGCCAGGGATTTTCACGGATGACGCGGTATTTTTTCGGGACCGCCGGGTAGCAGCAGACGTTCAGTGGGGGAAATTCCGCGAGGGAGGCAAGCTCCCGCTCGTTTGCGTTGCAGGAGTTTTCCCCCAGATAGTCGAGTTTGTCGCGCAGGATGGCGATGCGGTATTCGAGCTGGCGGAGGTATTCGTAGCCTTTCATCCAGAAGTGCCCGAGCTGACTGTAGTCATAGTAGTGATTTTCGAGAGTCAGATCTTCGAAAAAGAGTGTGACAACCGAGTCTCCCTGATGGACGATCAGGGCATAGCGTTCGTTTTCATCCTGGGTTAAGAGGGCATCGAGTTCGCCCTCGTATGCCGGATCGTAGGTACCGGTCAGGCGGGCGTTGTGGAAGAGGAGGAAACTTTCGACTGCATCATTCATCAGGTAAACTAGGCGGATCGTGTCGGGAGCAGAAGTGCCGGTTTCCGGGAGAATAAGTTCGAACTGGTTTTCGGATAATAGTAATTCTAACATGGAAAAGGGATCCATTTTATAAAACTCCTTAATGTATAAAAATCAAAATGTTTTCCGACACAGGCAGAAAAACGGAGCCAGTGACTATCGTATTCTCAATACAGGAAAACATAGAACAATCATGGTAATTATAAGAGAAATAAGAAGAGGATGCAAGAGAAGAGTAATGCTGCTGCCGGATTGTACAAAATTTTCAGCTCAGAAAAATTTTTCCAGTGAATCGTAACATTTTCTATGTTTCACAAAAAAAGATAGTAAAACCGCGCGATTCGTGTTAATATAAGAAAGCATAAGAATAATCGCGGTGTTTTTGCAGCGGCGGTGAAAACCGCAAAGCTGCGTAAGAGACTGCAAGTATGAATAGAAAGGAAAATTTATCATGGAAATCACAAAAGCAACCACGATGGGCGAGATGCTTCAGTATGATATGGGTATTGCATATGTTCTGATGGAGGCAGGCATGCACTGTGTTGGCTGTCCGTCTTCGATCGGTGAGTCTCTGGAGGAGGCTTGCATGGTACACGGTCTGAACGCAGACGAGGTTATGGCAAACATCCAGGAGTACCTGAACGCAAAGAAAGAGTCTGAGCAGGCTGAATAATTCAAATTTTAGATTTTAATAAAATTCTGGATAAAAAGACGCTGTGTACGAAGTAATGAGGCTTCAGCATAGCGTCTTTTTCGTTGTTTTATAGGAAAGAACGCCTCATAAAGCAAGAGTGAAAAATGCTCGGATTGTTGTTTAGAGACTGAAAATTGTGTAAAAATAGTATACATTACAGAATTGACGTGATAAAAAGAACTCGTTATAATGGCATAAAAAATATTTTTACTTTTTTTCGGAGAGTGGCTTAAACATATAACCGGACAAAAGATAAAGTAGTACGTAAAGATACAATGGAGGGATGGGAGTATGTTCAGTAAGCGAGAGTATGAATACGTGATGGAAATTGCGAAGGAAGGAAGTTTTTCAAAAGCAGCCCAGAAACTCTATATTTCCCAGCCAGCCCTCAGCGGTGCGATTAAAAAGATTGAGAAAGAGTTATATGGGATCTCGCTTTTTGACCGGAATGTGAACCCGGTGGCACTGACCCCGGCGGGGCAGTATTATCTGGAAAAAACGCGGAAGATATACGAGCTCAGCAATGAGATGGAGCAGCATTTTGCAGAGCTGGCGGGTATCCGTTCCGGTGTGATTAACATCGGAAGCTCCGGATATTTCTGTGCGTATTTTCTTCCGGAGGTGATCCGGGGCTATTGCAGACTGAATCCAAAGTGCCGGATCAACGTGACGGAGACGGATATTTCAGGGATGGATGCTGGGCTTAGAACCGGGCAGTTTGATATCACGATGGATGTCGAGGCACTCGACCCGGAGATGTTTGAGAGTGTGACGCTGGGGTATGAGTATATGATTATGGCGGTTCCTGCTTCCTTTGCTGTGAATGAGAAGCTGAAAGAGTTTCAGATCTCCAGGGAATCAATCCTGGAGCGGAGTTTTCTGGATGAAGCGGTGCGTGCGGTGGACCTTTCCAAAGTCTCGAAAGAACCATTTCTGATGCTGAAAAAGAATCAGGATTCTTATAAAAGGAGTATGGATATCTGCGCCCACGCTGGTTTCGAGCCGAAGGTGATTATGTATTTTGATCAGCTTCAGACTGCCTATAATGTGGCGCGGAGCGGACAGTCCGGTATCATCTTTTTTAGGGATGCACTGCTGAAATACACAGAGAAAACGGAAAAACTCTGTTATTACAAGATTGGCGATCCGCTGGCAAAGCGTGCAATCCTTTTGTCGATGAAGCGCTATCCGGGCGTGGGGGCAACAGTAGATGATTTTATCAAATACATTCTACTGGCTAAAAAATAGTTTAAAATTTCACAAAATACTGATAGGAAATTGCTTATAGTGCCATATTTAAAAATAACTCGGATTTTTAACCAGATAAAATACTGGAGTATATCCCATAGCTGAAAAAATAGAAACTCGGATGCAGAGCCTGGGCGGCGGCTATTCCCATGACTGTGCGAAAGCGATTGCACTGGTGCCGTTTTTCAAGGCTACATATTAAAATAAGTGTTCAAATTCTCAGTGCCATGGACAGGCATAAGGATTCTCCTATGGACATCAAACATACTACTAGAATGATTAACTTATAAAAGCCATAAAGTACAGTTTACAAGGGACTACACAGGGTAGGTATCTGACGGGGGTTGCACCCGTCAGACTGTCCACCAGCTTTTCAATCTCGCTGTCCACATGGGCAAGCTCCACTTGCAGTGCTGCAATTTTCTGGTTTGCCTTTGCCGCTTTCTTTCTGCCTGTCAGAGTCTTGTAGCTTGCCAGTTTCTTTACCATCTGCTGATAAACAACCGCTTCCAGCTCCGAAGTGATGATTTTCCCGCACCCGGCACAGCTTTTATTGTCCAGCCGTTTCGTACAGCGAAGGTATTGCTTGCCGGAGGAATTGAAGATACTCATAAGGGCATACCCTCAGTTCCCGCACTTGATTTTTCCCGCCAGCCATGTATGGGTGGCTTTCCGGGCAGACTGGATTTTCATGTTGTTCATCAGCTTCTTGCGGCAGGTCAGCCAGATGTAAGAGGGGACAATGCCCTCATGGGGAGCCAGTACCAGCATTTGGTCTTTCAAGTCGTTCTTTTTGCTGGGCTTCACATCCCGCCCTTGATACAGATAGCAGCCGTTCATGCCAGTAAAATCGGCAGCGTCATTGACAATGACCGTCCCTTGACTTTTGAAAAACTCATACACATCAAGGTCTGCCTGCACATAGACAGGATTGCGTAACATCTGCGCCAGCGTGGGGCGTATCAGATCTTTGCCATGGAACAAAATCCCCTGTTCGGCAAAGTACCGGGTAATGTCCCCGTAGGAGGTTGTGGGCTGAGCATACATCTCAAACATCAGCCGGATATTTGCCGCTTCGTCTGGATTTACCACCAGCTTTTTTGTATTGATACCGTCCATCTTAATCGGCTCTGTATGGAAGCCGTAAGGGGCTTTCCCACCCATCTTGAAACCTCGCTGGCTGCGGGAATAGTAAGCGTCCGTTACTCGCTTCTGTATGGTTTCCCTCTCAAGCTGGGCGAACACGATACAGATATTTAACATCGCCCGCCCCATCGGGGTGGAGGTATCAAACTTTTCCGTAGAGAACACAAACTCTACATTGTACTGCTGGAACAGCTCCATCATGTTGGCAAAGTCCAGAATGGAACGGCTGATACGGTCGAGCTTGTAAACCACGACCTTTGCAATTAAGCCCCGCTTGATGTCCCGCACCAGTTCTTGAAACTTCGGACGGTCTGTATTCTTGCCGCTGTACCATTTGTCTGTGTATTCCTTGCAGTTACCGCCTTTCAACTCGTATTTGCAAAATTCAATTTGGCTTTCAATGGAAATGCTGTCCTTTTTGTCTACCGATTGTCTTGCATAGATTGCGTCTATTCGATTATTCATATTGTCGCTCCTTTTCTTAAAAAAGAAACGGAGCTGCTGACACCTTTATTATACCGTCAGCAGCCCCGCAAATCAACGATGGCTTTGGAAAACCTTATGCCCCGGCTTCCTCACTCTGCCGTTTGTCGGCATACTTGCGGAACACCTCATAAAGCTGCTGTTCCAGCTCCCGGCGTTTTGCCGCTTCCTGCTCCGGCGTGAACACCGGGGAGAGATTTTCCAGCGTGATTTCCTTTCTCTGAAAAGTCACGACTTCGGTTTCTTTCTTGTATCTGATATGCTCCATAGTACCTCCGTATTTAATTTTCAAAGTGTAGTGCCGTCATACCGCGGCGTGAAATGTTTTCTGTCATCGATCACCGTTCCCTTGTGTGCCGCTGCTGCCGTTTCAGTTCTGCCAGCACCTCCGGCGGGATACGGTCTACCAGCCGCTGAATGTCTTTCAGCTCGCTTTCCAGCTTTGCCCGTTCCATCGTATCTTTCATCTTGCCTTTTTCGCTGGCTTTGGCTCTGGCTTCCAACTGTTCATTTTCTGCCAAAAGGTCGTTTATCGTGACCTTGTATTTTTTGAACTGTCCGAAGAAGTTCTCCATCTGCGGAAACCACTTTTTCAGCAGGGAGAGGGCTTCCTCTTTCTTCTTTCCGGCATTGAACGGGGTAATACCGTCCAGCGTGGCTTCAATGGCTCTTGCCTGTTTGGAGAGATTGACCGCCTGCTTAAACAAACGGGTGGGGATATGCTTCCTGCCTGTCTTGCTGGCACTTTCCCCACGCTCCAAGTCGGGATATTTCTCCACCATATAGGCGTGAAAATCGTCCTGCCATTTTGTGAGGTTGGCTCTATTCCCAATAATCTCCTTTGCACACAGGCGGTTGTCCTCTGTCAACGGGACAAAGACCAAATGCAGGTGGGGCGTTTTCTCGTCCATGTGTACCACCGCCGACACGATATTTTCTTTCCCTACCCGCCCGATTAAGAAATCAGCCGCCCTCTGGAAAAACGCCTGTATCTCCTTTGGGGATTTTTTCTTGAAAAACTCCGGGCTGGCGGTTATCAGCGTATCGACAAAGCGTGTGCTATCCTTGCGGGTGCGGCATCCGGCTTGTTCAATGCGGCTCTGAATGAAATGGTAATAGCGGCTCTCCGGCTTGACGATATGGAAGTTGTATTTACTCCGGCTTGTGTCAATGTCGGGATTGCTGGCGTACTGTTCCTTTTGCCGTTCGTGATGGGCTTCCAGCGGTCTTGCCGGATTGCCTTTGTGTTTTTCAAATCGCAAGATTGCGTGTTGTGCCATGAAACTCCTTTCCCTATTCCGTTCTTTTCCGGGACTTTTCCACAGGAAAATCCCGCAGAAAATATCTCAGATAGGATAGGAATGGATAAGATATAAATAAAATCGTTTTAATCTCTGTATTTCTATATACCGTCCGGTTTTCGTACTTCAAGAGGATTGATTATCGTACTTGTGGAGTGCGGTTTTCAGTCCTCCGGCGTACCATAACCGGATTTCTTGAAGTCGGTGTTTGGAACCGCTTCATAGGATTTGGGGTAAATGCGGTTGGGTTTTCCACAGCCCTGCTTCTGGATCTCCACCAGTCCGGCATATTGCAGCTCCCGCAGGGTGTTGACCGCCTTCTGCCACCCGCAGTGGAGCAGTTCCACTACCTCATTGATGGGATAGTAGAGGTAAATGCGCCCATATTCGTCCGCCCAGCCGTTTTTCCGGGACAGGTCTGTCCGGCGCAGGATAAAGGCGTACAGTACCTTTGCTTCGTTGGACAGGGGTGTGAATGTGGGGGCTTCAAAGAGGAAATTGGGAAGCCGGATAAAGCTGACCACCTTTTCCGGCTGATGGATATAAATGGTGTTTGTCATATCGTGTTTTGTGGACGGTTAGAAGCCTGTTTCCGGGGGCAGACGGTAGTTTCTATTGCCTACCCCTGTTCTGTGCTTGTAAAGCCTTGTAAATCAAGGACTTTTCAGCCCCTAACTGTCCACACAAGACCTCCTTTTCCGTTCACTTTCTGTTTTCTGCCGCCTGTGAACTCTGGCGGCGCAGTCGGGACAGTATTTCGCCCGGTTGGACTTTGGGACGAACACTCTGCCGCAGACCGCACAGCGTTTTAGCTCCTTATCCCGGAAAACCTCCGCTTCCAGCGTTCCGATTTGCGGCAAGACCGACCAGCGGAACCACTTGCAGCAGACCGAGAAAGAAATGGTCTGGGGGCAGGCGTGGATGTCTCCATCGTCAAGGAACATACAGTTCCCGTCCTCATAACAGCAGCACTCCCGGCGGATCAGGGCGTTTGCCTGTTTCCTCTGTGTCGGTGTCATGCGGTAAAGGGAGCCGTCCGGCTTGCGCTCTATGGGCGGCAGTTGTTTATATGGGTTCTCTCTCATGTGTTCCCTCCATTTTTCCTTTGCCGTTCTCCCCGAAAAGGCTTCCTGCCCCATTCCTGCGGCGTGTTCCAGCGTTGGCACGCTCCCCGGACTTCGGGACATTTTGTCCCGAAGTGGCTCGTTGCGGTGCTTCCCCTGCCGGGGTATTCCTTTTCGGATGGTCATTCATTTTTCAAGGTGCAGTTCATCGATGAACTACCCTAAGTCTACACGAAAAAAATGCAATTCCCGGAATCTTGCGAGAATTGCATTTTAGGGCAATATTCAATTTCAAAATTGCAGTTCTGCAATTTTCTTGTATAATGGGAAATAGGAAAAGGAGGTGCTGTGTATGGCTTTACCCGGAACACCCGGACAAAGGATTTCTGATTTGTGCAACGGCAATCATATTTCTCAAAAGCAACTTGCGGAGAAGATAGGCGTATCTGCTTCCCAGTTGAGCCGCATTGTCAGTGGGGAAACAAAGACGGTCAGCAGCGATATTCTCATAGGCGTGGCAAAGAAATTTAAGGTATCAACGGACTACATATTAGGCTTGTCCACCTTGAGTGTCCGTAAAAGTTATGATATTTCTGAATTAGGATTGTCCGAGGGAGCTGTGAGAGGGCTTGTGGCAGGTACAGTCGATGTGCAAATCCTTAACCGTCTGTTGGAACACAGGAACTTCCCGAAACTGATGGATTTGATACGGATTTATTTTCAAGACACAGCGGCAAAGGGTATCATGGCACGAAATCAGCTGATTGAACTGGAAACGGCTTCCTTGTCCGATCTGATGAAAGAACACCCGGAACATCGGGCAGAAGCAAAACAGGATTTGCAACTTCTGAACGCACAGAAGATGGGAGAACATGAAGCGGAAATTGAAAAAATCAAGAATGTATTTCTTGCTATCCTGCGAGATATTAAGAAAGATATGGACAACAGAGAACAGCCAGGAGAAGCTGTGACCACCGCTATGTTCCAAACCATGCAGGAAACCATGAAAGACCACCAGCAGGAGCTGCTTTCTATGGACGATGTAACTGCTATGATTGCCGGACAGATTGGGAAGTTTCTTCCGATGGACGAGGAAACGGCGGAACAGTTCCGGCAGTTGGCAAAGAGGATGATGGAGCAGGTAGGAAAATAATTGCAGAAAAATATATGTAGTTTTATAAAACAATCAGGAGGATTACATGAGACGGGTAAAAAAAGAAAAAAGGAATAAAGTGCTTATTTTTAGTGTGATTATCTTGCTTCTTGTATGTGCAGGCATTGCGATAGCCAGTTTGCATAAAGTAAATAATATTTTGTTGGAAAACTCGTCTGAGGCAACAATAGAAATTATTGGAAATTCAAGTACAACTGAACCTGCACAAGAGCTTCGAGGAACTGTAAAAGATGCAACAATGAATACTCTAACTGTTCAAGGTGAGGATAATCGTGAATATTATTTTGGAACAGAAGGTGTAAATATTTCAACTGGTGAGACAGGAATAGTGATTGGGAATCCAGTGACAGTTTCATATCATGGCAAATTGGATTTGAATGCATCTGTACAAGAGGTTGAATTACTTTCCATTACGGTTACGGATTCCAGTTTGAATACCGAAAATCCTGAACCAACAACTGGTGAAACAGAGCCAAGTCCCCCTTCTGCTTCCGTGACACAGAAAGCACAAGAAATTCTAAATGCAATGACGCTGGAAGAAAAAGTTGGACAGATGTTTATTGCACGCTGTCCCGAAATAAATAGCGTACAGAAGGTAAAGGAGTATAATCTTGGAGGTTATATTCTTTTTAGCCGAGACTTTTCTGGAAAAACAAGAGATGAAATTATCCAGAATATTCAAAGTTACCAAAGTGCAGCAAAAATCCCCATGTTTATCGGAGTAGATGAAGAAGGAGGCACTGTCAACCGTGTTAGCACAAACCCTAATTTGCGAGCTGTGCCTTTCTGGTCCCCTCAAGAACTCTATGCTGAAGGTGGCTTTGATTTGATTCAAAGTGACACACAAGAAAAATGTGAATTATTGAATAGTTTGGGGATTAATTTGAACTTTGCCCCAATCTGCGATGTTTCGCAAAATCCAGAGGATTTTATTTATGACCGGAGTTTTGGACAGAACGCAGAGCAAACTGCCGCTTATGTCCACTTAGTTGTGCAAACCATGTTTCAAGAAGGTATGGGGAGCGTCCTAAAGCATTTCCCCGGGTACGGAAATAATGTGGATACACATACAGGTATTGCTTATGATAATCGCACCTATGAAACATTTTTGAACTCAGATTTCTTGCCGTTTCAAGCAGGAATTGATTCTGGAGCCAATATGGTATTAGTTTCTCATAATGTGGTATCCTGCATGGATAGTCAAACCCCTGCTTCGCTGTCTTCACAGGTACACAAAATCCTGCGGGAAGAATTAAAATTTACTGGAGTTATTATTACAGATGACTTAGCTATGGATGGTGTGCGCAATTTTGCAGAAGACACAAAAATTGCAGTTCAAGCTGTGAAGGCAGGAAATGATATGTTATGCTGCACAGATTTTGAGGTGCAAATTCCAGCCATACTTGAAGCAGTCAAACAGGGAGAAATTACAGAGGAACGAATCGATGAATCTGTTTTACGCATATTAGAATTAAAAATTTCACTTGGGATAATATAAAGGTTTATTTACAAATAGTCTAAAATTTCAGTTTTTACGGGAGTGTGTCCACAAGTTCGGTGTAGAACGAGGAACGGGGACTTTCATATACGCCCTGTCTGCTGATGAAACCAGTCCTGCGCTTGCGGCTCCACGTCACGCAATCACAACCCTGTTTTCCTGCTGCTTCAAACGCCTTTGCCCTCCCCGGCGGCAACCTTATTTTCGCAGCAACGCCGACAGAGCGTATAACACACTACACTTTGCAAGCAAAGTCGTGTGCCAAGGGGCAAGCCCCTTTGGAAACCCCGGACAACAAAACAGGCTGAATATCTCGCACTTTCCCGGTGCTTGATACTCAGCCTTTATTTGTTGTCAGCAGCCCCCGTTTCGTGGTCTGCGTGTAGTTCCTTGTAAACTGACCTAATAAAACGATTATATATATTTAAAATCATACGTCTGGAACAGGCATTTCCACTTCCTCCAACTACAAGGAAAGCCTGTATCCAGGCGTATTTTCGCTTATTAGGGAAGGTCAAGTATCATTTTAGACACGTTATGGTCCATAACCATTTACCTATACGTCCATATTCGAAAGAGAGTTGGAACATTTTTGGTGGGAATGGTAAAGTAATGTCAGAAAGAAACAGAGAGCTTCAAGAGGTTGGGTTTCAGACGCTGAAACAAAATGAAAAGAAACAGACAAATAGAACTTCTGAAGAAGCAATCTCTGACAGATAAAGGAGGAAACCATATGAGATTTGCAACTATCAAAGTGAACGGAACAGAAAAAGCCGGTATCGTCTTAAAGAATGGAGTGCTTCCGATTGAGGCACTGAATGCAGCAAAGGGAACTGCATGGGCCGAGGATGTCATGAGTCTCATCCAGAAGCAGCAGATTCCGGGACTGACAAAATGGTATAACGCAGGCGGCAAGGAAGAGCTGGAGAGCATTCCGGGACTGGTTCCGAGTGAGAAAGTTGTATATGGACCGCTCTACCGCAATCCGAAACGTATCTTTGGTATCGGTCTTAACTATGCAGACCACGCTGGAGACATCGGTTCCGCAGCTCCGAAGGGATTTCCGGGAAGCTTCTTCAAACAGGCAGACACCCTGATTGGTCCGGACGATGAAATCCTGCTTCCGAAGTTGAAAGAAGCACAGAAAACCACCGCAGAGGCAGAGCTTGGAATCATCATGGGCAAGGATTGCAGAGATATATCCGAAGAAAACTGGCAGGATGCCATCGTCGGTTACACCACCATCCTTGATATGACTGAGGAATCCATCTTAAAGGGAAATGATTATGTAAGCGGCAACCCGAGATATTTAACCATCGTAAAGAACTTCCCGACCTTCTTCTCCTTCGGTCCGGAGCTTGTAACCCCGGATGAGGTACCGGATGTCAATGAACTTCTGGTCCAGAGTGTTCACAACGGTGAAGTTCATGCAGAAAACGTAGTAGCAAACATGACCCACAGACCGCCGCGTCTGGTATCCCTGCACAGCAGCATCCAGGGATGGTACGCAGGAGACATCCTTTCCACCGGAACACCGAGAGCGTTCCACATCCAGGATGGCGATGTAGCAGAGTGCCGCATCACCGGACCGGACGGATTCGAGATGACACCACTTGTAAACCCGGTTGTTGACTTAAAAAAACATCCGGAAAAGGAAGTGTAGGAAAATAAAAAATTCAAACAGAACATTCAAATCATTTTATATATTCATTTTACAGGAGGTAACAGTATGGATTTAGGATTAAAAGACAAGGTAGTTCTCTGTATGGCATCAGCAGCCGGACTTGGCAAGGGAATTGCAACCGAGATGGCAAGAGAAGGTGCAAAGGTTATGATTTGTACCGCAGAACCGTTTAAAGATCAGCTTCTGGAAGCACAGGCTGAGATTGAGAAAGAAACCGGAAACCGTCCGGAGACCTTCCTCTGCGATGTTAACAAGGCGGAGGACATCGAGGCACTTGTAAAACACACCGTTGAAACACTGGGCGATATCTACGCACTCGTAAATATGTGTCCGGGTCCGAAGCCGGGACCGTTCGTAAGCTTTGATGATGCGGCATGGGAGGGCGCTTTTGAGATGTGCCTGCTCTCCTACGTAAGAACCATCCGTGCGGTACTCCCGTCCATGAAACGTCTCGGCGGCGGCCGTATCGTAAACTCAACTTCTTCTTCCGTTAAGGACTGCCTGGACAACCTGATTCTTTCCAATACCATGAGAATGGGCGTTGTCGGCATGAGCAAGACCCTGGCGAGTGAGGTCGGCAAAGACAATATCTTAGTCAATGTCATTGGACCAGGTCGTATCGGCACCGCAAGAATTGAGAATCTGAACAAGATGCGTGCAGACAAGGCTGGCATCAGCGTAGCAGATTACGAGAAGGAAGACCTGAAGAAGTTCCCGATGGGACGCTACGGCACCATCGATGAATACGGACGTCTGGCTACATGGCTGTGCTCCGAGGCGAATACATACGTATCTGGTCAGACCATCCTGTTAGACGGTGCGATGACAAGAGCATACTAATTGCAAAACATGGCAAAGATGCATTTCCGGAATGCAGGACATCCGGAAGAGTTCACGGAAGGCATGTTTTGCAGGTGAATTGGGAAATTTACCCGGAACTGCAGATACCTCTCTCCCGGAGGACATTTGGGGAAATGAAATCTGGGAGAGAATATAGCATAGAGGAGGTTGTTTAAAGCAGGCACTTTTGAAATAGAAAGTGCTGTGAAACAACATGGTGGTCACATATGTGTGAACAGTAAGTGAGGGTATTGCATAAGAAGGGGAATATTCATGAAAGAAAAAAAGAAATTGAGCTTGGCGACAAAGACGTTCATCGGTTTTGGCCTTGGTATTGTCATCGGACTCGTATTTGGAGAAAAAGCAACCATTGTAAAACCTCTGGGAACCATCTTTTTAAATATGATTAAAATGATTGTCGTTCCGATGGTATTCTTTTCCATCACAGCGGGAGTCGCGAGCTTAGGAGACTTGAAAAAGCTTCGGAACATTGGCGTGAAGGTGGTTGGACTGTATGCGCTGACATCTGCACTCTGTGTAGGATTAGGGCTTATCATGGCAAACATCATCAATCCAGGAAAAGGATTTGATTTAACCGCGTTATCACAATCGACTGATTATGAGGCGCAGGCGATGCCGAGTATCATTGATACGTTAATCGATATGTTCCCATCCAACATTTTCACTTCTTTTACCAACACAAATATGCTGCAGATTATCGTATTTTCGGTATTCTTAGGCGTAGCACTTATCATGATGGGAAAAGAGGGGGAACGCCTTTTAGCAGGTGTACAGAGCTGTGCCAATGCAATGTATAAAATCACAGCTATTGTTATGGAGTTTTCTCCGATTGGTGTATGTGCACTGTTAGCAGATTCAGTTGGTGCATATGGTCTGAAAATCTTTGGACCGCTCGGAAAGCTGATTCTCACGGTTTATGCTTCCGATGTAATCCTTGTTTTACTGATGTATATTCCGATGGTAGCGCTTCTGGCAAAGTTCCCGGTAAAGAAATGGCTGCAGGGTATCTGGAAAGTATGGGTTGTAACGGCCAGCACCACCAGCAGCAGCGGTTCTCTTCCGATCACAACCTCTGTTACGAATGATGAGTTTGGCGTATCTTCCGAGTTATCATCGTTCTCCCTGCCGCTTGGCGCAACCATCAACATGAATGGTGGATGTATCTACTATGCAGCAGCTATCGTCATGACGGCACAGATTTATGGAATGAACCTGACACCGTCCGCATTGGTAAACATTATTATTTCTACTGTATTAGTAGCTATGGGCTGTCCGGGTGTTCCGGGAGGCGCGATCATCATGACCACGATTCTTCTGACGAACATGGGACTTCCGCTGGAGATTGTAGGTCTGATTGCCGGTATCTTCCGACTGATTGATATGGCAAATACAACCTTTAACGTAACCGGTGATGTGGTAACTACCATGGTAGTAGCACGCAGCGAGGGCATGATGCATACGCTGGGAACTGGTGCGGAAACCGAGACGAAGGCAGCGTAAGGGCTGGAGAACAGAAAAACGGAATTCCGGTCGGCTACCAGGAAAAATAAAATATTCTTGGAAAAGTGTCAGCAGATGCGGACCAATGAGAATCTGAGAGTATATGCAGAATGAAAAGGAGATTTTATTATGGATAAATTATTCGCAAAAAGAATGGATGAACTGGTTCCGTCTGGAATCCGTAAAGTAAACGAAAAGGCGCTGGCAATGGAGCGCGCAGGAGAGACGGTCATTCACTTTGAGTTAGGGCGTCCGGATTTCGATACACCGGAATACATCAAGAATGCCTGCATCGAGGATATCAAAAAAGGCGATGTATTCTATACTTCCAACTTTGGTACCATGGAGCTGCGGGAGGCGATTGCCTGGAAATTAAAGACGCAGAACAATGTAGAGTACAAACCGACTGAGATCATCGTCAGTGTAGGTCTTTCCGAGGCAGTTTTTGATGTCATGGCAGCAATTCTCGACGAGGGCGATGAGGTTCTGGTTCCGAATCCGGGCTGGTTAAACTACTTAAATGTTCCGAAGCTTCTGGGCGCGGTTCCGATTACCTATACATTGAAAGAGGAGAATGATTACCAGATTGATCTGGATGAGATTCGTGCAAAGGTTACCCCACGGACCAAGGCACTCGTTCTTATCACTCCGAGCAATCCGACCGGCGGTGTGCTGGCAGAGGATGTGCTGAAAGAACTGGCAGAGATTGCTGTGAAGAACGATATCATGATTATATCAGATGAGGTATATGAGAGACTGTTATACGATGATGCAAAACACATCAGCATCGCCTCTCTTCCGGGCATGAAGGAGAGAACCATCACATTAAACGGCTTCTCCAAAGCATACTCCATGACCGGCTGGCGTCTCGGCTACGCAGCCTGCAGCGAAGAGATTGTCAAGACTGTCAATAAGCTGCATCAGCACGTGGTTACCTGTGCAAGTTCCTTCGTACAGAAAGCCGGCGTCGTAGCGCTGAAAGAAGAGAAGAACGAAGTAGCAGACATGGTAAAAGAGTATCAGAGACGCCGCGACTATGCAGTTAAAGCAATCAACGAGATCGACGGACTGAGCTGCCGTTGCCCGAAGGGTGCATTCTACATCTTCATCAACATCGAAAAGCTTGGCATGAGCGGCCAGGAATTTGCTCCGCTGCTTCTTGAAAATGCCAAGGTAGCAATGGTACCGGGCGATGTATTCGGAAGCGAAGGCGACCACTATATCCGTATGTCCTTTGCAAACAGCTATGAGAATGTTGTTGAGGGATGCAAGAGACTGAAGGAATTTGTGGAGAAGATTCGTAAGTAAAAGTTACTTAAAAAATTTGCTTTACGAATTGAAAGACCGAGTGAATGGTCGGAATCTGGATAAGGAAGAATAGTAGAATAAAAATTCTTCAAATGTTAAATAAATTCGACCAAGAAATGATAGAAAAATATGAAATAAAACACAGGCAGCTTCGACGGATATCGTCTAGGCTGCCTGTGTCTATTAGGGGCTGAAGTCCCATTTTGTACGTTTTGTGCAAAAATTCTAAAATATATGTAGAAACAGAATGCACAGAGAAAGAGCAAATTCTTATGCCTTAATCTTCTTTTCCTCCAGATTCCGGTAATACTCCTTCACCATATCGATAAAATCCTTCGCGTGTGGTGAAATAATGCTGTTCTTCTTATATAAAAGCAGCAGCGGCACGCTGAACGGTGGATTGTCTACGGTGAAGAATGCAAGCTGCTCCACGTGGGCAGTGTGGCGGATTCCGCCTTCCGGCAGGAAGGTGATGCCGAACCCTCTTGCCGCCAGGTTGACCGAAGTCGTACTGCTGGTGGTGTATAGGGCATCCTTTGGTTCCATATTCATCTTGGCAAAGAGGTTTTTCATGGCGTGTCCCATGACCTGATCCTCCTGCAGCAGGATGAAGCGTTCCCGGCGCAGCTTTTTCATGTCGATTGGAAGCGGATGGTCCGGAGTGCCTGCTTCCAGACCGCGGATAGCCGGATGGTCCTTGCTGGCTACCAGAAGGAGGCGCTCATTGAAGACGGTGTCATAGACGAAATCATCCAGATTGAGCGGCATATTCATCAGAGCGAAATCGATCTGATCCTCCTGTAACAGCTTGGAAAGCTGGGCAGTGTGGTGTTCACGTAAGGTGATGCGGACATCCGGGTGGCTTTCAGAGTAGCTTGGCAGGATATCCGGCAGCAGGACGGATCCGCGCCACAGCGTCATGCCGACATTCAGAGTACGGCTGCGCCCCGTTTTCAGCTCGCCGAGCTGTTCCTCAAACTGCCCGGTCAGGACTCCGACACTTTCCAGATAACGCATATAGATTTTTCCTGCCTCAGTTAGTTTGAGCGGCATATGGCTGCGATCGAAGAGCTTGACGCCTAATTCCTTTTCGGTTCGTGCGATACACTGGCTTAAATATGGCTGTGACAGATATAATTTTTCAGCCGCTTTGGAAATGCTTCCCTCACGGACGGTGGTAATAAAATACTCCGGGTTTTTAATATACATTTTTCCGCCTCCATTTAGCTTAATTAGCCTTTGCTTTATAGGACTATTTTTAAATGCTTATATTATTGTAAAAAAACAATATTTATATTCTCGTTCCGGGGATGGTATTTCAAGTTGATGCGTGTTATATTATAGCCATCAGGAAAAAACAAGAGTTTTCACTTAGAAGTATCCTAATAATATATAATAATATTACAATAGCGATATGTCAAGTGAAGAACCGACCTGATTCTATACCAATCCCTTTTATGTATAAGTATTGACAGGTATCCGTTACCAGTTTATTTCTTTTTATTTATGTAAACCCTATTGCATCAACCCTCCATGTGCGGTCAGAAGCCAATGACAGCACTACAGCAGTTATCCGAAGATTCCCTCTTGGAGGATAACATGCGTTTCCACGGAATTGCTGCCGATTGGGTAACGGATTTCAAGGCAGAAGTGGAGCAAAGATTTAATAAAAAACCGTTTAGTCAGGAGTTGACCCCTCCTAGCTGGACGGTTTTTTATTGTCTGGATAAGTAGGGTGGAATAGCTTGAGCGCATTATATACCCCATTTTTAACTAGGTTTTTTCAAAAAGCCGCTCATTCTTGCTTGTATTTTTTCAATTTTCCTATATAATAATAAAGAACGTAGATGAAGCTTTTACCTTTATTGCTACAAACTATGTACGCAGCAAATGTTTACAGGCGGGGAGTTCCTGCCGTGAGATTCCGTGTGATACAATCACAATAAAGGCAGGCGTGCATACACTAAGAAGAAAGGCGGATTTATTAGTTATGAAACAGTTGATTTATCTGGACAATGCGGCGACAACCAAAACGCGTCCGGAAGTAGTGGAGGCAATGCTCCCGTATTTTACGGAGTATTACGGCAACCCGTCTTCCGTTTATGAATTTTCGGCAGAGCCGAAGAGAGCGATTGCACAGGCTCGCGAGACGATCGCGAAAGCGCTGGGCGCAAAGTCCAACGAGATTTACTTTACCTACGGCGGCACGGAGTCTGATAACTGGGCGCTGATTTCCACAGCAGAGGCATATCAGGCAAAGGGCAAGCATATTATCACGACCAAGATTGAGCACCATGCGATTCTGCACACCTGTGAGTACCTGGAGCAGAGAGGTTTTGAGGTTACTTATCTGGATGTAGATGAGTTCGGTGTTGTTAAATTAGACGAGCTGGAGAAGGCGATCCGTCCGGACACCATCCTCATCTCTGTTATGTTTGCAAACAATGAGATCGGTACGATTGAGCCGATCAAGGAAATTGGTGAGATTGCGAAGAAACACGGCATTTTATTCCACACCGATGCGGTACAGGCATTTTGTCATGTTCCGATCAATGTAGATGAGTGCCATATCGATATGCTCAGTTCCAGCGCTCACAAGTTAAATGGACCGAAGGGAACCGGCTTCCTTTATATCCGTACCGGATTAAAGACTCGTTCCTTCATCCACGGCGGCGCACAGGAGCGTAAACGCCGCGGCGGTACCGAGAATACGGCTGGTATCGTAGGATTCGGCAAGGCAGTTGAGATTGCGATGGCGACGATGGAAGAGCGCACAGCAAAAGAAAAAGCGATGCGTGACCACCTGATCGAGCGTGTATTAAAAGAAATTCCATTTGCACGCCTCAACGGACATCCGTCCCAGAGACTTTCCAACAATGCAAACTTTGCATTCCAGTTCATCGAGGGTGAATCCATGCTGATCATGCTTGACATGGAAGGCATCTGTGGTTCCAGCGGTTCTGCATGTACCTCCGGATCCCTGGATCCGTCCCATGTACTTCTGGCGATCGGACTGCCGCATGAGATTGCACACGGTTCCCTGCGTCTGACCCTGTCAGCCGAGACAACCATGGAGCAGATTGATTTCACGGTAGACTGCTTAAAGAAGATTGTAGAACGTCTTCGTTCTATGTCTCCGCTGTATGAGGATTACATTAAGAAACATCCGCAGCAGTAAGATTTAGACATTTTAAGCAAAATGAACATTCACAGTGAATGAAGATATAGAGAGGAAACACCCGATGTATTCAGAAAAAGTAATGGATCATTTCCAGCATCCGAGAAATGTAGGCGAGATTGAAAATGCCAGCGGTATGGGTACCGTCGGCAACGCAAAATGCGGCGATATTATGCGTATTTACCTGGATATCGATGACAACCAGATCATCCAGGATGTAAAATTTAAAACATTTGGCTGCGGTGCAGCCGTTGCGACCAGCAGCATGGCGACCGAGATGGTAAAAGGAAAAACTATCCAGGAAGCGATGGAAGTTACCAACAAAGCCGTTATGGAGGCACTGGACGGACTTCCGCCAGTTAAGGTACACTGTTCTCTGCTCGCAGAGGAGGCAATTCACGCTGCTCTCTGGGATTATGCTCAGAAGAATGGCATTGAGATCAAAGGACTCGTAAAACCGAAGACGGATATCGGCGAGGAAGAAGTCGAAGAAGAGTATTGATGAAAAAGAAAAAAGTAGTAGTCGGCATGTCAGGAGGAGTTGACTCCTCCGTGGCTGCCTGGCTTTTAAAAGAGCAAGGATACGATGTGATCGGCGTCACAATGCAGATCTGGCAGGATGAGACGAATGTAGAGCAGGAAGAGCACGGCGGCTGCTGTGGTCTGAGCGCTGTCGATGATGCCAGACGGGTTGCGGAACGGCTTGAGATCCCGTATTACGTGATGAACTTCAAAAAAGAGTTCAAAGAAAATGTCATGGATTACTTTGTACAGGAATATCTGGACGGACACACGCCGAATCCGTGTATTGCCTGTAACCGATATGTAAAATGGGAGTCCCTTCTGCAGAGAAGTCTGGAAATTGGGGCTGATTATATTGCAACGGGACATTATGCGCGCGTGAGGAAGCTGCCGAATGGCCGCTATGCGATCTGCAAGTCTGCGACGGCGGCGAAGGATCAGACCTACGCGCTTTATAACCTGACCCAGCATCAGCTTGCACATACTTTGATGCCGGTCGGCGAATATACGAAAGACAAGATTCGAGAGATGGCGGAGGAGATTGGACTTCCGGTGGCACACAAGCCGGACAGTCAGGAGATCTGTTTCGTGCCGGACAACGATTATGCAAAATTTATCGAGGAAAATAGTAATTGCCGGATTGACGAAGGCAATTTTGTAGATAAGTACGGCAATATTTTAGGTCATCATAAAGGAATTACCCATTATACAGTGGGACAGAGAAAGGGCTTAAATCTGGCACTCGGTCATCCGGTGTTCGTGACGGAGATCCGTCCGGAGACGAACGAGGTTGTGATTGGGGAAAATGAGGACGTCTTTTCTAACCGCCTGACCTGCCGGAATCTCAACTGGATGGCGATTGAGGATCTGGGCGATCAGGAGATGCGCGTCAGTGCGAAGATTCGTTACAGCCACAAAGGGGCATCCTGTACGATCCGCAAGATTGGCGAAGATCGGGTGGAATGCGTATTTGATGAGCCGCAGAGAGCGGCGACGCCGGGACAGGCAGTCGTTTTTTATGACGGCGAATATGTCGTAGGCGGCGGTACGATCGAATAATTTAGAAATGAAAGAAGATTTTAATTGGGCAGAAATGTCTGGTCTGTCGGCATCAAAGTTGTGCTGCGATGAGATTGATTGGAAACAGTGAATGCGCGGATCATGGAGAGGTTAGAATCTTCTGTAAGATTGGAGTTTTTTATAAATGGCAAGAGGAGAAAGCAGAAAAAAAAAGCCAGGCACACCGGATTACCGGAAACGTTTCTGGGCGGCGGTGACCGCGATTGTGGTCGCGGCGGGTTCCATTGGCGTAAGCCATGCGGGATTTACCCTTCCGAATCAGGCACAGAAGCAGGTGCAGATGGCGGCTGCTGAGACAGAACCGGCGGAACAGACAGCGAAGAAACAGGTGCCGAATGCGGCAAAGCGAAGTCTGGAGCTGGAAGATGCACAGGGCATTCAGGAGGCGGATGCAGCGGCGGTTGCGGACCAGAGCGAGCTGGAGAGTGACAAAACGACGGCGAGCGGCTTCCGGAGTGTCGATGAGACAGTGTATGCGACTGAGAACCTGCTCAATGTGCGTTCGGGCTGTGGAACGGAGTATGAGATTGTGACACAGCTGAATCAGGGTGACAGCGTGCAGCGCGTCGGTATCGGAGACGGCTGGAGCGAGGTGCTTTATAAGGACAAGAGCTGTTTTATCCGTTCCGAATACCTGACGACGACCGAGCCGGGCAGTGAGAAAGCGACGGTCACAGCGCAGGGGGCAGAAGCGGATGCACAGGGTGCACCGGTGTCCAACGGACGTATCGTAGCGATCGACGCGGGACATCAGGCAAAGGGCAATCCGGACAAAGAACCAGTCGGACCGGGCTCCTCGACCATGAAGGCGAAGGTGGCTTCCGGCACCGAGGGCGTATCGACGAAGCTGCCGGAATATGAACTGACTTTATCAGTTTCGAAGAAGTTAAAACGGATTCTGGAAGAGAGAGGCTATCAGGTCGTCATGATCCGGGAGTCCAACGATGTCAACTTAAGCAATGCGGAGAGAGCGGAGATCGCCAACAAGAGCGGCGCCTCCATTTTTGTCCGGATTCATGGAAATTCGCTGGATAATACGACGGTCAACGGAACACTCTCCATGTGCCAGACGGCGACCAACCCGTACAACGGCGGGCTTCACGCGGCAAGCTATTCTCTTTCCAAGAAGATCACGGACTCTGTCTGCGCGGCAACCGGCTTCAAGAACCGCGGTGTGCAGGAGACAGACAGCATGAGCGGCATCAACTGGTGTAAGATTCCGGTTTCCATTGTCGAGATGGGCTTTATGAGCAACCCGGAAGAAGATCAGAAGATGGCACAGGATGATTATCAGGAATTGATTGCCGGGGGAATTGCGAACGGAATTGATGCGTATTATCAGTAAAATCGTTCAACAGGTAGAATAGAGATAAAATCAAAAATACCAGTTATTTGAGAAATGTTTCTTTGGAATGAAGACGCATATTTCAGGTGACTGGTATTTTTTTGGTCACAGAAAGAAATTAAAAAGGATAAGGGAAACATTTTGAATAAAAATAAAAAAGTGTTCTAAAATAGGAATTGGAGTTTCTAAAAGGTTGACAAAGAGACTGGTTTTTCGTAGTATAGAAAGAAATGACAACTATTCGACGGATTTTAGAAGGGAAAAAGGTATAATGGTTGTGAAGCGAAGGGAGAGGAGCCTATGAATTCATCGGAAAAAACGGCAACTTTATTAAAATTATTGGGACGGGCACCTTATGTACATAGTGTGACGGAGCTTGGCGAGCAGATCAGCTGTAGTAAGAGTGGGACCTTTAAATTGCTTGCATCACTGGTAAAAACAGGACTGGCAGCGCAGACACCGGAACATAAATATACATTGGGACCGGCGGTTTATGTGTTGGGACGTACATATGAAGACAAGATTGGTTTATCAAAGATGGTGAAACCATATCTGGTTCGTCTCCGGGATATGACAGGGGAAAATGCTTCATTCAGTATGCTGATCAATGGAAAGGCAATTCTGATCTACCGGGAAGAAAGTCAGCAGCTTGTTCGTGTTATGGGAAATGTTGGACAGGAACGTCCCTTATATGCAGGAGCAACCGGCAAGATTCTGGGCGCTTATCAGGAAGAAAGTGTGATTCGCAAACGTTTGATGGAAGAACCGATGAAAGCGTTTACAGAAAATACAATCTTGTCCCCAGAGGGACTTTTGAACGAATACGCGAAAATACGTGAGCAGGGATATGCGATCAGTGATGGAGAACTGAATTCAGAAACAATCGGAATCGGCGCACCGATTTATGATGAATCTGGAAATGTCTGGGCGGCGGTTTCGATCGGCGCGCCTAAAATGCGGGTGGATGCAGTCAAGATGGAACGTTATATCTTCCTGATCCGGGAAATTGCGAAGGAAATGTCGGAGCAGATGACGCAGGGAGAAAGCATTTCTGAATAAAAATACTGAATAAAAACAAAAATAGTAGATGACAAACAGGGAAAAATCGGGTATAATAGTACAGGTGTTTCGAGTAGAAGCACCTGTATAATTGGAGACGTAGCGAAGCGGCCGTAACGCGGCGCACTCGAAATGCGTTTGTCGGTTCATCCCGGCACGAGGGTTCGAATCCCTCCGTCTCCGCTTTCTATCCCCTGAACAGACTCAGGGGATTTTTTTTGTTCTTCTATAGGAAATCGTCTCTTATGAAATAGATAGTGGAAATAAAGAAACAAAAAAAGAGAAAAAGAAAATATAGAAGCATATAGGAAACAGTATACAATAATGTACTCAAATAAGAAACAAATTGAATAAAAATACTCAAAAATATATTTTTCGTATTGACTTTTTTCGTCATTAGTGATAGTGTTTCTTATATAGAAAACAAGGTTTTTTATTAGAGAACGTTCGCCAAACGATTCATGTAAATCAATTTGTAAAGGAGCAAGCAGATTAGTGAAGTTTTAGGGTCAAAGGAGAATGTAAGATGAAAAAGGTAATTTGCGCGGCAGCTGCAGTTTTGATGGTAGCATCCCTGACCGCTTGCAGCGGACAGAGTGGAGAATCAGCAGCGGCAGGAGAGGGAAACACGCAGCAGGCAGATGGATATCCGAATAAAACGATTCAGGTAATTGTACCGTTTAACGCGGGCAGTACGACCGATACACAGTGCCGATTTATTCTTCCGTATCTGGAGAAAGAACTGGGAGTTTCCATGGCAGTAGTAAATAATGGTGGCGCTTCTGGTGTTATCGGAACAACTGATTTCTTAAGCCGGGAGGCAGATGGATACAATGTTCTGTTTTCACTGCCGACACCTACTCTTTACAAACCAGCAGCGGGAGAGACTGAATATACGGTGGAAGATTTACAGCCGGTTTCGGAAGTGTTCAGCGCTCCGATGTACTTAATTGTAAAGAACGATTCGCCGTATGAAAATGCAGAGCAGCTGATTGACTTTATCAAAGAAAATCCGGGCAAGTTTTCGTATGCAAATGCAGGTAACGGAGGAATTGCCCAGCTTGCATTTAGCGTTTTTCTTCATGGCGAGGGGTTAGATGCAACGAGCGTACCGTCTGCAGGCGGTTCGGCTGACAATTACACAGCTGTTATGGGCGGTCATGTAGATTCTTATTCAGGAAATGAGAGCGAACTTTTAGGAAGAGACGATGTGCGCCCGGTTATCAACCTTGGAAGTAAATCCAATAATCCGGAATATGCCGACATACCAACCTTAGAAGAACTGGGATATAAAGGATATTGCACAGATACATATTCAGGCTTCTATTTCAGCAAGGATGTAGCACCGGAAATTGTAGAGACGTTTGATGCGGCAGTTAAGAAAGTATTAGAGGATCCGGAGGTAATTGCAGAAGCAAAAAAGCAGTCCCTGACCTTGTCTTATGCAGATTCGGAAACATTTGCGGCTGAGATCAGCCAGTCAAAAGAAGCGATCATTCCGGTTCTGGAAGAACTTGGCTTTAAGAAATAGGAGGACGCGATGAATCGAAAAAATTGTGTTTCTGGTATTTTTTGGACACTTTTTTTCCTTTTCTTTCTTTATCTGGATGTACAGATGGGAGAAAATGCATCGTATTGGCCGGGGATCATTGCGAAACTTGGCATTGCCCTCTCCCTTTTGTCAACGCTGGTATCAGGAATGAAATGGAAATCGGAAAAAGATGAGAAATTATTTCCGTTCACCGGCGCACAGTTAAAACGTCTGGGGATTGCATTGGCGCTTTTAATTATCTGGGTTGTATGCATCCGTATTCTGGGCTTTTTAACTTCCTCTGTGATTGTGATGGCGGCAACGGGGCTGATATTTGAACTGGCGCTTTCGTCGAAAACAGTGGTGCGTGATTTGATTGTAACAGTTATTTTTGCAGTAGGAATGTACGCACTGTTTACAGCACTTGGTATTACCTTCCCGAAGGGCATATTGATATAGGAGGACGGAAGATGGCAGATATTCTTACATATTTTGGAATGGCATTTACCGGGATCAATTTGCTGCTGGCACTTTTGGGAACGGTAATTGGAATCGTAATCGGTGCACTTCCAGGCTTTACTCCGACCATGGGTATTGCGGTGCTGATACCGGTTACATACACATTAGAGCCGACAGCAGGTCTGGTTTTTCTGGGCGCACTGTACTGCGGTTCTATGTTTGGAGGCTCGATCTCGGCGATTCTTATCAATACGCCGGGAACCTCGGCGGCCGCTGCGACAGCGATGGATGGTTATCCGATGACACAGTCTGGCCGGGCACACGAAGCACTGACAGAGGCAGCGGTTGCCTCTTTCTGGGGCGGCTGTATCAGTCTGATTGCACTTATTTTCCTAGCGCCGCCTCTGGCAAAATTTGCGTTTGAGTTTGGTCCACAGGAACGCTTTATGATGGCGGTGTTCGGGCTTACGATTATTGCATCTTTATCCGTAAAAAATGTTCTGAAGGGTCTTATGATGGGCTGCGCGGGACTTCTGGTTGCTTGCATTGGCATGGATCCGGTTCTGGGGCGGGCACGTTTTACCTTTGGACAGACGTTTTTAATGGGTGGAATCAATATGATTCCAGCAGTTATCGGTCTGTTTTCGGTTTCTCAGGTTCTGGGAAATCTGAAGAATCCGATTGAAATCGCGGACAAATCATCGATTGCACAGTTCAAATCAGCGCGGGTACGGCTGCTTGATTTAGTCCGGTATCCGGTTACATATATCCGTTCGGCAGTTCTGGGAATTATTATCGGAATTATTCCGGGTACAGGCGGAGATGTGGCTTCCTATGTTGCACACAATGTTGGTAAAATGTTTACCAAGGAGGAAAACTTCGGAAATGGAGCAAGAGAGGGCGTGGCGTGCTGTGAATCTGCAAATAATGCGGTAACAGGCGGAACCCTGATTCCAACTCTGACGCTGGGCGTACCGGGCAATGCGACAACGGCAATTCTGTTGGGTGCGCTGACAGTTCATGGACTGATTCCAGGATACGGGCTCTTTACAACCCAGAAAAGCATTACATATCCATTTATTGCGGCACTTTTTATTGCTAATGTGATTATGATGCTGATTGGCCTGTTTGGTGCAAAACATTTTGCGCTGGTTACATTGACCCCGAAAAATATACTTTCAGTCTGTGTTTTGATGCTGAGTATTATGGGATCCTACGCAATCCGCGGAAACGTGGGCGACGTCTTCGTAATGCTGGTATTCGGCGTAGCAGGCTTCTTTATGAGGGCATATCAGTATAATGTTGTTCCGATTGTACTGGGACTGATTTTAGGACCGATTGCGGAAGAAGGACTTTCTCAGGCATTGACCCTAAATCAGAATTCATTATCACTGGTTTTAGGTTCCTTGTTTACGAGACCGATTTGTGTCGTATTGATGATATTTATGGTTATTTCCGTTGCATATCCATTTTATACAGAATGGAAAGCGGAGAAGAAAAAAGAAACGAAATAAAGAGATAGAAAAAATGCTGTTGTGCGGGAAAGCTGCATGACAGCATTTTTTTGCAAGAAACAAAAAGAAGTCCAATGACACATAGTTTCTTAATAAGAAATAATAAAGCATAGATAGAAAACAAAATGTACAAAAAGTGAAAAATTATTTGTGCATGACGACAAAACGTGTCGAAATAGAAAAAATGGATTGACAATAAAAGATTGGTGTAGTATTGTTTAATTACAAATTGAGAACAAGGTTTTCTAATGGCGAACAGATAACCGAAACAAAAATAAATCTGGTAAAACCAGTGAAGGGAGAACAAAAATGGATTTAGATCAGGTAAAATCTTACAATGAGGATGTAGCAAAACTTCGCGAGCAGAGAGATGCAGATTATGCAGAATATGAGAAAGCTGGAAGAATCTGGGGACTGGTTCCAAGAGAGAGAATTACCAAGATTAAATTCCCGCGTGTTAAGAAAGAGATTATCGATCGTTATTATGCACTGGAAGATATGTCCACAACCGTTTCGGATATTCTGGATGGATATGGAATCGACGGAGCTATCCCAACTTCCTATTTAAAACCGGTCATCCCGGGTTCCAAGATTGTGGGACCGGCTGTTACGATTCGAAATATTCCGGTTCGTAAGACTCCGACACAGGGCGCACATGACCATGATTTCATTGCAATGTCTACCCGTGATATTTATTATATCGGCGAGCCGGGCGATGTTCTGGTATCTGACTTCGGCGGAAACCTGGAAGTATCCAATATGGGCGGACAGAGTTGTACTGTTGGTAAAAGCTGCGGATTTGCAGGAAACATCGTAAATGGCTGCTGCCGTGATGTAAGCTCCATCCGTGAGATGGGATATCCGGTATTCAGCTGCGGTACAACCCAGGTGACCGGAAAGTATCGTATGGAGTGCGTAGAGATGAATGGACCGATTACCCTGTGCGGCAAATTGGTTGAGCCGGGCGATCTGATGGTTGCAGATGATTCTGGTGTCTGCATTGTACCGGCAGAGCTGGCAGAGGCAGTTATCGAGGAAGCAGAGAAGATTGCAGCATCTGAGGAAAGAATGCGTCAGTTAATCGAGGAGAAGAAACCGATCAGCGAACTTCGCCCACTGTTCAGAGCACGTTACAAATAAATCGAAGCGTGTAGGGCGAAGTAAGAAAAGGAGAAATAGTTATGATGGATCCGAAGGTAGAAGCGGAGTATGAGGAATATAAAGCGGCTGGAAGAATCTGGGGAGTCATTGATAAGGAAAATATCAAAAAAATCAAATTTCCACGGGTTCCAAAAGAAATCGTAGATGGTTTTAAGACACTGGAAGACGATCTGACCGGTACAGTCAGCGATATTCTGGATGCACTGGGATATAATAAAGTGATTCCGGGAAGCTATTTAAAACCGATTGAACCGGGACATATGATTGTCGGAACAGCAGTGACACTTCGCAGTATTCCGATTGAGAAAACAACTACACAGGGTTTGATAGACCATGATTTTATCAAAATGGCATCGAGAGAGGTAAATTATCTGGCAGAGCCGGGTGATGTCCTGGTCGGAGATGCCGGTGGAATGACCGATATGAGCAGCATGGGAGGACAATCCTTCGTATCTGCAAAAGCACGTGGTCTGGAAGGTGTTGTAATCGATGGCGCGGTACGCGATGTGGGTGAAATTCGAAAATATGGCGTTCCTACCTGGTGCCGTGGCGTGACACCAAAGACTGGAAAATGCCGTATCGAAGCGATGGAGATCAATGGACCGGTTGTCCTGAACCGCATTCAAATTAATCCGGGTGATTTGATTATCGCAGATGATTCCGGTATCTGTGCGGTTCCGCCGCAGCACGCAGAATTTGTCCTGAAAAAGTGTCAGGAGATTCTCCCGGATGAGGAAATCATGCGTGAGTTGATTGAAAAAGATGCTCCGATTGCGGAAATCAAAAAATTGTTCCGGAAACGATATGTATAAGTAAGTTTGAATAATCGTGAAAACTATATAGTACGCTTAACAGAAAGTACGACTTCCTCATGCTAGGAAAGATGTTAAGTGTATTATATAGTTTTTTCGTCATTTAAGAAATGTTGCATTTACATACTATTTGGGGACATTTTTTAAATTTTAAATTGAACGTATTTAACATATTTTTCACAAAATACTATCATTATGGTAACGTAGATCTCAGCGTATAGATTTCAGCAAAGGAAAAGGATACAAACGTATGGAACGAGACAGCACACAGGAACAATATGAAGAAATGACGCAGACGCCGGTTCCGAAACTGGTACTGCGGCTGGCGGTTCCCACCACCATCAGTATGCTGGTAACTAGCATTTACAATATGGCAGACACTCTGTTTGTCAGCCAGCTTGGAACGAGTGTCAGCAGTGCGACCGGAGTGGTATTTGCATTAATGGCAGTAATCAATGCGTTTGGATTCATGTTTGGACATGGTGCGGGCAGCAATATCAGCCGGAAATTAGGGGCGCATGATGTGGAGAGTGCCCGTGTGTTTGCTTCCACCAGCTTCTTTTTAGCGTTCTTAGCCGGAGGTTGCATTGGAATATTAGGACTTTTATTTCATGTTCCATTTATGCGGCTTTTGGGAAGCACAGATTCTATTTTGCCTTATGCGCTTGAGTACAGCACATGGATTCTCATTTCCGCACCGGCGATGGCTTCCAGCTGTGTGATGAACAACATTCTTCGTTATGAAGGGAAAGCTTTTTTCGCCATGCTGGGGCTGGCATCCGGCGGTATTCTCAATATTTTTGGTGATATGTTTCTGATTTTTGAACTAAATCTGGGAGTGCGCGGTGCCGGTATCTCTACGGCTGTTTCGCAGTACATCAGCATGGCAATCTTGATCAGCCCGTTCTTTAGAAAAAAGGTACAGAGCCGGATTCATATCCGCTATATGACCCGGAGACTTTCCGATGTGACCAACATTATCGCAACCGGTTTTCCAAGCCTGATGCGTCAGGGACTTAACAGTATTTCTGTGATGATTTTAAACCAGTGTTCGGCTCCTTACGGTGATGCCGCCATCGCTGCCATGAGCATTGTGACCCGGGTCATCATGTTCCTGTTCTGTATTGCACTTGGCATCGGTCAGGGTTTTCAGCCTGTCAGCGCCTTCAATTACGGCGCGAAAAAATACAGCCGTGTGCGTGAAGCATTCTGGTTCAGCATCCGAAGCAACCTTGCTGTTATGAGTGTTTCTGCTTTGTTTGGAATAGTATTTGCTGCTCCTATTGTAAAAATGTTCCGCGATGATCCGGCGGTTATTTCCATCGGAATCACCGCGCTGCGTATCCAGTGTATTGCCCTGTTTTTCATGCCATTTTCCCTCTGTGGAAATATGCTGTTCCAGAGCATCGGACAGAGTGGAAAAGCAACTTTTTTGTCCATGATTCGAAGCGGTCTCGTCTTTATTCCGGTTTTGTGGATTCTCAGTTATCTGATTGGGCTTTTTGGAATTCAGACGTCACAGACGATTGCGGATGGGATAGCTGCGGCGATTACCATTCCGATGGTGGTGAGGTTCCTTCGGCGGATGCCGGAGGATGGGGAAGAATTTAGCAATAAAAGCGGATTTCTCTAAAAGTTGAATACCACAAATCAATAACCGATTTATTCCGGGCTTCGATGATCTGCATGATGATTCGGAGTTGTTTGTCTGGAATTTTCGAATTATTGTGGCACAAAAGACATTTTCCGGACTTTGTAATCCATATTTTGGTAGCATTGGGAGAAGGAACGCCCTTAGCAATATGAACGTGGACTGGTTCGAGCGGATTGTTTTCATTGACCCAGAAATAAACCGTATATCCAGCAATTTTAAAAACCTGCGGCATGATCAAGACCTCCTTCGATTCCACCTTCTCTTGCCAGCTGCAAAATGATGTGGGCGACGGATTCCAGAAGCTCCTGAAAATAATGGATATCTTCCTGAGAGAATCCCTGAATGTTTTCCCAGCGGTATTCCGGAAGCCAGCAGGTGGCGGAATAAAAGCCGCCCTGAACTGGTTTTTCGATTCGAACTTCGACTTCTTCTTTTCCTGAATTTTCCAGTATTTCGGAATGGACAATTTCTGTATTGTCATTTAAGGTCATAAAAGGGTATAACATTTTAAAAACGCCTCCTATATTTTTATATATTGCAAGTGATTCTATGTTGAGTTTGATTTTGTGAATTTTCAGCTATATGGTTGAACTTCACAGAATTTAAATGTTGCAGATTTTAGTGATTCTTTAACAAATCATTGATTTTGATGCTCAGACCCGGATAGATCCCAACCGGAATATCAGAATCAAACGAGTAAAGACAAGGGTCACTATCACGGTCATAATAGTAAACCACAACTTTTTCCTTTGCAGGATCGATAATCCAGTATTCCCGGACACCTGACTGGGAATAGATTCCATTCTACAGTTCGATTTCTATTACTGTTAAAGTAGCATATGAAAATAAAAATTGCAAGATACTTCGGTAATCTAAGATGAGGCGGCACTAAGATTTCAGACGGACAGCGGGAAAAATATGAAAAGAATTAAAAAAGAGCTGCCACGTTTTGAGTGACAGCCCTTGATTGGCAAATTTATGGATTTTTACCGTACCTTCGTATCTTCCGCATAAAACTCCGCATAAGCATCCTGCAAAGTCTTCAGCGTCTTCGGATCTTTTCCTCCGATTGGTTTTCCATCGAGTTCAACGGCCTGGATGCAGAGCCCACCGGAGCTGCTGACGATGATTTCGTCGGCGTCTGCCAGTTCCTGCATGGTAAATGGTGCCTCGCTGGTCGGGATGCCGTTTTTCTCAGCTAACATCAGCAGGTGTTTTAACGTGATGCCCGGAAGAATCAGATTATCTCTCGGTGGGGTGCAGAGAACGCCGTCCTTGATGATTAAGATATTGCTGTGGGCGCATTCGGTGACGCGTTCGCCGCGGTGGAAGACCGTTTCCTGGCAGCCCTGTTCGATGCAGCGCTGGTAAGCGATGACACTTGGAATCAGGTTCAGCGTCTTGATGTTGCAGTGCAGGAAACGGGTGTCCTCCATCGAGATCAGGCGGAAAGTCTTATCAAATGGAATCAGGTCGCACGGAACAGTAAAAATCATCAGATTTGGTTTTACGGTAGCAGGTGGAAACTGATGTCCACGATAGGTAGTTCCGCGGGAACACTGCCAGTACAGCATACCGTGGTCAATCTCATTGGCATCGATGCATTTCTGCAGCTCGGCACGCAGTTCTTCGCGCGACATTTCAAACGGGATTTCCAGCAGCTTGCAGCTGTTGTAGAAACGGTCGAGGTGGTCGTCTGCGGCAAAAATGTTGTTGTTTGCAAAGGTGGTGGCATCGTAGCAGCCATCTCCAAAATAAACGGCGCGGTCCAACATCGGGATTTTCATTTCCTCGAGGGGGCCGATTTCTCCATTGTAATATCCGACATATTTCATTGCATATACTTCCTTTCTATGTTGATTCGAAAATACCTCGTCAAGTGTTTACATTATACCACATCCGCCTATAAGATGAAATCTCCCACAGGCGGATGTGTTCTTATCATTACATATTTATTTGTCTTTATGTTTAATAATCTTATATCCGCCTACCAGCAGCGTCGGCAGCAGGTAGAAGAGGATAAATCCGTAAGACAGGTACGAATAGCCCTGCTCGATCAAGGTAACAACGCCGACGCGGGATAATACGAGTGCAGCGATCAGCGTGATGACCGTAATCAGACCGCGGTTTGTATCGGACAGCTTGGCAGCGCCCTTTTCCTCCATGGCAACGTCGAAACGGTCGATGATCATGTGGATGCAGCCAGTTGCCGTCTCAACCAGCGTCCAGCCCATAACGAGACTGAACAGTGCCATCAGTGCCGGTCCGCCGTTGACTGCCTTGATCATTTCCATCCACGGGGTTGTGACATCCGCGCCGACGATGGAGGTGTCACCGTAGAAGCACATCATCGCAAAGTAAGACAAAAACCACGGAATAACCATCAGAAGACCGGCGATCAGACCGGAAATAAAGGTTTCTTTCCGTTTGGTCTGGCGTGTCAGGGAGAACATGCCCATCGGGATGGAATTGATGTTGTAGGCAACATACAGGATACCGGTGTAAATGCACAGCGGAACAGTGACAGAGCCGTCGTAGGTGCTGGTGTCCATCGTGCTGAATACATGGGAAATGTTGCCGCCCTTGTTGACGAGTACCAGAATTGTAAACAGAATATAGCCGCCGTACAGTAAAATAGTACCGATCGATTCAAATTTCTCGATCATCTTGGAACCCTTAAAGTTCAAGAGTCCGCAAATCAGAACGATCACAACGGAGCCGAGAATATTCGGAAGTCCGACCTGCTCGAAAATACTTCCGGTTGCGGCTGCCATAACGGCAATCAGCAGAATCGCGATGAGGACAGTTAAAATATCCATCATCGGCCAGAGCGGTCCAATGACCTGCTTGATATAGTTTTTATAATCGTAAACCTTGTAGATCCGGCAGATCTCAAAGGTCAGGAAGGCAAACAGGGCAAAACCGATGCCGATCGTCAGTCCGGAGATCCAGCCCATTGCTCCGAATTTCGCACCGTAAGAATAAATCTCACGTCCAGTTGCATAGCCGCCGCCAATCAGAACCGATTGCAGCAGGACGCCCGGCAGAATGTACTTGGCGTATGTGCCTTCGTAGAAATTTTTGAATTGTTTCATACCTTTCACTCACTTTCTTTTGTTGACTATTAAAAATTATAAAGGATGAATGAAAAACTTGCCAATAGAAAGAACAGATATTATAATAAGGGAAACTTATAACAAAACAGGAAAAGCCAGATCGAAAGCCCGTAAATTGGGCGGCATGATTCATTTTTCTGCTCGATCGAAAAGACGCGATTACATATAGGATATAGAAATGGGGAAATAAGATGAATTTAAAACAGATGGAATATTTTGTGGCGGCGGCGGAGCAGCTGAATTTTACGCGGGCGGCGAAAAAATGTTTTATTTCGCAGACAGCGATGACACTGCAGATTCAGTCGTTGGAGGAGAAGATAGGGGTGCCGCTTTTTGTGCGGGACAAGCACCATGTCGAGCTGACGGCGGCGGGAAAGGTATATCTGAACGAGGCGCGGGCGATTCTGGTCCGCGCCGAGGAGGCGGCGAAGCTCGCGCGGACGGCAGCGGAAGGCGTAGCTGGGGAGCTGACGATCGGATTTATCCGGGGATATGAGCAGAGTCGTTTTTCGGAGACGCTCAGAAGTTTTCATGAGGCGTACCCGAATATTTCGATTCATCTGCTGCGGGAAAATATGAGCGCGCTCTATGAGCTGTTAGATAATGGAACCTGCGATCTTGCGTTTAATCTGTCTCTGTACACGCAGAATTACGAGGATTTAAAGCATCGGTTCCTCAAACGGTTTCCGATGATGGCGGTTCTTTATCCGGGACACACGCTGGCGGGAGAGAGCCATCTGATGTACCGTGATCTGGCGCGGGAAGACTTTATCATCATGCAGCCGCAGGGGCGCTCCAACGATGAGGCGGAAGAAGTATTGATTTGTTACAATAAGGGCGGTTTTATACCGAATATCGTGGCGCGTGAACGGGAGGTACAGACGGTGCTTCTGGAGGTGTCAGCGGGATTTGGCGTGGCGATTCTCCCGGAATATGCCGTCCGCCATTATCGGAATGCGCGGAATCTGGTGGTGGTTCCGCTTCTCCGCGCGGACGGCAGCCCGGAAGAGCTTGATTTTGAGATCGCATGGCGTCAGAGCAACCCGAATCCGGCGATTGAAAAGCTGCTGCAGTGGGTGGAGACACATGAGTATGTGGAATAATGAAAGCTGGAAGCTGCTGTTCATATCTGTTGAAGGGAGATTAACTGGAAAAATGAACACAACCATGTGCTTATAAAATGAAAAACAGGCATATCGCAGAGAAAAGGATGAAAATCATGCATGGATTCCTGCGGTATGCCTGTTTTGGAATAAATGGATAAGGGCTGCTATCAGTCGGGCTGCATGGTAAAAAGAGTTTGAGAGCAGTCTTTATTTAAATGGGAAAACAACCGTCAACATCCATTTAAATGCTTCCGGTGCATAAACGGCGTGCGGCTTTTTCGCCGGCATGACGAGAACTTCGCCTGCGTGAACCAGGTGCTCGACGCCATCGACCGTGAAGCGGCCGGTGCCTTCCAGAACGGTCACCATCGCATCTCCGGTGGAATCATGGGTGGAGATTTCTTCGCCTTTTGCAAATGCAAACAGAGTAACGCTGACAGCTTCGTTCTGTGCCAGAGTCTTGCTGACGATCTGACCGTCTTCTGCGTTTACCAGGCCGGCTAAAGACTGCACTTTTTCGTGAGTAATGTTTTTGATGTATGGGTATTCCATAATGAACCTCCTTAATAAAATCTCGTTTAGATATATAAATTTTCGTATTCTTTTGAGTCTGATTGAGTCCATTCGGCAGGTGTGTATGGAGAGCGGAACCTGCACGAAATGGTTGGGTAGGTCAATCGGGGGAATGGCAGATATTAATCTAAAATCCGCCCATCGATCGAAATGGTTGTTACCTGCCATGGAATGAATTTTCCGCTTGCCTGCAAGGCATTTTTAACTGCCTGTTCAATGCCTCCGCAGCATGGAACCTCCATGCGGACAACGGTCACGCTCTTGATATCGTTGCTGCGGATAATTTCGGTCAGTTTTTCGGAGTAATCGATGCTGTCCAGTTTCGGACATCCGATCAAGGTTATTTTACCATGGATAAAGTCCTGATGGAAGCGGCTGTATGCGTAAGCGGTGCAGTCGGCAGCGACCAGGAGCTTTGCCCCATCGAAATACGGTGCATGGATCGGAGCTAATTTAATCTGAACCGGCCAGTTTTGAAGGGCGCTCACCGGGATGGATGCTGAATCAGAAGGATTAAAAGTCTCGGCGCTATCTGCATGAGTATCGTCATGTTCAGAAGGAGCGCTTTCAGTGCGCTTCAGGAAACGGCTCATGGATCCTGGACATCCGCTGAATGCAGGGCGGGCGGAAGCGTTTGCAGAAGCAGCAGTATTTGCATTTTCCAGCACCTGTTTTGCCTTGCGGGCAGCCATATGAACCTGGACGGCCGCTTCATCGTAAGCCGCTGCTTCGCGCTCGACAAAAGAGATGGCACCGGTCGGACAGGCTGGCAGGCAGTCTCCCAGACCGTCACAGTAATCATCTTTTAAAAGAGCTGCCTTTCCATCAACCATGCCGATGGCGCCCTCGTGACAGGCAGAAGCGCAGAGCCCGCAGCCGTTGCATTTTTTTTGATCAATTTCAATAATTCTTCGTATCATGATAAAAACCTCGTCTTTCTTAACTTTCATGTATGAATTTCCTGTCCGTGAGGATAAAAGCACGGAACAATTACTGTTTCAATTACGAGATTAAGTATAATTGTTTTGCTGAGAAAAGTCGGTTGTTTTTACAACGTTTTTAGAAAAGCTACGGCAAATTCCGTTGTTGGACACGCCTTTACTTTCCTATATGCTTGTACTATAATTAATACTTATATAGCCAGATAAAAAGAATGGCGGAGAAAGGCTGAGAACCAGAAAAATCAAAGATAGAACGATGGAGAATGACAGAGTCAGGGGCTGTTGACTCAGCTGGTGGATAGAAGAACTTCTGAAAGCGAGGAAAAACATAAGATGAAATTTGCAAATAGAATGGACCGGTTTGGCGAGGGCGTGTTCTCCATGCTGGCGCAGATGAAGAAGAAAAAATTGGAAGAGGGGGAGATGATCGTTGATCTGAGCATCGGCGCACCGAATATTGCCCCCGCACCGCATATTTTAAAGGCGCTCAGCGAAGCCTGTCTGGTACCGGAAAATTACCTGTATGCAATTCAGGATCAGCAGGCACTTCTGGAGGCAGTGTCCGACTGGTATGCGCGCCGCTATGGAGTGGAGCTGAACCCGGAGACAGAGATTTGCTCTTTGCTCGGTTCCCAGGAGGGACTGGCGCACATCGCACTTTCGATCGTGGACGAGGGCGATGTGGTTTTGGTACCGGATCCGTGTTATCCGGTGTTTGCGGATGGTCCGTCTTTGGCGGGGGCAGAGCTTTACTATATGCCGCAGCGCGAAGAAAATCACTACATCATTGATTTGAAGGAAATTCCGGAGGAAGTCGCTCAGAAAGCGAAATTTATGATTGTTTCCTACCCGAACAATCCGACGGCGGTGCTGGCTCCAGACAGTTTCTATGAGGAATTGATTGCATTTGCAAAGAAATATGATATTATCGTTCTTCACGACAACGCCTACAGTGAGCTTGTGTTTGACGGAAGAACCTGCGGAAGTTTCCTGCGTTTTCCGGGCGCACGCGAGGTCGGCGTGGAGTTTAATTCGCTGTCAAAAACGTACGGATTGGCGGGCGCGCGCGTCGGCTTCTGTGTGGGAAATGAGGAAGTGGTCAGTCATCTGAAAACATTGAAATCCAATATGGATTACGGTATGTTCCTGCCGATCCAGAAGGCAGCGATCGCGGCGATTACCGGTGACCAGAGCTGTGTGGCTTCGACGAGGGCGGCATATGAGAGACGGCGCGACTGTCTGTGCGACGGACTTGCATCCATCGGTTGGAAGATGGAGAAACCGGAGGGAACGATGTTTGTCTGGGCACCGATTCCGGCTGGATTTACGGATTCACTGGAGTTTGTAAAGGCTTTATTTGAAAAAGCAGGTGTTCTGGTAACACCGGGCAACGCATTTGGACCGTCGGGCGAAGGTCATGTGCGGATGGCACTGGTGCAGGACGAGGATGCGATTGCGCTGGCGGTGCGCCGGATTGCAGAGAGCGGCATTTTACAATCCAATCAGTAAAGATATAAATCAATAGAAGATAGAATGGATACAGGAATTTATAGATGAATGTGGAAAAAAATATCCGGGGAAGACAGAGAGTCCTGGTGACGGTCTGGATCTGGCATATTGTTTTAATTTTATATATTTTGTTTATCTACTCCAATTCCATGCGTCCGGCAGTACAGTCATCGGCGGAGAGCGGACGGATCCTCCGGTTTTTGCAGAAGCTGGCAGCAGAGTCCGGAGTGGCTGTACCATGGCTGACCGAACATATTGTGCGCAAATGTGCTCATTTTATTGAATATACAGGGCTGGGAATGCTGCTTAGACAGAGTGATGCCTGTGTGCGCAGGAACCGGACTGTCTCAGAAAAAATGCGGATAGAGGATTTGGTTGATCGGGGAGATGGGACTGGGAGAATGTGTGCGCTGACACCGGACGGACATGTATGGCTGGAACTCCATCGTATCGCTATTTTTGCGGTCCCGTTTCTGGATGAGACGATTCAGCTGTTTACCGAAGGACGTTCCGGGCAGCTCAGCGATGTATGGCTGGATATGGCGGGAGCACTGACTGGAACGGTGCTATATCTGGCAGCGAGGCGGATATATTTGCGAATAAAGAAAGAATGAAGATAGATAACACATGGAGAAAAAATATGTCGGATCGAAATATAAAAATTACCCTGCAATATGACGGAAGCCGTTATGACGGCTGGCAGAAGCAGGGAAACACGGACAAGACGATACAGGGAAAATTAGAGCAGATTCTGGAGAAAATGGCAGGGCAGACGGTAGAGGTGCACGGTTCCGGACGGACAGATGCGGGGGTCCACGCATGGGGACAGGTGGCGAATTTCCATCTTCCGGCGTCCTGTGCCGGGATGAGCGCGGAGGAGTTGAAAGCGTACCTGAACCGCTATCTCCCGGATGATATCGCTGTTTTATCGGCACAGGAGGCGGGAACGCGTTTTCACAGCCGTTTAAATGCTGTTTCCAAGACGTACTGCTACCGGATTGAGACGGCAGCGAAGAAAAATGTATTTGAGCGCCGATATGTGTACGGTCTGGGGGAACCGCTGGACATAGCGTCTATGAGACGGGCGGCTGCGTATCTGACGGGTGAGCACGATTTTAAAGCATTCTGTTCGTTGAAACGGATGAAAAAATCGACGGTGCGGAATCTCACTGCTATTGAGCTGACCATGCAGGAAAGTGTGTGCGAACTGCATTTTCGTGGTAATGGCTTCCTATATAATATGGTAAGAATCCTGACCGGTACACTGATCGAGGTAGGACTTCATAAGCGGACACCGGAATCAGTGGCGGAGGCGCTTTTTTCCTGTGACCGAGCGCTGGCAGGTTTTACGGCGCCGCCGGAGGGGCTTTTTCTGGAACGGGTCGAGTATGAATAAAGCTGCATTGATTTTTGCCAGCTGCCGTGAGGAGCTGGACAGAAATCAGAAAAAATTCATAACAAATGCAATAAGAACTGGTTTCTCTGCATTAAGTTATATAGAAAGGAAATTTCGTCCATGTTTTTGATGGGGCTTTTAACGACCATGGAAGAGCCGGTCGCCTATGATAAGATGAGCGATGAAAAGCTGCTTCTGCGAGTGGCAGAGGGAGATAAGGCGGCGTTTCAGCAGCTTTATCAGAATACGGATAAAACTATATACGGTTTTATTCTATCGATTTTGCGGAATCCGCAGGACTCTGAGGAGGTCATGCAGGAGCTTTATTTAAAGGTCTGGACTTCGGCTGGAAGCTATCAGTCGCAGGGCAAACCGCTGGCGTGGATGTTTACGATCGCTAGAAATCTTTGCTATATGCGCTTCCGTGACCAGAAGCATGAAGCGGATATCGGGCTTTCGGATCTTTCTGAGATGGAGACAGGGGAATTCTGTCCCCAGATAGAGGATGCTGCGGATAAGATGGTATTACACGCAGCACTCAAAATATTAAATGAAGAAGAACGGCAGATTGTACTTCTGCGGACATCAGCGGGGTTAAAACATCGTGAGATCGCGGCAGATTTGGAGATGCCGCTGGCAACGGTGCTTTCCAAGTACAACCGTGCTATGAAAAAACTGAAAAAACACCTGAGAGAGGAGGGAGTACATTGACCGATCACTCTGAAACAGCGTGGGAACAGGATGAGATTGAGTCACATCTGCGATCGGCGATGGACGCCCTGACTCCCAACGTATTCGATAAAATCGATCTCTCGACGCCACAGGAGATCTATGTAAAACCATCCCGCCGTGTACGGATGTACCGCCGGATGCGGACCGTGGCGATGGCAGCAGCCGCCTGCCTGTGTGTGGCTGTGTTAGGAGGCGGTGTTTCATTTTACCAGAATCACCGTGTCGATTCGGTGATTGGCATCGATGTCAATCCGAGTATTGAGCTTTCCGTCAACCGGAACGAGAAAGTATTGCAGGCGAATCCGCTCAATGAGGATGCGGAGACGATCCTGGATGATATGAATTTGAAAAATGTAGACCTTGATATTGCGGTCAACGCATTGATCGGTTCGATGGTCCGGAACGGTTATCTGGATGAACTGGACAATGCGATTCTGGTTACCGTGTCCAATGAGAATGAGAAAAAGGCATCATCTTTGCGTCAGGATGTCGTAGGGGATGTAGAGTCTTCCCTGCAGGAACACGCGGTACAGGCGGTTGTCTATGACCAGCGGATGAAGGTAACCGGGGAGATTCAGGATCTGGCGGAGAAATACAATATTTCTTATGGAAAAGCGTATTTTCTGCGAGAGCTGATTCGGGATAACGACCTGACCGAAAATGATATGAAAAAATTTGCCGGTATGACGATGGAAGAGATTGCGCGGGAGATCGCGGATCGTGCTTATACGGTAGGTTATTCGAAGACGGACAGCACCATTGAGACGGATGCGGCTCTGGTTCGTGAGGTGACATTGCCGCAGACCGAGGAAGAAACCTTAGCGGAGACGACCGTGGAAAGCACCGGTCAGCCGGAAAATGAACCGACGCCGGCAGAACAGCCATCGACTGCAGTACGCCCGGTGGAGACAACCGCCGCAGCAGATGAGGACGAGGAAGAAGTCGATTCGGGAGGCAAGAAAGCGAAGATTGACTATGTAGATTACGAGAGCGGTTCGCTGAACATCGTTTTTAAGGAAAAGGTTAAATGGAAAAATCCGACCGTGTCGGTGGTAGATCCGGACGGTCAGAGCTATTCGGCGAGAATCACGGACACAGGCGGAACCTCCTGTGAGATTCACGTCAAAGGGCTTCCAGCCAATACGGAGTGCACGTTTACGCTCGGCGGAGTGGCAGTGCGGGACGGCGGCTCCTTTGGTACGGTAAAAGGCTATTTCGAGACGCCGGATATTGCGGATGATCTGATTGATGAGGATGACGACGATGCGGATGATGAGACAGTGGAGACAAAGCCGTCCGAGACATCCCGCGCGCCGGAGACACTGACAGAAGCAGTAAAAGAGAGCACGCACTCGGAGACAGAGTACAGTCAGATGGAGACAAAGCCGACGGAAAAAGAAACGAAGACAGATGCGGAGTCAGCTAATTAAAGCGGAGTGTATGAGGATATATGATTCCTGCTGCCTGAACCATGATATGTCTGGAGTTACCAGAAGTTGGATTCGGGCAGCAGGAATTTTAAGAATCATTAGAATTATTTGCAGGAAGCCTCGTGACGGAAAAATATCCGGGGCATTACGAGACTGTAAAATGTTTCGAACTGGTAAATAATTATAATTGTTCAAAAAAACATAAGTGTTTGAAAAAAATACTTGACGAAACAAAAATTTATGATATAATAATAAATGTGGCTGAGACAGCTATGAAATAAAAGATTGGGCTATCGCCAAATGGTAAGGCAACGGACTCTGACTCCGTCATTTTCAAGGTTCGAATCCTTGTAGCCCAGCTATTTTGAGACAGTGAGGATGATTCATCCTTGCTGTTTTTCTTTTATCTTTTCTATTTTTTTTCTGATTGGTAGATTCTTAAAGATTCCAACGATTGACAAATTCCCTAAAGTACAATAGACTTATCTGGAAACATAATTGAGAAAAAGTTTCAATAGTATTTTTCTCTCTATGCTTTGCTTCAAAATCAGGCGGATGTAGAAGTCTGATGACATACAATGAGTTTGACTAATGAAGAGAGATGGAGGCAGAGAATGACATTAAAGGATTTACCAATAGGAAAAACTGCAACCGTTCGGACAGTTGGCGGAGAAGGTGCACTGCGGCATCATTTTCTGGATATGGGATTGATTCCGACTGCATCGGTTACGATGGTAAAATATGCGCCGATGGGCGATCCGGTTGAGGTGCGGATTCATAGCTATGAACTGACGTTGCGCCTGGCGGATGCAGAGAAGATAGAGATTGAGAATGTACGCGAGGCAGGAACCGAAGCAGCGGACAAAAAGGAACATGGGATTCCGATGGCGCGTGCGATCGATCACCCTGGACTCGGAGAAGGTGGAAAATACCATACAAAGGCGGAGGAACACCCATTGCCGGATGGCACCGTTCTGACGTTTGCCCTGGCAGGTAATCAGAACTGTGGCAAAACGACGCTTTTTAACCAGCTGACCGGATCCAATCAGCATGTGGGGAATTTCCCGGGTGTGACGGTGGACCGGAAGGATGGCACGATCCGCGGACATGAAAATACGAAAGTGACCGACCTGCCAGGAATCTATTCCTTATCGCCATATTCGAATGAGGAGCTGGTGACGCGTCAGTTTATTTTGCAGGAGCACCCGAAGGGAATCATCAATATCGTGGATGCGACAAACATTGAGCGCAACCTGTATCTGACCATGCAGCTTCTGGAACTGGATATTCCGATGGTTCTGGCGCTTAATATGATGGACGAGGTGCGCCAGAACGGCGGTTCTGTCCGTGTCAACGAACTGGAGGAAGAACTGGGGATTCCGGTTATCCCGATCTCAGCGGCAAAGAATGAAGGAATCGGAGAGCTGATCGATCATGCGCTTCATGTAACGCATTTTCAGGAGAAACCGGGACGGCAGGATTTCTGTGATGCGGATTATCACGGTGGCGCGGTGCACCGCTGCCTGCATGGTATTATGCATCTGATCGAAGATCACGCGCAGAATGCGGGTATTCCGGTGCGCTTTGCTGCATCGAAGCTGGCAGAAGGCGATGAGGAGATTGAGGCGCGTCTGAATCTGGACACGAATGAAAAAGAGACGCTGGAACATATTATCTGCCAGATGGAGAAGGAACGCGGGCTGGATCGGGCAGCTGCGATTGCGGATATGCGGTTTGGTTTTATCGAAAAAGTCTGCAGGCAGACAGTCGTCAAACCGAGGGAAAGCCGGGGACACCAGCGAAGTGTGAAGATTGACCGTCTTCTTACTGGAACCTACACGGCGATTCCGGCATTTATTGCAATCATGGGTCTGGTATTCTGGCTGACATTTAATGTGATTGGCGCGGTCCTTTCAGATGGTCTGGAACTGGTGATTGGATGGCTGACAGAGCGGGCAGACGCAGCGCTGACAGCGGCAGGTATCAATCCGGTGCTCCATTCCCTGCTGATCGATGGTGTGTGCAATGGTGTCGGAAGTGTTTTGAGCTTTCTGCCGATCATTGTGACGCTGTTTTTCTTCCTGTCGCTTTTAGAGGACAGCGGTTATATGGCACGTGTGGCGTTTGTGATGGATAAACTGCTTCGAAAGATCGGTCTTTCCGGACGGAGCATCGTGCCGATGCTGATTGGCTTTGGCTGCACGGTACCAGGAGTCATGGCAAGCCGGACGCTTTCTTCGGAGCGGGATCGAAAAATGACGATCCTGTTGACTCCGTTTATGAGCTGTTCCGCCAAGATTTCGATTTATGCGTTTTTTACCGCTGTCTTTTTCCCGCATCATGGGGCGATTGTTATGATTGCACTTTATCTGTTGGGAATCCTGATGGGAATTTTGATGGCAATGCTTCTTAAAACAACTTTATTTAAGGGTGAAGCCGTTCCGTTCGTCATGGAGCTTCCGAACTACCGGATGCCGGGGGCGCGCAATGTCGCCCAGCTTCTCTGGGAAAAGGCAAGGGATTTCCTGCAGAAAGCATTCACAGTTATTTTTGTGGCGACGATTTTAATCTGGTTCCTTCAGACATTTGATCTGCACCTGAATGTTGTGTCCAATTCCCAGCAGAGTCTTCTGGCGGTTATTTCTGGTGTGATTGCACCACTGTTTGCGCCGATGGGATTAGGCGACTGGCGTGTCTGCACGGCACTTCTGACCGGATTTATGGCAAAAGAGAGTGTTGTATCAACGCTGTCGGTTCTGTTCGGGACGACTCAGAGCCTGCGTGACATTCTGACCCCTCTTTCAGCGGTCAGTCTGCTGGTTTTCTGCCTGCTCTATACGCCGTGCGTGGCAGCGATCTCATCGGTCAGACGCGAACTGGGCGGAAAATGGGCTTGCTTTGTCGTGATGGCGCAGTGCGTGATTGCGTGGATCGTAGCGTATGCGGTCTATCTTTTGCTGGGGATGGTAATGTAGGTTTTGACAGAAAGTGAACCAAGGAAAAATTTCAAGTAACAAAAGGAGCTGCTGTTTTATTCTTTTTATGGGTTTACAGTAGACAACATTTTAGAAAAATGTTTATAATAGTAGGAAGTGAAAAAATAGACAGGAAAGTAACCGGATGGACAGTCATTCGAAAAAATGGATCTGTTTTTATCGAATAGAACCAGGAGGCGGGGACGGAGTTAATGCAGACGATCAATGAAGACATCAAAAATGGCACATTTAAGCCGGTTTATCTGCTATACGGCGAAGAGGCGTTTTTGAAGCAGAGTTATAAAAAGAAGCTGCGGGCGGCGATCTCGGGCGATGATACGATGAACTACAATTATTTCGAGGGAAAAGGGCTGGATGTGAACGAGCTGATCAGTCTGGCGGACACGATGCCATTTTTCAGCGAGCGGCGTCTGATTCTGATCGAGGACAGCGGATTTTTCAAGACTTCTTCGGAGGCGCTGGCGGAGTATCTGCCGATGATGCCGGACACGACCTGCATCGTATTTGTGGAGGAGGCGGTCGATAAGCGAAACAAACTCTACAAAAAGGTCAAGGATCTGGGTCACATTGCGGAGATGAAGCGGCAGGACAGCGCGCAGCTCGCCAGATGGGCGGCGACGATCCTGGCGCAGAATGGGCGGAAGATCACGCCCTCCACGATGAATCTCTTTTTGGAGCGCGTCGGCGATGATATGGAAAACATCCGGATGGAGCTGGAAAAACTCATTTCCTACACGATGGGCAGTGAGGTAGTGACGGCAGAGGATGTGAAAGTCATCACGACCGTGCAGATCACGAACAAGATCTTCGACATGGTAGCGGCGATCACGGCGGGAAAGACGAAGCGGGCGATGGATCTGTACGAAGACCTGCTGACACTCAGGGAGCCGCCGATGCGGATCCTGTTCCTGATTGCCAGACAGTTTAACCAGCTTTTGCTGGTGCGAGAATTGCAGGCGTCCGGCGCAGACCGGGGGACGGTTGCCTCGAAATTGAAAGTACCTCCGTTCGTAGCCGGAAAACTCAGCAGCCAGGCGGCGGCATTTACGAAAGAACAGCTCATTTCCTATGTGCAGACCTGCGTGGATGCCGAGGAGGCAGTCAAGACCGGGCGGATGGGCGACCGGCTGGCGGTGGAGCTGCTGATCAGTCAGCCCAGAAGTTCCGTGCGCTGATTCTAAAGGGCAGTGCCAGCATCAGAATCAGCGGTTCTTCGGCCGGACCCGGCTGGAAAAGAAGCAACAAAAAACCATTATTCTGTCACACCCACAGAATAATGGTTTTTTAATTTGGGTTAATTTTTAATATATAATTCGAAAGATCCGCTCTGGATAATTAAGCCAGAGTATTTACAGCCTTGGAAAGACGGGATACTTTGCGGGAAGCTGTATTCTTGTGGTATACGCCCTTGGAAGTAGCCTTGTCGATCTCGCTGGTAGCAGCTAATAATGCAGCCTGTGCAGCAGCCTTATCTTTTGCAGCAACAGCAGCTTCTACTTTCTTAACAGCAGTTTTAACTTTGGATCTGATAGCCTTGTTTCTTGCAGCTCTTGTCTCTGCAACTAAGATTCTTTTTTTTGCGGATTTAATGTTAGCCAATGTAGTGTACCTCCATCATAAATTCTTTTATTTTGATTCGTAATTCATTTTGTATTTGGTTTGCATTAAAGCCTGGACACGGACAGTTCAATGTAAACATACTATTACATTCTATCGAATAAAGGCAGTATTGTCAATATCTATTTGCCTGTTTTTAGGGAAAAATTCGGAAAAAATGAAAGGGGAGCTGAAAAAGCAGCTCTTGTCAAGTTGCATAAGCGGAATAAAAAATAAAAAAATTGATCGTTCAATATGATGAAATTGTGAAAAAATAAAAAAAGTGCTTACACGAATGGAAAAAAGACGTTATAATAGCGAACCGTAACCCAAATCGAATATAGTTTGAAAAAACGCAGTGAGATTGCATACAGCAGTAGAGATCGAAACGAGTTTCCGATTTCTGCTGCCTTTTATTTTGTGAAATTTATCACGGACAGCATCTTGTGCGTGGGTGTGTCGGACTGATTTGCCGTTGCATCTGGATAGAAGCAATTATTTTATAGGAGGAGAAGGAAAATGCCAAGAAATAAGAGAGAAAGTTTTATCTATTCCGTTATCATGTGTTTCACGATGGTACTCTGGATGAGTATGTACAATGTAACCCTTCATATGGGACATTTATCCTTGGAAACGATCCGCGAAGGATGGATCGGATTCCCGTTTGCATTCGTGTATGCGTTTCTGTTTGACTGGTTCATCGTGTCCGGTCCGGCGAAGGGAATTGCGTTCCGTTACTTTGTATCACCGGAGAGCAGCACACTTCGTAAAGTAATCACGATCTCCTGCTGCATGGTCGTTCCGATGGTATTTGTTATGTCCTTATATGGCGGTCTGGAAGCCTGCGTGAAATCCGGCGCATGGAGCCAGTTGCTCATCATCTGGCTGACCAATATTCCGAAGAACATCATCATGGCGCTTCCGTTCCAGCTCATTGTAGCAGGTCCGCTGGTGCGCCGCGTGTTCCGTACCGCATTCCCGGAGGGAACCGTGCTGCAGGAACCGGTTATGTAGGGAGATAGCAGAAAAAACTGGATATCCCCTTTTTGTGTCATTACGGATTCAGCAATACCGAAGCATAAAATACGCCGTCCCGCCATTCAAACCGCGCATCGCCGTGGTACTGTTCGGCGATCATGCGGATCGATTCGGTTCCGATGCCGCTTCCAGCAGGTTTGGTCGATACCAGTTTTTCATTCATCCAGGTAGGGCTGAATGCGCTGGTGTTGTCCGTGGTGATGGACAGGGTGGAGGTACCCGTCTGCACCGCGGAGAGACGGATGAAAGGCGGCGTGTTTTCAGAGCTGGAACACCCGGTCTGACAGGAGAAAAAGTTGTAGCCGAAGAGCGCCTGACAGATGCAGAAAGCGGCGGCACGCACGACCAACAGATAATCGATGATAAATAAATATAGAAATAAAATCATTCCGATCTCGGCGTCTACTATCAGCTTAAATAAAACGCCAAAGCAAGGGAGCGCGAGGTATTGCACCCATACACTGGACAAACCATCTACAATCGCGATTTTCAAAACAAAATCCCTCTTTTCTTCTGATTGTCTGGGAAAAGGCTGCTTACGCATGTTTCGAACCTTTTGATCCTAATATCATAAAGATGTTGGGGTCAAAAGGCATTTTGACCCCTCTGATACCAGATTGCTCCGCACTATATGCTCCCGCAATCTTCAAAAACATTCGTAATTCGCTCATTTTTCTTTGAAAAATGGCTACTTACTCATGTTTTTGGCGGGTCCCAAGGTCAAAAATGCTCCTGCAAGCAAGCTTGCGTCGAACTTCTGACCTTTTGACCCTGGTATCATCATAAAAGTATCATAACATAAAAAGAAGCAAAAAAGGCATAGTTTTTACATCTTATGAAACAGACTTGATACGCTCTGCCGATCATGCGAAAATGTGTGATCGGCAGAGCTCTTTTTTGATGTCTGACAATCCCTTACAAATTTATGAAAAACCTATGAAAAATCCCCCCGCCCCCTCGCCAAGAGAAAAAAGTTATGTTATAATTTATGGAAGAATGCGTTTTTGGCGCAGCGGTTTCAGAAACGGGACGTATCGGACCGGAAGCCGCGGCATATATAAAAAAGGAACCATGTATGCTCAACGAAGACAAGATAAAATTAATGACCGAACTGGCACTGTTTGAGAAGAAGCATGCTTCCCAGATGAAAACAGTCAATCAGTATTTTAAAAGCGACTATATCAGCCGCAATCTGCTCCGGGGATTTATAAGCTATACATTGTGCAGCATACTTCTCTTTGGAATGTGGGTATTATTTAATGTAGAAGTAGTTCTGAGTTCGATAGGAATGGATGAACTGAAGGGACTGGCTTTTCGAGGAGGAGCTTTATACCTCGGGGGGCTTTTTCTGTATGTCGTCCTGACGATCATCGTGTATGGCGGGCGGTATGAGTACGAGGAAAGGATGAACCGGATCTACATAGCGAAACTGAAACATCTGGATAAGCGCTACGATATACACCGGCGCGCCAGAAAAATGGAGAGAGAGAGGAGAGGCAGATGAGAGGACTCCTTGCAGGGAAAGAAGCACTCAAGGCTTTCTATGCGAGATACAGTGCATTTGTGAATGCATTCCTGCGTTTTATAACTGCCTTTGCGGCGGTGTTTCTGATTAACCAGAACATCGGACTGATGCCGAAACTGAGCGGCGGTCTGGTGCCGCTGTTTGCGGGAATTATATGTGCATTTCTCCCATTTGGAGCCATTGCGTTTCTGATTGGGATTTTTTTGCTGGCACAGCTCTTTGCAGCATCGATGGAAGTGGCGCTCATCACCTTGGTGTTCCTTCTGATCGTGGTGCTGCTGTATTACGGATTTCAGCCGGGTGACAGCGCGTACCTGATTGTAACGCCGATCTTGTTTTTTCTGAAGGTGCCGTTTGCAGTCCCGATGATTCTCGGACTGACTGGAAGCCTCGTATCGGTGATTCCGATGAGCTGTGGGATTTTTCTGTACTACGTGATTCTGTATGTGAAGCAGAACGGAAGCTTCTTGGCAGGCAGTGAGCAGACTGAGATCACGCAGATGCTGGCGCAGGTCATCAAAAACCTGCTGGCAAACCCGGCGATGCTTGTCATGATTGCGGCATGCTGCCTGGGGGCGCTGACGGTCTGTGTGCTCAAGAAACTGTCGATCAACTACTCCTGGGGGATCGCGATCGGAGCTGGCCTTATTTTACAGATTCTGGTTGTGTTTATCGGCGATTTCCGCTTTGGCGTTCCGGTGTCAGTGCCGGAGCTGGTTGTGGGAATGATTGGTGCGGTCATTGCATCGCTGATCTATCAGCTGTTTGTTTTTTCGGTCGATTACAGCCGGACCGAGTACACGCAGTTTGAGGATGACGATTATTATTACTATGTGAAAGCGGTTCCAAAGATTGCGATCTCGAGGACGGATGTAAAGGTACAGGAAATCAATAAAGTAAAGAGAAGATAGACTATTTTATAAAAGAAACTTGTTGTTAAAAGAAATGCGTGACGGGTCATATGTACGTGACTGGTAACAGAAACGCAGCCCGAAAGGGAGGGAAAAGAATGGCAGAGATACTGACGGAGATTTATTCGTGGATCTCGTTCGTACCGAAGATAACCTTTAAAAATTTAATAGAGATCGCGATTATAGCAATTCTGGTATATGAAATGCTGATCTGGATCAAAAATACGCGGGCGTGGACGCTTCTGAAGGGTATTGTTTTTATTCTTGCATTCTTTCTGGCAGCTGCGATCCTGGAACTGGATACGATTCTGTGGCTTCTGGAAAAGACATCGTACATTGCGGTAACGGCGATCATCGTTATTTTCCAGCCGGAGCTGCGGAAAGCACTGGAGCAGATCGGAAGCCAGAACGTGCTGACGACGCTGTTTTCAACGGATGATACGAAGAAAAATGAGGATTTCAGCGAAAAGACGATTGCAGAGCTGGTGCGTGCTTGTTTTGAGATGGGAAAAGTCAAGACGGGCGCCCTGATCGTCATCGAGAGGGGCACGCCGCTCGGAGAGATCGAGAGGACGGGCATCGAGGTCGATGGTATCGTGACGAGCCAGCTTCTGATCAATATTTTTGAGCACAACACACCGCTGCACGACGGCGCGGTCGTGATTCGCGGTAACCGTGTGACGGCGGCGACCTGTTATCTGCCGCTCTCGGACAATATGGATATCAGCAAGGCGCTGGGAACCAGACACCGTGCGGCAGTCGGAGTCAGTGAGGCGACCGATAGCGTGACGCTGGTTGTATCGGAAGAGACGGGGCGTGTGTCGGTGGCTGTGTCCGGACGGCTTAAGAGTGTCAAGGATGGAGATGAACTGAGAGATATATTGTCAGTTCTGGTAAAACGGGAAACGGAAAACACAGGTCGTTTCAGAATATGGAAGGGAAGACGCAGAAATGAAAGAAAAGCTGACGAATAATCTTGCGATCAAGCTGATTGCCCTGTTCTGTGCTTTCTTTGTGTGGCTGGCGGTCGTGAATGTGGCGAACCCGATCAAGGTATCGACGAGGGAGGTTCCGGTCACGATCACGAACGATCAGGTGCTGGAGCAGGCGGATCTTGCCTATGATGTGGTAGGCAAAAAAACGGCGACGATCAGTTTCAAGATCCGGACGAAGGATGATTATAAGGTAAAGGCGTCGGATTTCAACGCCTATGCGGATTTATCGGAAATGTATGATGTGACGGGTGCGATCCCGATCCGAGTGGAAGTGGTGAACAATGAGGAACTGCTGGAGTCCACGCCGGTTGTGAAGTCCCCGGAGGTCATCAAGATCACGACCGAGGCTCTGCAGACCAAGGCATTTACGCTGAAAGCGTATCCTCAGGGCAAGGCGGCAGAGGGTTACGAGGCGGGTGAGGTGACAATGGTGCCATCTCAGGTGACGGTCAAAGGACCAACCTCCCTGATCGGACAGATCAGCAGCGTGGGTATCCGTTTTAATATTGACGGTGCTGCGGCGGATGTCGGTGGAACAGCAACACCGGAGTATTTTGACGCCAATGGAAATGTGCTGTCAGATTTGGGAGATTCTGTCAAGACGGTTGGCGGAGATGTCTCTTATACGATGCAGATCCTGAAAGTAAAAGAAGTACCGCTTGATTTTGACGTCAGTGGTGAAGTGGCGGATGGATACCGCTATACGGGTCCGAAGACGGATATCAAGTCGGTGTCTGTGGCGGGGCTTAAGACGGATCTGGCATCGGTCAGCACGCTCACGATTCAGGGACCGTCCCTTAATGTGCAGGGCGCGACGAAGAATGTGGAGTGCGAGATCGATCTGGATGATTATCTGCCGTCCGGGCTTACGATCGTGGGACTGGACAGCACGACGATCAACGTGACACTACAGGTCGAGAAGTTGATAGAGAAGACCTTTACGGTCAAACCGGAGGATGTGACTCTAAACGGAAAGAACAGCAGCTACAGCTATACCGTCGAAGATACGAAGATGGAAGTCAAGGTACAGGGACTTGAGGAGGATTTAAGCAGCCTGTCGGCGGCGAAGATGAATATCCGGGTCGATGTATCAGGCATGGGACTGGGCGAGCACACGGCAGCGGCGCAGTTCCAGCTGGGGGACGCGTATAAGATGCTGTCGGCGCCGGCTGTGACAGTGCGGGTCAGCGAACATGGAAGCTCCAGTGCCCAGACGACGGAAAGCACCGAGAGTGACCGTGGAGACATGGGCAGCCAGAGCAGTTCCAACCGGGAGAGCGGGGCAGGCTCGGCAAAAGAAAATGTGGATGCAGAGAGCGGCAATGCTGCATAAAGTATGGTATGCCATCCACAAATGAGGAGAAAGAAGTTAAACAATGGTAAAAGCAAAAATTAAATTAAAAAACCCGACTGGTCTGCATTTGAGACCGGCGGGAATCCTGTGTAATGAGGCGGTAAAATTCGATTGTTCTGTCCAGTTCCAGTTCCGTGGCACCGTGTCCAATGCAAAGAGTGTCCTGAGCGTGCTTGGGGCGTGCATCAAGAGCGGTGATGAGATCGAGTTTATCTGTGATGGAAAAGACGAGGAGGAAGCTCTGTCGGCGATGCTGAAAATAGTTGATGACGGGCTGGGCGAGTAGGGAAAACCGGTGCGGTAAAAGAATGTGTACAGACGTACAGATAGGATGAAACTATGATCGTTTATTTGGTTTGCTATGCGGCTTCGCTGCTTCTGGCGCTTGGCCGCCATTATCTTTTATCCGGCGCAGGGCTTCTGGCGGCGGCGGTGTATCTGTATGCGTCAGACTATATCCGGAGTGGAAATCTTCTGCATCTGCGGGGGATTTTCGCTCTTTCCTTTGTAGGTGGACAGGGACTGGCGTGTATGAAGCTTAGTTATTTAAGTCAGGCATGGAGTGCGGGAACGTGGCTGGGACTTTTGGCGGCGTTTGCGGGCTTTTATCTGGCTTTTTATTATCTGGAAGCATTTTCCGGTGAGGCGTCCGTCCGCGTGGGCGGTCATTCCGGCGCGGTGCAGCGCCGGGGGTTGGAATCTTATGCCGGAACCGTCTTTTTCTGCGCGGTGGCGCTGGCGGCGCTATCGGCAGGCTGTTTCGCGATCGAGGCGGTCTATATGGGCTATATTCCGCTGCTGCTCCGGGGCGTTCCGCATGCTTATTCCTATTTCCATGTGACCGGGCTTCATTATCTGACGGTGTCCTGTGTGCTGGTTCCGGCGCTCTCTGTGATCTATTTTTGCATCGAGGGCGGTCGCAGCCGGGGACGGCTGGTATGTATGCTTCTGGCAGATGCAGCGGCGGTGGCGATTCCGCTTCTGTGCGTGTCGCGCTCCCAGCTTCTGTTTGCGGTACTGCTGGCATTGATTACCTACATACAGATGGAACACCAGCTGAATCCGATTTATGTTGTTTTTGCGCTGGCTGGGCTGATTGTGCTCTACATTCTGCTGACGATCGCGCGCAGCCATGATACTGCCTACTTGAATACGGTTTTTGAGATGAAACGGCACCTGCCGATTTTTGTGACGCAGCCGTATATCTATATTGCAAACAATTACGATAATTTCGACTGTCTGGTCAAGGGACTTGTGAAGCACAGCTGGGGCATGAAGATGCTGGCACCGTTCTGGACGCTGACGGGACTCAAGTTTCTGGTTCCGTCGTTGACGGCATTTCCGTATTATGTGACGAAGGAAGAGCTGACGACGCTGACGATGTTTTATGATGCGTACTACGATTTCGGCATAATTGGCGTGTTCATCTTTTCTGCCATATTAGGAGCGGCGGCGTATCTGCTGATGCGGATGATGCGCCAGGTGCAGAATCCGATTACCTATCTTCTGTACGCACAGTTTGCACTTTACATGCTCTTATCGTTTTTCACAACCTGGTTCAGCAATCCGTCCACATGGTTTTATTTCGCGGTGACAGCGGTTGTGACATTTCTGGTATCGCATAAGGTTGCAGGGCGGTAAAAATATATGGATTAAGATATAAAAGTGAAATAAAATCTGCTATAATAACAAAAAGACGACAATTCAGTAAGTTAAAGTGCTGCTTGTATACAGATAGAATTGCCGCATTGATCAGTTTTACAGAAAAGAGGGCAAGCCAATGATTTCAGAAAAAATGATACCGCTTATGAAAAATAACTCCGCCATCCGTATGATGTTTGAAGAGGGCAATAAGCTGGCGGCGAAATATGGACGTGAGAATGTGTTTGATTTCAGCCTTGGAAATCCGAGCGTACCGGCTCCGGCAGAGGTAAATCAGGCAATTCAGGATATCGTAAAGGAAGAAGATTCCCTGTTTGTACACGGATATATGTCCAACGCAGGCTATGAAGATGTGCGTGAGACGATCGCTCAGTCGTTAAACCGCCGGTTCGGCACCTCCTTTCACGCAGGCAACATCCTGATGACGGTCGGTGCGGCAAGTGGTTTGAATGTCATTTTAAAGACCCTGTTAAATCCAGGAGAGCAGGTCATTACCTTTGCACCATACTTTGTAGAGTATGGTTCCTATGTCCGCAACTATGACGGCGAGCTGGTGGTTGTATCTCCGAATACGGTGGATTTCCAGCCGAATCTCGTTGAATTTGAGGAAAAGATCAACGAAAAGACCAAGGCAGTGATCATCAACACCCCGAACAACCCGACCGGCGTTATTTATTCCGAGGAAACACTGCAGAAGATTGCAGCAATTCTGGAAAAGAAACAGAAGGAATTTGGTACATCGATCGTGCTTCTGTCCGATGAGCCGTATCGTGAGCTGGCTTACGACGGCGCGGTTGTACCGTATGTGACAAAATATTACCGCAATACAGTGGTTTGCTACTCTTACAGTAAGTCTCTGTCCCTTCCGGGCGAGCGTATCGGTTATCTGGTAATCCCGTCTGAGATGGATGAGAGCGCAAACGTATTCCAGGCGGCAACGATTGCGAACCGTGTTCTGGGCTGTGTCAATGCGCCATCCCTGATGCAGAGAGTCATCAAGCGCTGCGTAGATGCGAATGTGAATCTGGAAGCTTACGACCGCAACCGTAACCTGCTTTACAACGGATTGAAAGAGTGCGGATTTTCCTGCATCAAGCCGGAGGGCGCGTTCTACCTGTTTGTGAAATCTCCAGTGGAGAATGAGAAGGAATTCTGTGAGGTATGCAAACAGTACAATGTACTGGTAGTACCGGGAAGTTCATTCGCTTGCCCAGGTTATGTGCGCATTGCATACTGCGTATCATATGGACAGATCGAGAGATCGCTTCCGGCATTCAGAAAGATTGCGGAACACTATAATCTGGTATAGCGAAATTGTATCATCGTCTTGGAAAGGAAAAGGATGAGATGAAACGATGTTTTAGAATGATTCTGAATATTGTGATTCCGCTCCTTGGTTTATGTCTGGTCATCTTTTTAGGTCCCAGACTTCTGCATTTTTTCATGCCGTTTGTGGTCGGATGGATTCTGGCACTTTTAGCAAATCCGCTGGTGCGGTTTCTGGAACGGCGCGTGAAGCTGGTGCGGCGCCACGGCTCGATGCTGATCATTATTGCGGCGCTGGCGATTGTGATCGGTCTTTTTTACGGGGCGGGTCTTCTGGTTTACCGGGAAATGGGAAGTTTTCTGGCGGATGCACCGGAAATATATCAGAGTGTGATCGCTGAGATCGAGAATGCATTGCAGAATGGGCGCAAGCTTGCAGAATATTTTCCGCAGAATTTACAACCGCCGCTGCTGGCATTTTCGGATAATCTGGATGGTCTGTTTGGAAAACTGGTATCGCGGGCGGCGGAACCGACCGTGCAGATCGCCGGACATGTGGCGAAGAGTATTCCGAATCTTCTGGTAAATATGGTCATTATTATCCTGTCTTCGTACCTGTTTCTGGCGGACCGGGAGTCCATCATGCGGTGGCTGAAAGAGCATCTTCCGGCATTTGTATTCCGCTATATCGAGTATATGAAACGGGACGCAAAGGGACTGATTGGTGGATATTTTCTGGCACAATTCCGTATCATGTGTGTGGTGGCGCTGATTCTCGCGGCAGGATTTTTGGTGCTGGGTGTCCGCTACGGTGTCCTGTTGGCGTTTTTGACGGCGATTCTGGATTTTCTGCCGATCTTTGGAACGGGAACGGTGCTGTTCCCATGGGCGGTTGTGAAACTGTTTGCGGGGGAGTATGCGTATGCGACCGGGCTTATCCTGCTCTACATCCTGACGCAGGTCGTCCGTCAGATCATCCAGCCGAAGATCGTCGGGGAGTCGATGGGATTGCCGCCTCTGATGACGCTGTTTCTTTTGTATCTGGGATTTAAGCTGCGCGGGCTGACAGGCATGATTCTGGCGGTGCCGGTGGGGCTTGTCTTTATCAATTTTTATAAATATGGGGCGTTTGATTCGATGATCCGGAATTTCAGAATGCTGATGGAGTCGATTCAGAAATTCCGGAGGGAAGAATAGGGGGAAGTTTCCTTATTATATAGTAAAATTTTCTTGGTAATTTAATCTGGATAAATTATGCGGCGTATCGCGATATTTTTTCTTATATGCCCGGAGGAACGCAGCATAATTGCGGAATCCGGATTGATAGCAGGCTTCTGTGACGGGGGTGCCCCGGCGCAGGAGCTCGTTTGCGTTTTGGAGGCGTTTTTCAGTCAGGTATTCGGTAATGGTGTAGCCGGTTTCCTGGCGGAAGAGGCGCATCATGTGGTATTTGCTCATGTAAAAGCGGGCGGCGAGCTGGTCGATGGTGTGGTCTTCTTCTGGGTGTTCAGAGAGGTAGCGCATGAGTTCCAGGATTTTTTCGCCGGAAGGGGAGGTCGGAACGTATTCCCGATGGTTTTCGGAGGCGGCGCGATCAAGGTGTACCATAAATTCCAGGAATAATAAACGCAGAAGAAGCTCGGATCCATAACTGCTGCCACCAAGGGATTCAAAGTTAGCATTGTCTGTGCCATTGTCATTTGTACCACCTGCCTGATAGGCATTTTCCAGTCTTGACAGCGCCTCTAAGAGCGGCGTCATGGTAAGGGAACCGAGGCGCAGAACATCGGACTGCTGTTCTCTGGCAAGCTGGAAACAGAGGTCGAGCGCACAGTCAGCACAGGAGAATGCATCCAGGCATTCCGGCGACAGGTAGAGGATGATGCGCTCATATCGGCTTTTGTATGGCACGACCGGCTTGTGCAGGCAGTGCGCGCCGACGAGGACGATGTCGAGCGGACGGAGGTGGTAGGAACGGCCTTCCACGATGTAGTCTGCTTCGCCATTTAACAGGATCAGGACTTTGTGGAAATCATGATAGTGGTAGGCAACCGGTGTATCCATCTGCCCGCGCAGGTGGAAGAGGCGGAATTCGTGGTTGAGGTAGCCGCGTTTTTCGTAGGCGGGGGATTCGTGGGTGGTATTTTCTGACATAAGGGGACTCCTTTTTTGAGTGTATTGCAGGTTGATTGTTGCGGGAAATTATATCTTGTATAAATGCATTGAGTTTGTTGTTTTCCTCTGAGATAAATATGTTTTGAAACACAGATATTTCATTTCTTAGTTCATATTATATAGCATTATATGCAATATTTAAAGCATGATTCTTCTATTAAAAGCTGCTATATTTTCTTAAAATTGAAATTAAAGAAAGCATAGATGGAATATTATGAAAATGCAGACATATTCAAAATATAAATGGATATGCATGATAAAGTGATTTCGAGAACGGAAGTAGAATAGAAATCATTGATGAAAGGTAACTGTTCAGTAGGTCTGCGCATTTACTGCGCTGACCGTACGAAAACATGGGTCAGCAGGCAAAAATCCCATTGCCGTAGGCAATTTTAATGGATTTTTGCGCGTGACTGTGAAGGTACTGAACAGTTACGATGAAAGATTTTTATGGTATTGATTAAAAGGGGCAGGAGGTATCGCGATGAAACAGGTTGTGCTTGAAAAATATCACTGTATGGGAAATGATTACCTGGTGTTTGATCCAAATAAGAATGATTTGGAATTGAATGCGGAGAATATCAAGAAGATGTGCAGCCGTCATTTTGGCATCGGCGCGGATGGCATTCTGGCGGGCCCATATCTGGGGGAGAATGATTTTTATGTACGCATCTACAACGCGGACGGCAGCGAGGCGGAGAAGAGCGGCAACGGCATGGGTATTTTTGCAAAATATCTGCGGGACGCGGGATATGTGCAGAAAACGACGATCTCCTGGAAAACGCTGGGAGGCGAGGAGACAGTCTTTTATCTCAACGAGGATGCGACCCGTGTGAAAATTTCGATGGGACATCCGACGTTCTGGAGCGATGAGATTCCGGTGACCGGCGAGCGGCGGGAGATGGTAAACCAGACGATGGTATTTGGAAAGATTCCGTATGTCACGACTTGTCTTTCAATGGGAAATCCGCACTGTGTTATCTGGATGAATGAGATTTCGAAGGAAATGGTGTGCCGGATCGGCGAGCATTCGGAAACATCCGAATATTTCCCGGAAAAGGTCAATACGCAGATTTTAAATGTCCTTGACCGGACGAATATCCAGATCGAGATCTATGAGAGAGGCGTTGGATATACGCTGGCGTCCGGAAGCTGCGCCTGCGCGGCGGCGAGTGCGGCATACCGCCTGGGACTTGCCGATCCGCATATGTACGTCCATATGCCGGGTGGCACGCTGGAAGTGGAAATCAAGGAGGACGGCATGGTTTACATGGTCGGCGAGGTCGGCTATGTGGGACATATCCAGTTGGGAAATGAATTGAGCGAACAGCTGCGGATTAAATAAAAAAGTATTTGACAGAAAAATATCGGACTGCTATATTTTATTTATAAAAATTGTGAAAAGAATGACAGGGGCATTCTCACACAGCAAAACGATCATAAACGTATGCTTGAAATTTTTGGGGCTGTATAGGCAGGAAAATTTTGGGCGTATATGAAAAGAGGGCGAGGGGGCTGACTGGAAACAGAGACAGCTGCCTCGTTTTTTATAGGAGGAAATGGCGATGGGAGAGAATACGAACCGATCCGAACCTTTTTTTGATGAAGATGTTGATTTGGTAAAGCTGCAGTTTACCGATATTTTTGGACAGTGCAAAATGGTCCAGATGACGCGGGGGCAGGCGGAAAAAGCGATGAAAGAGGGGTATGCAATCAACCGGTTTGCGCTCGGCGGCTTACAGAAAGCTGGGATCGAGGGCGCGGCGGCGCCGGAGTATCTGACGGACCAGAGCGAGAGTGTGGAATTGTACTTGAAGCCGGATGCATCAACGTATCAGGTTCTTCCGTGGGATTCCGGGCAGGAAAATGTAGCGCGCGTGATCTGCCAGGTCTGCAATGCGGATGGGACGCCGTCCTGGACGGATTCGCGTCATATTTTACAGGAAACGGTAAAACGTGCCGAGAAGATGGGACTGGACTTTGATTTTGATTTCCAGTGTGAGTTTTATCTGTTTCACACGGATGATGATGGGAGACCGACGACGGTGACGCATGAGGTTGCCGGGTATTATGACGCGGGACCGATCGATTTGGCAGAGGGCGTCCGCCGGGACATGGTTCTGAGCCTGGAGGAAGCAGGATTTGCGGTCGAGAGCACGCATCATGGTCTGACTGCCGGACAGCACAGCTTCGTCCTTCCGGCGCGCCGGGGCATTGAGGCAGCAGATTATTTACAGACGTTCAAGGCGGCGGTCAAACGGATTGCGAAACGCCATGGTCTGCATGCGACTTTTATGCCGAAGCCAAACATGAGCGGCGACGGATCGGGGCTTCATGTGGGCGTGTCGATCTCTTCCAGACGGGGCGCCGAGGCGATGGCGCAGGCGAAGCAGTTTGCGGCAGGCGTGCTTAAAAATCTGAGCGATATGATGATTTTCACGAATCCGACCGTCAATTCATACAAACGTCTGGCGGCAGAGCGGAGCACGGTGTTCCAGCCGGAGTTCCCGGCGGCTGTGTGGGAAAAAGGAAGTGAAAAGGCAGTTCATGTGAAGGAAGACCGGAACGGACGTATTTCCGTGGAAGTGCAGTTCCCGGATCCGTCTGCGAATCCGTATCTGGCGCTGACGGCGATCCTGGCAGCAGGACTGGAAGGAATCGAGAAGGCGCTGGTGCTGGATGAAGAAGCGGGCGATGAGAATGCGCCGCGGTTCCCGGAGACATTGGGGATATTGCTCCAGAAGCTGGATCAGAATGAATTTGCACACCGTGTATTTGGGGAAAAGTTCTGCCGGATGTACGGCGAGGGCAAGAAAGAGGAGTGGGAACGCTTCTGTGCCTATGTGACGGATTGGGAGACAGCGGAATATCTGTATCGTTGTTAGGGGGTACGAAATCGCAGTGAGGTGAGACCACGTGGGAAACATCATAGTAGCATTTTCGAAGCCGCAGGACGGACGAAATATTAGAAATATACTCGTAAAACATGGAATACAGGTCACAGCCTCCTGCACATCGGGCGCGCAGGTTTTAGCGTCAACCGATGATTTGCGAAGCGGGATTGTGGTGAGCGGCTACCGGTTTGGTGATATGACCTGCCGGCAGCTTGCCGACCAGCTGCCGCCGGGATTTGATTTGCTTCTCATTGCTTCCCCGAGCCGGTGGAGCGGCGAAGCGATGGGAAGGATTGTCTGCCTGCCGGCACCGTTTAAAATGGGAGATTTAGTTTCGACGGTCCGCATGATTGAGCAGTCACAGACGGAAAAAAGACGGCGGATGCGTCGCCAGCCGCCGCAGAAGCGCAGGGAAGAGGATCAGAAAGCGATCGACACCGCAAAGGCTATTTTGATGGAGCGGAACCGGATGACGGAGCCGGAGGCGCACAAATATCTGCAGAAATGCAGCATGGACAGCCAGGTCAGCCTTATTGAGGCGGCACAAATGGTAATCAGTCTTTACAAAATGGCGTAAGATCCTTTACAATAGGATCAAAAAGGCAGAAGGAGCAGCAAAAACGATGAAATTTACAAAAATGCAGGGACTGGGCAATGATTATGTCTATGTCAACTGTTTTGAAGAAACGGTAAACGATCCGGAGAAGCTGGCGATTGCCGTCAGTGACCGCCATTTTGGAATTGGTTCCGACGGATTGATTCTGATTACCCCATCCGAGGTGGCAGACTGCCGCATGGATATGTACAATCTGGACGGTTCCCGAGGCGCGATGTGCGGCAACGGCATCCGCTGTGTGGGAAAATATGCGTATGACCACCATATTGTGGACAAGCCGCAGATTTTTGTTGAGACATTGTCCGGGATTAAATATCTGGATATGAAGGTCGAAAATGGCAAAGTAACGGCGGTCACCGTCGATATGGGCGAGCCGGAGCAGACTTCCGAGCTTCCGGAGAAGATCGAGGTAGATGGAACGGGGTACGAATTTACCGGAATTTCCATGGGAAATCCGCACGCCGTTCTGTTTATGGATGAGATTGATTCCCTGGAACTGGAGACGATCGGACCGAAATTCGAGTTCCATAAGCGTTTCCCGGATCGTACCAACACCGAGTTTGTCAAGGTCATTGACCGCACACACGTAAAAATGCGTGTCTGGGAGCGCGGATCCGGCGAAACGATGGCATGTGGAACGGGTGCCTGCGCGGTTGCCGTTGCATCTATTCTGGCAGGACATACGGAGGATGAGGTTGAGGTCGAGCTGTTGGGCGGCTGCCTGCAGATCCGCTGGGACCGCGAGAAAAACCGCGTGTTCATGACTGGACCGGCGGTGGAAGTGTTTAGCGGGGAGTATGAGGAATAATTAAACAGGAAACTTTGGGACTTCTTTCACATATGGTAGTAGTACAACGATATGTGAGAGGAGTCTTTTCTTTTGGAAGAAAAAAAGAAAGTGATGATAGATGCCGGGCACGGCGGAACGAAAGATCCGGGAGCAGTATTTGAGGATCGGATGGAAAAGGACGATACCCTGCGTCTGGCGTTGGCAGTAGGGCGGATTCTCGAGGAAAATGGGGTGAATGCCGTCTATACGCGGACGACGGACGTCTATGACACGCCTTACCAGAAAGCAGAGATGGGGAATGAGGCGGAGGCGGACTATTTTGTTTCCCTGCACCGCAATGCGGCGAGTGAGCCGGGAAAAGGTTCGGGCGTCATGACGCTGGTGTACAAGACAGGCAGGGAATCAGAACAGCTGGCGGATTCAATCCAGAGAGAGCTGGCGCGCACCGGATATGTGGATCTCGGCGTGATCGAGCGCCCGGATTTGATTGTGCTGCGGAAAACGCAGATGCCGGCGGTTCTGGTTGAAGTCGGATTTATCGACAATCCGGAGGATAACAAGCGGTTTGACGCGCAGTTTGACGAAATTGCGGCGGCGGTTGCATCTGGGATTCTAAATGTAATCGATGACGACATGGATCGCCGTCCGGTGGAAGAGAGCGACTATTATTACCAGATCCAGACGGGGGCGTACCGCATCCGATCGCTGGCAGAGCAGCAGTTAGAAGAACTGCGCCGTATGGGATTCCCTGCATTTCTGGTGTACGATGGGACGTATTTCAAGCTTCGGGTCGGTGCGTTTAAAAATCTCGACAACGCTGTGCGGATGGAACGGGAACTGCGGAAGGCGGGATTTCCGACGGTGCTTTTATATGAGAGGGAGGTGAAGTAGGGGAAAAAAGCTGAAAACAGGCACTATCTGAAAATAAGAATAGAATAACTTATTTGATTGATTTTTGCTGCGCTTTTTGTAAAAATGAATGGAAAAAATCCCCTCATTATGGTATGCTGAAGATAGAAAGCAACATGCATTTTCTTGTAGATAAAGGGAGGGGTTTGGTATGTCAGAGAAGAAAAAAATTATCATCACGATTGCGAGGCAGTATGGAAGCGGCGGTGCGGATACGGGCAAAAAGTTGGCGGAAGATCTGGGGATCAGTTTTTATGATAAGAACATTCTCCGTATGAACTCAGATGAGAGCGGTATCAAAGAGAGCTATTTCCATCTGGCAGACGAGAAGGCGGGCAACCGGCTTTTATACAAGATTATCAATACATTGACGCCGGAAAAGGGCGCACCGTCGTTCGGTTCCGATCTCATTTCAGCCGACAATCTGTTCCGCTTCCAGTCGGAAGTGATCCGGAAGCTGGCGGCGGAGGAATCCTGCGTCATCATCGGCCGCTGCGCGGATTATGTGCTGGACGGCACCGAGGGACTGATTCGCGTGTTCCTCTACGCGGATATCAAGGTGCGCGAGGAGCGCGTGCGTGAGCGGAATCTCTACGCGGACAAAGATGTCCTCAAAAATATCCACCGGATCGACCGGGAACGCCGCGATTATAATCGTTATTATGCGGGGCGCGACTGGGAGAAACCGGAGAATTACGACCTTTTGATCAATACGACGCAGATTGGTGTGGACGGGGCGGTTCAGTTGATTAAGGATTATTTAAAAATGAGGGGACTTTTGTAAGGGAAAAAGAATGACTTCCACTTGCAATTCAATATAGTATCGTGTAAAATGGCACATGCAGCCGGGCGAATACGAGAGTGTTTGGACGGCTGTATGTGCTGTTTTGCTATTATTACAAGTAAGGGGAAAATATGAAATATCAAAATGATATTGACAAAATGAATACGAACCGGAATTTATTTCTGATGTCGCTGCCGATCTTCGTGGAGCTGTTACTGCAGCTTTTGGTCGGAAACGTCGATCAGATGATGGTAAGCCGGGTGTCGCAGCCCTCGGTGGCGGCGATTGTCAATGCGAACCAGATCATGAACCTGGTGATTATCGTGCTGAGCATGGCATCGACGGCGGTTACCGTGATTTTGTCCCAGTATCTGGGCGCGCAGGATGAAAAAAATGCATCCCGGACCTGCATGGTCTCGCTCGTGCTGATCGGCGGCGTCAGTCTTGCGGCAACGATTCTGGTTTTTGCCGGGCACACGCCGCTTTACCGGGCGATCCATGTGCCGGAGGAGGTTTTTGATGAGGCGTCGCTGTATCTGCTGATTGTCGGCGCATTTATTCTGGTGCAGGGACTTTATCTGACCTTCTCAGCGATGATCCGCGCATTTGCCATGGTAAAGGAAGTCATGATTATATCAGTTATCATGAATGCCATGAATATTGTGGGAAATGCGATTTTAATCAACGGTTGGTTCGGAATGCCGCAGCTTGGGGCGGTCGGGGCGGCGATCTCGACGGATATCAGTAAGTTAGTTGGTCTGGCATTGATGATCGGAATGTTTTTCAAGAGCCGCCGCGTCAAAATGGGAATGAGTTATCTGCGTCCATTTCCGGTGCAGATTTTAAAAAATCTCTGCCTGTTGGCAATTCCGACAGGGGTCGAAAGTTTTTCATACAATCTCTCCCAGATGATTATTCTGGGAATTGTTAATTCCTTTGGCACGCTGGTTACTGTAACCAAGGGATATTGTACGATTTTTGCCAATATTGATTATGTCTATGCGATGGCGATCGCGACGGCAACCCAGATTGTGCTGGGTTACCTGATCGGCGCGCGCCGTCTGAATGATATACAGAAACGAGTGAATGCGACACTGAAGGTTGCGATTGCGGCATGTGTCGGTATGGCGGTGCTTATGTGCCTGGGAGGCAAATACATTTTCCTGATTTTCACAGACAACCCGGAGATCATTGCGCTTGGACGGCGGATTCTGGTGATTGAGATTGTGCTGGAGATCGGGCGCGCGGTCAACATTGTTATGACCAAATGCCTGATTGCGGTCGGCGATGTCCTGACCCCGACCACGGTCGGAATCACCTTCCAGTGGGTCGTAGCTGCCGCCGGCTCCTGGTTGCTCGGCAGCAAGCTCGGCTGGGGGCTGGAAGGCGTCTGGATTGCAATGGCAGCTGATGAATGCGTGCGCGGACTCATTTACGCGGTGCATTTTAAGAAAGAACGTTGGAAGAAGAATTTTAAGGGCGTGAAGACGGAAGCAGAGTTGGGAGAGGCGTAGAAGATAAGCGAAGAAAGAAAGTGTGAGAAAAAATGAAAGAAACAGGATGGAAGAAGACGGCAGGGAATGGTTCTGATGGAAAAAGAACGGAAGGAAAGAAATCGTTTGGCCGGGGGGAGAAAACAACTGGATTTTCCAAGAATAGTGCAAAAGTGGGAGTCAATGGGGAAAAACAGGGAAAATCTGCCCGTAAAGTGTCTGGAGTTGAGGATAAATGGGGCACACATGGGGACAGGAAACGAAATGTAGGGGAAAAAGACGGTCAGAAAACGGTTCGTGGTGGACAGCGTGGAAAAACAAAATGTCCGATTTACCGTGAGTGCGGTGGCTGTCAGTATCTCCATTTAACCTATGATCAGCAGTTAAAAGAAAAACAGAAGCGCATGGAAGAACTGCTGGGCGGTGTCTGTCCGGTTCGTCCGATCATTGGAATGGAAGAGCCGTATCATTACCGCAATAAAGTTCATGCGGTATTTGGATTGGATCGGAAAAACAATCCGATTTCTGGCATTTACAAAGAGGGGACACATCGGATTCTTCCGGTGGATTCCTGTCAGATTGAGGATCAGAAAGCAGACGAGATCATCGTGACGATCCGGAGTATGCTTCGTTCGTTCAAGATTCGTGTTTTTGATGAGGACACCGGATACGGTCTGCTGCGTCATGTATTGATTCGCCGCGGCTTCACAACCGGCGAGATTCTGGTTGTTTTGGTGACAGCATCTCCGGTATTCCCGTCGAAGAACAATTTCGTCAAGGCGCTTCGTGAAAAGCACCCGGAAATTACTACGATTGTCCAGAATATCAACGGCAGAAGCACCAGTATGGTACTGGGGGACAAAGAACATGTACTGTATGGAAAAGGATATATCGAAGATGAACTCTGCGGACTCCGGTTCCGTATTTCGTCCCGTTCCTTCTATCAGATTAACTCAGTTCAGACTGAGAAGCTGTACGGAAAAGCGATGGAACTGGCAGGACTTACAGGCAAGGAGACGGTACTGGATGCTTATTGCGGTATTGGTACGATCGGTCTCATTGCCAGCAAACACGCGGGCAAAGTTATCGGCGTAGAGTTAAATCAGGATGCAGTGCGGGATGCAGTGCAGAATGCGAAGAAGAACGGCATCACCAATGCACAGTTCTTCTGCAATGACGCCGGACGGTTCATGTCTCATATGGCAGCCAGAGGCGAGAGTGCAGATGTGGTATTTATGGACCCGCCGAGAAGCGGAAGTACCGAGGAATTTATCGATTCGGTAGCACTTATGCAGCCGAAACGGGTGGTATACATCTCCTGCGGTCCGGATACATTGGCACGCGATTTGAAAGTATTCGCAAAGCATGGTTATCGGGCGAAAGAAGCATGGCCGGTGGATTTGTTTGGGTGGACGGGGCATGTGGAGACGGTGATAATGATGACGTATTGTGGTAGCGACAAGGAATAACACCTATTAACCACAAGATGTTGTGGTTTTTCGAGAAAAATCAGCAAAAAATGGGGCAAAAAACGAGCGTTTTTGCCCCTTATTTTTTGCCCTTTTCACAGATGACATCGGGTTTTAGACAGATGAAAACAGAAAAATCAGAGGACGAGTAGATGAGAAACCTGCCTGCCCTCTCTTTTATATATGCCTGTTTTATGGGCATATCAGAAGTTTGACCGGAAAACATTCGATCCGTTTTGGATGAGTGAGACCGGTCTTTTTTTGTGTTCAGATTCAAAATCGCACATAAGGAAAGGAGCCTGGTATGAAAACGATTACAACGGAAGAATTAAAAAATATGAGTCATCAAGAGGGGTTGATCCTGCAAGGCTGCGGCGGTGACCTTCAGGAATGGGTAGATGGGATCAATGGAATTCTCAGGAAGCAGGGGATTCTTTTAGACGAAAAGCCGCTGGACGATGTGGCAGTTTTTCAGCATGAAGGGCTTACGAATCTGTTGTTTGTTTTTGGCGAACACAAACTGGATATGGGAAAACTTGCTGTCTGGAGAATCCAAAGCCATGAGCAATTCGGAGGGACATGGCTCTCCGATTATGTGGAAAACAAACTGGGCGGTTTTGCAAAGGAGCAGCAGGCAAAACCGGATTGCCCGCTCATTGGTGAAGATGGAAATATTTTTAATCTAATGGGAATCGTATCCCGAACTCTGAAAGAAAATGGAATGTATGAGCAGGCGGAAAAAATGCGGCAGAGAATCACAGGCGGAGAATGTCACAGCTATGAGGAAGCGCTGATGATTATTGCCGATTATGTGAATATCACATCCTCAGAGCCGGAAGAAGGTATGAAAATGGATTTTTCTTAAAATAGCAAACAACAGGATCGGTCAGTCGGAAACTCAGGATGACCGGTCTTTTTTATTGCACATTTTTGGTAAGAAGAAAGGATGGCAGAGAATTATGAAAACAAGACAGCAAGAGCAGGTTTCCGATTTTCCATATGGATGGAACAAAGGTGATACTTGCGTGATGATCACCAATAAAGCCAAGAAAAGCACCTGTGAATATACCGTGGAGAATTATGACGGGAGGTATTTCGGGGTACGCAGCCATACCGGGCTTTTTTATCGAGCTTCTCCGCAAAGATTATTCCATTCAAAGGAAGAAGCGGCTGCGGCCTTAGAGCAATCGGAAACACCGACGCAGGAAAGAGGCGGAATGACATTTCAATAAAAATTTCAAAAACAAGGAGTGAGAATATTATGACCGCAAGATTTATGAGTGACACCCCATACGCAGGGATAGAACTGGAAATGCAGCGCATCCCCGGTTTTCATCCGCGGGGAAGCGGATTGACGGTAAGCCGCTTCCGGTACAGCGCGGCGGATTGTGACTGCCGCTTATGTGCCTACAAAAGCAGAAAAAGAAAATGTGAAAAAGCGGATGGCTGTATCTGCCTGCGTGAACGGCTTGTGGCAGGCTGTGTGCCACTTGAAGAACTGTTGGAAAGGTTGACAGCAGAGGTAAGCGTCAGCACGTTTGTGAGCCGTGTGGCCCGGCTGTCAGTGCAGTCGCATCCCTGCTTTTTCCTTGCCGGTCACAGAGAACGGTTTGAACCTTTATGGGAGCGTCATATCCGGACAGCAGAAGAAGATGCCATGTGTGCCGCATTATATCTTTTGTCTGCAGACCGATTCCTGTGGGGAAAAGCAATATCCGCAATCGAACCGGATATCATCCATTTTCAAAAGATTCACATTCACGGCGTGGATTTGAATGGGTATGTGCTGTTCCATACTGCAAAGGATTTATATCAGGGAACCAAACACATCAGTCTGTCTGAATTGGTTGATCCGGAACTGGTTGGTGATATGACATTTGAACTGATTATCACAGCATTTTTGATTCGCCGTTATGGATGCGGTGTGTTGAGTGCGGAAAGGAGTAAACGATGCTGAATGTATATTTAAGGAATCCACAAACAGATGCAGGAGCATGGCTTAACTTTCCTGCAAGCTATCAAACAGTTCAGCATCTCTTCTCTGTACTTGGGGATGCTCCTCTGGAGATTGCGGCTGCAGAAACTTCTGTAAATGATCTCCACGTACATTTAAAAGGGAAATTTTTTGATACCGAGAAAAGTCGTTATGAACTGGATTTTTTGAACCGCAGGATTGAGGGATTGACCAACCAAGAAAAAGATATCTTTACTGCAGCCTTAAACATCGAAAAACCGCTGTCCATTATGGAGATTGTGAACTTATCCTGTAATCTGGATAAGTTCCGGCTCTGGGAAGGCGTTCAGGATACGAAGCAGTTGGGCCGGGCAGTGATCGAAAGAGAACAGGAGCTATCCAAAGCATTTGTAATGCTTCTGAATGAAGAACAGATCGGGCAGGCGTATCAGGACAGCCATGCCGGGAACTTTAGTGAATCCGGCTATGTTATGCGTACAGGAGAGGCACTGCAGATCATCTATGAGGGGCATTCTCTTCCGGAACCGGATTACGACCGGGATGCTGTTTTTCAACTGCGTCTATATACTTCTGCCTATGCGGATACCCATCCCAACACCTACTCCCTGTCTTTGCCGGCTTCGGAAGAAATGTTGGAACTGGCAAGAGAAAACCTGCAGGTGAATGATTTGAATGCGGCAAGTATCATAAGCCTTCACAGCCCGAAAGCCTTGCTGGAAAATTTTTTGCCGGTTTCCTATCGGATAGAAGATTTGAATGCTTTTTCTTATCAGATTCAAAAAATGCAGATTACAGATTTCGAATCTAAATTGGAAAAGTTAAAGGCTGCATTGTGTGCAGAGATGCCTGATACGATGGAATCCGTTATGGAAATTACAAAGAATCTGGAGCAATATGAAATCCTTCCGGAAGATGTCCAAACAGCCAAAGATTATGCCGATTTTTTGATGGAAAAAGAAAACATCTATATTGATCCTCAGTTAGAGGATTATACGGATTTAGAAGGATTTGGAGAAGAACGAATGGACCGAGATGGAGCAGTACAAACCGTATACGGTTTTGTAGTCCGACAAGACTGCCCAATTTGTCAGCTTCCGGAGTACATGGAGCAGACTCGTTTGTTCAGTCCTCTGACCGCCGAGATTTATTCCAGAGATGACTGGGGAGATATTTCCAATGAGTCTGAGGAAGTCAGTCCGGCAGAATTATGCAGCTATGAAGATCAAATTCAGAAACAAATCCTGAAAGAGTATATGGAAAGTGAAGGGGATCGCGGTTTGGCTGCTTACTTAGATAACCAATTGTTGGCAAGAAAAATCCGCTGCATGAATCCAACCGTAGAAAGCTGGCATGGCGAACTATGGGGTGTTCTGGAAGTACAGAGCTATGGAAGTCTTTCTGAAAAAGAGTTGGAAGCAGTCAAAGAGTATTGGCGTGGTCAGGAAAGCGACGGTTGGGGTGAGGGCTTTGAACAGCACCCAATCCAAACCCCGGAGGGAGAGCTGTATGTCAGCTTCTGGAATTCAGGAAATAATTTTTTTATTGCTACGGAAGAACAGCTAAAGGGGTTGGAACAGGAATCGGGTATGCAGATGGGAGGGATGTAGATGAGAATACCGGAAGTGTATCTTGCCAATAAGAGTCTGCTAAAAAACAGATATTATGGCGGTATCACCCTTTCTCTGCCGGCAACAGAGAGTGCCATAGCAGATGCAAAATATCGTGCACAGATTCAAACAGGCTCGGAGTACATCGTGGACTGTGACAGCGGATGGCCGGAATTTTTAGAGCAGATCATAAACGATATGGACGATTTGTCCCTTGAAGAAGTAAACCTGTTGGCGTATCAGATCAGCCGGATGGATCAATTCCAGATTGAAACTTTGGCAGGTGCGGTTCAGCTGCGTCAGGAAGAAGATATCGATACACCGGTTACAATGAAAGAACTCATTAACCTGGCGCACAATCTGGGCTGCTATGAATACCGTCCCGGTGTTGTGGATGACAGGACTTTGGGAAATGTTGCACTGGAAAATGACCTGTTAGATACAATCAGCGGGTTACCGGAAGATGTGCTGGATTTATTGGATGAAGAAAAAGTCGGGCAGGAAATGCGGCGTTCGGATATGGGAACTTATACAGAAGCCGGATATATATTCCCAAACCGTATGCCGCATCAGGAATGGTATGACGGAATTCATTTGCCGGATATTCCTGATATGCCCAAAGGCGTGATAGCTGTTCTGTTGAGCAGTCTTGACAAGCCGGATGAAGCCGGCATATGGCTGGAACTGCCTGCAACAGAGCAGGAAATGCAGAGTGTGCTGAAACAGCTGGGCGAACACTCTTTTGATAACTGCCTGATAGCGGGCAGTATCAGCACCGCTTTTCCCTATCCCCTTGCCGGTGATGAGGATGTGGAAAAGCTCAATGCTCTGGCGCAGAAAATACAGGCGTTTCCGGATCAAAGGACTCTGGCAAAATTCAAGGCGGCATTGGAGTTGGAAATCCGCAATGAAATTGATTTTGCATTGGATGTTGCAGAAAATCTGGACTGTTATGATTTTGATCCCAAGATGTACTCCCCTGCGGCATATGCGGAATATATTTTCAGAGAAGCTGGAATCGATCCAAACGATCCGGCTTTTGCCATGTTCGATTTTATGGGATATGGTGAGCGGCAGATGCAGCAAGCCGGACATATCCAGACCGCATACGGTATGATCTTACGCAACGAGAACTCGTTCGTATCAAAATACAGTCAGACAGAATCCATGCAGATGGGAGGAATGTAAATGAAAGGATTGGATGCCAATACACAGAAGTATGAACTGGCGGAGATTGATCATAATGTTGTGCTGTTTACCAATATGCGGCTTGACCGGGATACGGTTCCGGAAGGGATTTTTTGCTATGATGTCAGAGATTCTGATAACCTTGACGGAAGTATGGCACAGATCAAGCCGTTTGTGCTGGTAAACCATTGGGGAACGATATTAAGCAAAACACCGTTTCCACTGGATGAGTCAGGAAGCTATTATCCGGAGGACTGGGGATATCTTGGAGAGGACATGAGCCTTTCGGAATTCCGGAAAGAAACAGCCGAACAATTGGAGGCACGATTAGAACCACAGCCATCAGACGGAGAAATGACCATGCAGCCATGAATATACTACCACTGGAAGGAGAGGTGATGCGACATGAACAGTTTTATTTCATGGGTTGGCGGGAAGAAAGCACTCCGCAGCCTGACCTATACCATGTTCCCTGCAAATTTTGACCGCTACATTGAAGTGTTTGGCGGCGGAGGCTGGGTTCTTTTTGGGAAGCCGCCGGATGAACGGTGCATGGAGATCTACAATGACTATAATTCAAATCTGGCAAATCTGTTTTATTGCGTGAAGAACCGTACAGGGGCTTTCTTAAAGGAACTGGGATTTTTGCCTTTAAACAGCAGGGATGAATTTACTATCATCCGTAACTTTATCGACAAGCAGGAACCAGATACTCGCTTTTTAGGAGAGGAGTTAAAACTGGCAGAGAAGCATCTGATGCCGCTGGATTATGAGGAGCTGAAAGCAATCCTGCTTGAAAATGCAGAGGTAACCGATGTAAAACGGGCGGCTGCATTTTTTAAGCTGATCCGTTACAGTTATGGAAGCGGCTGCACCTCCTTTGGCTGCCGTCCCTTTGATGTGAGAAATTGCTTTGACACCATCTGGCAGGCATCCCGCAGGCTGGCAGATACCGTAATAGAAAATAAAGACTTTGAGGCATTGATTCGGCAGTATGACCGGGACAGTGCCTTTTTTTATTGCGATCCGCCTTACTACGAAACGGAAGGACACTATGCGGTGGTGTTTCGGAAGGAAGATCACAAACGGCTCCGGGATACCCTTGCAGAGTGTAAGGGCAAGTGGATGGTCAGCTACAATGACTGTGCGTTTATCCGGGATCTGTATGATGGATATTTTATTACAGCTGTTACCCGTATCAATAACCTGGCCCAGCGGTATGAGGGAGGCTGCGAGTTCCCGGAAGTCATCATTACTAACTATGATCCAGGCGAGCGGGAACGGTTACGACCAAGACAGCTGGATCTGTTTGGCATATGGGGAGACGGGGAAACCGACCATTATGAGATTCGGGCAGAAGTCAGCCCGGAAAGAGAGGTGCTATGAAAACAGAAGAAAAAAAGGGGGCAAACACCGTGGATCCGGGGGAAGGCGGCGTACTTTCCATTCCGAGGGTGCTTTTATCGGCGGCGGGGATCCCAACGGACGGCAACCTGGTGATTGAGACGGTTCCCGGTGTCATTCTGATTGGAACGAAAACCCCGGTGCAGATGGTTTGCAGGCCCCTGATGGAGGTATTTGACCAGCTGGGGATTGCAGAGAATGAAGTGGAGGCATTGATGGGAAGAAAAGGAGGGATTGGATGAGCAAACCGGTTTATCGGCTGATGGATGGAAAAGGGCGTGTGCTGATCCCCAAGGCAATGCGGGATGCAGCAAAGATGGATTACGGGGATATTGTCTGTCTGGGGATGACAGACGGTAAGATAACCGTCCGGAAGGTACATGTCATTGAAGTAGGCGACCAGTCACCGGAAGCAGTGGAATCCTATGTCCGTGCAGCGTTTCAGTCCATGCCGGACAGCTTGCGGCTGGAATTGATCGGGGAACTGAGCAGCCTGCTTCAGAAAAAGGAGGATTAGATCATGCAGGAGTTTACGAAAAAGGATTGTGTAGGGATAGGGGAGGAGGTTTCTCTTAAAAGCCGGGTGGTTGTCCTGGCTCCCAGGGCACTGCCGGGGAACCATCCGGGACAGCTCTTTTTCTGCACGGGTGTCCAGGGGACGGAAAATCCAAGGCATTCCATTGCCCAGCTGGTATCTCTGTCTACTGGAGAAGTATGGAAGTGCTGGCATCGGGATGTGATCGGCATCCTGAAACCGGAGTTGCTGGGAGAAACGGCCAGACTTCAGCTGTCCCAGATCCGTCCTTTTGGTGCAAAGGATCTTCGGGAACATTCACCGGAATATTCCGGTTACAGTTTTCTGCCGGATGGCCGGTATGCGGCAGGCGTGTGGCTGGCAGATCCGGAGGAGGCATGGGAGTATGTAATGATGCAGAAGGACTATCAGCACCGGATCATGATCTGTGACAGGGATGACTTTGCCGTCTTAGAGATGCAGGAAGGACAGATGCTCTTTCCGGATGTACAGACCCTGGAGGAGTTTCGACAGACGCAAGGGCATGGGGGGATTCGGATGGCTTAGAAAAGAGGGATGAGACGTGAAGCAGATTCGGATTGAGAATGGGATCATCCTGTATTACGGAAACCGGGCCGGGCGGGTAACGAAAGGCTGTGCCGTAGTGGATCCGATGTTTCAGGGACCAGAGCTGGAGGGCTTTTTAAGAAAGCAAACGAGTATTCAGGAAATCCAGTGGAAGGACGGGATTTTCGACCGGCTGACAGCTGGGGCTGTGGATCCGGAAATATCCCAGGGATTAAAAGATGTGCGGGTCTGGCAGCTGAAAGGGGATGTGGATGTCCAAAGGAAGTTCATTGACTTTGCCCTGCTGGTTCATCAGTACGGCCCGCCCCAGCCGGAGCATTATATGAAAGTCTATGAAGGGGCATCTGACACCAATGACCTGGAAGAACTGTATGATAAATTCCGCTATCACCCGCCATCCGGATATACCGGGCATGGGCTGTCCATCAGTGATGTATTGGAACTCTATGATGAAACCGGGAGTTCCTTTTTTTATGTGAACCGCTATGATTTCCAGGAAATAGAGTTTTCTGGGAAGAGCCAGAATCAGGGACAGACCCCGACTATGCAGTATTAACAGGCAGCCATGGAAGCCTGTTTTGCTGAAATAGATATAGAAAGGATCATGTTATGAACAGAAAGAGAAAAAGGAGGAAACATCCGTATGCCAAACTTAGATGTTCGGATCACATCCATGTACCCGCCAGGGTCACAGGGAGGAACCAGAGCCATTGCATCCGCCACGATCGCCGGTTGTTTTGCCGTCCGGGGAATCAAAATCGTAGAGGGCGGTAAGGATGGGCTGTTTGTATCCATGCCCAGCCGCAAGACACAGGATGGGTATAAAGATATCTGTTTTCCTGTGACAGCAGAATTTCGCAAGGAACTGCATCAGGCAGTGCTTGGAGCTTATGAGCAGGCACTGACCATGGCACAGACTGCAGCTCCACAGACGGCAGCCCCGCAGGAGGAACAGGCAGGCCCGCAGATGGCGGGTCTATGAAGGAAACCAGAAAAAGAACAGAAAGAGAATCAAGGAGGAAACAGGAATGAAGAATATCAAGAAACAGTTGGTAAATTATCGGAACGCAATGGTTATGCACGCCTGGAAGGTAAAAAACAAGCTTAAGGAAACATCCGGTGAGGGATATGTGGACACTGCCATCAAGATCCTGATTGCGGTGGTGTTAGGAGCCTTGCTTTTGGCAGGACTTTATGCCCTGTTTAATGATACCGTCCTGCCGACCCTGGTAAGACGTGTGCAGGAAATGTTTGATTACAGTGGCTGATATGGCCGCAGGCAGGGTGCCGGTTCCTTTGGTATTACAGGCGGTGCTGTTTGTTTCGCTGCTGGCTTTTGTGTCTGTCTGGGATCTGCGGTACCGGATCATTCCGGACCGGCTTCAGGCAGGCATTGCCCTGCTTTCTCTTTTGCAGTTTTCCCCCAAAAACCTGCTTGGGATCTTGGGGGCAGCTCCCTATCTGCTGGTCGCACTTTTGTGTGAGAAGGAAAAGGGGATCGGTGGGGGAGATGTAAAGCTTGCAGGGGCGATGGGGCTGGTGCTTGGGCTTCGGGCCAGTCTGACAGCTTCCTGTTTGGGGTTGACCGGATTTGTTTTGTATGGTGCAGCCGTCCACTTATGGGAACGGCATCATGGAAAGGAAGGGAATCTCCCCTTTCCTGTGGGACCGTTTCTGGCAGTAGGGGCTGTGGCTGCTTATGGTATGAAGATGGGAGGACGGATTCAATGAAGAAAAAAAGATGGATTGCCGTTTGTGCGGCTGTACCCCTTGTGGTGTTAACTGCTGTAATTTTCTGCCGCAAAAGAAGCGGGTGCTGGTAAGAAAAGGGGCGGGCGGATGTTTACTGTCCGCCCAGTAAAAAGAAAAACGAAAAAATCAAAGCAGGAGGAACAACTATGCGAGTTTTGAAGAACCGGACGGTCATCGGTGTGATCTGTATTGTGCTGTCCCTGATCATCTGTTTTGTGGTCACGCCATTGTTTCAAAAGACCATGAGTGAGAAGAAGGAGATCGTCCGTGTGGTCAAGCCCATTCGGAGTGGGGAAGAGATTACAGCCGATATGGTAAAAACCGTGGAGGTTGGCAGTTATAACCTGCCGGAGGATGTAGTAAAACAGCTGGATACGGTGATTGGAGCCTTTGCATCGGCAGACCTGGCACCAGGGGATTACATTCTTGCCTCCAAGATTGCAGAGGAACCGGCGGCGGAAAATGCCTATCTGTATCACCTGACTGGAGAAAAGCAGGCGATTTCCGTAACGGTCAAGGCGTTTGCCAATGGCCTGTCGGGCAAACTTAAGAGCGGTGATATCGTTTCTGTCATCGCACCGGATTATAAAAAGCAGGGCATGACGGTAATCCCGGCAGAACTGCAGTATGTGGAGGTCATCGCAGTAACTGCAAACAGCGGCTATGATGCCAATACAGGGGAAGAACTGGAAGAGGGGGCGGACAGGGAACTTCCGGGAACAGTAACGCTTTTAGTGACACCGGAACAGTCCAAGGTGCTTGCAGAGCTGGAGGCAGATGGAAAGCTGCACCTGTCCTTAGTGTACCGGGGGGATGCGGCAAGTGCGGGACAGTTTATCGAGGCACAGGAACAGGTGTTGGAAGAACTGTATGCTCCAGAGGAGGCAGAAGGAGAGATCACACAAGAAACAGAGCAGACAGAATCTTCAAAAGAAGAAACAAATGAGGCCGCTTTGGAAGAAACCGAGGAAAGTGGGGTGGAATAAGCCTTGAATTTTCTGAAAAACAGTATTTTCAGCCGGGGAAACCGTGACAACTCTTCGGACTGGGAGCCGGAGAATGAAAACCAGATGCTGGCAGTCTGGGGAAGCCCCGGTTCCGGAAAGACCACAGTGGCGGTAAAACTGGCGGTAAGGCTTGCCATGCAGAAGCGGGATGTGGCTCTTCTTTTGTGTGATATGAATACACCTATGCTTCCATGTATCTGCCCGCCCGGAGATCTGGAAGAAGAACATTCCCTGGGAAGCATTCTGGCGGCAGCCCATGTGGGGGAATCCCTGGTACGCCATCACTGCATTACCCATAAGCGGTATTCCCATTTGACGATCCTTGGCATGAGAAAAGGGGAAAATGAGTATACCTACCCGCCTTATGAGCGGACACAGGCGGAGGAACTGTTACAGTGTTTGAGAAACATTGCTCCGTATATCATCATTGACTGCGGCAGTTATATCGCCAATGACATCCTTTCTGCGATTGCCCTGATGGAGGCGGATGCAGTCCTGCGTCTGGTCAACTGTGACCTGAAGTCCATCAGTTATCTCTCCAGCCAGCTTCCGCTCCTTCGGGAAAACAAATGGGATGCGGAAAAGCAGTATAAGGTAGCCAGCAATGTCTATCCCAATGAGGCTAGCGAGCATATTGAACGGGTGTTAGGCAGCGTGGCATTCCAGATCCCCCATTCGGAGGAGGTAAAGGCACAGGTTCTGGAAGGGGATCTGCTAAAAGAACTGGGCTTAAAAGACAGCAGAGGATTCCGAAAATCCATAGAAGCCATTTCAAAGGAGGTGTTCGGATGTTAGGGGAAAGACGAAGCAAAGCCGCATTTTCAGCGGGTTTTGCAGAGCGTGTTCAGGAACAGCCCCATGAGAATTCCGGACACCTGCCAGCAGAGATCTGGAAAGAAGAGGATCCCGACTTTGAGGAGATTATGGAGGATGGAAATGAGACAGAAGAAAATCGTCAAAGAGACTTCTTTGGAGGGGAGGATGGGGCAGTAGAAAAAACAGAAGAACCAGAGGAAGAAGAATCGGAACCCTCCCATGTTCAAAAGACGGGAGGGCGGTCCTTACGCACCCATGATCTGTTCTTTGCAGCGGAGGATACAAGCCGGGATTTTACTTCGGTGCTGCGGGAGGTACAGGCCTATCTTTCCAAAGAGTACAGCAGTCTGGTAACTGCGGATGGAAATGAGGAAGTTAAGGCTCAGATCCGCCGGTTTGCTGGGAAGTACATCCAGGATCACCGGATCCAGGTGACAGGAAAGACCACCGATGAGCTGATCGATGCTATTTATTCTGAGATGGCAGAGTTTGGTTTTCTTACAAAGTACATTTACGGGGAAGGCATAGAGGAAATCGATGTGAATGCTTGGGATGATGTGGAGGTACAGTTTTCGGGAGGTGTGACAAAGAAGCTTACAGAACACTTTGACAGTCCGGAACACGCCATCAATGTGGTGCGGCGGATGCTGCATGTATCCGGTATGGTGTTAGATGATGCCAGCCCCAGTGTGCTGGGACATTTAAGCAAAAATATCCGGATTGCAGTATTAAAGACCCCGATTGTGGATGAAGATGTAGGGGTGGCGGCTTCCATCCGAATTGTCAATCCCCAGAGTATGAAGAAACAGGACTTTGTGAAAGGTGGAACGGCAACCGGGCAGATGCTGGACTTTTTATCGGAGTGCATCCGGTATGGCATTTCCGTGTGTGTGGCAGGAGCAACCAGCTCCGGAAAAACCACACTCCTTGGCTGGCTTTTGACTACAATTCCTGACAGCAAGCGGATCTACAGCATTGAGAACGGTTCCAGAGAGCTGGCCCTGGTACGGAGAAAAGAGGGAAAGGTCGTCAATTCCGTCATCCATACCCTGACCCGTGACAGCGAGAATGAACGGCAGCGAGTGGATCAGATTGCACTCCTTGACATGGCCATGCGGTTTAATCCGGATATTATTGTAGTGGGTGAGATGCGGGGACCGGAGGCGAATGCAGCACAGGAAGCAGCCAGAACCGGCGTGGCGGTTGTGACAACCATCCATTCCATGAGCGGTGATGCAACGTACCGCCGTATGGTATCCCTGTGCAAGCGGGCAGTGGATATGAGCGACGACACCCTGATGGGGTTCGTAACGGAGGCATACCCGATTGTGGCTTTCTGCAAGCAGCTGGAAAATAAGGAACGCCGCCTGATGGAGATCATGGAGTGTGAGATTTTGCCGGATGGTACCAGAAAGTTTCGCCCCTTGTTCCAGTACCAGATTACGGAGAATCGGATAGAGGACGGGAAATTTGTGATCATAGGGCAGCACCGGCAGGTCAATCCAATCTCGGAGAGTCTGGCAAGGAGGCTGATGGAGAATGGGATGCCCCAGGAGAAGCTGTCCCGGCTTTTGGCCGTTACAGAGGAAGGAAAGGAGAAGTAAGATGACAGCCATTCAGTTGTTAGCCTGTGCAGGCATGATCGCAGGAGTATTTTTGATGCTTGGCATCCGGCCGGTGGAATTTACGGACAGCCTGTTTGGGTTTTTCTTAAATCCCAGACGGAGCCTTCGGGAAGAACTTAAGGAATCATCTGGAAGAAAAAAAGAAGGAATTCTGCGAAGGGAGATGAAGGAGGCACAGGCAGTGCTTCAGATGACCGGAAGAGGAAGCCGGTTTTCCATGGCGTGTGCGGCTGCCCTGGCACTGTTTTGCATGGGAGGATCGATTGCGATCCTGCTTGGGAATTTTTTCCTGGCTCCGGTAATGGCAGTAGGGTTTTTGTTTCTGCCGTTTTGGTATGTGAAGCTGACGGCAAACCACTATAAGAGAGATGTGTCGGCAGAACTGGAAACTGCGTTATCCGTGATTACCACAGCATACCTGCGGACAGAAGATATTGTGACAGCGGTGGAGGAAAATACGGCTTATTTAAATCCTCCGGTATCCAGGGTGTTTCAGGACTTTCTCATCCAGATCAAGCTGGTAAATCCGGATGTGCAGGAAGCCCTGCGGATCATGAGAGAAAGGATTGACAATGAAGTGTTTCGGGAATGGTGTGACGCAGTCAGCGACTGCCAGCATGACCGGAGCTTAAAGACCACGCTGACACCCATTGTGGCAAAGCTGTCCGATATGCGGAATGTGAATGCAGAGCTGGAATACATGATCGCGGAACCCAGAAAGGAATTTATGCTCATGGTGGTGTTTGTCATTGGAAATATCCCGCTTATGTATCTGCTAAATCAGGACTGGTATGATGTGCTGATGCACACCGCACTGGGGCAGTGTATTCTGGCCGTGACAGCGGCTGCTATTTTTATATCTGCAGGGTTTGTGGTAAAACTCACCCGCCCCATTGAATACAGGAGGTAGGCATGGAAGGATTACTGTTTTTATTTGGATTGTTTCTAGCTTTGGGACTTTTCTTTCTGGCGGCTTCCCTCCTGCACCTGCCGACCATCGGTGCGGCAAAGGCCATGCTTGGGACGGCCAAACAGGAGCGGAAAGGTGCAAAGACATTGGAAACCTGTTTTATGATTCTGGCAGTCAGGCTGTCTCACTATATCCGAATGGATGAATATAAAAAGAGCCGGATGGGAAATGTCCTTAAGGCCAGCGGCATGAATCTGACCCCGGAGGTATATCAGGCATATGCACTGGTAAAAGCAGGAACGGTTCTTTTGGCGGTCATTCCCTGTGCCATCCTGATGCCGCTTCTGGTTCCCGTGGTCGTGGTGTTAGCCTTGCTCCTTTATTTTAAGGAAGGGCAGAAAGCAGATGAGAAGTTAAAGGCAAAACGGGAGGAGATTGAAGGGGAACTGCCAAGGATGGTAGCAACCATTGAACAGGAGTTAAAGGCTAGCCGCAATGTGATCGGGATGCTGGAGCGTTTTAAGGGAAATGCAGGACCGGCTCTGACTGGGGAGCTGGATATTCTGTTAGCCGATATGCGGTCCTCCAACTATGAGGCAGCCCTTACCCGGTTTGAGGCAAGACTCAATTCTCCTATGCTGTCAGATGTGGTAAGGGGGCTCATTGGTGTACTGCGGGGAGATGACAGTTCGGTATATTTTCAGATGCTGGCTCATGATTTCAAGCAGATCGAACTGCAGCGGTTAAAGGCACAGGCCCAGAAGATCCCGCCTAAGATCCGGGTGTTTTCTTTTGTCATGCTGGTGTGCTTTTTGCTGACTTACCTGGCGATTATCTGTTATGTGGCGTTAGAGAGCCTTGGAGGAATGTTTTAAAGGGGGGAGGTCGAAATGAAGAAACAGCATTTAAGGAGTATCCTGTCAGAAAAACGGGGTGAGGGGTATGTGGATGTGATTATCCTGGTTCTTAGTGCGGTTATGGTGCTGGCACTTTCTATGCGGGTGCTTCCAGTGTTTATTCAAAAACAGCAGCTGGATACTTTTGCCACAGAATTAGTGAGAGAGGCAGAAGTAAGCGGGCGTGTTGGAGCGGAGACAAGCCGCCGTGCTGCCGTGCTGTCAGAAAAAACAGGGATTTATCCGAACGTTTCATGGTCAGAAAATGGAAGGATCCAGTTAAATGAAGAGGTTACTGTTACCCTGACACTGGATACCAATATCGGCCTGTTTGGGGAGTTTGCATCCTTTCCCATTACGCTTCGGGCAAAGGCTTCCGGAAAGTCGGAAGTATACTGGAAGTGAGGTGGTTAAGGTGGGCAGACAAATTCGGAAGATTTTCAGGGAGAAACGGGCGTCATCGTTTCCAATGACCATAGGGATTGTGCTGGCACTGATTCTTCTTCTGTGTGGGATCAGTGAATATTTCCGCCTGCAGGTGATCGCGGCAGGTGTGAGGGAAGCGGTGGAGGATGCCATGATTTCCACAGTCAATGACAATTATGCAGGGGTGTACCATGGAGCCAGGGAGGGATATTCCGGAAGCTATGTGCCATTTGGAGAAGGAAACTGGGAGGAGGAACTAAGCGAAGGCGATATTTATGCGGTTCTGGATGATACACTGGGAACCCGGATATCCGGCGGCCGTCATGTAAAGTATGCCGATGGCGGGACTGCAATGGAATTTGCTATTGATAGCCTGCAGGTGACGCTTCGGAATGCACCTCTGGCTCCCTCTGATCCGGCAAATGCCCAGAGGTTTGAGGCAGATGCAGTTGTGCGGTTAGAAGTGCCAGTCCGCTTTGGAGGCAGGCTTCTTCCATCCATGTGGATCACATTAAAAGTGCAGGCAGGTTATACGGAGGTGTTTTAAGAAATGCCTGGACATTCTAAGAAAGGTAGGGTATGTTTGGCGTAACAGGAAATAGGATACAGTGGTAAAGGAGGCATAAGAAGATGAAACTGACAGAAAAGACGAAAAAATATCTGGTGATTACTGGCAGTATGATCCTTGGGATTGGTCTGCTCGCAGCGATCGGGATGCAGTTTGGACAGCCGCCCAGTGAAGATGTTCTGCCAGAGACAACACAGACCGTGACCGAAGTGATCGTTGATCCAGGGACGGGTTTGGAAACCCAAAAGGCTCCAAAAGAAAGCGTGGAAGAATCCGGTGGGAAAACGGATCTGGTGATTCAGCCTGGGACAGAAGAAACAAACGAGACTACCGGACAGGCGGCAGACAGCCGGCCGGCACAGACGGACCAGACACAGCAGAGTATCCAGCCGGAACCGACAAAACCAGAGCCGCCCAGGGAAGAAATGCTGACGGATCCAACGAAGAAGCCGGATGGTACAAAGCTGGAAGAACCGCCCGTGCCAGTGGATCATGAGTCAGTAGAGAAGCCAGCAGAACCAGAACCGGATCCTGGACAGCCGCAGGCTGGCGATACATCCGGAAACCAGATCTATGTTCCTGGATTTGGATGGGTTGAGAACCATGGGGGAGGCGGATCCGGCACCGTGGCGGAGGATATGTATGAGAATGGAAATAAGATCGGCATCATGGATTAATACCCAATGAGGAGGCATCGCAGCCATGCGGTGCTTTTTGTTTGCTTAAAACCAGGGAAGATGGAAACGTCTGCTTCCTGTGGTTGGAAAGGAGGATATTTGAAGCAGAAGAGAGGTGTGTTTCTTGCGGTTTTACTCTCACTGTCGTTCCTGTTTTCTGTACCTGTTTATGCAGTCGGAGATGGAAATATTGACGGAGGCGGAGGAAACATGGGGCAGGGAACCAGTCAAAACTCCTGGTCTCCGGGAAATGAGGGAGTCCGTGTGACCGTGATCCGGGCAGAAGGGCATGAGCCAGTAACAAGGCCCATTGACCTGACAAACAAGCAGCCGAAGATTGTCTATTCCTTTGGAAAGGTCAGCAAGATGTCTTATACCAAGGGGAGTGCATTAACGGTTGATACCAACCCTTACGAATATGTGAATCCGGTCCAGTCCCTTCCGAGGATCATCAGCTCCAAAAGTCTGGGACAGGCCAACATTGAGGAGATCAAAAGTTATTTTACAGATGAGCAGGTGGTCCGCAGTATTGCAGGGCTGACAGGAATGGACTTTGATACGCTGGTAGGAGGAGAGTACCGGCTTTTACTGGAACCGATCAGTTTCTTAAAATTTCAGGGAACCCTGATCGCAGCGACGGCTACGGAGGCAGCTTTGTATGATGAGATGTTAAGCGGGGGGATGCGGGCGGTACTTCCGACTGTGGCGTTTCAGAACCTCCCGCTTTCCATGTTTTTGGAAACACCAGATCTGGGATATCCGGCATGGGGCGGACCTACATCTGGAGTCCGTTCCAACAGTGAGATCAAAAGTTCCCTGGGTCTTGGTGTGGTACGGTTTCACGAAGCCCCGCCAGAGGAACCGGAAATCAGTACCTATGATTATGAGTACCGGACCAACACAGAAGTCATCACAGCGGTAGAGGTGAGCGGAGGCCAGAGTGATCCAGATGATCCGGTGTCTGTCACATTTTCTGTGGGAGGGAAAGGCTACCGCGTGGACCATGTGTATTATCCATCCGGTGACAGTCAGCTGGCCTGGATTCGCTGGACCACCCCGAAGGAACCTCAGACCATGATGATGACAGTACGAGTTCATGGAGGGGGAAGAACGGAAAAGGGAACGCTGAATATCAAGATCGTAGATCTGGATGAAAATCCTCCGCCGGATCCCAACGCAGATGACCGGAATGATGGCTTTACAAGACCATCCGTACCGTCAAAGGCAGAAGTTACCTCTGCCGTCTGGGGTGTGTGGAGACCATGGTGGCAGGAACATTGGGTATGGCACAGCGGAGATGAGGAGGATGACGGGTATTGGTGTGACCATGGCTGGTGGGAGTTTGACCTGGACCGATACTCTGCAAGTCTGGCTGCAGATATGAGAATTACAACCGATGAGAAGTCCCCTACCGCTACGGAAAGGACGATGAAATCCGGTTATGGATTCCAGGAAAAAGTAATAACCCATGTCAGCACCAATCAGAGTTTTGCAGTCACACCGGCTCAGAATGCCGTGACCTATTTTCCTGAGTTTCAATATGAGAAATTCTGGAGACTTCTGGAGCGGATGAACGGCGGTTATGATATGACCCATGAATTTAAGGAGAACGGCTACAGCACTTATCGCCGGAGAACCCACTTCACCCCAATCTGGTATCCGGATGGAAGCTACACACCGTATACCTGGCTGCTTGACTGCTGGACACCGGCTGGGATGCTCTCCATGAATCTGACTGATTCCATTACCATTGACGGGAACTTGTGGAGTGACTGGCATATCGCACCACAGAAACCAGAATAGGAGGAAATATGTCATATCAACAGATAGAGAAGTTAGAAAAATCACCTAATGACAGAAAGAGGAAGAAGCAGATGAGAACAAAGAAAATTTCAGCAGTTATGTGCATGGTAGTCGTACTGGCGGTCTTGTGCTGCGTACCGGTTTATGCATCGGGCGATGTGGCGGGTGCCATTGAGGGAACCTGGGATACGGCATCGAAGCAGATCAAGGCAGTGGTGGATCATGTGGTGTTTCCGGTCATTGACTTGGTATTAGCCGTTTTCTTTTTTGGAAAATTGGGAACGGCGTATTTTGATTACCGTAAGCATGGACAGTTTGAGTGGGCAGCTCCGGCTATCCTGTTTGCCTGTCTGGTGTTTACGCTGACTGCACCGCTTTATATCTGGCAGATTCTTGGGATTTAAGAGAGGGGACCATATGACATTTTTGGAACAGGAACTGAAAAAGATGGTTGGAAAGGAGCCAGCCTTTACGGAGCAACGATATGTAGGAAATGCGTGTTATGGCAGGCTGACAGACAATATCCGGGTAAAAGTCAACTTTCAGACCGGTGGGATTGCAGATCATTATGACCGGTTAAAGGTAACCTTGTTAAACCGGAATGAGGGTATCATTGACAGCATGGTTTTGACCTTTCAGGATGTGCTGGGAATCAAAAAGACATCGAATCCCAACTTCCGTGATGGAGTAAATCCGCATATCTGGTCTTATGGCAGAGAAACGAAATGGTATGTGTACCAGCCAGGGGAAGCGGATTATAAAAAGATGTCGGAGGCAGTAAACACTTATTTAGAGGTATTTAAGGAGCCGGTGGAAACCATGCAGATGGGACAGAGGATGGAATAAGAAAAGAGGTGATGAGAGATTGTTTATCTGGGATTTTGTCGCTGATACGGTGTTAGGACAGATCATTGACTGGCTGTATGGACAGATTGTAGGTTTTTTGGGAGACTTTTTCATGCAGATGGGAAGTATGGGAGCTGATCTGTTTGAGATGAGCTGGGTGCAGTCCATTGTTCTGTTCTTTTCTTATCTGGCATGGGCACTTTATGTAACTGGGATTGTGGTGGCAGCTTTTGAGTGCGGAATTGAGTATCAGAACGGACGCGGCAGTATCAGGGACACTGCCTTAAATGTGATCAAAGGTTTTCTGGCAGTAAGTCTGTTTAGCGTTGTCCCAGTAGAGCTTTATAAGCTCAGTGTTTCCCTCCAGGGAAGTTTTACTGCAGGGATTACGGGGCTTGGAAAAGATATCGGGACAGTAGCATCCGAGATCATCCAATCCTTAAAGGATACGGCTACCTGGCAGGATGCGGCCACATCGGGAATTTTTGGAGGACTGGGAAGTATCACCAGTCCTATTTTCATGATCTTTCTCCTGATTATGATGGGATATGCAGTGATCAAGGTGTTTTTTGCCAACCTGAAGAGAGGAGGCATCCTTTTGATCCAGATTGCGGTGGGCAGTCTTTATTTATTCAGTGTGCCGAGGGGATATATTGATGGGTTTGTTGGTTGGTGCAAACAGGTAATTGGTCTGTGTCTGACCGCATTTTTGCAGGCAACGGTTTTGATTGCGGGGTTGATGGTTGTTAAGGATCAGGCCCTGCTTGGCTTGGGGCTTATGCTGTCAGCGGGAGAGATTCCACGGATTGCAGGCCAGTTTGGGCTGGAAACAGGAACAAAGGCCAATGTCATGGGAGCGGTCTATGCAGCACAGGGAGCCGTCAATCTGACAAGAACCGTTGTGCAGGTGGTTTCCAAATAGAGAGAGGACGGTGAAGAATGGAACACAACAAACTGGTATATATTGCATCTCCCTATTCTGGAGATGTAGAGCGGAATGTAGCATTTGCAAAGGCAGCCTGTCGTTATGCCATGAAGCAGGGGGTTACGCCCATTGCCTCCCATCTGTTATATCCGCAGATGTTGGATGATAAAGTACCGGAAGAGAGAAATCTTGGAACAGGTATGGGACTTCGAATCCTAAAAGTGTGTGATGAGATTTGGGTGTGTGGAAATGAACTGTCCTCGGGGATGGAGCAGGAGATCCGTGCGGCAAGACGGTTTCGGATTCCGCTTAGGCGGGTCAGTGAGCAGGAGATTGGATGGGGGCTGTGTGAAGCACCGGTACAGAAGGGAATGGAGATGGGCGGATGATGACACTGGGCAGCCTGTTTGACGGGATTGGAGGATTCCCCCTGGCGGCAGTCCACTGCGGGATCGTGCCAGTATGGGCCAGTGAGATCGAATCGTTTCCCATGAGAGTAACGCAGCTCCGGTTTCCCGAAATGATCCATGTAGGGGATATCACAAAACTGGATGGTGCAAAGTTGCTGCCTGTGGATGTGATCTGTGGAGGCAGTCCCTGTCAGGATCTGTCAGTAGCAGGACTTCGGAAAGGGCTGGCGGGAGAACGTTCCGGACTCTTTATGGATCAGGTGCGTATTGTAAAGGAGATGAGAGCAGAGAATGAAAGACGAGGGATATCAGATGACCTTGTTCGACCTCGATACCTCGTTTGGGAAAATGTCCCCGGAGCATTCAGTTCCGCAAACGGGGAAGACTTCCGGGCGGTCATCGAGGAGATCGTCCGCATTAAGGAATGTACCTGTCATGTGCCTCGACCTGACACCGGGAGCTGGGAACCTGCTGGGGCTGCCATTCTGGGAGATAGGTTCAGCCTGGCTTGGAGAGTCCTGGATGCTCAATACTGGGGAGTCGCCCAGCGTCGCCGTAGGATCTTCCTTGTCGCAGATTTTGGAGGACTCACCGCACCCAAAATATTATTTGAGCAGGAACGCCTGCTTGGGGATCTTGCGGAGAGCCAAGGCCAGAGGAAAGGAACTGCCGCCGCAGTTGGAAACAGCCCTCCAGATTCAGGCTGGTGTGGAGCAGAAAAGGAAAGACAGGTGAATTTTTATATACTTTCCATGGAAACGGCAGAAAAGAAAGAGGTGTGTTTGTGTCTCAATGACCAAGGCGGCGAGCGGATGGATGTTTCTATCAATGTGACTGCCACACTGCGGGCGGGGATGAGCGGTCATCCTCCTCTGGTGATGGGCAGCCAGCAGGGAAATGCGGGGATTGGTGTGGATCTGTGTCCGACTCTTACAGAGGCGGCAGGAACCAGCGGGAATAATCAGCCGATCCTGTTTGAGAATCATGGAATTGATGCCAGATATACGGGACCGCATGAGGTGGCACCAACCATGTCTGCACGGTATGGGACTGGCGGCAATAATGTTCCTTTGGTCTCGGAAATACCAGAGAGTTACTGTATTGCCGGCAACATCATTGACAGGGAGGTGCAGAACGGCGGAAATGGTCTGGGATGTCAGGCAGACATTTCTTATACCCTGACTAGTGCAGACCGCCATGCGGTGTTCAGCCGGCAGAGAAGCGATGAATTCTTAGAAAACAAGGTAACAGCAACCCAGAGTGCCAGACAGCATAAGGATGCCACGGATCTGGTGTGTGAACCCTATCAGGATACAGTAGGGACCATTGGGTATACGGATCATAAGGGGATCAACAACCAGTATGTCAGTGAAGACAAATGCATTGTGGAGAAGCGGAAGCTGATCCGGCGGCTGACCCCTTTGGAATGTGAACGGCTTCAGGGATTCCCGGATTATTGGACGGATATCCCCGGAGCATCTGACAGTGCCAGATATAAAGCGTTAGGAAACAGTGTAGCGATTCCATGTGTGGATTTTATTCTCCGTGGCATCGCTTATTTTTTACGGCAGATGAAGGAGGATAATCCCTAACATTAGTGGTTCTGCTACAGTTTTAAGGCAATCTTTGTTGGGTATCGCCCTGGCTATCTCATCTCTTTGTGGATATACTTTGCTTGTAAAAATGAGGAAAGGAGATCGTAATGGAAGAGCGTAAGAAGAATTTATGTGCCATGATTCCAGAATCTCTGCATAAGAAAGTGCGGGAAGAACAGGAAGAATGGGGAATCAAGCTGAACGAGTATATGGAACGGCTTCTAAAAGACCACTTTGAGAAGGGAGAAAGAGAGATGGAAAGCGGAATGAGGACACTGGCATTTCAGGTATCCGAGGAGTTATTCCAGACGGTGAAGGTTCATTTAAAGAAGACTGGGCAGAGCCAGAAAGATTTTGTGATCGGACTGATTGAAGAAGCAATCCAGACGGCAGAGAACGAGGAGTATGAGGAAACAGAAGTGTAAAAAAGAAAACGACTACCGCCGACAGATGAAAATGATGCCGGCGGTAATTATTTTGGAGGTGAGCGATTGTATATTTATCCGGACCATTTGAAATCAAAAGCGACCCTGTGGCTGTGGCAGCTTCGGGATATCGGGATCCTTGGTGTGTGTGGACTGGTTTCGATTTTAGCAGTCACGCAGGCTGGGTGTTTCCCGCCCATTGTTCTGACCGGAGTGTATGGGTTTCTGACGATCCGCCTTGGCGATACCAGTATTCTGGATTTTATCCGTTATGCCTGTGAATATTTCTTTATCCGACAGCAGTTTTTTGAATGGAGGCAGGAATGAACAGAGAGAAAAAGAGAGCAAAAAAAGAGGCCGACAGGCGACTTTCTACACGCCAGTTTATAGGTGCAAAAGAGGTAACCGACTACAGCCTGGTTACTTATGAGCACGGGGAACTGGTGTATTTTATTGTGAAGCCAACCAATATCTCAGTGCTTTCAGAAACCAGTATCGGTGCCAGGATCTATGCCCTGATGACGGTACTCAAAGGTGTGGCAGAGATTGAAATGCTGTGTTTAAACAGCAGAGAGAGCTTTGAAGATAATAAACGGTTCCTGCGTACCCGGATGAAGGAGGAAGAAAATCCGGTGGTGCGGAAGCTTTTAGAGAAGGACCAGACTCATCTGGACCGGATCCAGGTACAGATGGCGACTGCCCGTGAATTCCTGATCATGATTCGCCTGAAAGATGAAAAAGAGTCGGATATCTTTCCATACCTTTCCAGAATTGAGAAATCCCTGAAGGAACAGAGCTTTTCTGTCAAGCGGGCAGGCAAAGAGGATATCAAACGGATCCTGGCAGTTTACTATGAGCAGAACGTAACTACAGAAAAGTTTGAGGATTTTGACGGGGAACGGTGGATCATTCCGGAGATTTAAATTTTGGGAAGCAGGAGAGATGGCTGGGTACGAAGGCTATATTTTATGGTATACTTGCTATGACATAAGGAAGGAGCGAGGCAGTTGAACTACGAAATGTTAATACAGAAACGGGATCGATATCAGGAAAAACGGTCTTCCATTCCAGAGTATACCCTGCAGACCTATGAGCAGGCATTTGAGATTGAGTATACCCATAACTCAACTGCAATTGAGGGAAATAGCCTAACACTAATGGAAACAAAAGTCCTGTTGGAGGATGGGATCTCCATTGGGGGAAAGCCTCTTCGGGAACTATATGAGGCGGTTAATCACCGGAATGCATACCGGTATGTGAAACAGTGCGTGGAACAGAGGATGCCATTAGATGAGAAGATCGTAAAGGACATCTATGCTATGTTAATAGATCATATTTTTACCGGTGGTATTTACCGGAATGTGGATGTGTATATTTCAGGAGCACAGCATACGCCGCCGTCTCCCATGGAAATGTATCGTCAGGTAAAGGAGTTTTATGCAGATCTGTCCTGGAAAGGGAAGGAACCAAACCCGATCGAACTGGCAGCGTGGACCCATGCAGAGTTTGTACGGATCCATCCGTTCCCTGACGGCAATGGAAGGACTTCCCGGCTGATCATGAACTATCAGTTTCTGACAAATGGGTTTCCAGCGGTGTCCATTGCAAAAGAAAACCGTCTGGAATATTTTAATACATTGGAGTGCTATGCAGTAGAGGGAAATCTTGCACCGTTTGCAGATATGATCGCCCAGCTGGTGGAACAGCAGCTCGACCGATATCTGAAGATGGCGGAGCCAAAGCCGGATATGGGGCAGTTTCCAGTCATGTGAAAAAGAATAACAGATAATAAAAGGATTGCGTCGGATGCAGAAATGTATCCGGCGTTTTTTTGTTCAAAAACAGGAGGGAGCCATTGAAAAGAACTGAAAAAACAGGATTTCAGAAGAAGCAGACAGAACCAATGGGAGATGTGCAGATCCAGGAATTTCTGGATATGATTGCCCCAGCTGTGATCAAGTTTGAAACAGACCACTTTATCTGCGGCAATACCTATCGCTGTGTGTGGGCATTAAGGGAATATCCGACTGCCACAGAGGAGCAGGCGATCCTGTCCCATCTGGGAGAGAAGGATGGGGTAACACTTCGCATTTATACCCGCCATGTCACTCCGGTGGAGGAACGGAAGATCATCAGCAATGCAGCCAATAAGAATCGGATGGATCGGAGCAATACCAATGACTTACAGCAGACGGTACTGGCAGAAAGCAACCTGCAGGACGTGACGACCATTGTGGCTCAGATGCACCGCAACCGGGAACCGCTTTTGCATACAGCAGTATATCTGGAACTGTGTGCCCATGATTTAGACCAGTTAAAGCTCCTTCAGACCGAGGTACTGACGGAATTGATCCGATCCAAGTTAAATGTGGACCGTTTGATGCTTAGACAACAGCAGGGATTCCAGTGTGTCATGCCAAGCGGCTATAACCGGTTTCGTGACCAGTTTGAACGGGTGCTTCCGGCCAGCAGCGTGGCAAATTTGTATCCGTTTAATTATTCGGGAAAGACGGATCCCCAAGGGTTCTACATTGGAAGGGATAAGTTTGGAAGTAATGTTCTGGTAGATTTTAACCGCAGGGCAGATGACAAGACCAATGCCAATATCCTGATTTTAGGAAACAGCGGTCAGGGGAAGAGCTATTTATTAAAGCTTCTGTTAACCAATCTGCGGGAATCCGGGATGCATATCTGTGCGTTGGATCCGGAGATGGAGTATGAGGATCTGACCAACAACCTGGGCGGATGTTTTATTGATCTGATGAGCGGGGATTATATCATCAACCCGCTGGAGCCAAAGACCTGGGACGATGCAGGAAGCCCGGAGGATCTGGATGCTCCTCAGACTTTTCGCATCCGATCCAGACTGTCCCAGCACATCAGCTTCTTAAAAGATTTTTTCCGAAGCTATAAAGACTTTACGGACCGGGAGATCGACGTGATCGAGATCATGCTGCAGAAACTGTATGCAAGGTGGGGACTGACGGATCAGAGTGATTTTGACCGCCTGGATTCGGGGGATTACCCGATTCTGTCTGACCTGTATGCCTTCATAGAAGAGGAATACCGGGCATTTGATGCGAAGAACTATCCTCTTTATACCGCAGAGATGCTCCAGAGTATCCTGCTCGGTTTAAACTCTATGTGCGTAGGAGCAGAGAGTAAGTTCTTTAATGGGCATACCAATATCACCGATGACAGTTTTATTACCTTTGGAGTAAAAGGTCTTTTGCAGGCCAGCAGGAATTTAAAAGATGCCCTGCTCTTTAATGTGCTTTCTTTTATGAGCGATGAGCTGTTGACGCAGGGCAATACGGCAGCAAGTCTGGATGAGTTCTATCTGTTCCTCTCCAACTTAACTGCTGTGGAGTATGTCCGGAACTTTATGAAGCGTGTGCGAAAGAAAGATTCGGCAGTTATCATAGCCAGCCAGAACCTGGAAGATTTTAATCTGGATGGAGTGAAAGAATATACAAAGCCACTGTTTTCCATTCCGACCCATCAGTTCCTGTTCAATGCTGGAAGCATTGATGCCAAATTTTATACGGATACCCTGCAGCTGGAAGAAAGCGAATACAACCTGATCCGCTATCCGCAGCGGGGAGTATGCCTGTATAAATGTGGAAATGAGCGGTACAACCTGATGGTCCATGCACCGGAGCATAAGGCGAAGCTGTTCGGAAAGGCGGGAGGACGCTAAAAGGGGAGACTGTGAATGGAGTTAAAGAAGCAGAAATTTGGCATTGAGATTGAGATGACCGGCATCACCCGTGCGAAAGCGGCAGAAGTAACAGCAGGGTATTTTGGAACCAGAGTGAAATATCTGGGAACCTATTATGACACTTATGCAGCCATTGACACAGAAGGGCGTCAGTGGAAGTTTATGAGCGACAGCAGCATAACTGCACAGCAGAAATTGAATGGAAGAAAGATAAGTGCGGGAAGAGAATACCAGACGGAGATGGTAAGTCCCATCTGTTGTTATGAGGATATTGTCACGATTCAGGAGATCATCCGAAAGCTGAAAGAATACGGTGCCCTGACGAACGGAAGCTGCGGGATCCATGTGCATATCAATGCGGAACCGTTTGATGCCAGAACCCTCCGAAATATCACCAATATCATGGCATCCAAGGAAGATTTGATTTATAAAGCCCTAGGAGTGTCTGTAGCACGGCAGCACCAATGGTGCCAGCCAGTGGAACAGAGGTTTTTGGATGAGTTAAATCGGAGAAAGCCAAGAAGCATGGAAGCTGTAGAGCGAATCTGGTACAACGGAGAGAGCCGGAGGAATGCACATTATGATGATAGCCGTTATCATTGTCTGAACCTTCATTCTGTCTTTCAAAAAGGAACGGTAGAATTCCGCCTGTTCAACGGGACGCTCCATGCAGGTAAGATTAAGGCGTATATTCAATTTTGTCTGGCGATTGGTGCTCAGGCTCTTAACCAGTCCTGTGCCAGCAGAAGAAAGACACAGACCACGAATGAGAAATACACCTTCCGCACCTGGCTGCTGCGGCTGGGACTGAATGGAGAAGAATTCGCTACAGCCCGTCAACATCTGCTGGCGAATCTCCCAGGGTGCATTGCCTGGAGGGATCCGGCTCAGGCGGAAGCTCAAAAGGAACGGATGCGGCAGAAGAGAGAAAAAGAACTGGAGGAGCGGAGCCAGAGACAGGAACCTATTTCTCCAACTGGAGAACCAGAATCGGCCGGGGAGGCAGAAGAACCCCCGGCTTTTATGATGCGAATGTGACAAGGAGGATCCGTGTGAATAGAAAACCAAGACTTTATGTTGCTTATGGAAGCAATCTGAACTTGACGCAAATGGCATTTCGGTGTCCGACTGCAAAGGTAGTAGGGAAGGGCGAACTGAAGGATTATGAGCTGTTGTTTCGGGGAGGCCGCAGGGGAGCTGTGGCAACCGTAGAACCAAAAGAGGGGAGTGCTGTGCCGGTACTGATATGGGATATCCAGAAAAGAGATGAGGAATCGCTGGATCTTTATGAAGGATATCCCAATTTTTATGACAAGCAGATGATAGAAGTCGAGATGGACGGAAAGACAATATCTGCCATGGTGTATGTGATGACACCAGGACATTCATTTGGAATCCCATCGGATCACTATGCAAATGTGATCTGGGAGGGCTATGAAACGGCAGGATTTGATACACAGGTTCTGGAGGAGGTCATTGAACATGCATTTGAGATGGTGCAGAAACAGGAGAACAGCCAGGACTTTCGCCAGCAGAGCCTGTTTGGAATAAGCGGATATGGGGAAATCAAATAAAGCCCTGCAACATAAGCAGCACTTATTTTTGTGAGAGCTGGATGGATTGGATATAGGCACTGAGCAGCTGTTCTACAAGTGGCAGATACTCAGGATTTAAGCCAGAAAGCATGGCATGGATGGCAGACAGATCGTTCTGGGATTCTGTTCCAAAGAGAATATAATCAGCAGATACGCCAAGAGCATTGCAGAGCTTACTCATGGTTTCTGCAGTGAAACTGCCGGTGCCGAGTTCGATTGTGCCGAGAAAAGAACTGGCGAGATCCGCCTTTTCGGCAAGTGCTTCACGGGAATATCCCAGTGCTTCGCGGGCTTTTCGGATACGACCGCCAACTTCTACATTAAATTGTTTTTTCAAACCATCACCACCTGACATCCTTGATAGAGATAGTTTACCGCACACAATCGAATATAAACATCATGGATACAGGTTGAATAATAACCTTGATAGGATATAATGAAGGGAGGAAACCTATGGCAGTACCAGCTGCGATTCTGGCAGCGAAAGCCGCAGTGCTTACAGCGTCCAGCGAGGGAGGGCGGACGGTAGTTTTTTCTGTTGTTGCGGCACTTTTAACACCTTTTCTTTTGATTGTTACCATGCTCCTGTGTACCCTTTCTGGAACTGCAGACCATAATATTTCTGCTGTCCAGCTGTCCTTTTATGGGGGATATTTATCTTCAAAGGTGCCAGCAGAGTACCGGATGTATATCGAAAATATGCAGGACAGCTTCGGAAAACTGGACGGTGTGCTAAGTGAGAACAATGGAATGATAGAAAGCGGGGAGATAGATCCTTACCAGGTAAAAGCAATCTTTTATGCCCTGTTTTTTGGTGAGGATCAGCCCCGGATGGACGAGGAGGACTACCGGGCATTCGCAGATTGCTTTGTGACATATGAGGAGAGGGAGGATGAAGAGGGGGAAACTTATACGGTTGCAGTTCCAATCCAAAGTTTGAATACAGTTTATGAAAATCTGGCTTCAGAATTAAATCGGGAGATTTTCCTGGAAGATAAAACCAATGCACAACGGATTTATACGCTGGCGAAATATGGGGTTAGTGTGCCGGGATGGAACGGACTTCCTCCTGGACAGGCAATGGGAGATGGAAGTTTTTCTGCTCTGATGGCAGAAGCAACCCGCTATATCGGCTATCCCTATGTGTGGGGAGGAAGCTCTCCAGCAACCAGCTTTGACTGCAGCGGATACATTTGTTGGGTCTATACGCAGTCTGGGGTGTACCATCTTTCAAGGACAACAGCCCAGGGGATTTTTGACCAGTGTGCAGTAGTATCTAGAGAGGAGGCAAAGCCTGGGGATCTGGTTTTCTTTACAGGAACCTATGCATCTTCTGGGGCAGTGAGCCATGTAGGGATTTATGTTGGGGACTCAAAAATGCTGCATTGTGGTTCTCCAATTGGTTATGCCAATCTTAATTCTTCTTACTGGAGCAGCCATCTATATGCATTTGGAAGGCTGGCTGCAATCCCAGAATAAGGTATGAAGATAAAAAAGTTGGTGCGGATCTGCCAGAGAGATTTATGGATATTTGGTATCGACTTTCGGAACAGGATCGGGTATTGTGTGTGGCTGAAAGGAGGGAAGTACCTTATGAATGAGATGATGGATCAGTTGGAACAGGTGATTGAAGAGCGGGTTATGCAGCTGAAAGGAAAAATGGAAGAGGAAAAAAGTCAGACCGATCAAGCCGAAAAGGAGGAGTATATCATGCATGTGGAACGAATCCTGAATAGCCTTTCAGAGGAAGAGAGGGAGTGGCTGGATGATCAGATGATGAAAAAGCTGGATGTACCAAATCAGGAACGGCTGCGGTATTACAAGGCAGGGCTGGCAGATGCTATCGAAGTGATGCGTTACTTGAGGACTTGATTTTAGACAAGGGAGCGGCTGTGAGAGCAGCCGCTTGTTCTGGATCCAGAGAGAGGAGGATGCAAATGAGAACAACCACGTTGACGGTTAGCTTTAATACAGAAAAATTGGATGCTTTGAAATTTCATATGGAGAAACGGGATGCGGATCTGCAGGCAGAGTTAAATGATACGGTACAGAAACTGTATGAGAAATATGTTCCGCAGGCCACCCGTGAGTACATTGATGATAAAGTGGCGAGAGAGGTTTCATCTGCCAGAGATCGAACCCGGAGGGCAGAACGGTCTGCAAGACGGGTAGAAAATCTGGCAGAGACGGCAGGAGAGGCATAAGAGCGGAGAAAGAGGATGCTGTATGGTGCAGATGGAAGAAGCACATAGCCTTTTGTAAGCCCTTGTGTGCCTCCGTGTCAGGCTTTAGACAGTCAGGTGGCATTCGTGTACCCTGGTGGGGAATGAAGGCGGTGTTGGGCAAATGTGAAAGAAGGTTCTGAAAACAGTGGAATAGGCCGAGAAAATGCTGAATTCCAGAGGCTTTTGGCAGGGTCGAAATGTGTGCAGGTTAAAGGGGGTATGCTGCTTTTGGCAGCCCACCCCCGGAAAACACCGACCGGCAAAGCCGTTCGGCAAATTTGGTTTGAATACTTTTTCGAGAAAATGCCGAAAGAATGGTGCTGTATTTTTGAAAGTGGCAGGATTTGGGAGGAAACGGGAGAGATTTTGTGAATACTAGGGTTAGGAGGAAACGATGGGAAGCGAACATACGAAAGTACGTGCGGGGATTTATGTCGAAAAGGAAATCTTAAACCAGGCAGATGGTCTGTTAGAGACAGCCAATGTGCGTTCCCGGAATGAATTTGTGGAAGAGGCCCTTAAGTTTTATATAGGGTATCTTCTTGCAGGAAAGGCGGAAGATTATTTTTTACAGTCATTGTCTTCTGTTCTGATCGGGACGGTGCAGGACAGTGAGAATCGTCTGGCCCGGATGGATTTTAAGATGGCGGTAGAGCTTGCCAAGCTGTCGCAGGTGATTGCGTATACCCATGATGTAGATGAGGAATCCTTAAATAAGCTTCACGCAAAGTGTGTCAACGAAGTACAACGGATTAACGGAACAATCAAGTTTGAAGATGCCTACCGTTATCAGAAACGGGAAGTGTAGGCATTGGTAAAAAGGAGCAGAGAAGACATGGAGAAAAAAGAAATTTATGACATGGTGATTCAGGAACTGATTGAAAAAGCTCTTTCAGTCAGAAGAGAAACTTGCAGCAGTGATGAAAAGCAGTTTTATGAAACATTGAAAGAAAAATCAGAGCGGACCAGAGGCGTGTTGAAACAGTTGTCAGAAGAAGAGTATCAGATCGTAGACGATTATATGGTTACCACAAATCTGATTGCACAGAAAGAATGTGAATATCTCTATGTGCAGGGGGCGAAGGATTGTGTGGAGTTGCTGAAGAAGCTGGGAATGTTATAGAAAAGATGCAGCAGAAATTTTATAGCAAAGTTTATTGTTACTCTTCGCTATCTAGCTGATAGTCTCTTGCATAGAAAATAATTTTTATTCTTTGCGTTGTATGAGCTGATGGATTATAATATATAAAAAGTAAAGCTAAAATTTGGAGTGAGCTGATGGATTATATAATACGAGAAATGAGAAACGAAGAATATTGTTTGTTAGATGATTTCTTGTATGAAGCGATTTATATTCCAGAGGGAATTGAACCGCCACCTAAAACGGTAATAAATTGTCCAGACTTACAAGAATATATCGTTGAGTTTGGAAAGAGAAAACATGACAAGGCTTTAGTTGCAGAAATTTAAGGAAATGTTGTAGGAGCTATCTGGGTAAGAATAATGAATGACTATGGACACATTGATAGTGATACTCCATCACTTGCTATGTCTGTCTATCAAAAGTATAGAGGATTAGGTATTGGAACTTCATTATTGAAAGAACTATTACAGTTAGAAAGATTGTCTGGGTATTCAAAAATTTCCTTATCCGTTCAAAAAAGTAATTATGCAGTGAAGATATACAAGAAAGTAGGATTTACTGTTGTTGATGAAAATAGTGAGGAATATATTATGGTTGTAAATCTATAATGGAAATCCCAGTTTATTAAGTTGGAAAATCAGAATTTGGAGGAGGTACGACAGATGAGAATTGAAGCTGGAACTGAGCAAGATGTTGATAGTTGGATGAGCCTTGTAGAAAAAGTGAAAAATGCATTTCCTGGTCTTGAAACAGAAGAAGCTTTGAAGGAACATAGGAATACGGTTTTAGATTTTATAAGTAAGGATTCTGCAATATGTGCAAAAGAACAAGAAGAAATTGTTGGCGTACTATTATTTTCAAAAGAAAACAATGTGCTATGTTTCCTGGCTGTTGACCCAGAACATCGAAGAAAACATATTGCAGAAAAAATGGTGTCTTATATGCTTACAAAGATGAATCCTCAGAGTGATATATCTGTTACGACTTACAGAGAAGGAGTGCCTGAGGGAATTGCAGCCAGAGCATTCTATAAACGAATAGGTTTTTCTGAAGGTAAACTGACAGAAGAATTTGGAAGCCCTGTTCAAGAATTTGTGTTAAAACGGCAATCCTTGTCTTTGGAAAATTGAACGTGGAGTGTAAAAGATACTTTCATGACAGATAAACTTCAGCAAGAACAAAGCAAACAGCAATAGAAATCAAAAGCCGAGAAGAAAAACGGATATTTGAATTGAAACAGCAAAAGAAGAAAGAAAAACATCAGGCGTTAAGTCTCTGATGTTTTTTATACAAAGTCTAGTTGGGGGTAAATTATGGCATCAAGTGAAGGTTATTTGCAATTTATTTTGGGGCAGTTGTCTGGGCTAGATGAAATTACATATCGGGCAATGATGGGAGAGTTTATTATTTATTATTGTGGTAAGATTGTGGGCGGCATTTATGATGATAGATTGCTTGTAAAACCCACAAAGTCAGCGATTGCTTATATGTCAGATCCGGCATATGAAGTGCCTTATGAGGGAGCAAAAGAAATGCTTCTGGTAGAGGAAGTTGACAATAAAGCATTTTTGACAGGCTTATTTCACGCTATGTATGATGAACTGCCAATGCCAAAATCTAAAAAGAAAAAATAGGTGTTGCGGAGGATAAAACAATGGATAAGGTGATTTTGTATATACATGGAAAGGACGGTAGTCCGGAAGAGGCAGAATATTATAAACCGCTCTTTGGAGAATATGAAGTAATTGGTTTTGACTATGCTTCCCAAACACCATGGGAAGCAGAAGAAGAATTTCCAAGATTATTTGATGATTTATGCGGCACATGTGAATCGGTAACAGTGATTGCGAACAGCATTGGTGCATTTTTTACTATGAGTGCCTTGGTAAATAAGAAAATAGAGCGTGCATACTTTATTTCTCCAGTTGTAGATATGGAAAAGTTGATTCGGAATATGATGCAGTGGGCGAATGTGACAGAAGATGAACTGCACAAGCAGAAAGAAATCCCCACATCCTTTGGAGAAACACTTTCCTGGGAGTACCTTTGCTATGTAAAAGAACATCCCATTGTATGGGCAACTCCGACGCATATTCTGTATGGAGAAAAGGATAACCTGACATCTTATGAAACGGTAGCTGAATTTGTAGCTCAAATTAAAGCAACCCTCACAGTCATGAAAAATGGAGAGCATTGGTTCCATACAAAGGAGCAAATGGACTTTATTTCGGACTGGATCAAACAGTACATTTGACAACTTCCAGATAGGGAAGTTATTACAATGATATTCTAAAAACATGAGGAACCATGGCGTGAAACCATAGGTTCTTTTTGTTTTTTGAAACAGAGCAAACGATAGTTTGAAGGAGCAGTTTGTGTTAAAACTCTTATTTTTTACTTCCCGCTATCTGAAAGAGACACCTGTACAGATAGAAAATGGTTTTTATACTTTACGTTGTATAGGTTGGTGGAATATAATATACAAAGAAGACAAATCGATGTTTGTGGAGGTAAGGTATGTGGTATGATGGAATAGACAGAAACACTTTCATCAAACAAATTTACACAAAAGTCCCTGAATTACTGAATGTCAGAATAGATGCTATTTCATTGAAAAGAGATGGTACCGAAGTATCTGTGGTTTTTGATATGCCAGTTTATCCAGACAATCCTCCTGAAAAATGGAATGGTAACAATACTGTTTCTATTGAAATTTCTTTTTTCGTTATTTCAGAGTTCAAACTGGAGATGAAGGATAGATATATGTACGGAAATATTGACATTTTTTCACATGAAAGCAAAATAAAAATCGTTGTAGATGGATCGATATTATGCTCTTTTGTAGCCGAAGCGGCTGTTATCCAGAAAATTAGCACATACATAGATACAGAAATATAAACGGGAATTTGGAGGGAAGAAATATGCAGACGATTATTGTGTTGTTAAATCCAGGAATGATTGAAAATGCTGATTTGGATTTGAGATATCGCATACCAGACCGTATCGAAGAGGTATCAAATTCTTTGATACAAAGCAATGGATATGATTATATAGACACAGAGGACGGAGAACCTGGACCATTGATGGGTATTTGGTTGGAAACTGAAAATGCACATAGAAACTGGCATATAGTGAGGGATTTGTTTCAAAGGGAAAAATTTATAGGAAATGATTTATCTTTGTCGGCTCAGATATATATTTCCGAAAAAGATACTGACGATTTAGAAAACTGTGTGCTTGTTTTTCCTGAATAACAATTCCAGTTTGTTGGGGATTGAGCAAAGTAGAAAATCGGAAGGAAGTTAGTGAGGTGCTGTATTGTGAATGAAAGAGAAAAAATTATTCACTTGTGGTTTGAAATGTGGCTTACAAAACAGGACTTAGGTATTGATAGTATTTTTGCAGAAGATGTAATTTATACCGAAAGTTGGAGCCCCCAATATAATAATCGTCAAATCGTAAAACACTGGTTTCAGGAATGGAATACCCGTGGCAAAGTCGTTACTTGGGAAATTAAACAATTCTTCCACAAGGAAAATCAGACGATTGTGGAGTGGTATTTTAAAAATGAAATGAACAATGGGAGTGTAGAGGAATTTGATGGAATTTCTCTGGTTGAATGGACAAGGGATAATAAAATAAAATCATTGAAAGAGTTTGGTTGCAATTTGCATAATTATAATCCGTATGAACATAGTGACCAGCCCGAATTTAGGGACGAAAGAGCAAGTTGGTTCTAACATTAGGAATGAATAACTTCTCATTTATTGAAAAAACGAGGAGACAGAAAAATGCAAATTATCAGAAAGAAGGAATTTTTATGCAACTTATAGGAAGCAGAAAATTAACATGGGGAATTTGCGGTATTGGTATTTTATTAGCAATAGTAAGCGTGCTTTTTTTACCTCAGATTATTCCTGTTCACTTTACAAATGGAATAGCAGATGATTTTGGAAATAAGGTAGAGATTTTTTTGTTTCCTATTTTATTACTTATAATTACATTTTTGACAGGAAAAGAAAGCATTAAATATTTTTTGACACATTCAAAAACATTTTTGACAGATATACAGTATAATTTGATGATAGATAGTGTTCTTGGAATTGTTCTGATTGCAGAAAGTTATGTTATATATGCTTCATTTGCTTAAGAGTTTTTAAAGAAAACTCTCAATTTGTGCAACCGTAATACTTTATACCAATACTTATAAACGAAAAATAGAAGGGACCATGGCGTGAAACCATAGGTTCCTTTTGCATTTTTGAAAGAGAACAGTCAATATTTAGAGGAGCGGCTTATGGCAAAACTTATTTTTACTTCCCGCTACCTGCGTGATGCACCACCTGCACAGATGGAAAACTATGTCCGTTATATTGGAACGCGGGAAGGTGTGGAGAAGATGGATAGTAGTAAACATTATCTTCCAGCAACGATCCATCAGAAACAGCTGATCAAACAATTACTCCGGGATATTCCGGAGGCAAAGGAGATGTTGGAGTATGAAGATTACCGGAGAAAGCCAACCATTGGAACCGCTTCGGAGTTTATCTCTTGTGCGTTGGAGCGGAATCTGGATCTAATTGCAAAGCGTGAGAACTATGTGGATTATATTGCAGGCCGTCCCCGAGTAGAACGGATCGGAGAACATGGTCTGTTTACAGATGAAGGAGAACCGGTGATCCTTCGTCAGGTACAAAAAGAAGTAGCAGAGCATAAAGGTGTGGTGTGGACCCATGTGATCTCCCTGCGACGGGAGGATGCAGCCCGGTTAGGGTATGACAGTGCCGCCCAGTGGATGGCATTGCTGCGTTCTAAGCGGGCGATGCTGTGTAAGCATATGAAAATTAACAGTGCCAATTTAAGATGGTATGCCGCATTTCATAATGAGAGCCATCATCCCCATGTGCATCTGATGGTGTACTCGGCAAAAGATAGGGAGGGATATTTGTCGAAGCAGTCCATTGAGGCTATGCGTTCGGAACTGGCACATGATATTTTCCGCCAGGATTTTGCCAATATCTATGAGAAGCAGACGCAGTCCCGTGCAGACTTGAAGATGCAGTCCGCAGAGGTAATAAGGGATTGGCTAAATGAAATCCGGTCAGGGACATTCCAGAGTTCGGAAATTGAAACGAGTATTCTGGAACTTTCCAAACGGCTACAGCATACAGGAGGTAAAAAAGTTTATGGATATTTGAAACGGGATGTAAAGGATCTGGTTGATCACATTGTAGATGAGCTGGGAAAAGACAGCCGGGTGTCTGCTCTATATCAGGAATGGGACTTGTGGCAGAAGGAGATCACATTGAGCTACAAACAACAGACAGAGGAACTGCCGCCTCTGTCCAAACAACCCAAATTAAAGAGTATCAGAAACATGGTGATTGCGGAAGCGTTAAAGCTGGGCAGTTACCATATTTTATTTGAGGAAGAAGAGACGGGATTGGAAGCATCGAATGATTGGACAGAGCAGGAACCAGAACAGGTAGAAGAAATGACAGAAGAAGAGGATACCGATTCGGAACATGTAGAGGAAGAAATTCAGAGGATGTCTTTTTTCAACGGTAGAAAAGGAACGTCCGGTTCTAACTGGTGGATGGATGGATACAAGCAGGCAAGAAACTATTTGTATGGCAGTGATTCTGTGTTGCAGGATTTTGAAAAGGCATATCAGAAATTTCTTCAGGAAGCAGAACAGGGGAATGGGTTTGCCATGCAGGATCTTGGGCGAATGTTTGCAGATGGTTTAGGACGGGACACAGATATGGCTCTGGCACAGGAATGGTATGGGAAAGCTTTGAGAGCTTTTCATACAAAAGAAACATCTGTAAAGGAGAAGCAGAAACCGTATCTCCAATACCGCATTGGAAAAATGTATGCTTCAGGATTTGGAACAGAACAAAATAATGAGCAGGCAGCGTATTGGTTTTTTCAGGCATCTGAAGCAAATCATAAGTATGCCCAATATTCCTTAGCAGGACTTTACCACCGGGGACAGGGAGTGGAACAAAATGATATGCGGGCATTCTCTTTATACAGGAGTTCGGCAGAACAGGGAAATCCTTATGCCAGTCTGGAACTGGCAAAGATGTATCGGGATGGTCTTGGTACAGAGCCGGCTCCCAAACTAGCAGAGAGGGGATTTCAGGATGCGTATTCCGGTTTCGTGATGTTGGAAGAAAAGAGCCATGATGATAAACTGCAGTACCGGATTGGTCAGATGCTCCACACAGGAACGGGAACCGAAGCGGATGATAAGAGAGCAGCTGAATATTGGGAGAAGTCTGCCAAGCTTGGAAATACCAATGCCCAGTATGCACTCGGAAAACTCTGGTTGGAAACAGAAAGTGGAGACAGCAGTCTGGCAGTGGAATGGCTCACCAAAGCGGCAAATGCAGATCATTCCTCCGCTCAGTATGCATTAGGGAAATTATATCGGGATGGTGTGTATTTTGAAAAAGATATAGATCAGGCCATGAAATGGTTCCGTTCCTCAGCAGAGCTTGGAAATGCATATGCGGCATATCAGATGGGACAGCTGTTGCTTTTTGGAGAAGGAGGATCCAAGGATGTGGAAACTGCTATGAAATGGTTGAAGATGTCTTCTGAAAAAGGAAATTCCATCGCTCAGTACCGTTTAGGAATGTTGTATCTGAAAGGGGAGGAGATCCCAGTTCAAGTGGAAGAGGCAGTGAAATGGCTTCAGAAGGCAGCCGACCAGGAAAATGAATGGGCTTTGTATCAACTGGGGAAATTATATTTTTCTGGTGAACAGGTGAGCAAGGATGTGGAGACTGCAGTCCGCTACCTGAAACTGTGTGCAGAAAAAGGAAATCAATATGCCCAGTATAGTTTGGGAATGGTATATCTCAAAGGGGATGAGGTTCCGATTCAAGCGGAAGAGGCAGTGAAATGGCTACAGCAGGCAGCGGATCAAGGATATGAGTGGGCGTTTTATCAGTTGGGAAAGTTGTATCTTTGCGGCAAGGACATCCCATGTGACAGGCAAAAGGCAATGGAGTATCTCACTACATCGGCAGAACAGGGAAATATCTATGCCCAGTTTTTACTGGATCATTTGGATTCATTTCAGAATCCCTCCTTGTTTCTGGCAGCGACCAGGCTGTTGCATCAGCTGGAACGGGTATTCCAGCAAGATGTGCAGAGGTCATTAGGGGTAAGTCGGAATCCGATTGACCGAAAACGTCGGCGGAGGCTGGCAGAGAAAAAGCAGGCTCAGGGATACAAACGGGATGATCGGGAGCAGGTACAAGGCAATTATTGACAAAGGAGGAAGGTATGGGAGGATTTATTTATTTTACAGAAGAACAGAAGCAAAGGGCCAATGCGGTAGATCTGGAAGATTTTCTTTCCAGACAGGGAGAGAAATTGCTTCGTTCTGGAAGAGAAAAACGGTTGGCCAGTGATCACAGTATTACAGTAAGAGGAAACCAATGGTATGATCATGCAACAGAAAAGGGAGGCTGTTCCATTGATTTTGTGAGGATGTTTTACAATCAGAGTTTTCCGGATGCAGTTACTATGCTGTTGGGAGGGGAGCAGGGGGAAGCATATAGGGAAAGCATGGAGCAGGAACAGGAACCGAAAAAACCATTTATACTCCCAGAGGCCAATCGGACGATGCACCGGGCTTTTGCATACCTGGTAAAGACACGCTGTCTGGATCCTAAAGTCGTGTCTGTATTTGCAAGAAGACATATGATTTATGAAGACGCTAAATACCACAATGCAGTTTTTGTGGGGTTTGATGTGGATGGAATTCCACGCCATGCCCATAAGCGAGGAACCTGTCAGCGGGGGAAACCGTTTAAGGGAAATGTGGAAAGCTGCGATCCAAGATACAGTTTTCACTGGATTGGGAAAAGCGATACGGTGTATGTTTTTGAAGCTCCGATTGATATGCTGTCCTTTATTTCCATGTATCAAAAGGATTGGATGGGGCATAGCTATGTGGCACTCTGCGGGGTGGCGGAACACGCACTGGTACAGCTTCTTGAGGATGTACCACATCTTTCCAAAATCACTCTGTGTCTGGATCATGATAAAGCAGGAATCGAGGCAGGAGAGCGGATTAAAAAACGGCTGTCTGAGCGGGGATACAGAAATGTGTTCCCGCTTTTTTCTTGTCAGAAGGACTGGAATGAAGATCTCCAGGCATTACAGAAGCCGCCGCCGGAGTTCGTAGCAGAATGTCAGACAGTCACGCAGATGATGTGAGGGGAGGGAATACCAATACAGGGAATAATTATGTTTGTGTGTATTGGACTGGGAATGTTTGCAGTGATTGGAGGCCTGGTTATGCTGTCCAGTCACTATACACTCAATGGGATCAAGTCAAAAACTGTTGGGGATGGGCAATACGGGACCGCCCGGTTTGCGACAGAAAAGGAAATCAGGGAAATATATGCCCATGTGTCCTATGAACCAGAGCAATGGAGAACTGGAAAGCATCTTCCAAAAGAACAGGGGTTGGTAGTTGGATACAAAAAGAAAGGAAATTCCATCACAGCATTGGTGGACAGCGGGGATATTCATTGCCTTATGATCGGAGCCGCCGGCGTAGGTAAGACAGCTAACTTTTTGTATCCGAATATCGAATACACCTGTGCATCCGGAATGAGTTTCCTGACTACAGATACCAAGGGAGATCTGTTCCGGAATTATGCAGGAATTGCAAAGGACTGCTATGGATACCGGATTTCAATCCTGGATCTGCGGAATCCTACCCGTTCAGATGGAAACAATATTCTGACACTGGTTAATAAATATATGGATGAGTATTTAATGAATCCAAAGAATCTGGCAGCTAAGGCCAGGGCAGAGAAGTATGCAAAAATTACGGCAAAAACCATCATCAGTTCCGATGGGGCATCGGCCAGCAGCTATGGGCAGAATGCCTTTTTCTATGATGCGGCAGAAGGACTTCTGGCATCGGTCATTTTGCTGATTGCAGAGTATTGCCCGCCAGAGAAACGCCACATTATTTCGGTGTTCAAGCTGATCCAGGATCTTCTGGCACCATCCCCGGTAAAGAACCGGAGCCTGTTTCAGTTACTGATGGATAAACTGCCTCCTAACCATAAAGCAAAGTGGTTTGCAGGGGCAGCTTTAAATTCTGCAGATCAGGCAATGGCTTCCGTATTGTCCACAGCCATGTCGCGGCTCAATGCGTTTTTGGATTCCGAAATGGAGCAGATCCTGTGCTTTGACAGCACCTTGGATACGGAAACATTCTGCAGGGAAAAGTCAGCAATCTTTATTGTGCTGCCAGAGGAAGATAATACGAAATATTTTATGGTGTCCCTGTTTTTACAGCAGCTCTATCGGGAAATGCTCATGATCGCTGATGAATGCGGGGGAAAACTTCCAAACCGGGTGATGATGTTTGCAGATGAAATTGGAACCATCCCCAAAATTGAGTCCATGGAAATGATATTCTCCGCAGGACGTTCCAGACGGATCAGCATGGTTCCCATTATTCAAAGTTTCGCACAGCTGGAGAAGAATTATGGAAAAGAAGGTTCCAGTATTATCATCGATAACTGCCAGGACATTCTGTTTGGAGGCTTTGCACCCAACTCAGAAAGTGCGGAGATTTTATCAAAAGCACTGGGAAACAGAACCGTTTTGTCTGGTTCTATTTCCAGAGGAAAAAATGATCCCAGCCAGAGCCTGCAGATGATGAGCCGGCCGTTAATGGCTCCGGAGGAATTAAAGACGCTTCCCAAAGGTCATTTTGTGCTGGCCAAGACAGGAACCTGTCCCATGAGAACCCAGCTTCCTCTGTTCCTAAAATGGGGAATCCAGTTCGGGGAAGCCTATGAGGTGGCAGAACAGGCAGCCAGAACGGTGGCTTATGCGGACCGGTTTGAACTGGAACAGGAGATTGTACGGAGGCAGACTGCCTGTGAAGATGAGGAAGAGTGGGAGGAGGGGAGATTGGAAGAAGAGGGAACAGGAGAGAGCCAGTTTGAGAAAGCATATGAAGAGGAGCATCGAAAATGTAAATGGAGGCATGATTCCCCTCCAAGACCGCCGCTTAGGACAGACTAGAGGAGGATAGGTGTGGGATATTTTTCGAAGATTTATGCATCTGAACTGCCCCATCGGGCCAAAGCTGTCTATATGTACCTGAAAGACCGATGCAATGCAGAGGGACAGTGTTATCCGGCAATTGGTACCATTGCAAGGGAGATGAATCTGTCACGAAGGACGGTAGAACGGGCAATCCAGGACTTGGAAAAGGCTGGTCTACTTCAAAAAGAGCAGCGGTGGAGAGAAAATGGTGGCAGAAGCAGCCTTTTATATACCTTGACTGAGTACAGTTAAAAGAAAAGTGCCACCAGGGGGGACATCTGCCCTTCTGGTGGCATAAGGGATATAGCATTGTGGCGTATCCTGCTAAGAGAACACTTGAAAATTATCATAGGCAGAAAAAGAAATACTTTAGAAAGACTATTTTTCTGTATGGGAATGCCCCAGCATTTCGTGGACTGCAGCCAGGATTACTTTTTTATCTCTGGCAGTTAGCTCCATGAACAGCCGGAGGAGTTCTTGGTCTTCTTTATCGACAAAAGACAGCTGAGGATGGATCAGGGCGTCACCAGGGATGTTGAGCAGGTGTGCTAAGCGAAGCAGGACTTCCAGGCTGGGACGTTTTTCGCCTTTTTCAAGCCCCATAAGAAAGCGGGGGGTGATATCGACCTGTTCAGCTACCTGTTCCTGTGTCAAGCCTGCCCGCTTTCTGGCAGTTTTAAAAATAGCTCCCATATAAGATGTATTGAAAACCTCCACTGATAGTTCACCTCCACTGTCATTTTACAGTTCTTGTTGAAAGAAATGAACGCTCTAATAATTCTTGTTATACATGAACTAATAGTTCAAAAAAGATGGTGTGTTAACATTTTATGAATTGCTTTTTCTTTATGAAATCTTCAAAATAGAAGTTTATCCTTTTTCTTATAATTAATTATAAAGAGAGGATACGACAGAATATGAGTAAGATTTTAAAAACAACAGACCTTTGTAAATCTTTCAGCGGGCAAAGTGTCGTAAACAACTTATCACTGAATATTGAAAAAAATTCCGTTTATGGATTATTGGGGCCGAATGGAGCAGGAAAATCCACAACACTAAAAATGATCACAGGTATTTTGAGGCCGACTTCTGGAAGTATTGAATTTGACGGTCATACATGGAAGCGCAGCGATTTAAATCATATCGGAGCATTAATTGAAATGCCGCCTCTTTATGAGAACTTAACTGCCTATGAAAATCTGAAAGTTAGGACAATCATTTTGGGATTGCCAGATAAGAGAATTGACGAAGTGCTGCAAGTTGTCCGACTGACTGGAACAGGCAAGAAGCGAGCCGGACAATTTTCTCTTCAGTTTTACTGGTAATAGTGAAATTTCTCTTAAAATTTCTTTTTCCTCTAATTCGATTCCTATCACATCTACTTCTTCAATGTTGTACTTAGGATGTCTATTTCTATATCTGATTTGATTTTTGCAGATATTGATACAAACACGCATTAGCCATGCTTTTTCATGTTCTTGATTATTTAACTTAGGTTTTTTTAGTAAATATCTTACATACGTTTCCTGAACCGCGTCCTCAGCATCTTGGACATTAGACAGCATAAACACTGCTATTCGATAAAGATTGTCCATGTACTCGATAAACAATTCCTCTGTTTTCATTTATTTTTACCTCTCTATATAAAACACACCATATAAGCCGTTATGGTGACATATTATTTGAAAAAATTTATTCGGCTTTCATTTGTTTCTTTGATTCATTATTTGAATGCTAAAAAAGGCGGTAGCATATTCGGCTATCGCTGAAGTTTGATAATCAGCGTTCGATATGAACATTGCAGGATAATAGTTTCGTTATATCAGGAAAACGGTTATAAATGTAGAAAATCCCGGCGAGTGTCGGGACTTTGTGGACGGTCTGGGTAATACTATGGTATTGCTTATTCTTTTTTCAAATCGTTATGAAATCTTCAAATATGTTATGTAATATTAAATTTTATATCTAATTTTCGATTATCTGCATAAATACTATACTTTCAAGCATTTTGAAGTATAGTAAAACACTCATTTTACCACGAATTTACCACTATTGAATGAGCCTTGATATGATAATGAAACAGCACTAAAAAGACACGATTGGCACCTGCGTGGTGTCTTTTGTTAAAAAGCAGTCAATCATAAAGACTAACTGCTCTGTGTGTAAGGATATAAAATTGTTTCTAATCTTGAATAGGTATCCAAATTTCAATAATTGAATTATCACTATTCCAATGAAAACGATAATCATATTTTTCAAAGTGTAGGATAATATCTTTTATAGGAATATACGATGTACTAGGAATAATTTCTTGATAAATCTTGCCATAAGTTTCATATATTTTATCCATAGCACCAATATGCTCCACAACCAAATATTTATAAGACGGTATTTTTTTATACAGAAAGCCCTCTGGGGTAATGGCTCTTTTGGGAATAGAACAGAAATAATAAAGTTTTCCATTTCTTCTTTCCATAAAAGCATATTTTACCCAATTTCCCGAGTGTGAAAGATACGCTTTTTTCAAACTACTGTTAAACTTTCTCCAAAACTGTGTACTAATCTGAATATTCTTTTTCTGATAATCAGTAAGTTCTACTTCCTGCCCAATAACTGCAAATGCGTTTAATTCCTTTATAGAAAAATTTATCATTTTACCTTGTGAGCAGTGATAACGGTATAACTGTACGCATTTACCGTTATAATACAATTATCAATCGTTATATACCAGTTTTTTCCTTTTCTTATGATTTCCGCATTAGAAAGACTAATTCTTTCTTTGCACCATTCAATTACATTTTCTATATTCAAAGACAAATTCTTTTTAATTCTAATAACGCCAAGTTCAGTCGTGTGGAGTCTGTCTAAGTTTTCCAGTAATTCATTTTCCATATTTTGATACCTCATTTTTCAACAAATTTATTTGTATGTTTTATATCCCAATTATACCATCCTCATATCAGTATCACAATAAAATTTTATGCACCGATAATCTTGTTGAACAGCTCTAACAGTACATTAGTTTGTCATTCCAATTGGAAATTTAGGTAAGAAAAAGCAGACAATCAAAAAGACCAACTGCTTTGTGTGTATGGATATGAAATTGTAAAACTAGAGGCTGTTCATTTTTTCTTTTTAGGTTTTGGCGTTGGTAGTTCATCATACATCACATCAAATAAACCTGTCAAAAAATCTTTATTATCCACTTCTTCGATTAATAACATTTCTTTAGTATTTTCGCATGGAATTTCATAGATAACTGTTGGTATATAAGAGATTGCAGACTTTGTTGGTTTTACAAGTAGCCTATCATCATATATACCGCCAACGATTTTTCCGCGATAATAGATAGTAAATTCTCCTATCATTGCACGATATGTTATTTCTTGTAAATAAAGAATACAAAAAATGTAATTCCTATATTGCAAAAAAAGATATTCTGTTAGAGCATATGAAGATAAGCCTGTAGAAAAAGAAAAGCTGGATAAAATATTGGCTTCCGCCCATGTTGCACCAACTGCGGCGAATTTACAGCCAGTCAAATTATTGGTGGTACAGGATAAGGAACGGCTAAATAGTATTGCAAAGGCTGGAAATATTTATAATGATTACTTATAGAGCATGAAATAGGTATATGTGGAAATAATGCAGCTGCCGAATCAATCGCTTGAGTTTGGAAATTCAAGCGATTGATTCGGTATATAGGTTACTTATAAAATTATAATTATGATGAAAACGGGAACCAGCATCCAGATGACTAAAAGCCAGGGGAATTTCCGTCCTATGAACCAGCTAATGAGGATATCAATCAGTAATATCGGGATTAGAAGCAGGCAGCCGGGAATCAGCAGAGTTTCCCAGTGATACCAGTGAAAAAATCTTCCGTAAAATACAGCAGCCAGAAGGAATACGGCAGCTATCAGAAGGAGTGATCCTACAAAGGCTGCACTGCATCGAATGAACGCGTAAATCAGTGGATTTACGGGTGTAGCATGGGTGATTACAGATGTTCTCTGTTCCGATTTTGAAAAGAAGAATGACAGAAAGAACAGGGTACCAATCCATAAAAGGGGTAGGAGCCGAAGAAGATAGTCACAAAAACTTTGCACAGAAAAGGGAGCCGTCTGTTCGATTCCTAAAAGCGTTACCTGATTTAAGATCTGCCATCCGGTAAATAGAATAACGGCCAGGATACCAACAAAAAATTGATTCCAAAGAAGCCTTTTTAATTCGTAAAAAAAGATTCTAGTCAAGATTTAAATCCTCCTCTGTCAGCCCGCAGGCATCTAAAAATTCCTGTTCAGTCAAGTAGGGGTACATGGGATCCACTTCCCGGTTAAAAAGCTGGTACAGAATCTGATCCATCGCTTCCTCGCCGCCAACAAGTTCTTCTGCTTTTAAAATTTTTAGAGGCATTTCATTGTAGTACCGCATGGTAGAGAGCTGGTTGGAAATGTCCAAACGTTTTTCTTCTGGCAGTGCCTCCAGGTATTGGGGATTGCGGATGTAAAAGTTATTGTAATAGTCATCAACTGCTGTTTGCCACTGGTCAATGTAATGTTCTTTGGCATAAGCGTCTCCGTAAAGATCTTTGATGATCCGGTATGTGGTATAAACGGTTAGTCCTTCCGCAGACCAGGCACTGTCTGGCTGGGAGACATCGAACATAGCTCCAAGTCCCCACCACTGATGAACCAGTTCATGGCTAATTAAAGGGAACAAAAAGAAAGGAAAAGCACAATCCAGACGGTATCAGCGGCAGTCCACAAGAATAAATTGTGATTTCACAAGATTGGTGCTATAATAAGAGAAAAGTTCCTGCCGGGGCAGCCGCCCCGGTGGTATGGATAGGAAGGCGGGAAAGCAATATGCACATCAGCTATAAACCACTCTGGCATACACTGTTAGAGCGTGATATGAGAAAAGAAGATTTAAGGCTTGCTGCTGGTATGACAACGAATATGATTGCCAACATGAGCAAAGAGGGAAAGCACATCAGCATGGATACATTAGCCCGTATCTGCGAAACGCTGAATTGTGAGATTACCGATGTGATTGAGTTAGTATCAGACGAGCCTGCTTCCACAGGAGGTAAGGAGCATGAGCGAATTGAAACCAAGAATAACGGAAAACGGAATTGATTATATCCTTGTCGGAGATTACTATATCCCAGATTTGAAGCTGCCGGAGGAACATCGCCCTATCGGAAAGTACGGACGGATGCACCGGGAGTATTTAAGAGAAGTCCACCCAGCCAAATTGAACACCTTGACCTTGACAGGGGAGTTATGGACATACCTTGCAGACCTGAACGAACAGGCACAGGAACGGTTAGACACCATCATGGAGCAGATGAAAGATGCCGAGGGCGTGACCGAGGAATTGAAACGAACCCAACAAATGGAATGGGTGCGGCGTTGCAATAACATTCACAACCGGGCAGAAGAAATTATTTTGCAAGAGATGATTTATTCATAACGGTATGGTAGAATGATTATGACAAATAAGAATTTTTTGCTCCATACGCCCTTGACAATAGTCCTTACAATATACTATAATAGTATTTGTAAATACTATTTGTAAGAGGAGGACTTATGGAAAACAATCATTTTAACGTTGCGTGGGCGAAAAGCACTGCGCTATATACAAAAGCAGCTTCAGTACTTGGCGTCGGATACCCGGAAATGATGGTGCTGTATGCGCTGGAATCCATGGGAGAACTGACGCAAAAGCAGATCGCAGAGAATTTCGGTATGCAAAAACAGACGGTTCATACGGTCGTGAGCGCACTTCAAAAGAAGGGCTATTTACTGTTGGAGGCCAGCGAGGGCGATAAACGTGAGAAGCGGATCGTCTTGACTGAAAGCGGACAGGTATACGCCCACAGAATGATTGCGCCTTTACGAAAAGCCGAGGAGAAGGTTTATAGAACAATCGGGAACGAACGGCTCCAAGCCATGTGTGAAATTCTTGACCTTTTCAATCTTCTCTTTGAAAGAGAGCTGAGAGGAGGTCTGGGCAGTGAATAACAAGCGGACTTTCTTTCAGTATGTGATTCCGTCCGTGTTATCCTTTGCGCTTTCCGGGGTGTATGCCATCGTTGACGGTTTCTTTGTAGGCAACTCAATCGGGGATGCCGGACTTTCCGCAATCAACATTGCATATCCCATCACGGCGGTCCTGCAATCCGTAGGGACAGGAATCGGAATGGGTGGTTCAGTCAAATACTCCATTCTGAAAGCAGCAGGAAATGAGAAAAAAGCACGGGAGTTCGTTGCCGGTGCAACATGGCTGATGCTTCTTTTCAGCGCTGTCCTGACTGTCACCGTTTTCTTCACTTCAGAGAAAATCCTTTCTGCCCTTGGTGCATCGGGCGAGTTGCTTACTCTGGGAAATGAGTATATCAAGGTAATTGCCCTTGGAGCGATTTTACAGGTGTTCGGCACCGGACTGGTTCCGTTTATGCGTAATTACGGCGGTTCTTTGTGGGCAATGATCGCTATGATCTGCGGCTTTGCTACCAATGTTGCTCTTGACTATACTTTTGTGTGGGTTCTTGGACGGGGCATGTACGGTGCGGCATTGGCGACCATTATTGGGCAGGGAGTTACCATGGCGGTTGCACTCGTGTATTGCGCCATCAAAAAGAACCTCACTCTGAAAATCGCACCTGTTGATACCCCGAAAACGGCATTTCAGATATTAAAAATCGGACTTGCTCCATTTGGCTTGACCCTTGCCCCAAATATCTCTCTTGTGATCATCAACCGATTTTCGGTTTATTATGGCGGACAGGAGGCTATCGCCACCTATGCCTGTATCTCCTATATCATCTGCATTGTTTATCTTCTTTTGCAGGGTGTCGGTGATGGTAGCCAGCCGCTCATGAGTCAGTTCTACGGAGCAGGCGAAGAAAAATCGCTCAAACAAACCAAAACGCTGGCGTATGAATTTTCCATGGTTTTGGCGGTAATCAGTGCGATTCTGATTTACCTGCTCCGTGGAAAGATTGGACTACTGTTCGGTTCATCTGCCGAGGTAAACGCAGGGGTCATAAAGGTCATGCCGATCTTCCTTGTGTCGGTTCCGTTTGACGCCATCACACGAGTTTCCGCGGCGGCTTTCTACGCAACCGAAAAAAGTGTGCTGTCCTATGTTCTGACCTTTATCGAACCCATCATCATGCTGGTGTTGATGCTGATGCTGCCGCCGGTGTTTGGCGGTCAAATCACGATTTGGTGGAGCGCCGTATTTGCAAAGGTCATTACCGCATCAGTAAGCATTGTGCTGTCCGTTAGATACAGCGCACAAAGAAATCGATAACTTCCAGTTGTGTGCCCAGCTAAGGGTGTGTAGTCAAGCCGGTGGGATTCCGGTTTATCCAAGGTTTAGCCAACCAGATAATAGCGAGTCTTGGGATGATGCCGGTAACGGCATCTGACAAGCGTAGACAGCAAGAAAGCAGGGTTGAATAGTGATTGAGCTTCGAAACGTTAACTTCAGTCGGTCGACGTCTTAACTGGTGCGGAAGACAATATCATGTAATGCGATATGGCGAGTGTTATGTGGCACTGCGGAGTCAGAGAACCAATCATGTTTTACATTGTGAATACACATCAACTGGGGAGAACCTGCCATTTCTCGAAGAAGAGTATGAAGTTGCAACTGAAAACGGAGGATTTCAAATGAATGGTAGGTGGTCGGACAATCCCATAGTACTGTAGAAATCGGGCAATGCCGATGGAGGGAAGGGGATTGCATAGTAAAGGTCTTACTGAGGACACATTATCCGTACTCAGGGACGGAGGAAATAATGGAAACGAAATTAGTAAGAATAGCTGAGATATCGGCAACATCAAAACATCCTATATTTACATCAGTGTACCACTTGATAAATGAAGATATGCTGAAGCAATGCCATAAGGAATTAGATGGGAACAAAGCAGTCGGAATTGACAAGGTAACTAAGGATGAGTATGGGAAGAACCTTGATAGAAATATCAAGGAACTGGTACAGAGGTTGAAAAACAAATCCTTTAAGCCACTTCCGTCACTGAGGGTATATATACCTAAAGGAAATGGAAAGAAACGACCATTAGGGATTGCTTCCTATGAAGATAAGATTGTACAAATGGCAGTGAAGAAAATACTGGGAGCTATTTATGAACCGAGATTCCTAAACTGCATGTATGGATTCAGACCGAATAGGGGGTGTCACGAAGCAATAAAAGAAGTATACCAACGGATAAGCTATGGAAAAATCAGCTATATCGTAGATGCCGATATCAAAGGTTTCTTTGACCATATCGACCATGATTGGATGATGAAGTTCCTTGAATGGAATATACAGGATAAGAACTTATTGTGGCTAATACGTAAATACCTTAAAGCAGGAATAATGGAGCAAGGAAAATTCGAGCCAACAGAGGAAGGTTCGGCACAAGGCTCAGTAATGAGTCCGATGCTTGCAAATATATACATGCATCATGTGTTGACGCTGTGGTTTAAGCTGGTGGTGCAAAGGGAAATGCAGGGAGAGTGTTTTCTCGTCAACTTTGCGGATGATTTTGTTGCAGGATTTCAATATAAGTCAGAAGCTGAAAGATACTATAAAGAGTTAAAGGAACGAATGGAAAAGTTTGGACTGGAGCTGGAAAGTAGTAAAAGCAGACTGATTGAATTTGGGAGATTTGCAGAGCAGAATCGTAGAGCAAGAGGAGAATGTAAGCCTGAAACATTTGGTTTTCTGGGATTTACCTTCTACTGTAGCAAAACGCGAAAGGGAGGTTTCGTGCCAAAGGTACAGACTTCAAGAAAGAAGTTTGAGCTAAAGGTTAGAGCATACAAGAACTGGATTTACGATAATCGAAATCGACCAATGCGAGAAATAATTAAAGAGTTGAACGTAAAACTAATTGGACACTATCGGTATTATGGTGTTACATGGAATTTTCGGAAGATAACAACATTTCTGCATAGAGTACAACAGTTTCTATTCAAAGCCATGAATCGGAGAGGTTGTAGACGGGCATACACATGGAATGGATTTGTGGAAATGCTCAAGTATTACCCGTTAGCAAAACCTAAAACGTACTATTGTTTATATTGAAGCGAATGTTACTATGAGGAGCCGTATGCGGGAAAGCCGCACGTACGGATCTGTGAGGGGCTAAGATTGAGAGGTCTTAGTCTACTCGACTATCGTTCTGATTTTCAACTGAATAACCACAGTAAAAACCGCTGCTACATGGAAGCTAACAAACCATGCAACAGCGGTTTTTCTTTACCGTTTTTTCCTTTGGCTGATAGGCGTTCCCATTTTCTTTGATTTTTTGAGAATCCGAATGAGCCAGCGAAATTCTTCATCTGACAGATTTTTATAGTTGATACCGAGCTGCTTGCAGTAAAGGACAACGAGCTTTTCATCCCGACTGCCCTTGAAATTTTCGACCGCTTCCAGATTTTCTTTCAGTTCATCGGCAACGGTGGTCTGGGGCGCACTCTCACTGTCCTTTTTGTGAGCTTCCCGAATATCCCGGATAATGAGATTGAGGTCATCCAGAACCATGTGGCTGAAATATTCATCATCGCTGATATGGGCGGCTTGCAGCACTTTCAAATGCGGGTCATCTTCGCCGGGGCGATACCGTTCAATGATTTCATGCCGGACGGTATCGACAAGTGCATTGAGATTTTGAATCTGCATGGTGGCAATCCCGTCCACATAAATCTCAATGTCTGCAAGAAACTTGATAAAATCTTTATGTGTGGCAAGCTCACAGAGCAGACGGTTGTTAATCCGACCGCTTTTCAAAAGTGCCACCATCTCATCGTTCAAATGAAGCCCTGTTAATGGTGTGTTGATCTGTTCCCGGTTCTCTGTCCGGCACAGCAGATAATCAACGGAAACCTCATAGAAGTCTGCCAGCGTGATAAGGTTGCCATGATTGATTTCCTTATAATCCTCTTTCTCATAACTTCCAAGAGCTGATTTGGAAATGCCCGTCAGCTCTGATAATTCTTCCAAATTTAAGCCTTTGTCCTTGCGGAGTTCCCAAAGACGTTCCTGTATGGTAGTTGCTCCTTTCATGGGCGCACGCTCCTTTCCAGCGGTTGTATTTCTGCCGCTTAACTGGATTATATCACACTTTCCGCAATCGTGGAAATTTCCGATTTTTACCCTTAATTCCTACTTTGTGGACATACGGCACAGGGCACAAAAATGTTCTATGATACAGGTAGTTCATCGATGGATTATTCCAATCGAATGACCAGCCTGTGTGGGATATGCTTCCCCGGCGATGTAGCGCCATGACTTTTGGCGGGGATATGGAGGAACCCTGACCAAAACGAGCGTACCAACGGGAGCGATACGCCGCTGTGAGATTCAGGGGAGGAACGACACCGGGGAGAACTGGCGAACTGACACCGAAATGATACCGAAACACGACAATCTGATAGGGAGATAGTCTACCCTATCGCTGATACTTCGGGAGATTTTAGGCGGCTCTATGGCTGTAATTTTGCCGAAAATCGCCCCGAAACCATACACTAAAACGGGAGGAAACACAATATGCCGAGAATGAGTAAAAAGAGGAAATATGAGCTTTCCTTTTACCTCAATGACCGGGGGCGTGTCACTTACAACGAATTATGCCGGAAATGCCAGCATGGGTGCAGGCAGAGCTTCCGGGCGGTTGTGATTGACTGCCCCCGTTATTTATCCAAACGAGCAAAGAAAAAGGAGGCACACACCGAATGAATTTTGAATTTATGACGATAGACACACCCTTGCCGCCCTGTATGCCCTTTCCCAGAGCGTTGACAGGATTTCCAGTCAGCAGCACCGCAAAGGTCATGTACTGCCGGATGCTGGACGCTATGCTGTCCAAAGGGCAGGAGGACGAGAACGGAATCCTGTTTGTCTGCTTCCCTGTCACAGCCATTGCCGCAGTCCTGTCCCGCAGTCCCATGACGGTCAAGCGTTCTCTGAATGAACTGGAAACCGCCGGACTTATCATGCGGGTGCGTCAGGGCGTTGGAGAACCAAACAGGATTTATGTGCTGATACCGGGAAAGGAGGACGCTGCCCTTGCCTGATACCTCAAAGCTGGAAAGGCTCAACCGGGAGATGGAGAAAAGCGAAAAGAAACTGCGGAAAGCCATCAATGATGAAAAGGCATTGCAGCACCAGTTAAAGCAGCTTACCCGAAAGGAACGGACGCACCGGCTCTGTACCCGTGGCGGTATGCTGGAAAGTTTTCTGCAAGAGCCGGAACGCCTGACAGATGATGATGTCATGATGTTGTTGAAACTCATTTTTCACAGGCAGGACACGCAGGAACTATTGAAAAAACTGCTGGAACGGGAGAAGCCGGAAACCCCTTAGTTTACTAAGGGCGCAATTATACACCACCCAAAGGTTGGTGCATTGCGTTCTCCGAAGGCTCCTCGCCGGAGGGCTGTGATTTTCCGCAGTCATGGTCTGCTTCAAATCAAACAGGAGACGCTACGCTTCCCCTGCGCTGGCTGCCGCCAGCTACCCTTTTGTGGACCTGCCCTCTGGGGACACCTTGCGCTGCAAGCTGTTCCCAGCCGACAAGTAAAATATGGCTTGACTTAAAATTTTTATTCAGTTACCCTTAGATAAGAGTTACCGGTAGCTCTTTACCTAATCAATAAGGAGCGTGTAAAAATGTATCATGCACATTTTAGGGGAACACACTACGAAGCTGGTTTTCGGTGGGGTTCCTTACTGTTAAAACACAAAAATATAATTTTGGAGAACATACCATTTGAAATCACACAGGAGCGGATTGACTATGCTTTGTCCTGCCTTCCGATTTATGAAAAGTATTACCATGAGATTATGGAAGAAATTCAAGGTCTGGCAGATGGACAACAATGTGATGTCCGTATTCTGCAAGCTGTATTATTTAGTATGTACTCTATGCCGCCATCTTGTAATTGCTCTTGTTTTGCTTTTACAACGGAGCATGAAATTCTTCTGGGACGAAACAGTGATTTTCTGACAGAAATCGAAAGACTAAATCAGAATGTAGTTTATAAATTGACAGATGGAGTTTATTCTTTCACAGGAAATACAACTGCTTTTGTTGAGATTGAAGATGGCGTTAATGAACATGGTTTAGCGGTTGGTCTAACATCCGTCTATCCTAACCAATGCAAACCGGGATTTAACGCAGGTATGATTGTCAGATACCTGCTGGAGAAATGTAAAAATGTATCGGAAGCTGTCTCCTGTTTATATCAACTACCGATTGCTTCAGCGCAAACTTTAACCTTAGCTGATGCAATGGGGACGATAACAGTTATAGAATGTAATGCGGAACAGATAAAAGTAGAAAAGACATTGAATAACAATCTTTCTTTTGTCTGCGCAACAAACACTTTCCATTTTCCAGAAATGATAGGCTATAACAACGATAAAATTGATAATTGGTTTGCAGAAGAACGGTATCAAACATTGTATTCAGCTTTTAACAGAAAAAATGGAGGTTTCAATCTTCCATTTGCAGAAAAATTGTTGTCTGGGGATTATGGTTTTCTCTGCCAGTATGACAGAAGTACTGGTAAAGATACTGTCTGGTCAGTCATCTATGATATGAAACGACACAAAATTTATCGAAGCGAAGGGAATCCCGGACGACACAAATTCAAAGAAGATACTCGTTTTCAGTTTTGATTTTTCAAGCTGATATATTACTACAACTAAATACTCGCCGCCCACACAGCGGCACATTAAGCAGGAAATCTGAAAAAGATCTCCTGCTTTTTTTCTGCCCAAAATGAAGTGGTAAAACGCCACCCCATCCACCAATTACCGAAAGGAGGGACACGAAATGCCCTGTCCACACAACGAAATCACGATTGTGCAGCGCAGCCAGCGACAGTCTGCGGTTGCCGCCGCTGCTTACCAGAGTGGCGAAAAGCTGTTCTGTGAATACGACCAGCAAGTGAAGCACTACTCGGAAAAGCGTGGTATCGTCCACAATGAAATCCTGCTCCCGGCAAATGCTCCGCCGGAGTATGCAGACCGCAATACCTTATGGAACGCCGCCGAAGCGGTGGAGAAGCAATGGAACTCCCAGCTTGCAAGGCGGTGGGTGCTTACCATCCCCAGAGAGATACCGCCTGACCAGTACGCTGTCCTTGTCCGGGAGTTTTGTGAACAGCAGTTTGTTTCCAAAGGCATGATCGTTGACTTTGCCATCCACGACCCCCATCCGCCGGGACACAATCCCCACGCCCATGTCATGCTCACTATGAGGGCAATGGACGAACATGGAAAATGGCTTCCCAAGAGCCGCAAGGTTTATGACCTTGACGAAAACGGGGAACGGATAAAACTTCCGTCCGGCAGATGGAAAAGCCACAAGGAGGATACGGTGGATTGGAACGACCAGAAGTATTGCGAAATCTGGCGGCATGAATGGGAGGTCATCCAGAACCGCTATCTGGAAGCCAATGACCGCCCGGAGCGTGTGGACTTGCGTTCCTATGCCAGACAGGGGCTTGATATTATCCCTACTGTCCATGAGGGAGCTGCTGTCCGGCAGATGGAAAAGCGGGGTATCCAGACGAACATCGGCAACCTGAACCGGGAAATCAGAGCTGCCAACAATCTGATGAAGTCCATCCGACAGCTTATCCAAAACCTCAAAGGCTGGATTACCGAGCTGGGAGAAAAACGAAAAGAACTGCTTGCACAAAAGGCGGCGGAGGAAGCGACACTTCTTCCCAATCTGCTGATGAAGTACATGGAGATACGAAAGGAAGAACGGAAGGACTGGACGAGGGCTGGACAGAACCGGGGGACTTCACAGGACTTAAAGGCAGTCAGCGAAGCCCTGTCCTATCTCCGGCAAAAGGGGCTTTCCACTGTGGAGGACTTAGAAGCATTTCTGGAATCCTCCGGGAAATCAGCCGCAGATTACCGCAATCAGATGAAGCCAAAGGAAGCCCGAAGCAAAGTGATTGACGGGATTCTTGCCAGCCGGACAGACTGCAAAGAATGTAAGGCTGTCTATGAGAAGTACCAGAAGATATTTTTTAAGAAAACAAAGGAAAAATTCAAACAGGAACACCCGGAGGTTGCCCGGTATGAGAAAGCCGCCGCCTACCTTGCCAAGCACCCGGACGATAAGGACAGTACCCAAAAGGAGCTGCAAGAGGAGCAGGAAACGCTTCTGGAAGAAATCGCAGAGCTGAAAGTACCGCTGACCGAGGTACAGGAGGATTTGAAGAAGCTGCGGGACATTCGCTACTGGGTACGGAAAGCCACCCCCGGCACAGAAGAAAGCAAAGAGCCGCCCAAGAAACAGCCTATCAAAGAAGTCTTGCAGGATAAGGCTGACGAGAAAAAAGCACAAAGAACTGCCCCGGTGCAGACAAAACACAAACAACAGGATATGGAACTTTAACAGGCACTTGCCATTTTCAGATTGAGAATGTCAGGTGCTTTTCTTTTTTTCAAGGAGGGATAGATTTGAATGTATTTGAAACTGTGAAGCAGTCCGTCACAACAAGACAGGCTGCGGAGCATTATGGAATCCATATAGGTCGGAACGGGATGGCTTGCTGCCCGTTCCATAACGATAAAACCCCAAGCATGAAGCTGGATCGGCGTTATCACTGCTTCGGCTGCGGTGCAGATGGGGATGTGATTGATTTTGCCGCCGCCCTGTATGGGCTGGGAAAGAAAGAAGCCGCCGTACAACTGGCACAGGACTTCGGGCTTTCCTATGAGGACTGGAAACCGCCGGGAAAGGCAAAAAAGCCCAAGCCCCGGCAGAAATCCCCGGAGGAACAGTTTCAGGAAGCAAAGAACCGCTGCTTCCGTATCCTTGCCGATTATCTCCACCTACTCCGGGAATGGAGAAAAGATTATGCCCCACACTCCCCGGAGGAAGCCTTTCATCCCCGGTTTGTGGAAGCCTTACAGAAGCAAGCCCATGTGGAATATCTGCTGGATGTGCTGCTGTTCGGGGAAACCGAGGAAAAAGCGGCTTTGATTACGGACTACGGAAAGGATGTGATACAGCTTGAACAGCGAATGGCAGAGCTTGCAGCCGCAGACGCAGCAAGAACTAAAAAACACCATAAACGCCATGCAGCCGCCCCAGAGCATTGAGGAAATCAAGGCGGGGCTGGAAACTACCGAGAAAGGCGGTGTCCGTCAGAGCATACGAAACTGCCTGACTGTATTCCAGCGTGACCCGCTGCTTTCCGGGGCTATCGCCTACAACATCCTGACCGACCGCAAAGACATCATAAAGCCCATCGGTTTCCACAGGGAAAGCACCGCCTTAAACGATACGGACATGAAGTATCTGCTTCTCTATCTGGAAGAAACCTACGGGCTTACCAATGAGAAGAAGATTGATAACGCCATCGGGATTGTGGCGAATGAAAACAAGTACCATCCCATCCGGGATTATCTCAATACCCTTGTGTGGGATGGGACAGAGCGAATCCGCTTCTGCCTGCGGCACTTTTTGGGGGCTGACGCAGACGATTACACCTATGAAGCGTTGAAGCTATTCCTGCTGGGTGCAATCTCACGAGCCTTTCAGCCCGGATGCAAGTTTGAAATCATGCTCTGTCTGGTAGGCGGTCAGGGGGCTGGCAAGTCCACCTTCTTCCGTCTGCTGGCAGTCCGGGACGAGTGGTTCTCCGATGATTTGCGGAAGCTGGACGATGACAATGTGTACCGCAAGCTGCAAGGTCACTGGATTATCGAAATGTCGGAAATGATGGCAACCGCAAACGCCAAGAGCATTGAGGAAATCAAGTCATTTTTAAGCCGGCAGAAAGAGGTTTACAAGATACCCTATGAAACCCACCCGGCAGACCGCCCCCGTCAGTGCGTGTTTGGCGGCACTTCCAATGCCCTTGACTTCCTGCCCCTTGACCGTTCCGGCAACCGCCGCTTTATCCCCGTCATGGTGTACCCGGAGCAAGCCGAGGTTCACATTTTAGAGGACGAAGCTGCTTCCAGAGCCTATATCGAGCAGATGTGGGCGGAAGCGATGGAGATTTACCGAAGCGGCAGGTTCAAGCTGGCTTTCAGCCCCGCCATGCAGCGGTATCTCAAAGAACACCAGAGGGATTTTATGCCGGAGGACACCAAAGCCGGGATGATACAGGCGTATCTTGATAAGTACACCGGGAGCATGGTCTGCTCCAAGCAGCTCTACAAGGAAGCCTTGAACCATGTCTTTGACGAGCCGAAGCAATGGGAAATCCGGGAAATCAACGAGATTATGAACCAGTGCATTTCCGGCTGGCGGTACTTCCCAAACCCAAGAATGTTTTCCGAATATGGCAGACAAAAGGGCTGGGAGCGTGAAAACCCGGCAACGGACTCCGGCAACCCGTCTGAAAAAACGATGGACGGTTTTGTGGAGGTCACAGAACAGATGGAGCTTCCATTCTGAAAATGACAGCCCGTTGCATCCCCTGTTGCTATCCCGTTGCCGAGCCGGTTGCCGGGGAAAACCCCATAACTGCGGGCTTTTCTCCCCTATGACAACCAAAACAACAGAAAAATAAAAGAAAAGTATAAATAGTAACCATCGCCAGATTGAGATTGTTTGCAAGGTCTTTTGAAGCCCGTTGCCGGACTTCGTTGCCGACACCCTCTGTCTGGCTATTTTCATGTATGGAGGATAACTGCCTATGGCAAAAAACAAAACAGAGATTCATGTGACCACTGTATTTGACGGGGAGCTGGACGCCACCGATGTGTTCGTCAGCCTGATTTCCCAGAAATACGGAAAAACAAATATAAAAGAATATCTTGCTAAAAAGAAAGATATGGAGTATAATGAAGATGAGGTTCAAAAGAGCCAGATACCGTCTGGATTGTGTGGGTAAATGGCTATGATGAACGAAATGGAATACAGAACAATCGGTTCGGCACTTGCCGGAGGGTATCGTGCAGCGGTCTATTGCAGACTGTCAAAGGACGATGACCTGCAAGGCGAAAGTGCCAGTATCGCAAACCAGCGTGATATGCTGGAAAAATACTGCGAAAAGCAGGGATGGGAGGTTGTGGCAGTCTATCAGGACGATGGCTTCACAGGTCTTAATATGGAGCGTCCTGATCTACAGAGAATGTTGAGAGCCATTGAGCGCAGGCAGGTCAACCTTGTCATCACGAAAGACCTCAGCCGACTGGGGCGTAATTATCTGCAAACCGGGCATTTGATTGAGGACTTTTTCCCAAGAAACGGTGTCCGCTATATCGCCATGAATGACGGTATCGACACCCTGCGGGATAACAACGATATTGCCCCGTTCAAGAATATCCTGAACGAGATGTACAGCAAGGATATTTCCAAGAAAGTCCATTCCTCTTATCTTCTGAAAGCGCAGAAAGGACAGTTTACCGGGTGTCTTGCCCCGTTTGGGTATCGGAAAGACCCGGAGGACAAAAACCATCTGCTCATTGACGAGGAAACCGCCCCGATTGTGCGGCTGATTTTCGGATATGCCCTGAACGGACATGGTCCGAACTATATCCGCAGACGGCTGGAGGAAGAAAAAATCCCCTGCCCCACATGGTGGAACCGGGAACGGGGGCTTCGCAATACCCGCACCAAATGGGAAAAGAAAGACCCGGAAAACGGGCGGTATATGTGGGACTTCTCCGTTATCAAAGACCTTTTGATGAATCCCGTCTACACCGGGGCGATTGCTTCCCAGAAAAAGGACTACCGTTTCAAAATCGGCACGATTGGGGAAAAGAAGCCGGAGGACTGGATTGTGGTGGAGGGGCAGCATGAACCGCTGATTGACCGCATGAGCTTTGACATTGTGCAGAACAAGCTGAAATCCCGCCAGCGTCCGGGGCAGACCAATGAAATCAGCCTGTTTGCCGGACTGTTAAAATGCGGCGAGTGTGGGAAGTCGTTGACGGTACGCTACACAAACGCAAAACATCCCCAGCGGATATACTCCTGCAAGACCTACAATGCCTTTGGAAAGAACCACTGCACCCAGCACCGGATTGATTATGACACCCTTTACAGCCATGTGCTGCGGAAAATACGGGAATGTGCCAGAGCTGCCCTGATGGACGGGGAAGCGGTTGCCGACCGCCTGACCAATACCTGTGAAGCCGAGCAGCGGGAACAGCGGGAAGCAATGGAACGCTCCCTTACAAGGGACGAGGAACGGATTGAGGTTCTGGACAAAATGGTCATGCGGCTTTATGAGGATATGATTGCAGGGCGTATCAGTGAGCAGAATTTCAACACCATGCTGGAAAAGACACAGACCGAGCAGACGGAGCTTAAAGCAAAAGTGTCCGAGGGCAGAAAGCGGCTGTCTGATGAAGTCCAGCTTGCCAATGACGCAAAACAATGGGTGGAAGCCATTCAGGAATATGCCAACATCACAGAGCTGGACGCAGCCACCCTTAACCGCTTAATCAAAGAAATTGTCGTGCATGAACGCATTGACGAAGATAAAACAAGACACATTTCTATCGAAATTCATTTTAATCTCAAACCCATCCCGGAGGTGGAACAGGTCACTGCCTGACCTGTCCCGCCGGGACGGTTCTCTTAAAAACACCATATAGATTTTTTGTACGCCGCCGCCCGCCATCGAGCAGAGTTTTACACCTAATTGGGGATAAAACATTTCATGGATCATGACTTCTCCGGGGATTGCACCTTTATCGGAATCATGCAGATTTTGGGCAGTAAAATCCTGTTCATCTACCAGACTGACACCGGAACGTGCATATCCGCCATTAGAGATACGACCTTGAATTAGTTTTAAAGAGTCGAAAGAGAAGAACTGGGGCATTCCATAATGAGAGGAGCAGTATTCCATAACTGTTTGGATTGCTTCTGCGGCATTGGCTTCTTCCATGATCGGCTGGTGCTTACGACCATAATAGAACTGAATTGTTGTACCCACAGCTTCAATATCCTGGCGGACATAGTCTCCTGCATAGAGAATACCACGGTTTTCTGTATCTTCGATTCTCCATGTAATGGTTCCGTTGTCATGCTCTGCTTCTTTTTTTGCCTCGGCTAGTCCAAACGGGATTACAGTCATGGTGTCTGGAAGAGTAATATCTGTGATGGAAGAAAACGTACCATCTGCAGTTCCTGCATTCATGATTGCGGGAGCCAGAGCCTGATTTTCCAGACATAAATACTTTGAGCTGATCTCCGGTTTTCCCTGCATGGTTTCCATTAGATTCCAGTCCTGTGGGAATCCATGGTAGTCAAAACAAAGATTGATGGACTCAAGAGCAGGGATCGTGACATTTAAAAGTGCCATATTGGATTCCTGATAATCGTCAATTTGGAAAGGCACAGGCTGGCCATTGGCCTGGACAGAATTTACCTTATAGCCGGGATTGAGTGCAAATGCCACCTCTTGCTCTGTTCCTGTTGTATTTTCAATTTGGAAGGATGCAGTGCCGGATACGGTTCCATTGGAAAGATTGGGATGGACATCTGAGAACCTTTTTTCACAGAATACTCCCTCCAGGTAGGGAATTTCAAAAAAGGTGGTGGCAGACAGATCCGGATTGCTGTGATCCAGGAATGGCTGAAACTTATATAAAAAGCCGCAAAAAGCAAAAAGGCAGACTGTAATCATGGGACGCCAGAAGCGGCGGATACTGTACTTCATGGAACCCAAGGGACCTTTGCCATATTGTCGAATACACAGATAGGATAAGAGCCAAACTGCTGCCGCGCCTGTGATCCAAGTAAAACGCATATAAGCTACCGAACGGAAGATACGGAAATTTGTAAAATCATCTGAGATTGCCCATACGCAGGGGTTGAGCCAGCACAGCTGCCAGTTGTCTTTCCAGATGGTCAGGCTCAGTCCGGCCAGGGCAGCCAGTATGACGATAGACAGATCCAGACGGCGGGTGAACTGATATGCACAAGAGGACAACAGGATAGCAATGGGTATGGCCATTCCCATAAATAAAAAGTAGCATAAGAAATAGGTTAGGCTATCAAAAACACTTCCAGAAGCCATCATGGTAAATGGCATCCAGACAACTACAGTGATACTCCATGCTAAACCAGCGGTACCTATAAGAGACAACAGACGGATGCAGGAAACAGTCAGTGGAGAGACAATTGAATATAGGAGCGCCTCCATCTGCCCGCGTTTTACCCGATTCCATTCCCAGACAGTCAGGAATGCAAACAGAAGGCTGGAAAAGATTCCAGCGGCCAGGGATGGATTGGCCAGATAGGTCCCCAAAGTGGTAGCCTCCGTTGGTTGATATAGAAACAGACCCATGACAGGAGAAAGAACGGTAAGTCCCATAATCAGCCAGGTTAGAGGCGAATGCAGAAGACGCCGGAACTCTAACCAGAATAAGGAAAAGATTCTCATCGCAGTTCCTCCTTGGAGATCAGATAAAGGTAGGCGTCTTCTAAGGTGGGTTCTTCGGCGTGAGCGTAAGAGGGAAGTGTTTCCCATACCCCCCTGCAGCGTACCCCGAAAGCAGTATTGACACGGCTTGTAATGTGAAGACCCTGCTCATGGGACGTGTCCTGTTCAAAAAAGGTGCCTACGTGTCCAGCGGCGAGCCGGATCAGGTCAGACGGTGCTCCAGTAAAGAGGATGGAGCCGTGGTGGATAACAATCAGCTGGTCACAGACAGACTGTACATCCTCGATGATATGGGTGCTTAAAAGTACCAGACGTTCCTGGGCAGCCTGGGAAAATAAGTTGCGGAAGTGGATCCGTTCTTCTGGATCCAATCCTACGGTTGGCTCATCAAAAATCAGGAGTTTTGGATCGCCTAAAAATGCTTGGGCAATTCCAACCCGCTGACGCTGACCGCCGGACAGGGTTCGGATCCGGGCATTGGATTTTTCCGTAAGGTTGACTTCCTGGATCACTCTAGTCAGAATGGTTTTTGTGTTGGATAATCCCTTTAAGGCAGCCATATAGTCCAGGAACTGATAAACAGTCAGCTCTTCATAAAGTCCAAATGTCTGGGGAAGGTATCCCAAGTGGCTTTTTAACAGATGTTCCTGTTTCAAAAGTGGCTGTCCATCTACAAGGATACTTCCGTTTGAAGGAACCAAGGCAGCTGTCAGAAGCTTCATCAGTGTGGATTTTCCAGCACCGTTTGGTCCCAAAAGTCCGATCATGCTGGGAGCTTTTAGTTCCAGATTCAAATTTGAAAGAGCTTGTTTCCCATTGGGATAGGTCATACTTAAATCCTGAATGCGAATGTCCATGTTGTTATATCCTTTCGTTTTTAGATTCCTGCATTTTTAGGTTGGACAGTTTTTGTTCCACCCTGCATTTCACATCATCACTCAGTGGGATGGAATCAGCGGCAGCCTTTAACTGTTCTGCAATATAATCATCCAATGGATCCTGACCGGGAATATAGTTGGATGGAATGGTATTTGGGTTTTCTTTTGTCATAAGCGGCCTCTCTTTCTGTTGGTATTTTATATCAGAGTTCCATGATCCAGTTTCAAAATGTGATCCGCTGCCTGAGCGACTTCCCTGCTGTGGGTAACAACGATGACACATTTTCCAAGCTCATGGGCTGTTTGTTTTAGGAGTTCAATAATCTCTCCTGTTGTGGTTTCATCCAGGTTCCCAGTTGGTTCATCAGCAAGAAGAACCTTTGCTTCACTGGCCAGAGCACGGGCAATCGCCACTCTTTGCTGCTGACCGCCTGATAACTGGAGGACATTCCGGTTCCAGGCATCCTGTGGGATATTTACTTTGGTGAGAAGTTCTCTGGGATCTTTGGTTCCGCCCAACTTTACGTTTTCCTGAGCGGTAAGATAATCAATCAGGTTATAGTTTTGAAATACCAGAGAAATATGGTGTCTGCGATGGAAATTAAGTCCACATTTTTGAATATCCTCCCCATCGTATTGGATTACTCCTTCGCCAGGAGTGTCCAGTCCGGCAAGAAGGGAGAGAAAGGTGGTTTTTCCGGATCCGCTGGAGCCTATGATGGAATAAAATCTGCCCGCTTGAAATCCGGCGGATATTTGGTGCAGCACAGGGATGTTTTTTTGTGTTCGGTAAGTATAACTTATATGGTTTGCTTCCAAAATCATTGCAAGACCTCCTAACTCATTTCGCTCAAAATTTCTCTTGGCTTTTTGCGGAACATCGTAATTCCTGCAAGAGAAACAGATAATAAGGTTAACAGTGTGATGCTGATGCCATCAGCACAGAACATGGATGAGGACAGAGATATCTGTACATCCGTTACTGTCAGCTCTGGGGCAACATATTCAGTCTGTATTTGATTTGCCGTTTGATCTTCTTGAAGCTGTGCCTGTTGTTCCTGCTGAACGACCAGGTATTCAGCCGCAGTTTTGGAAACCATGGGAGCAGCCAGAAAAGAAAGGCTGACGGCAATAATTCCGATGAAAAAGGCCTCCAGAATCATTTGAAAAAGGATTTCCAGCTTTGAGATTCCTAAGGACATCAGGATCCCTATTTCATGGGTTCGGCTTTTCATCCAGAAAACAAAAATAAGGGATAAAATAATGAAACTGGCACCAGCAATAATGAGTAAAAGCATTTGGCTGATATGCTCCAGGTCATTAAAATTGGATGCCATAGTATCCAGATTTCCATTGTTATCAATCAAATCATACCGTTCCCAGTTGATGTCAGTCTGTTGGATTCGTTCCTTTACTGCTTCGTATTCATCGACCTGTTCAACTTTGAAATAGGCTTTTTCAAACAGTGGGGAATCCTGTTCCGCTTTTGCCGGAAAGTCCAGATTTGTAAAAATAATGTTTTCGGAGCGGTAGGTGTCGCCGGACATATAAGGAGTCATAGGTTCCCTGACCTGGTAGATACCTACAATCTCTGCATATTGGATTGGACCTTCCCGCTTAACAGGGGAAAAGCCGATCCGGTCACCGACTGTAAGATTATTTAAAAGGGCAAGTTCTTCTGATATTACGCAGACATCCTGGTCTTGGGGGACAGTCATACGCCCATCTTTTATGGTTACGACTCCATTTAAGACATTAGAATCCAAATTCATCGTGCGGTTGCCTACCAGGGAAACACCTTTAGAATCATAGGTTTGATCTTTGTCCGGATCTTCAATTCGGGAAAAGCCCTCTGGCTTTACAGGAGTTGGAACCGTTGTAATATTGTAATCAGAGATTCCGGAAGCAGCAGCTATTTTTTCAATGTCTTCCCGGACGAGGGATTCAAAAGAATGATCCGTCCACACATATCCGGAGGGCTGTCCATTGCTGATGATCGTTTCTGCATGAACGCCTTGATAACTGCCGCTTTGTCCGACTCCGAACTTTTCTTCGATTGCTTTAAATGCTTCCTGAAGACGTTTGTTTCGATTTTCCGGGTTTCCTTCTAACAGGAAACCGGCCCCGATTGCCTGCCGGGTGCTGTCTTTTGCTGCAATATTAGCAGAGCGGCTTGCCATACCAGACAGAAACAGAAGACTGATCGTACCGATTACAAGAAGCAGAAGGATGCTTTTGACTGGTTTTCTGAGGCAGGATCGGATGGCTCTTTGAAATAGATTCACATTATCCCTCCATTCTGGATAAGATATCTTTTGGGTTGGTAGTTAAAACGGGAACCAGGGACAGCAGCACTGCTGTCAAAATTACCAGGCTGCCAGTTGCAAACAGAATGACAATTTCTTTCATCTGAAGGCTTGGCGTCATGACAAGTGCGAGTTCCGAGGCTGAAAGGATGGCCTGCACTACATTAGCACTGAGAGTTCCAAGACAGCACGCCCCTATGGCAGCCAGGAGAAAGATCATGACAGATTCCAGAAAGGTCTGGAGAAAGATGGCTCCCTTTGACTCTCCAAGACTGATGAGTACAGCCATTTCCCTCTGACGGCTTCTCATCCACATACACAGAAGCAGAGAAACAATAACGGTTCCGGACAAAAGTGTGAAGGCCATCATAAGTTTTGTAATCCGAATGATCTGTTCCAGAGGGGCTTTCATCTGCTGGTATAAGAGATCGGAGGATGTAACTTCTGCCTTTTCTCCCAACAATTCCTGCAGTTTCTCAGCCAGAGTCTCTGTCTGCTCTGGCTGATCGGTATAAACAATCAATCGGTTAAACCGATCGGCACCAAATAGGGCTATATAGGATTTGGCATCGATAAAAATCTGATTTTCGATACGGTACAGGGAATCCAGAGTATTGTCCTGTTGGTGTTCATTTCCGGAAAGAAACAGGCCACAGACGGTTGCGGAAATGGTTTTTCCATGCTCATTTTCCAGACGAATCCGATCTCCGATGGAAATACCATTGATTGTGGCAAATGTTTCATTTATGACTGCACTGGAATCAGACTGTGGATTGATCAGTTTTCCACCGGTCAGGCGATAGTTCTGTGTGGCAAAGGGGCCATCTTTTTCTAAATCGTCATAAGCGGTTAAATGAATCTGTGAATTTTCCGGTTTCTGAGAATCACTGGCTGTAATGGGTAAGAAATCGGAAAGATAACCTGGGCTTTCTGCATGACGGTTCAGGAATGTGACATGAGGCAGCTGTGCTGCAGCAGAAATATCCTGACTGGAAAGCTGGTATGTATCCTGCGTGATCTCACAGACTGCTTTCGCCTTTGATTTTTCCTGCATAGACACTTTGGTTGTTTGGGCGGCATGAAGAATCATGACAGTGCCGAGGATCATACTGTTTACCAGTAAAAGGATCAGAAATAATAAAACAGTTTTTGACCGTTTGCGGAACAGGTATAAGCAGGCTCTGTGATAAAATGACATGATAGTTTCCTCCCTGCTTATTCGTAACGGATCAGGAAAATCTGCTTGGCCAGAATCGCTCCGGATTCGTCTGCTTCACCATAGACAGCGATAGATGTTTCTTTTTTGATATCTGCGGCACTTGCGGTTTCCAGTGCAAGTGCTCCAGTAGATTGGTTGATGCGGGCAAGCTGGAACGTGCAGTTTTCCAGATAGTTGACAGTAAGGAGATTTTCCGCATTTTCTGAATCAACGGCCATGATGGCAGCCCCGGCATCTGTTGTTGAGAGCGGGTTAAGGGTCAGATCTGTATCAGAAAAAGCAGTTACCTCGCCAGAGACAGTGGCAGAATTCAGTAATTCTTCTGCACTGGCAGGCACATTGTTCGGATGTGTTTCCGAGGATTCCTGCTGAGGTTGTTCTGTCTGGGGCTCAGACACAGTATTGGTTTGCTGCATTTCGGTTTCTGTCTCAACGGGTTGATTTTGAGGTTTACTCTGACACCCGGCCAATGAGAAAATACATAAGAGAGTTGCGAATCCTACTGTTATTTTTGTGTGTTTCATGTGATATCCACCTTTCTGTTATTTCTATAAGGCTTGAAATGCCCATAGATTACTAATTTGATGTTCCAGTGTTTGATACTCCCAAAGTTGATTGCTTCGCTCTTTACTGTTGGGATCCTTTATGATAAATTTTCCATCCTTGAGTCCCGTGATAACAATGAAATGTCCAGTTGTTGTAAAATCACCGGGACGCATACTGCAGATGATTGGCTGTCCAGATGACAGGGCGTTTTCCATTGCGGATTGAGAGAGGGTTAATTCTTCTCCGATAATGCCGAAATGGGATGCACCATCGCTCATCAGAGACCAGCTGGTGCCCGAATCTGGGGCATAATACCCTTGCTGCGTGGCATAGCTGGCTATTGTATAGGGGGTAATGGTGTTTTTGCCGGTTAGACCAGCAATTACCATAGACAGGCAGGTAGGACCACATCCGTTTACCGCTATTACATCGTCTCCATAGAATGCGTATCCCCATCGTGGATCGTATTGCAGAAGGAGCGGATAGGTTCCAAGTTTTACATCACCGATGGTATCAGAGAAAACCTCTCCTTTTTTATTGGGATACTCCAATACAAAGTCCAACATATCCAGATTTTTGGATAACATTTCGAGGAGTTCGGAGGGGTATTCCTGAAAGTGATCGATAATGTCCTGTATTTTTGGCTCCTGTTTTTTCAATGTCTGTAAGGTCTGCAGCAGATCCGCATCCGTAGAATTTTCTATCGGAGTATCGGATACATTGCCATTTTGATCTGCTGCCATGATTATATAATCAGAATCTGAATCAGATGGTGGGGAAGAGCGGCTCCTGTAAAAAAGACGGATAGCACATATGCTGATAACCGAAATAAGTACCAGGCCTAATATCATACGGAAAATGTTTCGACGATTGTGTTTTTTTCGCCGTTTCCGAGGCCGTTGTTGACATAGCAATTGAATCCCTCCTTTGCTGTTTTCTGCATACCATTTTATTCAAAAACTTATCTAAAACTCCTCTAAGAAAAAGAAAGATTTTGATGAATTTTTAGAGGACTTTTAGAGATTTTCCCTGGTATATTTGATATACTGAACCGTGAAAAAGAAAGGGATGATTTATTGTGAAGATACTCATATTGGAAGATGATATAGAGCTGAGTTTGGCAATGAAGCAGGAACTTTTGAGAAATGATTATATGGTGGACTGCTGCCATGATGGGGAAACAGGGCTTCTCTACGCACTGAATGCAGAATTTGGATATGATCTGGCCATTGTTGACCGGATGCTGCCGGTCATTGATGGTCTGACAATTATTAAAGCCATGCGTAAAAAAGGAATTTCGGTTCCAGTAATTATTATTACAGGAATGTCCTCTATTGATGACCGGATTGATGGTCTGGATGGAGGAGCAGATGACTATCTGGTCAAACCGTTTTATATCCGTGAACTATTGGCAAGGGTACGGGCTTTGACCAGAAGACCTCATGAAATGAAAGAGCAGGATATTCTTTCTTATCAGGACTTAAAGCTGGAACGCTCCAACCGGAAACTTGAGGCCAATGGAAAGGAACTCCTGTTGACAGCCAAGGAATCGGAACTTCTGTACACCTTACTCAAATCACCGGAAACGCTTCTGACAAGAGAACAGCTGGTTCTAAAAGTTTGGGGAACTGATTCAGACATTGAACCTGGAAATGTAGATAACTATATTTCCTTTCTCAGAAAAAGGCTAAAGCAATTAAACAGCATATGTGAGATTAAGACTATTTATGGAAGCGGATATCAGTTGAGGTGCAGCCTATGCTGAACCATTTATTTCAAAAACTGCACCTGTTTTTTGTTATGACAATCATGGTAATTGTTACGGGCGTGATTGGATTATCCTTTTCCAATCATGTAAATGCAAGCGAGGCGGCAGAAGTAACCTTTTTGCAGAGAATGACAGCGCTGATCGTTAATCAGCTGGAGGAAGAAGGGGCGAATGCAAAAGAAGTTCTTTCTGCCTATGAAAAAGATATGTCTGTATCATCAAAATTGACCGATGCATATGGAGAACTTCTCTACGAGAGCAGAACTGGTTTAGAGGATATTGAAGGACAGCTGAACAATGTGGGAATGCAGATTGTTACCTATTCGGCAGAAGAGGAAGGCAATCAGGCCAAACTTCCAGCCGTGGAAGGAATGGTTGAGATGAAAGGAAACCATTATGAGAGGTATCTGATTAACCTGGCCCATTTTACTTCCGAAGATGATACAAACAATTCATTGACTCTGGTTTATGAGCAAACGCCTATATTTCAGATGTTTTTGGAACAGCTGCCGATGTATCTGGCAATCTGGATTGTCACACTGCTTTGTGTCAGTCTGGTCAGCCGCTTTTTGCTGAAGAAAGCCTTGGAGCCAACCGAGCGTGTGATGCAGAGCCAGAAAGAGTTTGTTGCTTCTGCCTCCCATGAATTGAAAGCACCATTGGCTGTGATTGTGGCAAATGTGGAGAATATGCAGCATGAAGCACAAAACGAAGGGCTTCAGGGGAATTTAAAAGTCATTGATTCGGAGTGTATGCGTATGTCCCGTTTAATTAAGGATATGCTTCTTTTAGCGTCATCGGATGCGGAAAAGTGGACGATCCATACTTCTGAGGTCAATGTGGATACGCTACTTATTTCTTTGTATGAAGCCTATGAACCGCGGTGCATGAAAAAGAAGATAAAATTGACTTTGGATCTGGGAGAAGAGTTATTTCCAGTTATTATGACAGACAAGGAGCGATTGTTCCAGCTGCTCAGTATCTATCTGGATAATGCACTGCATTATAGTCCAGAGGGAAAAGAAATCCAGATCCGGGTGGATATGTGTTCAAAAGAACTGACGTTCTGGATTGTAGATCATGGAATTGGCGTGGAAGAAAAGGCCAAACCATTTATCTTTGATCGGTTCTACTGTGCAGACCAGTCTCACACAGATAAATCGCATTTTGGGCTGGGGTTAAGTATTGCAAAAGAACTGGCCCGGATGCTGCAGGGAAAGATTGGTATGGAAGATACGCCGGGGGGAGGGGCATCTTTCTTTTTCACACTGGATTTAAAATGATAGAAAAGGAATGGACGATTCAATGAAGGGAGTTCTTTCATGAATCAAGTATTAATTGAAAAGATATTTGTGGAATACAATGAGATACTGAAATTATTGAATATTTCATTATTCTGTTGAATAGTAAAAAATTTATAATTGCGGATCCAGCCTGTTAAAAAAAACGGTATCTTGACGGGCTGTAGAAGCACGCCATAATTTTATCCCTTCAAGCTCCGTTTGGAGTTTGGGGGGATATTTTCATGTGCTGGAATTGTATGCTGCGAATTCGTAGCTGCACGATTCAATTTTTGATTTAAAGTTTTCTGTTAAGAAACATAACAGCGAAATAGATTTTATAGAGATTTTTGAAAGCTGGTTATGGAAACAGGATGTTTGTGGTCAGAAAAGTGAACTATTAGAGCATATAAAACATGAAATGAGTGCCTGTATGGATAAAACTGTCTGTGCAGGCACTTTTTTGCGTTCTGAGAGCGAAAGTTTCAGGTGTCGAAGCCCTCCGCTTGTCCTTCATTTTCGAGAAATTGAGCGAATGAAGGAGGACAGGCTATGGCAAAGCCATATAAAATACCAGATTTTAGAAAAATGTATCCGGAAGCCAGCGAGGAAGTCATCGCTGTTTTAAGAACAACAGAAAGAAAAATGCAGTATCAGGAATATGACTTAAAAAGAGCGAGGAATATCGTGGATCCGAAAACAGGAGAAGTAATGACGGTTCCAAGCAGAGAAGATTCTTATGAGAGGCTGCAGGAGATGGCGGTACAGTTTCCAGAAGAAGACGATGGTGTGGAGGATCAGATCTTACAAAAGTTGGAGTTTGAACGGTTACATAAAGCAATTTTGACACTTTCAAAAGAGGAGCAGTGGCTGATCCATGAACTTTATTTTGAAAATCAGACAGAGCGAGAAGTAGCAAAACAAATGGGTGTCTATCACAATGCAGTTCATAAACAGAAAAAGAGGATTTTGGAAAAACTCAAAAAAATATTAGAAAAAAATTGATTTTAGGGTGTGCAAAATCTTCTGCCAGCGTGGAAGAGAGTGAAGGGGATTGATTTCCTCTTCTGTTCCTTGGCAAATACTGTTTTGACAGTCATATCCGGCAATACAGATACTTTAGCTGTTCAGCCCAAAAGGAGAAGCACAGAGGAGAATCCGCCATGACCACCTGCAGACGGTCAGAGGGTCTGTCAATAAGATGACATCAAAGGTGCAGAGCGGGAACGATTTGTCCTCAAAGCAGTCTATGGCAGGCTGCCTGCAACGACCTGAACAGCCTATAATGATACTTCCGTCCAGTCACAGCCCCTTAAGAAGGGATCACGCAATGAGGGCGGCTCGGAGAGATCCTCGGAGGGGATAAATCCCATGACAGCCATGAGCCATGGCTGGTTTGCATTGCCGCCCAGAGAGAACAACAGGATCACTTATGAGTGTTCCTGTTGGTATCCGGTTCCGGGAAGTAGTGTCGAATAGGAGCCAGTGAAAATGAAGAACAGGTGATTTTATAACAGAAACTACGGTGACAGTCTTATGCAGAGGATTCATACCGAATCAATCACAGAATAAGGCTGTCACTGCCCTTGTGTTATAAAGTCAAAAGGGAAAGCGAGGTGAACATCACGATAAAAAAAGGAGACATTTATTATGCAGATCTGACTCCCGTTGTTGGTTCTGAACAGGGAGGGATCCGCCCGGTTTTGATTATTCAAAATGATATTGGCAATTATTACAGCCCAACCGTAATCGCTGCAGCAATTACCAGCCGATTTCAGAAGCATTCCATTCCTACTCATATTCAGCTAGAGCAGGAAGTAAGAGGACTTCGCAGAAATTCGGTCATCTTGCTGGAGCAGGTGCGTACCATTGATCGTATGCGACTGAAACGATACATAGGAAGCTTGAATGGGAGCATGATGCAGAAGGTGGATCGGGCTATACTCATCAGCTTTGGATTAAAAGAACAAAATCGGGCATAGAATGGTGTTTGGATGTTTGACAGGAGGCAGGAATGGAACAGAGAAGAGGGGCATGGATTTATTGTGCGATTGATGCACCGGATGATACCCATGACACATTGAAAGAACAATTTAAACAGTTGATTGATTATGCAGACCAGATGGAACTTGAAGTGGTCGGGAGCTCCAGTGATGTAGGAGCAAAACCACTTTGGGAGAGAAATGGATTCCGGCAGTTTGTAAGCCAGGTTCAGAAAGGTAGTGTGAAGGTGCTTTTGATTATGAATAGGAACTGCCTGTCTAGGTCTTCCATGCAGCTGGCAAGGGTACAGATTTTGCAGGAGAGCCATGGAGTGCGTGTTTATTCCCCAATGGAGGGAGAGATTGGATTCAGCCATTAAAAATAAGGAGGAGTTTACAATGAAGCCGGAAGATAAAAAGATGGTGGAACGGATTATGGGTACAGGAACGATGGGGTATGCCTATGAGTATCCATATGGTGGAGGAGCCAGAAAAGAGTATATGTTGGCACTGACTCCGGAAAATTTGGCGAACTTTATAGGTGCAAGAGGATGCGAAGCAGAAAAAATTATTATAACTGACATAGCGGACAGGCTGGTTGTGAACACCATGTTTGGAATGTTAGATGTTTGTCCCGATCAGAAGTTATGTAGGAGAATTGTGCAGCATCTGTTACCAATTCAGATGGGAGAAAAAGAGGCAGGTAAAGTGTTAGCTGTGAATCGGAATGTGTCAAATCAATACTTTGCTATGGAAGATGAAGCAGTTACGATGGCAGAATACCAGATGTTATAGGAATTACTGGGTGGATGGGAGAATGATAATGATTGGAATATTGATTATTGCAGTGGTCGGAATCGGTAGCTTTTTGGTAATTGCTGGTATTGCATTTGAAGTGGCAGGGAGCTACCAGATCGATTAAAGAAATGGGGAGGGACTTGGCTTGGAGAAGAAAGAGAGCAGGGAAGTCAATTATAAGCTGGCTGTGAAGCTGTTGGATCTGATGTTGAAAAATGGTTTTTTACTGCCAGAGGAATATGAAAAAATTGATGCTTTAAACCGCCTGACATTTGAACCGGAACTTTCCAAAGTATATGCTTAAAGCCCTGGATATCCTGCAGAAACTGTGGTATTGTGTGGTACTAACAGGAGAGATGATTATAAGAAAAGTATATCTGAATCCTGAAAAATGGAGGAAAGGAGAAGAAAAATGAAGGCAAAAAAGGAAAAGAAAATCACGCGGATCGAGCCGGTTCGTACCACACAGTCCCTTGAAAAAACACAGATAAAACGAGTGTGTGCGTATTGTAGAGTTAGTACAGATTCCGAAGATCAGAGGCATTCGTTTGACTCACAGGTGGCATATTACAATCGGATGATTGGAGAACGAAACAACTGGATTTTTTCAGGTATCTATGCGGATGAGGACAGGAGCGGAACAAAGATGAATGGCCGGGATGAATTTCAGAAGATGATGCAGAACTGCCGCCGGAGACAGCATGATTATATTATCACAAAATCAGTCACACGATTTGCAAGAAATACAGTAGACAGCATTCAGGCGATTCGTGAATTAAAGGCTCTTGGAATTGGCGTATACTTTGAAAAGGAACGGGTTGATACCCTTTCTGAAAAAAGTGAACAGCTTCTTACCATCTTAAGTTCCATTGCCCAGGGAGAATCAGAGAATACTTCTACCAATGTCAGATGGTCTGTGGTACGGAGATTTCAAAATGGTACCTTTATCATCAGTGAGCCTGCTTATGGATACTGTAAAGATCCAGATGGAAATCTGATCATTGAACCGAAGGAAGCGGCAGTGGTACGAAGAATTTTTGAAGCATACCTGGGAGGGATGGGTTCCTATGCAATCGCCCGGAGCTTACAAGAGGAGAGAATCCCTACCAGCCGGAAATCGAATGGCTGGCAGGAGGGTTCTGTTAAAGAAATTCTTAAAAATCCGGTTTACGAAGGGGATCTGCTTTTGCAGAAGACCTGTACTACAGAAGGGGTACCATTTAGAAAGAAACGGAACCATGGAGAACTTCCCCAATATCTGATCCGCGATAACCATGAACCCATTATCAGCAGAGAAGAAGCGGAAGCAGTTCGTAAGCTCTGTGCATATCGAAAGGAACAGCAGTGTGTCGAGAACACAGAGGTATATCAGAACCGTTATGCATTTAGCAGCCGGATTCGGTGTGGGGTGTGCGGCAGCACATTCCGCAGGCAGAAAATATACATAGGAAAACCTTATGAAAAAGTCCAGTGGTGCTGCCATAAACATATTCAGGACAGAAAGGTCTGTGGTCAAAAGGCAATCCGGGAAGACGATATCCAGTGTTTGTTTACCAGGATGTGGAACCGACTGGCTGGAAATTATGAGGAAATCTTGATACCTTTGCTGGCAGGACTCAAAGCGGTTCCAAGAGATCCAAAGCAGGAAAAGGAGATTGGGGAGTTAAGTCATCAAATAGAGGAATTAAGAAAGCAGAGCCATATGTTGCGGCAAGTCCTGGTGGACGGTAACATTGGCTCTGCTGTTTTTATAGAAAGACGGAACCAACTGGATTCAGAACTGGAAACAGCGATCCACAGGAGGCAGCTTTTAGAGGAGGATCAGTTTTTTGAGCAGGAGATCATGCAAACAGAATATCTGCTGACCGTATTTCGGAGCCGCCCAGCCAGGATGGAGGATTACGATGAAGAAGCATTTTTGATGATTATTGACCATGTGACGGTATATCCAGAAAAGAGAGTTCAGTTTTGCCTGAAAAATGGTTTGGAGCTGGAAGAGTCACTGGAGGAAGGAGACATGGCGGATGGCAGGAACTAAACAGCAAAGGCATTTGCCAATCGGATATCGAATTCAAAATGGCAGGGCAGAGATAATTCCAGAAGAGGCAGAATTGATACAACGCATTTTTCAGGATTATCAGGAGGGAGCCACCATCTATGGAATTGCAAAGTGGATGACAGAGATGGGAGTGCTGAATGCAAACGGACATCCTTCATGGAATCATGGTTCTATCGGAAATTTGTTGAAGAACCCAAGATATTGTGGGGATGAATATTATCCGCCAATTATTTCAAAGGAACTGTTTCAACAGGTACAGGAGAGACGGGCAAATAAGGCCAGTCAACTGGGACGCAGGTACCATCCAAACAGCTATGCAAACAAAGGTATTTTGAATGGGAAGATCTTTTGTGGAGAGTGTGGATTAGAATATCGAAAATATGCAAAGAAGCGGCAAAAGCCAGAAGAAGATAAATGGTGCTGGAAATGCTCCAAATATCAGAAGGGAAGGAAGGTGTCCTGCGGAAACAGAATTCTGTCAGAGGAGCAGATTCAAAGTGCGGCTATGGAAGCTATGAATATGGTAGCAGAGCACCCGGAACTGGCTCAGATGGTTCAAAAAGAAAGAGTGGCATTGGAAACACCTAAATACAGAAAGCTGACCAGACAGATTGAAGAACTTCTGCAAATGGAAGAGTTTTCAGCAGAAGAGATCAAAACACTGCTTTACGAGAGAGCAATGGAACAGTATCAATCCATGGAAATACAAAGCCAGCCTTATTATGCAGAGCAGATGGCAGAAATCCTGTGCAGAGGTGGAAAACAGGAACAATTTAATGAAGGATGTTTTCAAAAGACGGTGGAGAAAATCATGGTTTTTAAGAATGGAACCATGGATGTACATATGAGAAACGGAGTCATAATCCAGATTAAAGAGAATGGAGAGGAGGGAAGCAGCGATGCAGGCAAGTGTAAAAAAGAACATATCTGTCATACCGGCAAAGCCAGCTTATGACCGGAGCATCAGGCCGCAGATGCGAACCCTTCGGGTGGCAGCCTACTGCCGTGTCAGTACCTTGATGGAACAGCAGGAATCCAGCTATGAAGCCCAGGTGCAGTATTACACAGAAAAGATTAAAAGTAATCCCAATTGGAAACTGGCGGGGATTTATGCAGATGATGGAAAGAGTGCAACCAGTACCAGAAAGAGATCGGATTTCCAGTCCATGATCGATGACTGCATGGCAGGAAAGATTGACATGGTCATTACAAAATCCATCAGCCGGTTTGCCAGAAATACCGTAGACTCCCTGACCAATATCCGGAAGTTGAAAGAAAAGAACATTGCCGTATTTTTTGAAAAAGAAGGGATTAACACGCTGGAGGGAAGCGGAGAACTGCTGATTACGATCCTGAGCAGCCAGGCACAGGAGGAGAGCCGGAATATCAGCGAAAACTGTCACTGGGGAATCGTAAGACGATTTGAAGCAGGACAGGTCATTGTCAACCACAGTAAGTTCCTTGGATATACGAAGGACAGGGACGGAAATCTGGTGATTGTACCAGAAGAAGCGGAACTGGTGCGGCGAATTTACCGGCTGTTTCTGGAAGGAAACAGCAGCTATAGGATTAAAAGGATCCTGGAATCAGAGGGGATTAAGACGGTAACCGGAAATACCGTGTGGCAGGCAACCGTGATCGATAAGATGCTGACCAATGAGAAATACATGGGAGATGCCCTTCTGCAGAAGACCTATACCGTAGATTTTCTGACCAAGAAAAAGGTGGCCAATAAGGGGATTGTTCCCCAGTATTATATCGAGGATGATCATGAAGCCATCATACCAAAAGAATTATTTTACCGGGTACAGGAAGAGAAAGCCCGAAGAGGAAATATTTATCGGGCAGCTATTAAGAAAAAACGGGGAGAAGAAAAAAGTAAATACAGCGGCAAGTATGCATTGTCGGATTTGATGGTCTGTGCAGAATGCGGACAGCCCTACCGGAGGCAGGTATGGTCCAAATATGGAAAGAAAAGTGCTGTGTGGAGATGTGATAACCGGTTGAAACATGGTTCCGAGCGGTGCAGGAATTCCCCGACTCTAAAAGAGGAAATCCTCCACGAAGCGATTATGACGGCTATCAGCAAGGTGGTAGAGGATCAGGGCGAATTTGTACAGGCGTTCCGTGAAAACGTGATCCGGATTATCGGAAACTATGGAAGTAAAGCAGAACCGACAGAATACGATACGGAGATTCAGAAACAGGAGAAGCGTCTGATGACACTGATCGAAGAAAGTGCCAAGGGAAACTGCCAAGAGGCAGATTTTGATCGGGAATACCGGGGCGTTACAGAGCAGTTGAAGGAGCTGAGAAAAAAGAAAGAACAGTTCATGAAGGAACAGCGTCTGGCAGAAGCCTATGACCAGAGAGTGGAAGAGATGGATAGTTACATGAAAAAAACAGGAGTTTTACGCCGGGAATTCGATAATGACCTGGTGTGGAGGCTGATTCAGACGGTCAAGGTTATCAACCAGAATAAGATCGAGATCCAGTTCCGGTCGGGGATCGTGATGGTGCAGAGGCTGGATGCATGGGAAGACTAGAAATGGATATTAAGGAAGAAATACGGGGACCGCCTGACTAAAAACATAAAATTCAAACATAAAATGAACTGTAATGAACCTTGCAACAAAAGTGTGCCTGTGATAAAATTTAGGTATGATAGGGGAAGTATATGCTTCTGATAAAAACAGGCAGAGAAAGGAAGAGCAGACATGAGTAAGGATTGGGAAGAAAAGTTCAGACCGGAAGATCTGCAGCGACTCCGTGGATTTCGCCTGATGGATGATGACTTTATGTCAAAATGTTTTGAGGAAAATATTGAGTGTACGGAGCTGGTACTGCAGATTGTGCTTGGCAGGGATGATTTGAAGGTGGAAAAGGTAGCAATCCAGCATCAGCTTAAAAATTTGCAGGGCAGATCGATTATTTTTGACATCTATGCCACAGATCATGCCGGAAAAAGATATAATGTGGAAATCCAGAGAGCAGATCGCGGTGCGGGAGCAAAAAGAGCCAGGTATCACAGCAGTTTGATTGATGCCAATGTGACAGAGCCAGGAGAGAAGTTGGAAAATCTGGTAGAGACTTATGTAATCTTTATTACAGAACGAGATGTGCTGGGAAAGGGAAAACCAATTTATCATATTGACCGGGTAATCAAAGAAACCGGCGAGAATTTTGGCGATGAGGCACATATTTTATATGTGAACGGTGAATACCGGGATGAGTCGCCTATAGGGATTTTGATGCATGATTTTTCCTGTACCGATGCCAAAGATATGAAGTATAGAGCATTGGCAGAACGTGTAAGATATTTCAAGGAAGATGAGAAAGGAGTGGCTGCTATGTGTAAGGCGATGGAAGATATGCGGAATGAGGCTAAATTAGAAGAAAGAAAAGAAATTGCTTGCAGTTTGCTTGCAGATGGTGAGTTATCTTATGAGAAGATTGCAAAGCATACAGGATTTACAGTCGAAGAGATTCAGAAACTCGCTGCTCAAAAAGGAGCATGATATAACTAATAGAGCATAAATAGTGGAAGGGGTTGCCAGTATCACAACGGCGGCCCTTTCCTGTAATATGAATAATTATAGAAGCATTTTGTGAAGAGATTATGGTATGAACCTGTTTAGAATAAGATCTGCTAAATATATAAAAAATGTGAGGTAAAGGAGTTGCTGAAATGGTTGAAATAGAAGTACAAAAAGCTCGCCAGGGAGATTGTATTTGGCTTCGTTGTGTTGCAGAGAAAAGTGTAAATGTTGTGATAGATGCGGGACCTTCGACATTTGCAGCAGGTTTCAAAAATTTAATAGATAAAATAACAGGAAATAAAGAAAGAATAGATTTGTTGGTTTTTTCACATATAGATGATGACCATATAAGAGGATGTATTCGATATCTGCAAGATGAAGATGAAAAAATTATTGATAAAGTTTGGATAAATGGAGTTGGCACAAGCGTATATTCTAATATGCAAGAACATTCTGCAAATAATGTGTCTGATTTAGTTTCTTTAATTGAAGAAAAAGGAATCTCGATAGAGTATCCGGTTTTTGAGGGGAAGGAATATAACTTTTGTGGGGGAGTGATTAGAGTAATTGGTCCAACAGAGAAAGAGGTTTTAAATGTAGCAAAAAAAATAGAGAAAAGGAATAAAATGCAAGAACATGCATCAGATTTGTTTTTAGGCAATATTGATGAAGCTGTAGATGAATATAAGTCTGATACGTCAGAAACAAATAGAGCATCAATTATAATTTGTGTGGAATTTGAAAATAAAAAATTGTTATTTTCAGGAGATAGTACATCTGAAAATATACTACGAGCCATAAATAAATATTATGCTTGCGATGAGTTTGAAATAGTGAAATTGCCTCATCATGGAAGCCCAAGGAATATATCGAGAGAATTAATAAAGCAAATAAAATCAGAGAGATTTATCATTTCAACTAATAAGAGGGTTGATAAGGTTACGCTTCGACGTTTTTTGGAAGAAAAAGAAAATACGGAATTTTTGCTTAACTATGACTGGTGGTCTAATGGGTATTTTACAAATGATGATAGGAAAAAATATATTGATACTAATAAAATAGTAATGAGATACATAGGGGAAGAGAAAATAAGAGTGTAATGGGAAATCATGTTGAAGATTTAAATAAATATGCTGTTAGGATAAAAGAAGGACAGAGGGTTTTAGGCAGTGGAGTATTATGGAAGCCGAAATCATGTGAACAGAATCACATATATGTATTCACAGCAGCGCACGTTATAAAAAATCACGAAAATATAGAAGTTGAGTTTTGGCACTATGAAAATGTAGTGAAGTTGTCAGTTGAAAAGAACATGATTGCGATATCAAAAACATATCGCCATGAAGGAGACTTCGAAGATGTTGGAATTATTGCATTGGACTATACTTATGATAATTTTCCGAGCTATAGATTTGCCACATTTCAAAGTGGGGCAAAAAATATTTGTCAGAATAAAAAGTTGATTATGATAGGATTTCCAAAAGAGGGGCATATAGAGCAATCTTATGCCTTATCTATAGACACAATGGAGTTTGAGTATGTTGGTGTTGATAATGAACTATCAACATTGAAATATAGGATTTTGTCTAGTAGCATTGATGCATCAAATAGAAATTCAGAGGTTGAGGGATTTTCGGGTGCAGGTGTTTTTTGTAATTTGGATTCAGAATATGTTTTGGTTGGAATACATAAGGGGGCTATAGGGAGCAATGCAGAACGGGGAAATTTGTTAGGAACAACATCAGATTTTGTTAGAAAGATGTGCTGTGAAAATCAGTACGATGTTCCCGCCGTGATAAATGAAATAAATGGAAATCTCTCAGATCAACGTGAATATTTTCGAGAAGAAATACTAGTAGATTTAGAACTGGAAGATATGGAAAAAGTGTCTTTGCTGCTTGATGAAGTGATTGGACAAGATATGACAGAGGCTGTTAATGGGAGTTTTTATAACTTCTGTGAGGAATGTCATTATAGAACAAATTATCATCAATGTAATTATTTTAGAGGTTTTTTATTAGTTTTAGCTGTTTTTTTGAAAGTAGTGAATGAAAATGTAGATTTGACAATGCCCCAAGTTAATGAGCCGAAAGAGACACCAATATATTTTGTGTGTAGCGAAGGATTAGGAAAAAGTACACATGCGAAGTTAAAATTAAATCATTTTGTTTATGCGTTGAAATCACAAAGAGAATTAGCACATAGATTAGAGAATGATTGTATTATCATATGGGGATCAGAACAATCACCAAGAGATAATCAAAAGAAGTGTACATATTCCGAATACAAAAATGTGTTAAGAGACATTACCCGTGTGCAAGGGAACACTTTGGATATAACAAGCATTTTTAAAGATCCTAAACCAAAAGCAATTATACATATTGATGAAATAATTTGTATGCTTCGAGAAGGAGATATACAACAGTTACAGGAAAAGTTCGCTGAATATATTGGAGAATTGGAAAAATGAGAGATTATAATTATATTGATGATGTAGAAGTATTAAAAGACAATATTTTAGACGAAGATTGTAAAATTATATACATGAAACAAAAAGCAGAAGATTATTTTATCCATATTATATGCTGCCAATTTACTGACGTAGAATCATTAAAAATGAACTGGAAAGAACTAGTAAATAATGTATCAGAAGTAGTTCAAAAAAGGCTTAATGATCTAATTGAAATTTATAATGTATATATTGTATTCTTCCAACCACAAGTGGAAGATTCCGTAGTATATAATATTGAACAAAATAAATATTCTTCTAGAAAGATTGTTTTGCGAAAAGAAATGCCAGATGATAAAACAAAATTAGAACAAATTATAAGTTCCAAATTATTTGATTTAAAAATTGAAAAAGAGAATAGTGAACAGTGTTGTTTTACTGATAGCATGGATTTTATAACATCTTTTAATGATGAAAATTGTGAAAAAGAACTGGAAAAATATATCGAAGAATGTGCTTGGGAGGCAATGAATGAAAAAAATTAGTAAAATCACTTTGGAAAACTTCAGGGCTTTCTCAGGAAAAAGAGAAATAAATTTTAATAATCCTGATGATAAGCCAGTAGACTTTGTTTGCATATATGGGAAAAATGGATTTGGAAAAACTTCTTTATTTGATGGATTTGAGTGGTTCTTTACTGGTGAAATCCATCTATTGGAAAAGGAGTTGCAAAGTAATGTTTCAAGATATGCTGGAAATGTTTTGAAAAATAGATATGCTTCTAATGATGAAAGCGCAGGAATTAATGTAGAATTTTCAGATGGAAAACAAGGACGGCGAACGGTAGTAAAGAGAAGTGACTCTATAAATGATTATGGTAAAGGTATGCCAAGCGGCGAGTATAAGGATATGGTGAATAAGAAACAAATTTTACCTCATAGCAAAATAGATAGTTTTGTCTATGCCAGTAAGCCAACACAAATGTATGAGGAATGGGGTAATTTTTGGGATCCGGATAACAGTCAACGGAAACTTTTTAAGACTATTTATAGTGTTTATAAAACGATTGGTAATGCAAACGAAGATTGTGGTGATAAATTACGTAAATTATTGGCAGAATTAACAGTTTTGGAAATAGAATCAAAAGTAGCAGAATTTAATAAGGCAGTGTCAGAATATAACAAAATGGTCATACCTGGAATTGGAAAGCTGGAACCGTTACAATACTGTAAAAATGGAAAAATAGATATTCAGAATCTTTTATCAGGAGAAAAATTAGTAGAGCCTTTAAAAAAACTTGTATCAGATTGTAGTTATTTGAGGGTTCAGTGTGAGTTCTTGGAAAATTATTTTAAAGAGTATAAGGAGATTGAACAACATCAAGAGGAACTTTTTTATAAGAGAAAAAGATGGGAAGCAATAATAATAAAGTGTAAAGAAAAAAAAGAATTTTTGGAAAAAAAGAAAATTCTACTTTCAAAAATGAATAAGATTAGAAAAAATCGGGACAGCATAGCAAATGTATTTGATGAACGGTGGTTTGTAGAATATCAAAAATATTTAGAAACACAAACAAAATATACACAAACAAATATAGATATACAAAATAATGATTTGCAACGACAGAATATTTGCAAAAACATTGAAGCTCTTGAGGAAAGTCGAAAATCATATTCTTTAAAATTAAATAATTTATCAGATAATTACATTGAATGGACAGCACAAATACAGGAGTTAGAACTACAGGAAAAGTCTATTTTAAGTGAAAATAAGCGAAATAAGATTATTGAAAAAAAAGACGAAGTTGAGAAAAAAATATATGCATATGAAAAGGAACTACAGTATTTGGTAAAGGCATCTGAGGGAGATTATGAAAAATTTGTAAAATCTTTAGAGAAAGATGAATTATTGCAGTTTGATTGGATAATACAGTTTTATGAAAGAATTAGAAAATTTAAGGATATATTGGCAGATTGCAGAAAAAAGGAAAAGGAAATAAAATCTCATTATGAAAAAATAAAAGAAGACAATGATAATTTAGATGAATTATTAACATTAGCGAAAAAGGAAATTTACAAAGAAAAAACACATACGTGCCCGGTATGTAAGAGTCCATTTTCTAATATGCAGGAACTGATTGATAAATTAGATTTATCCGTTCAACAGGAAATATTATCATCAACAAAAGAACAGTGGGATATCAATAAAAAAATGCTAAAGAAGGTTGAGGAGGATTACGAGAACGAGTGCAGTAATATAAGAGAAAATCTAGAAAACATGATATATATAAATCAACAGTATATTATAGATTGTAAAAATAAGGTTGCAGAATATAAAGGAGAGATGGAAGACAATGAAAAACATCTTCAGGAAATAAAAGATAAAAAAGAAAAAATAAAATTGAAGGTTAGTGAGAGTACAGGCGTAGAAATTATTGAAGTGTCTAAACTATATGTTAAAGAAGCTTATGATAAAAAGACAATTGATTTAAAAACGAAAATAGAAGAATATAGTAGAAAGGCTGATGAAAAGCAAAGAGATATAGATAAACTTAATATAAGGATTGAAGCAGATAAGAAACAATTAGAAGAATTAGAAAAAATTAAGAGCAATTTTTATGAAGACAAAGATAATCAAGAAAAATTGAGGGTTTTAGAACAAAGACAATTGTTTTCACATGATGATTATTTGGCATTGATAAATGAATATGACTGTGAACTAGAGAAGAATTTATTAGAAATTGAAGAAACAGAAAAGTTACTTCAATTGTATAGAATATATAGCGATAAAAATATCGAGAGATATTCATTACTCTTGAATGATTTGGAAAAAACTCCAGATAAATGGGTGGATACTTATAAAAAGTATAAAAATAATGTGTTCAAGAGGAAAAGCATATCATTCAAAACTATCGCTAAGTACAAGAAAAATCTTGAATGTAAGGAGGATTTAGCACAGAAAAAAATAGAAGTTTTAAATAAATGCCTAAGTGATTTAGCAATAAAAGAATATGTAAAAAAATACAATCGGTTAGAAGAAGAAAGAACAAAATTACAGATGGAAAAGGAATTTGGCGAATGTAAATTACAAATTGCAAAACAAATTTTTCTGTCTGCACAAAAACAACTGGAAGAACATATAAAAAAGATATTTGGTGGAATTACGATTAGTCATATATATGAAAAGATAGAGCCACATAAACGATTTAGGCGATTGCAATATCAAATTGAGTTTAGTGATGACGGGAAACCGGAATTATATGTTAAGGTTCTAAATGACGAAGAAGATGGAGTAGTACCTGAACTGTTTTTTAGCTCAGCTCAACTTAATACAGTTGCACTAAGTGTGTTTTTGGGCGGTGCACTTTCTTCACATAATCCTGAAGTTAAAACTATTTTTATTGATGATCCTATTGGACATTTTGACGATTTAAATGTCTTATCATTTATCGATGTTATTAGAACTATAATAAGTGAAACAGACTGGCAGATAATTATTTCAACTCATGAGGAAAATTTTTATGAAATTATGAAAGTTAAATTAAATCCCAAATACTATAATTCTAAATTTTTAGTTTTTAAAGATGAAGGTATAGTTGTGGAAGATGAAGTGCTGTAAGTGGAGGGGGATGTTAAAAAGGTGAAAAAAATATATAAAATGAAGGTATCGTGATATATTACATGAATAAAATTTAGGATAGGTTCGATAGAGAAAGGATAAAGCGGTTTCTTTTGCAGGTTAATTCCGCCTTCCGGGAATCTAAATCACACCCTCAACACATGTGGAGACGGTATGTTTATTGTCCAAACTTCACGAGGCGAAGCATCATGTGAATGTGAGACTGGATATGGACGAATTGGATTTGACATCTGCGGAGAGTAAAGCTACCTATGAGGAAATTAAGGAGTATGTCTTTGAACATACCGGCTTGAAGGTCAGTCACCTCTATATAGCCCAGGTCAAACAAAAATACGGTATTATCGAGCGTGAGAACTATAACAAACCAAAGTCTGAAAATGTCAGACAGCCGAAATGCCCACCAGAAAAGGAATCGGCTATCATAGATGCGTTGAGATATTTTGGAATGATATAAACTATTGTTGTTTTTGTGCTTTTCTATACAAATTTATTGTTTTTCTGTATAATTAATTGAAACACAAACAAAAGATTATCACGATAAGTATACTTGCTTTTCAAAATTTACAGATAGAAAGAAGGAGAAGAATGTCTTTTGAAGCGAAAGATTATCCTATTAGTGACATTCTAAATAAAGTTGTTTTTGATATTCCTCGAAATCAGCGCAGATATGTTTGGAAAAAATCCAGTTGGCAAGATCTTTTTGAAGATGTATTGTTTTCAATAACAGAAGAGAAGCCTCATTTTATTGGAAGTATCGTTTTGAAAAAGGGTTCCAAAAAAGATGGACTATCTTATTATACAATTATTGACGGTCAGCAAAGACTAACAACTATTACGTTGTTTCTGGTTGCAATTATGAAACACTTTCATGAAAATGATATGATGGATGATTTTTGGGGAACAGTTTCGTATCTTCAGTCAAAGGATAATCGAAATCAAGATATGGTTATTCTTAATTCAGAATTTCATACGTCAATTAGTCATATCATTGCTGGTATGATTAATATCAAAGATCCTAAAATGTCAATTACTGCTTTTGTTGATACACATATTCTGTCTAAATCAAGAGATAAGAATATTGGTGATGCTATAAAATTTTTCTACTTTTCTATTAAGGAAGATTTAGAATTAGTAAAAGATAGTCAAGAGAGACTTAGAGATATACGAGCAACACTTTTAGATATGACGGCTGTTAAAATAGAATCATCATCTGAGGAAGATTCGTACACTATTTTTGAGATATTAAACGCTAGAGGACAGGATTTGGCATCACATGAGTTGTTAAAAAATTATATTATGCGATATATTCAACCTGTTGAACTACGTGACGAGGCAAAAACGAAATGGGAGGATATGGAAAGAGTCCTTGGATCATCCATTGATAAGTTTGTACGGCACTATGCAATTCATCGTTATGGAGACATACGAGATAAATATAATTCACCATACCAAGCTATTCAAAAAAACAGTCGTGGGAAACAAGTTGCGGATTTGTATAATGATATTAAGTTAAAATCAGAATACTATGAAAAGCTAATACATCCAAGCAATGGAAGGGAAGGAAATTGTAGTTCCACTGAACTTGAGATTTTTGACTTTTTTAGAGTGAAAAGATTTGAACAATTTAGACCGATCCTACTTAGCTTAATGCATCAAAAAGAAAAGGAAATTCTTGATGCAAAGAAATATGAGCTTACTCTAAAATATATTTATAATTTTTTTGTGTGTTATACAATTATTGGAGAAGAAAAATCCAATAAATTAGAAGATGTGGTGTTTAAGTATTCAAAGCTCCTTGAAGAGAATTATTCTGATGAGGTATTACAGGAATTTTCCACTGACCTAAAAGGAAAATTACCGGGCTATGAGTGGTTTTTAAATGCTTTTAAAAATATTGGTTGGTCTAAACATTTTGGTCTTTATACAGGAGATAAAAACAAAAAACGTGTTCAAGTGGTTCTTGAAGTGATTGAAAAGTTTGTCTCTCAAAGAAATGAAGTCTCTGAGTTTTCTATAGAGCATATGCTTCCGGATGCTGAAGATATAAAAAATTCTCAGATAGGTAATTTAATTCCTCTAGAAGAGAAATTAAATGGAAATCTCGGCAAGAAACCGTTAAGCGAAAAATGGGATGTATATGAAAAATCTACATTTTTTTCTTGTCGGGGTGTTGTAAAACAGTATAAAAGTAAAAGTTTTGATCCGCAAAAGAGGACAGAATTCTTAGCTAAACTTATATTTAATAATGTTTTGGAATTAAATCAGTTTGATTTTTCAAAGGATTAATAACGATGTATCACGTTTGTTAACTAAGCGTTCAGCTGCCTTGAAATTGATATGAACAGGGGCACGATCAGCTGGATTCGGAGAAAAATCGAATACAGGAGACCAGCTATGAAAAGTCAAGCTTAAATTAGCTAGAAATTAATAAATCCTTTTCGTGGTAAAAATGGGTAACCTTAATAAGGCTCCCTGGTGGGCGCTTTTAAACAAATCTATCTCTTTGTCAAAGTGTCCATGCGAGTTCACTTTGAGAAGATGAGCCAGATGAGTCATAGCATAGAAGCAATAGTTTCCGGTGTTGGTGCGTCCTTGAGAAGCGCATAGACAGATTTTTGATGCAGACCTGATTTGAAGAAATACTGCAATTCAGGGAATATCTCATCCACATAAGAAGTCAGCTGAATCTTTAAGTGACGGGGGGGCGGACAAAAATGTGGAGGACGCATCTACGCTTGATACATTTTCACTTGAGATGTTTGAGAACATCGCTTATGTGATGGCAAAGCATGCAGATGCCAATATTCCGGATACGCCAGAAGAATGGTTAGATGGATTTAATACGTTCTCAATCTATCAGGTTCTTCCACAGCTCATTGAGCTCTGGGGGTTAAACGTTCAGACGGATGTAAGTGCTAAAAAAACTTCGTCCAACAGATCGCTCGATGACAACACCTTTATTTTTGCTTCGTTGCGTACAGATGGGGATTAGTATCCGAGACCTGGATTTGCTTACCATTGGCCTCGTGAATGATATGTATGCTGAAAACAGCAACGATGATTATAAAGGATATATGGAAGTGGCGACTCAGGAGGACTTCGACAAATTTTAATGAACTGGTAGCTTTTGGAGTATGAACAATTTGTAAAATACTGATTTTGTATTGCTTTTGTCCGGACAAATGGATGTAATAGAGTTAGAAAAAATTCGAAAGGGGTGTTTACTATGGCAACAAAATCAGCAAATTTATACGCACGCATTGAGCCCGATGTAAAAGAACAGGCAGAAGGAATCTTAGCAGCATTAGGAATTCCTGCATCCAATGCAATAAATATGTTTTACAAACAAATTATTCTTCAAAGAGGACTTCCTTTTGAAGTGAAAATGCCATCCGCTCGTCCTGTAGACGTTAGTGCATTATCAGAAGCACAGGTGAATGCAGAACTAGAGAAAGGATATGCGGATATGCAGGCTGGTCATACTAGAGCAGCAAAATCTGTTTTTGCTGATATCCGCAAGGATTACAATTTATGATTTATGATATCGTGATTTCAGATCAGGCCGAGATAGACCATCGTGGAATCTTCGAATACATTGCTTTTGAACTGTAGGCACCAGAAAATGCAAGTGGTCAGTTTGATAGGCTTGAAGCATGTATTATGGATCTTGATCATATGCCGAAGAGATATCGACAATATGAATTGAAACCATGGAAAAGTCGAGGGCTACGTGTAGCGCCAGTAGACAATTATCTTGTTCTATATATTCCGGATGATGATACACAAGTGGTTACGATTATCCGTGTTATGTACGGTGGACGAGATGTGAATACGCAATTAAACAGATTTACAAAAACAAAATAATTTGAAAGCATTAATCAGAAATGGTTGGTGCTTTTTTCATGCCTGGAGAAATCTGCGCTTTTTTTATGCCAATTTTTACGGAAAGAGCAGAGCAGGCAAACACAGCTCTTGCAAATGGCGATATTTCTCAGGAACAGTATGACGCACTTCAAAGAGAAATCATTGAGACAGAGCAGGATTTAAAGAAATTAGAAACACAGGCAAATCAGTCAGCTACAGCCATGCAGAAGATTGCAGCTACTGGTGAGAAGCTTAAGACTACAGGAGATAATATTTCGAGTGCCGGTCAGAAGCTCCTACCGGTGACTGCAGCAGTTACTGGTATGGGAGCTGCTTCTCTTAAAACGGCAGCGGATTTTGAAAGTTCGATGTCCCAGGTACAGGCGACAATGGGTATCACGAAAGACTCCATGTCTACCGTTGATGGCCAAAGCGTCAATACGATGATGACGATTGTTCCTAAAATTTCCGGAGCAATTACAGCAGTAAAAAAGATGCTTTGCGATAATTCTGAACTGGAAGCCAAGCGTGATGCCCTGCAGGAAGAAATCGCTGTGACGGTGATATTCAAAGACGGCACTGAAATGAAAGCAGAATAAGGTATGAAGCAGATACGACACTCGGGATTTATGTCCTGGGTGTTTTTGCTATGTGTACAAAGTGCAAATTTCGAGATGAGTAGATTGAAGTGAAAGCAAAGATGTGTTATAATATTATCCGATTAGTGTTATTTTACAAATTTCAGATGAGGTGATACGAATGCTGAAAAATAATATAGAAGTAGATGTAAAAATCAAGTGTATAGAAGCTGGAAAAACACAGGCACAGCTGGGAGAGATGATTGGTTCAACAGGACAATATGTAAATCGTATCATCAAAAAGGGCGATGGCGTTATTAATAAAACTTTTGTAGAGATGCTGGATGCTCTCGGTTATGATATTCAGCTCACATATGTAAAAAAGGAGGAGGCATAATCAATGGCATATGAGTCACCATTAACGATAGCAGAAGTCGTGAAGGATATTTGTGCTAATAAATATGTTCTCCCGTCAATTCAAAGAGAATTTGTATGGAGTACCGCACAAATTGAGAGACTTTTTGACAGTGTAATGCAAGACTATTGTTTTATCTTTTGGAGATACAAACGATGAGAGAATTGAAGAAGCAGTACTCTGATATTAATTCAAGAATGCCTCGGCATTCTTGCTGCGAGGTGCGCGTCATGCAATTGCATGACATACTTCTACTGCGCACCTCTGCAATCCTGCCGGAGGCTATATCAGCTGGGGGATTGACTCCCCCACTGATACAAGCTTGTTTCTCACCACCTATAGAGGTGGGAGTCATCTCCCAGCTGATATATATAGTTAATAAAGAGAGGTGCATATGCTATGCCAGGTATACTCGTGGTTGAAGATGATGAAAATTTAAATCGTGGAATTACATTTTCACTGAAAAAATCCGGATATGAGGTTTTTTCAGCAGAATCAGTGAAAAAAGCGAAAAGAATTGCAAGTGATAATAATGTGGATGTTACCATTTGTGATGTGAATCTTCCGGATGGGAATGGACTGGAATTTGTAAGGTGGATGAGATGCAATTATAATACATACATTATTTGTCTTACAGCACTAGATCAGGAGATGGATCAGGTCATGGGATATGAAGCAGGGGCAGATGATTATATTACAAAGCCGTTTAGTCTTTCGGTACTTCTTTTGAAAATAGAAGCACATTTCCGCCGAAGACAGGAGAAAACGGAAGCCGGAAAGATGATTTCGGGAGATATCGTATTTATCGCAGGAGAAATGAAAGTCCTGATAAAGAGTCGTGAAATCAGTCTGACAAAAACGGAGTTGAAAATGCTGACTTTTTTTCTTCAGAATCCGAAACAGATTCTTTCAAAAACACAAATATTGGAAAATGTGTTTGATCTGGAAGGGGATTTTGTGGATGAAAATACAATCGCTGTCAATATCAGAAGACTCCGTGAGAAAATCGAAGACAATCCGGCTGCACCGGTCTATATAAAGAATATCAGAGGTCTTGGGTATATATGGAATCAGGAGGTAAGGCAGTGACAAAGAGATATCGCAAGAAAATTACAGTAGTGCTCTCCTTGGTATTACCTGTCATAGTATTGTTTGCAATATTAAATTGCTTTACCACGTATGTGTTTTATGAAGATTATAAATATAAAATGAATCTTATGACAGAGATTGCTGCAAAGGAAAAATTTTCCGGGCTGGATGCTGTTTCGGAATTGCTTAAGGATAAGGATATTGAAACCAACGAACAGGGAAGGCGATTATTGGAGCAATATGGATACTGGGGGAATAAAGGGAATGCATTTTATTCGCAATTCCGGCATCAGGTTATGGTGACCGGTGCTGTAAGCACTGTGATATGCGTGCTTCTTTTGATTATTTTATTTTATTGGAAGAAGACAGAAGATGCGTGTCATCAGAAAATATTAGACCAGTTGGAAGAAATTCTGATCAGATTCCGTGAAAATAAATTTGATGATTTACTGAAAACGGAAAATCATGCAGAACTGGAAAAATTGAATGACCAGCTTGAAGCAATCGGACATCATATTCAGTTGATAAAGGAAGAAGCAAGGGCAGAAAAGGAGAACACGAAAGAAATGGTTTCTGATATTTCTCACCAGTTAAAAACACCGGTTGCAGCTTTGGATACATGTTTTAGTGTGCTGATGCAGAATGACTTAAGTGCCACAGAACAGGAGGAGTTTCGTATCCGTTGTCGGAGTGCTCTGGATGGACTGGAGACATTATTGCAGTCGCTTCTTGAAATATCCAAGATGGAAACTGGACTGATTCAGATTAATAAGAAAAAACTTCCGCTTATGGATACTGTCATATCTGCTGTGAACCGCACTTATCCTAAAGCGGATGAGAAAGAAATTGAATTCGTTTTTGACTATGAAAAAGAGCTGGAAACATGCACGATTATGCAGGATAAAAGGTGGCTTGGTGAAGCTGTGATCAACGTTCTGGATAATGCGGTCAAGTACAGTCCGTGTGGTTCAAAAATATTTATCCGGTTACAAAAAAGAAACGATCTTGTAAGAATGGAAATTGAGGATCAGGGAATTGGTATTCCGCAGAATGAGTATCACAAAATTTTTCAACGATTTTACAGAGGAAGTTCCAAGGAGGTCATGGAAAAGAGTGGTACAGGAATCGGACTTTTTCTATCGAGAGAAATTATCGAAAAACACGCAGGTACGATTACGGTAACCTCCGGCAAAAAGAAAAAAGGAAGCATGTTTGTGATTCAATTACCATATGTTGGTTAAATTTTAAGTGAGCAGAAATCTTACAATTCTGTAAGACTTCTGCTCGTTTTTTGAAAGTGAAATGAAAGATTGCCCTGATACAATTTGGATGTAAGATGAAAAGGAGGCAACACATGAGTGTGATATTAGAAACCAAGCAGCTTTGTAAGTTTTATGGCGCAGGTGAGAATCAGGTCAAAGCGGTCAATCAGGTGGACATTCAGATTGAGCGGGGAGAATTTGTCGCAATTGTTGGAAAGTCAGGTTCCGGTAAAAGTACATTACTTCATATGCTTGGAGGGCTTGATACCCCGACAAAAGGCAGTGTTACTTTAGCAGGGAAAGATTTATACAGGATGAAAGAAGATGCTCTTGCTGTTTTCCGCAGAAGAAAAATCGGATTTGTTTTTCAGGCATTTAATCTGGTTTCATCTGTTAATGTATGGGAAAATATTGTACTGCCACTGGGGCTGGATGGAAGAAAAGTGGATGAAGCGTATGTAAATGATATTATTGCAACTCTGGGGATTGAAAAGAGGATTTACAATCTGCCAAATCAGTTATCCGGAGGACAGCAGCAGAGAGTAGCGATTGCAAGAGCACTGGTGAATCGTCCGGAAATTATATTTGCAGATGAGCCGACAGGCAATCTTGATTCTAAGACCAGTGATGAGGTGATTGCACTGCTTAAAATGACAGCAAAAAAATATGGTCAGACGATTGTAATGATTACCCATGATGACGAAATCGCACAGGTCGCTGATCGCATTCTGGTGATTGAGGATGGACAGGTGGTGGATTTCAGATGAAGACAATAAGCAGGATTGCACATAGCAATGACAAAAAGAACAAGACAAGAAGTATACTGATCATGATGTCCATATGTCTGACCACGATGCTGCTTGTTATCATCAGTACTGTGGGAAATGGGGTAATTCATTTACAGAAAAGTCAGGCGGCAGGCTCATATGGAAGCAATTATGGTCTGTTTGTTTCCGCAGACGGATCGCAGTTAAAAGAAGTAAACCGCCGTGCGGAAATAGATGCTACAGGCACTATGTGCACCGAAGGTGTCATAAAAGGCAATGAAAAAGGCGGGTTTGTCTGCATGGATGAGACTGTAAAAAAAATGCTTCCCTATAATAAAGAATATGAGTTAAAGGAAGGAAAGTATCCGGAAAAAATGCAGGAAATTGCCGCAGGAAGAGCATTTTTCCGTGCAATGGGGTATGGTGATGTAAAAGTCGGGGATACGGTGACATTGGATTACCGCGCAGGGATGCAGTCAGAATATAAGCCGGAAGAATTTGTTGTCAGTGGAATCCTATATGATCGGGATGAGTATACCATCGAGGCATCTTATGTTGCTTTCGGGTCACAGGAGTTTTATGATGAGCACGTCGCAGAGAATGACAGACAGTATAATATTTATTTTACTTTAAATGATTCTGCAAATGTATCTATGAATAATATTGATTCGGTTATAAAGCAGTTTGCAGCAGCCTGTGGGATCGAAGAAAAAAACGTTATAGTCAATGATCTCTATTTGCAATGGGTCTTGCAGCCGAGTTATGAAATGATTGTGGTTTGTGGAACCCTGATCCTCGGAATCGTGCTGTTTTCCGTTGGGGTCATTTATAATATCTTCCAGGTCGGGATCGCCCAGAAGGTTCAGGAGTACGGAAAAATCAAGGCGCTGGGTGCAACCAGAAAGCAGATGAAGCAGTTGATCTTTCGTGAGGGCATTCTTCTGGCGGTTCCTTCGATACCGCTGGGGCTGCTGTTTGGCTTTCTGATTGCAAAATGCGGTTTTAACTGGCTGGTAGAACAGGGGAACCTTGTATCAACCGGAACTGGCTCTATGGGAGTTCAAAATCAGCAGGTGCCTCTGTTTTCCCTGCCTGTTATGTTTCTCTGTATTTTCGTATCATTTCTTACCGTTGCTTTGGCACTGCGTAAACCAATGAAAATTGTTTCATGGATTTCACCTATCGAAGCAACACGGTATTTAGAAAATGCAGAAACACAAAAAAAAGGAAAACGAAATGGCAGAAAAAATGTCACCGTGTTTTCTATGGCAATGGCAAATGTAACGGGTAATCCCAAAAGAACTATTGGTACTATCCTCACAATGGGTTTTTCTTGCGTATTGTTTGTGATTATCTCTAATTATGTGGGAAATATTGACACGGAGCATGAAGCACGTCTTTCCGTTAATCATGGACAATTTGAACTGCAGCTTGACTATTCTGCTGAGTATGATGAAAGATATCCGGAGAATAATCTGGATACGATTCTGACGGATGATCCATTGAATGATTCGCTGATTGAAGAAATCAAAAGCATTCCGGGAGTGACAGATGTCATGACGAGAGAGATAGTCTCTGTAAATCTGAACGGAACAAGATTTCCGGCTGATATTGTGAGTAAAAATGATTTTGATTTTATGCGCCAGGACGGGGATATTGGCTCTATGGACTATGATCAGGCGGTAAAGAATGGTGATATTTTCTTTGGCTGGTCAACGTGGATGGAACAAGATGGATATGCTCCGGGTGAATCCATTGTATTTGACTTTGAGAATGGAAGTGAAACCTATACCTATCAGGGAAAGATTGCAGGATCCTTTGTAAGCGCGGACACTTATCTTGTCATTCCAGAAGGTGTATACCGTTCCATGAATCCGAGAGGAACAGCCTATGGCTATCTGTGGGTGGACTGTGACAAAAAAGATGTGGCATCTGTGGAGCAAAATCTGAATACATTGATTTCTAATACTTCGCATATAAAAATGGGTACTTATCATGCGCAGTTACAATCTGCAGAATTCTCAGCTCGCACGATGAAGCTTGGCTGTTATCTGTTTATGGCGGTTGTAGGATTCATCGGTTTTATGAATATGGCAAACACCATGATCATGAATATTACGACAAAAAAGCAGGAATATGGTGTATTACAGGCTGTGGGTATGACAAATAAACAATTAAATTTATGTCTGCAGTTACAGGGACTGATTTTTACGGTTGGCACCATATGTGTAGCACTTGTCGTTGGTCTGCCACTTGGCTACGTGCTCTTTGCCTATGCAAAGCATAATGGAATATTTGGAATGAATATCTATCATGTTCCAATCGTACCAATTTTTATTATGATTTTTTTGGTCGGTCTGTTGCAGATTGTGCTTTCCCTCGTTTTAAGCAGTAATCTGAAAAAGGAAACGTTGGTTGAAAGAATAAGGTATCAGGGATAGCAAGTAACCAGGCTGTCACTCGGACAATGAGTGACAGCTTTGTTTGCGAGTATACGTCAAAAGATTCTGTGCCCTTGTATTTTCCCTTATCAGAGTTCGTAAACTTATATGGGAATATATAACACAAGGGAAAAAATAAGGGAAAGCTCACCTGCGACAAATCCAGTGTTTTCAAGGGTTTGCGGAGAATTTAATAAGAAAATATAACAGTTATTAAATCTCTTAAAACAGGTGAAATCTCAATCGGAATTTGATGAGGTGATAATATGAGCAAAAGTAAGAAGTTGACAAATACTGGAAGTTATAAACATCTTTGCAAATATATCATATCTATCAACTGTACACCGCCCTCATAAATTGGGTGGTCATAATTGTCAGTAAAGAAATGGGGAATCTTGTGAGAACGAACAAACCCACATTTTTCATAAAATGGTATCGTCAATGGACTGTCACCTGTTCCAACTTGCAAAACAGAATATTCATCTGCATATTTACTGGCAAGAAAATCAATTAGTGCTTTGCCATAGCCCTTTCCCTGATTTTCCGGATCGACTGCGATATTCTTGATTTCAAGTATTCCATTACCTTCATCGGTAACAACACATTCTGCTTTTTCATCATTGTCTTCAAGCACATACATAGTACCTTTTTCAAGATAGCGCTCAACCATGCTCTCCTGTTCATCAGCTAATAACAATAATGATATAAATTGCTTTTTATTTTCGTTCACTTCTCGGATTTTCATATCCATTACTCCGTCAAATTGGAATTGATCGTGCTCTGTCTTTCGCTAATGCAACTCCATTTTACTGTGCAAACATAAGTTATGCCCGTCTCAAGATTCGCTTTATATCATCCAGATTTTCAACAAAAAAGATTCCCTCCTGTCGCTCGTTAGAAGATAATCCTTTTTCAATCATATGATTTAGAAGTGCTTTCAAATCATCGTAGTAACCGTTCAGGTTGTAGAGAATGCAGGGTGCCTCCAGATGTTTCAAAGACACCTTCGACATTACCTCTGCAATTTCCTCCAATGTTCCCGTGCCGCCCGGGAAGGCAATAAAGGCTTCTCCTAACTCAATCATTTTGTTTTTTCTCTCAGACATATCCTTAGTCACAATCAGTTTTGTCAGTCCATCATGTTGAAACTCATTTTCAATAAAAAAATTCGGCTCAACACCCGTAACATCACCGCCTGCCTTCAATACACTGTCTGCCAATGCTCCCATTAAACCACCTTTAGAACCGCCGTAAACAAGTGCATTTCCACTGTTTCCAATCCATGCCCCCAATTCCTCAACTGCTTTTCGTAAGCATGGGTCATTTCCTTCATTTGCCCCAAGATAAACCGTTATATTCATTAAAAATTTCCTCCTACAACTTCCGATTTTGGGATTATTTCTTAAACAGCTCAGAATGTGAACCAAGGCGATAAAGCATCAAAAGAAGAACTTCTCCACGAATCTCATAAATAAGCAGCCGGTCTGGTTCGATGTGACATTCACGCGTGCCTTTATAGTTGCCTGTAAGATCATGATCTCTGTATTTTGCTTCCAGCATACCGCCATTCGCCAGAATATCGATTACCTCAAACAGCTTATCAAGATTTTTATTTTGCTTTTTGGCAAGCTTCAAATCCTTTTTAAACTGATTGGTAAACTAAATGTCGTATTTCATACATCGAGAGCTGCCTTAAGCGCATCCATACTGGAATAATGCGGAGTAGAAGGATCCTTCATCATTTTTCTGCCTTCCTCAATGGCAGCGGCTGTGGTATCATTCGGTACTTCCAGTTTTAATTCAAAAGGAATACCATGCTCACGGATAGCGGTTCTCAGGAATATATTTACAGCAGTTGTCATATTCAGACCAAGCTCATTGAAGATTTCCTCCGCCTGATCCTTGATTGCCTTGTCTGTACGAATATTTAAATTAGTTGTTGCCATACAGAACACCTCCATTCAAGTATAGTATATGCAGAAATTCGGGTGATATCAACACAATGTCATTATACAAGCTGCGAATTTTCTGTTAAAATGCATCAAAGTCCTTCTGCGTAGCAATCTGCGAATAGACTTTGTACTCATCATTGCTGCTTTCCGCGTACATGTCGTTCACCATTCCGATTGTGAGTAAGTCAAGATCCCGGATGGAGATGCCGAGCTGTACGCAGCGAAGCAGAAACAATGGTGTGGTCATCGGGCGGTCAGTTGCGTGAAGTTTTTTTAGACTCCATATCCGTCTGGACATTCAGGTCACACGCGATACCAAACACTATAACCTTCAAATGATCATTGCCGTAGGCTTCAAGGTCAATTCCGAGCGTGCCGTACAGTTTTGTAAATGGGTAAACCAGATCGCCAAGGACTACACCATCAAAGGCTGGGTGATGGATGATGAACGGCTGAAACGAGGAACCTATCTGACAGAGAAGTATTTCGACGAGCAGTTAGAGCGTATTCCATGTTCCATTCCTCCTATCCTATACACTGATTTTTCTATCCTTATTTAAGATACATATTAAAAAAGCTGTTCAGCTTTTCAAAAGGAATGACATCTAAATTGTCATAAAGATCAACATGGTTCGCTCCCGGAATGATAAGCAGCTCTTTATTATCTCCGGTCATTTTTTCATAAGCTCCCTCACTGAAGTAACGGGAATGCGCTTTTTCTCCATGTACCAGTAGAACCGCAGACCGAATTTCAGCGGCATACTGCAAAATTGGCATATTCATAAAGGACAGAGGAGAGGTCACATTCCATCCGTTGTTGGAATTAAGAGAACGAGGATGATAACCACGCTCGGTTTTATAGTAAGCATAATAATCTTTTACAAACTGTGGGGCATTGTCCGGCAAAGGATCGATGACACCGCCTGCAAGGGCATAACTGCCATTTTTATAATCCTCAGTACGCTGGGTATTCATTGCCAGTTTTTTGGCGAAACGAGCCTCGGGTGTGTTTTCATTGTCAAAATAACTGTTGGCATTTACACGGGTCATATCGTACATGGTCATTGCCGCAGTTGCTTTGATACGGGTGTCCTGTGCAGCAGCGTTGATTGCCATACCGCCCCAGCCGCAGATACCGATGATACCAATTCTGTCTGTGTCAACATTCTCCTGTACGGACAAAAAATCCACAGCCGCACAGAAATCTTCCGTATTGATGTCCGGAGAAGCCACATAACGAGGACTACCACCGCTTTCGCCTGTAAAGGACGGGTCAAAAGCAACGGTCAAAAATCCGTACTCTGCCATTTTTTGAGCATATAGACCGGAGGATTGCTCCTTGACCGCACCGAACGGACCGCTGACGGCAATAGCGGGAAGCTTGCCCACCACACTTTTTGGCGTGTACATATCCGCCGCCAGTGTGATGCCGTAGCGGTTATGGAAAGTCACTTTTTTGTGATCCACCTTGTCGCTTTTCGGGAACACCTTGTCCCATTCTTGTGTTAAATTTAATTTTTCCATGATGGTAATATCTCCTTAGTTCTCGTCTAAAATTTCAATTTTATCAAGCCAGTCTGTAACTGCTGTTAATGCTTCATCCTGCGAATTTTGTGCCACAGAACCTCTTATTTCTAATCCATCCAAAACATCTGCACCTGTGCAGATTTCAGCAATGCTGCTGTCGGTGGAAGAAAGACCACTGCCTTCGTGGGTACAGAACGGAATGATTGTCTTTCCCGAAAAATCATAACTCTCAAGAAATGTGTAGACTGCCATCGGCATGTCGCTCCACCAAATCGGGTAACCGAGAAAGATAACATCATAATCTTCCATGCTTTCCACGGTAGCTGACAGTTCGGGACGAGCATCTTCTTCCTGCTCCTGCCTTGCGGTTTCTGTACAAGCTTCGTATTCATCGGGATATGGCACAACGGTGCTGATTTCGAATAGGTCAGCATCGACCTGTTCTGCAATCATATCTGCTATTATGTGAGTGTTTCCTTTTTCAATATGCCCGACACCATAATTTTCACCAGTGCGGGAAAAGTATGCTACTAGAACTTTCATAGTCTCTGTATCTCCATTCTCATCTTGTTGTGTGCTGCTACTTTCTTCTTTTGCGGCATTACTTTCTTCTGAAACGGTATACCCGGTAGTTTCTGTTGTTTCGGCATTTTGACTGCTATTGCAGGCAGATAAGGCAAAACACATGAAAAGTATGAGTAACAACGATATAACTTTTTTCATAATCCATGTTAGCCATTGCAATCTTTCTGTATAACTGCTATACTAATGATAAAACCTAAACCTAACTTTAGGTCAAGAGGTTTGCAAAATAAATTTGTTAACTTTTTGTGGAGGCATACATGTATACGATTGGACAGGTTTCGGAAATGTTTGGACTTCCGATTTCAACTTTGCGCTATTATGACAAGCAGGGGCTTTTTCCGGGAATGGAAAGAATTTCCGGCATCCGTAAATTCAGTGAGAAAGAGATTGAAACATTACGTGTAATTGAGTGCCTGAAACGCTCCGGTCTGGAAATCAAGGATATTAAACAGTTTATGGACTGGTGTGTGGAGGGAGCAGCTACTTATCCTCAACGAAAAGAACTGTTTGAGAAGCAAAAGAAAACAGTGGAAGCTGAAATTGAACATTTAAGTCGTGTGTTGGATATGATTAAATTCAAGCGCTGGTATTATGAACAAGCCATGCAGGATGGCAACGAAGATCGGGTACATAGTATGATACCGGATAAGTTGCCGGAGGATATTCAAAAGATGTACGATCACGCACATAAAGAATAAAGAAATGCTGCATATTTGCCCTTTAGAGACAAATATACGGCATTAGTAGTATTCAAATGGAATGAAGGTTTAGTTTGTGGGTATAGAAAAAGCACCGTCCAAATAAACCTTGAACGATGCTCTGATAGTTAGCGGATTGTTGCTCAATCTTCTATCTCTTTATATTTTGTTTTATTGCAGTGGTCACTGCATCTATATTGAATGGCTTTGAAATGTGTCCGTTCATTCCAGAATCCAAGGATGCCTGTACATCTTCCTTGAAAGCATTTGCAGATTGTGCGATGATTGGAATTTTCGCAGCGTCTGGGCGCTCCTTGCTCATTGCACGAATTGCCCTTGCTGCCTGATGCCCATTCATTTTAGGCATCAGGACATCCATTAGAATCACATCCTATGTGTCTGCTGGATTGTTGGCAAAACAAGCAACTGCGTCCTGTCCGTCTACTGCACGAGTTACATGCATACCTGCTTCTTCGAGCAGCGTGATTGCCAATTCCGCATTCAGCTCATTATCTTCTGCGAGAAGAACCTTTACTCCATTAAGGCTGACATCCTGTATCAGATTCAGCTCAGGTATTTGTTTTGGGTCTGCAAGTTCCATAGGAATTTCTACTGTAAAAGACGAACCACACCCTTTCTTGCTGTGAACCGTAATTGTACCGTCCATCAGTTCTACATATTGCTTGGAAATTGCCATTCCAAGCCCCGTTCCGGCATAATGTGTTCGTGCGCCGTTATCCTCCTGTGAAAAGGGTTCAAACAGCCTTTTCTGAAATCCTTCACTCATACCAATGCCATTGTCTTTTACCGCATAACTGCTTACAATATGCCGTTCGTCTATGCCCGGTTTGATACTAATTTCAAAAGTAATCGTTCCGCCATCTTTTGTGAACTTGACCGAATTACTCAGAAGATTCGTCAATATCTCACGAATTTTTGTTGCATCCGTCAGAACATAAAGTTCTTTGGGGATGCTGCGATGTATCTCAAATGTTAAATCCCGATTCAGTAGGAGTCCATCCACGATAGCAATCACATTATCTATTAGGACAGGCAAATTCTCCGGCTCAGGTGAGAAGCTTACCTTTCCGTTCTCGATACGGCTAAGATCCAGTACATTATTCAATAACAACAGCAGATGCTCTGAACTTATTTTTACCTTTTGCAGACTATCGTGAATTTCAGATACATTTGTCTGGTTCAGTGCAATGTCCGTAAATCCGATAATAGCATTCATAGGTGATCGAATATCATGTGACATGTTAAGTAAGAAGGATGATTTTGCTCTGTTTGCGGTCTCTGCTTTTTCCGCAGCCTCGCGCAACAAAAGCGTCTGTTCAATTTCATTTTCTCTTTTTCTTTTGTAGCCGATAAAGCAGACAGCACAAAGCAAAAACAGCACACATCCTGCCATAGCTCCAACATAAACGGATGCTCTTCTTGTTCGCTTTACCAGCCCATTCACAGACTGCATATCCATTTCAATGCATAAAGCACCAACTATTTCATCCGAATCACCCGTTAAATCGCCCGTTATAGGATAACAGGCTGTGAAAATAGGACCCCATGTCGTATCAACAATGTTCTGCGAATACACCGTTTCTCCTGAAAGAGCCTTGTTAATATACGGAATCATTTCATCCTCAATATAGTCTCCCGGATGTCTGACATCTCCTGCGTTGGGATCCAGACCGTCCACCACATAGATCAGCCTGTTTTCTTCATTTCGGGTGGCGGTGTATAAATATCTGGTTGAATTCAGCGTTCGAATTTCATTTAGAAACGAGGAAATCTCGTGATACATTTCTGTATTTTCATCAGATTGATGGCGGAGCGTGGCAAATTCTTCTCTTCCGATTTTTTTATTTACCAATTTATGAATTGCATCTGCATTTTCCATATCACGTTTGAGTTCCGTTTCAAGGGCGATATCTGTATACGATTTTTGCAGAATATATGTATATGCTGATGCCAACAATGTGATTGAAAGCGTCAAAATTGCAAATAAACCTATGGAAAACTTGGTAAATCTCTGCTTTAACTCTTGGATGTCTTTGACTGACTTCTTGTCTGCTTGTGTTTTCATTCAATTTGACTCCACTTTTTATTTCATAGAAATATGTGGAAGGGGCTGATGTAAATACCGCATCTGCAGAGCGTGCATTTTTCCATCAGCTGATTCGCTTTTCAGATTTATCCTTTAATTGTTTCCTTATCCGTTCGGATGTTCAGATTTGTTGCTGACATACGCACAACCTCCACATGGCTTACAGTATACTCACATACTCGTGTCACGTCAATATAGTGTCATTATATGAGCTGTGAACTTTCTGTGAAAAGGCATCCATGTCAGATTGCGTAGCCATCTGCGAATAGCCTTTATATTCATCAGAAGGGTGATCCCTCTGGGATGGGGATTTATCCGTGGATATGCGGCTTTGCGGTATGAGAAGGTTTATTTTTTTGTTTGGGGTTTCAAACTTTTATGTGACAAACATAACTGTCTGTGTTATTATAAAAATGATATAAGCGAAAATGACTTTTGCGGAAACGAAAGTATCTTTATATTTTTTTATCCGTATACTTCCCATGATGGGGATAAATACTTGCAAAGTTGATTACTAATATTTTTTCATTATTACAGGTACAATAAGAACATGTAATAGCGGAAATGAGGTATAGTTACTTGCAGGTAGAGAAGTATATTGCGGATAAAATAACATCTTTATGTGAAAAGCGTGATATCAGTAAATACAGATTATCGCAGCTGTCGGGAATTTCCCAGTCGTCACTGGGAAGGATCATGGCGCAGGAAAACCTGCCGTCGCTGATCACACTTGAAAAAATATGTGCAGCTTTGGGCGTGACATTATCGCAGTTTTTTCAGGAAGGTAATTCAGAGAATCTGACAGAAAAACAGAAAGAAGTTCTAGGGATATGGAACGATCTGAATGCAAATGAGCAGGAAACAGTAATGTCAATGCTTCGTGGACTTCGGAAGTAGAAGAACAGTTCGAGTATATATATCGGCTGTTCTTTTTTTGTTTTCAGGCGTTAAAACGGTAATGTTTTTCTTGTGTACAGTAGAGCGCTATAGTATAATAAAACCAGTTTTTTGCATAAGTTTAAAAGCTATAATAAGGAAATCGGCAAACCAGATGAAAGTCTGGGACGCAAAACTACAGGGCCTGTAAAATGGCAGCCAGTTGCATAAAATGAGGTGCACTGTCTGTCTGACAGTGCTTTTTTGTGGTGTTATTTCATAGACGTAACAATAATGACTTTATATAGGAAAGAATGAGGAAAATGAAAGTATGAAAAAGGCAAAACGTTGTCTGATAGCGGTGGTGTCAGGTGTACTTGTAGCAGCTGCTGTCTTGTCTGGATGTGGACAGTCAAAGAAAGAAGTATCTAAAAATGATGATCATCTTACCGTTTATCTGTGGGAAAATCGTTTGATGAAAAATATTGCACCCTATATCCATGAACAGTTTCCTGATCAGGATATCGAATTTATTATTGGTAACAATGATACCGATTTATACAGTTATTTTAAAGAACATGATGAATTACCGGATATCATAACAGTACGTCGATTTTCTGGAACAGATGCACAGGACTTACAGCCTTATCTTATGGATTTTGCTTCTTATGATGTTGTTTCTAAGTATTATTCCTATGCGGTGCAATATTATAAGAATGAGGAGGATGAAATCCAGTGGCTGCCAATCTGTGGTATTCCGCAGACGATCATTGCCAACAAAACACTGTTTGATCAGTATGGCATAAAGATTCCAGAAAATTATGAGGAATATGTACAGGCCTGTCAGCAGTTTTATGATAATGGCATAAAACCGTATTCCATGGATCTTGGTGAAGACTGGTCTAATAATGAAATCATCCAGGCAGCGGCAATCGGTGAGTTTACAAGCCTGGATGGTATTGAATGGCGAAACGGTGCAGAGACTGCAGCGGATGAAGTAAAGTTTGATGATACATTATGGAAACGTATTTTTTCAGAAACCAGTCAGTTTCTTAAGGACTCGCATTTTGGCAAAGAAGATATCAATATTGACATCAATACAGGAACCCAGATGTTTGTCGAGGGAAAATCAGCAATGTTTCATGGACATCCGACGGTTATGCAGCAGCTGCAGAAACAGATGGATGCGGAGCTGATCCGTATTCCTTACTTTTCACAGACATCGGATGAATCCTATGTGTATATGACTCCGTCATTAAACATTGCATTTAACAAAAACCTGGAAAAAGACCGGGAGAAACTGGATACTGCACTGGATGTGCTGGATTGTATGATTTCAGAAGAGGGGCAAAAGCTGATTGCGGATGGAAGCGGTGTTATTTCATTGAATACAGATGTTCCAACCATGATGCAGGATGTACCTGGACTGGAAGAGGAAATTAAAAATAATGCTGTTTATATCCGATATTCCGCTCAAAAATCATTTGATGCAAGTCTTGAGGCTGTTCACGGATTACTGTCAGGGGAAATGGATGAAACACAGGCTTATGATACTTTGCGCAGTGTAATGAATCGTAAAGTTCCGGAAGAAAAAGCAACGGTGAATTTTGAAAATGAATATTCCATTTCACTGAACGATAGAAATGGCCGTGATTCAGCATCTTCCATTTTAACTACGATCAGAGAAGAAAATGATGCACAGCTGGCTCTGGCACCATATTATTATTTCACTTCTTCTATGTATAAAGGAGAATGCACCAATAGCCGGGTTGGCATGATGACAGCAAAGAGTTCAGATACAGCATTATATTTTACAAAAATTAGTGGTAAACAGGTTTGTGAACTCGTGGAAAATTATTTCGCCGATGCGGATGAGAATTTTTATGTAACCAATAAATACGAATTACCAATTGCATCCGGTATGAAAATTATCGTCAATCAAGCGGAAAGTGGATTTTCATTAAAGGACTTGACAGTTAATGATAAGAAAATAGACAAAGAAAAGGAATACTCTATTCTTCTTACAGACACCACAATGTCTGTTTTGAAAAAAATAAATCCGAAATGTGAGATTGAGCAGCTTAAAGATACAACATTATCAAGTGCATGGATCGAAGCAATGTCAAAAGGACAGCAGCCGTCAGCACCGGAAGATTATATAGAGGTTGAACAGTAAAAGTGGAGATAGAACAAACGGTAAATAAAAGAAAAAAAATAACAAGGCTGTTGCTTATACTACTTATTATTCTTTTAAGCGTAGTTTGTATAAAGTATCTTATAAGTAAGTCTAGCAAGTATATCAGTGAAAATGGAAAAAGCAGTATGGGAGCTGTTGTTGAGCAGATGCAGCAGACCTATGATCTTCAAGTGAGTGGGTACTACAGCCAGCTGCAGTTGGTTAAGGAATTTTTACTTCATGAGAGGGAGCTGTCTCTTGAAACGGATATGAACAAAAGTTTCTTTGAAGCATGGGAAAAAGAATCGGAAAGTACACTTATATTCCTTCGGGAAAATGGTCAGGCAATATCAGCAGGTGGAACAAAAATGCGGATTGATATGCCAAGTAAATTTCTGCTGGACTTAAAGAATGGATACAATATTGGAAAACTGGTGCGTGTTGATTATGATCAGAAGAAAAAAGACGGTTATCTGGTTGCGATTCCATGTCAGGAATATACTATCAATGGGGAAATTTATACGGCAATTGGAAGCGTGTATGATCATTCGAAACTGGATTCCATGTTAAAACTGAAAGGTTATGACGGGAAAGCATATTTGTTCATTCTGGATAATGACGGAAATATTACGTATACGAACCAGAGTGGTGATAAATACCTGCGTAATTATTCCCTGTTAAAACATTTAAAAGGAGAACAGGCTATTACAGAAGAAGAGGCTGATTTGTTCAAAAAGAAGTTTAATAACAGAGAATCCGGAGTTGCACTTTTGGGAAAACAGAACCCCTATTATCTGGGGTATTGCCCGATAGAAAGCAACAACACCATTTTGGTATGTATTGTGGAAAGGGGAGTTGTTGACAATGTGCTGAGGGATTACCAGAAAACGGTGTTGTTTACAACAATACTCATGGCAGGTTATATATTTTTACTTTTTGCCGGATTATTCTACAGTATTTCCAGACTTAGTCTTGCAGATCAAAAAGCAGAATATGAAAAAAGAAATAATGAACTTCATTTACAAACAATGAAGGAAATGGAAGTAGTCAATCAAAAACTGAAAAAGGCAAAGAACGTTGCAACAGAGGCTTTGCAGACAGCTGAAAATGCAAATAAGGCGAAAACGGATTTCCTGTCTAATATGTCACATGATATTCGTACACCTATGAATGCAATCATTGGTATCACATCTTTGATCAGACATGATGCAGGTAATAAAGCAAAAGTTATAGAGTATGCAGAAAAAATAGACATTTCATCACAGCACCTGTTAGGAATTATCAATGATGTTCTGGATATGAGCAAGATTGAGGCAGGAAAAACAGTCTTCAAGTATTCTGACTTTTCTATTCTGGATCTTGTACAGGAACTTGACACTATATTTCATACTCAAATATATGAAAAGCAGCAGACCCTTACAATCATAAAAGAAAATATTCAGCATGAGTGGGTGAATGCGGATCAGGTTCACCTGATGCAGATTTTCAGCAACCTGCTTTCCAATGCAGTGAAGTATACCCAGGAAGGTGGGGGAATTCAGTTCTTTGTAGAAGAATGTGAGACAAAGTCATCTGTCTATGCAAAGTACCGTTTCTTAGTTAGCGATAATGGTATGGGAATGTCGGCAGATTTCAAGGATACAATTTTTGATGCGTTTACCCGTGCGGAAAGTTCCCTTACAAATAAAATACAGGGAACCGGACTTGGAATGGCGATTACTAAGAATCTGGTTGAGGCAATGGGAGGTACCATTGATGTGGAGAGTGAATTGGGACAGGGAAGCTGTTTTGAGGTTCTCTTGGATCTGAAAATTGCAGAGGATAGAACGGTTGCTCTGGCGGCACAAGAAGAAACAGATGAGCAGGATGGAAATATTCTGCAGGGAATGAAATTCCTGTGTGCAGAGGATAATGAGTTGAACGCGGAGATCCTGATAGAACTGTTAAAGATTGAAGGTGCGGAATGTACCATTTGTGAAAATGGCGAAGAGATTTTGGAAGCATTTGAACAGTCTGCTCCAGGTGATTATGACATGATTCTGATGGATGTGCAGATGCCTGTTATGAATGGTTATGATGCAACGAAGGCAATCCGCAGAAGCTCCCATGAAGTAGCAAAGAAAATTCCAATCATTGCAATGTCTGCCAATGCATTCTCGGAGGACGTTCAGCATTCTCTGGCAGCTGGTATGAATGCACATATTTCAAAACCGGTTGAGATGAAGGTGCTGGAAAAGACGATCAGAAGCATAAAATCTGGTGGGGGGGGGGTACCGAACCGCAGGTCACTGAACAGTAACAAATGGATTTGATGCGGCAGTGCAATTTTATTAAACCAGGAGGTTGACAAGGAGATTTAATATGATTTCGAGAGCAAAGAAATATGTGGCAGTGTTACTGGCTTTTGTATGCGTGTGTATGATATTTTCTCCCCAGACCGCATATGCAGCCGAGGACAGTTCGCAGCATGAAACTGTCAAAGTCGGTTTCTTTGCCATGGATGGTTATCATGTGATGGATGAAGAAGGCAACCGCAGCGGGTATGGCTATGATTTTCTTCGGCTGATGGCCCGTTATTGGGATGTAGATTACGAATATGTCGGATATGATAAGAGCTGGGATGATATGCAGCAGATGCTTGAAGATGGCGAGATTGACATGGTAACATCTGCCCGCAAAACACCGGACAGAGAAGAAAAGTTTGATTTTTCACGTCCAATCGGAACCAATTATGGGATGCTGACCGTCCGCAGTGACAACAGCACGATTGTGGACGGCAATTACAGCACTTACAACGGTATGCGTGTGGCGCTTTTGAACGGAAACACCCGGAATGAAGAGTTTGCGGATTTTGCAGACAACAAAGGATTTACATATGTTCCATCTTATTTTGATACGACCACAGAAATGGATGAAGCCCTTCAGAGCGAAAAAGTTGATGCGATTGTTACCAGTTCTCTGAGAAAAACAAACAATGAGCGAATCGTGGAGAAATTTGGCAGCAGCGATTTCTATGTCATTGTTAAAAAGGGCAATACAGAATTGCTGAATGAGATCAATTATGCGATCGATCAGATGAATGCGGTTGAGGGTGACTGGAAAACGACGCTTTACAATAAAAATTATGAAAGCATAGAAACTAAGAATCTGGAATATACGGAGAAAGAAAAAAGTATTATTTCACAGTATTCCAAGGACAACCCGCTTCATGTTCTGTGTGATCCGACCCGTTATCCATATTCTTATAATGAAAATGGTGAGATGAAGGGTATTATCCCGGATTACTTCCGGAAAATTGCAGACTATGCCGGGATTTCCTATGAGTTTCTTACACCTGTCACCAGAGATGAGTATATTGCTTATCAGAAAAATAAGGAAACCACAGATATGAGCATCGATGCACGCCTGGAAACAGATAACTATGCTGAGACGAAAAAATGGGGGATTACTGCACCTTTCATTACGATGCAGCTGGCAAGGGTGACACGGCGTGACTTTGATGGGAAAATTAATGTTGTTACTACTGTTGACCAGACAGTATCAAATTCAATTGAAGATGCAATGGCACCCGGTGCAGAAAAACTGATGTGCAGTACCCGACAGGAAATGATGGAAGCTGTCCGTAAGGGTAAAGCAGATGCTGCCTTCGTCTACTATTACATGGCACAGGCGTTTGTGAACAGTGACACTACAGGCACCATGACATATACTCTGCTGGAACAGCCTACATTCACCTACCGCATGGTAATTTCATCAACTGAGAACCATGCGCTGGCTGGTATTCTGACGAAAGCAATGTATGCCATGCCCCAAAATCTTGTTGAAGATCTTGCAGCACAGTATACCACATACAAAGCAACAGAGCTGACATTTGTTGACTGGATCCGTCTGCATCCTGTTGTTACTGTTTTGGTTCTTCTTATTTTTGGATGGCTGCTGACTGCTATGGCTGTGACAATGGTGCGTCTCAGTGCAAGAAAAAAAGCTCAGAAGGCGGCCCAGGAGAAAGCTGAGGAAATGGCGGAACTGGCAGAGCAGGCACAGGCTGCAAACAAGGCAAAAACAGCATTTCTGTCACATATGTCCCATGATATGAGGACACCGATGAATGCAATCATAGGATTTACCGGTATTGCAATGAAAAATAATCCGTCAGACGAAGTGAAAAATTGTCTGGAAAAGATTGACGAAAGCTCAGAGCATTTACTGTCGCTGATCAATGATATATTAGATCTGACCCGCATCGAAAGTGGAAAAGTGAATTACAATCCGGTACCGGCGGATGTGAAAAACATTACAGATTCTGCATTGGATATTACAAAAGGTTTTCTTACGAACAGGGATATCAACTTTAAGATTCGGCGTGAAGAAGCAAAGATTCCAAATGTGCTTGCGGATCCTGCACGCCTGCGTGATGTGCTGGTCAATATTCTGAGCAATGCCGTAAAATTCACTCCGGATGGAGGGACGATTACATTTGAAGCCCGGTGTCAGGAAAAGGGCGGGGATGGATATATAAATATGCGTTATCGCATTTCGGATACTGGTATTGGCATGAGTGAGGAATTTACAAAAGAAGTTTTTGAGGAATTTGCGCAGGAAGATTCCGATGTGAGAACGCAGTACCATGGAGTTGGACTGGGGATGGCTATCGTAAAGAAGTATGTAGATATGATGGGTGGAACTATTTCCGTGCAGAGTAAAAAGCATGAGGGAACCACATTTACTGTGGATATTCCTTTGGAAATTACAGATAAGGAATGTAATAAGTCAGACACAGGTTTTTCTGAAAAGGTAAATCTTACAGGTGTGAATGTCCTTCTTGTAGAGGATAATGAACTGAATGCAGAGATTGCTACCGTGCAGTTGGAAGAGTTCGGGATGAATGTAGAAAGAGCTGTGGATGGAAAGAATGCTGTTGAGATTTTCAGAAATCATCCGGAAGGCACATTTGATGTAATCCTGATGGATATCATGATGCATGAAATGAATGGTTATGAAGCAGCAAAAGCAATCAGGGCAATGAATGACAGACCGGATGGAAAAAACATTCCTATTATAGCAATGACAGCTAATTCATTTGCAGAAGATGTTCAGGCATCACTGGATGCAGGAATGAACGCACATTTGTCAAAGCCGATTGTGATTGATGAAGTTATAAAAACGATTTTAAGGTATGTATATAATTGATTCGCAGAGGTTCATGAATTAGTGGAATACAATTGACAGGAGGACTAAAATATGACAATGCAAGAGTGTTACGAAGCTATTGGAGGAAACTATGAAGCTGTCTTGGGACGCCTTCACAGCGAAGCACTGATTCGGAGATTTGCATTAAAGTTCCTTGAAGATCAGAGTTATATACAGTTAAAACAGGCATTGGAAAATAAAAATTATGAAGATGCTTTCCGCGGTGCACACACACTGAAAGGGGTGTGTCAGAATCTTTCTTTTGACCGTCTGTATGAGGTTAGTCATGAGTTGATAGAACTTTTGAGAGATGGAACCGGAGAGCAGCCGGGGATATCGGAAGCAATGGAAAAAGTAACAGAAGTATATGAGATGACAATTGAAGAAATAAAGAAGGGGCTGTAGTATTAAGTAATGCGACATGACTTTCTGCCTTGAATCAAGTGCTTGGAACATCATAAAAATGAGTGGATAAAGGAAACAAAATGTCGATTCACCAATAATTGGCCAAAGCGAACGTGGGAAAACTCCACCGCTCCCAGCGCATGGCCGATTCGCTTCGGTGCTTCCGGCTCTGCTTCCATCTCCGGCTCATCCAGCAGCTCATATACCCGCTCCATGGAGGCCAGCGCCGATTGCAGAGAGTTTGTCATATAGGAAAGCTCTGTGATCGGTTCGCTGGACATGTTCATGTACTGGAAAAAGGCCTGGAACGTGCCGGGGGTCAGGCTGCCTTTCATAAGCATCCCACCGCCGAGGATCGCAATCCATGTGTCTGCCCTCCACGGCAATGTTGATCTTGTCGGCGGTGATGGTAGGGATCAGCAAAGCGCCTGCCGCATTCGCCAGCGTGACAAGTAGGATGAATACACACTTGCCGCGATAGGGGTTGAGAAATGGCAACAGATTTTTGAAAGATGAATCACGCTTTCCACAGACTATGGAGGTTGCAATAAGCGTAGACCGCTTCGACTTCATCGCCCTCGCAGAGAGCGAAGCAGACCTCCGGATTTTCGCCGGGATGCAGTTCCTTGCGCTGATTGCCTTGCTTGGTCTGGAGAGATACCCATTCGATGTAGTGCTCCGGCAGCATAGGATGCTCCAAGGAGCCGACCTTGACATGGACGATGCCGTTTTCTACCGTCCAGACGGGAACATGCTTCTCCACGGCGGCGTCGGTGGTGCCGGGAACGATCTCGCTCATCGGCTCGCCGCAGCAGATGACGGGAACGCCCGTGTCCTTGACCTTGGCAATGATGTTACCGCAATGCTTGCAAATGTAAAACTTCTGCTCCATGATGATTCTCCTTTTCTTTCTTTAATAATTTTCCGCGTGGATCTCAAAATAGCTCTGGGGATGATTGCAGGCAGGGCAGACTTCCGGCGCTTTCTCACCGATCACAATGTGGCCGCAGTTGCGGCACTCCCATACCTTGACCTCACTCTTTGCAAAGACCTCCGCCATCTCCACATTGTGCAGCAGGGCACGGTAGCGCTCCTCATGGTGCTTTTCAATAGCGGCAACCAGACGGAAGCGCTGCGCCAGTTCATGAAAGCCTTCTTCATCGGCGGTTTTGGCAAAGCCGTCGTACATATCCGTCCACTCGTAGTTCTCGCCCTCAGCGGCAGAGAGAAGATTTTCAGAGGTATCGCCAATGCCGTTCAGTTCTTTGAACCACAGCTTAGCATGTTCCTTTTCGTTGTCAGCGGTTTTAAGGAACAACGCCGCGATCTGCTCATGGGTCATGTGTATCGTGTCGGAGTCAGTACGTTCCGCTTCGGCAAGGAGAAACTCTGCCAGCCGCCGATCCAATCCCTTGAACATGATCTGCTGCATCGCCCACATCACATCAGAAAAGCGTTTCCATTTCGTGTTCGGTCAAGGATGACCAGAACGGAAGCTGTGTCAGTGTTCGTTCCATATCAATGGCAGCTATGCTTGCCGCAGCCGTGGTTACCGCAGGTGTGACCAGACTCGCCGTGCTCATGGTCATGGTGATCACAATGAACATTGGGGTCATAGCCCAGATTTCCGCTGAGCAATGCGCTCACTGCTGCGTCAGCGTCCCCACTGACACCGCCGTAGAGCTTGATGCCCGCTTCGGCCAGAGCTGCCTGGGCACCGCCGCCGATGCCCCCGCAAATCAAAGTGTCCACGCCGTTCTGCATCAGTCGGTCATTTTTTGCGGACAGTTCAATACATGCCTGTCTGTTTCGCTCCCTGCTCCTGCGTTTGCTCTCGTTTGATTTCTCCCTCTGTATCTTCTTGGCACAAGCAGGACAATACTTCGATATGCCAGAGCGGGGAACATATTCAACACCGCACACCGTACAATTCTTAGGCTTTAACGCAGTCCACCGCTTTGTCGGTGTGATATGTAATTCACCGACAAAGCCGATGAATTTATAATAAATCTTGATTTCCTGCCGCACCATTCCGTCTGTAAGTTTCTCACGTTCCGAAACAAGTATCTTGTCTATAAGTGCGTTTATGATGGTTGCGTCCAGTTCCTTAATGCCTTGATAGTTGCGGATTAGGGAGAGGAAATCACGGACACCCTGCGTCTTCTCATAGCTGTCGCTGAGCGTTTCCGTTACCTCTTTCAGCCTTGCTTCAATTTCAAGCTGTTCTTTCTGGTATTTTCCCGACATCATCTCAAAATTCCGCTCGGTAATACGCTCCATCACCTTATCTTCATAGAGTGAGGAAAACAGCCTGTCCAGTTCTGCAAGGCGTTTGTTCAGTTTTCTTTGCTCCTTTTCCAGTGCCTTTGCCTTGCTCTGGTCTGTTTCCGTGAGCCGCTTTTCAATCGCCCTCACTGCCTTTTCATCATTGACTGCCATATCCGCAAATCGGTTGATGTCGGTGAGGACAGCGTTGAACAAGTCCCTCGCTTCAATGCTGTGTGCGGTACACATGATATTACCGTATCTGCCATAATTATTGCAGGAATATTGTACGCAGTCGATGATGTCGGGGCGTTTCCTCCTGTTGGCACTCATAGCCCGCATCGCATAGCCGCAGTCCGCACACTTAATAACGCCTGCAAAGATGTTCTCAAAGCCGCCCTTGTTTTCTGGTAATCTGCGGCTTGTAATAAGCTGCTGTACGGTATCAAATTCCTCCTGCGTGACTATCCCCTCATGGGTGTCTGGTATCACTTCCCATTCTTCGGGCAGCTTAGAGGGGCGTTTCTTGCTTTTCATGTTGGCGGCAATCCGCTTGTAGCCTGCAAGGTTTCCCGCATATATCGGGCTTCTTAAAATGCCCCTTACGCTGTTCTCGCTCCAAATATAACGGTTCTCCTCATTCTCCTCAAAATACCTCTCATAGCCTGTTGCCCCCTGCTCCGCCGCATAAGCGGCGGGGCGTAAGATATGCTGTTTGTTGATGTGCTTGCGGATTTTGGCGATTCCGTTGCCCGCTAACGCAAGGTCAAATATTTCCCTTACCACATGGGCAACTTTGTCATCTATCAGCAGATGGTTGTGGTCGGCGGGGTCTTTGACGTAACCGTATGGTGCTGTCGTCCCCATGAATTTCCCCTGCTGAAACCTCGCTCGGTACGCCGATTTTATCTTGACCGACACATCGGCGGAATACATTTCGTTTAGGATGTTGCGGAAAGGCGTGATGTCCATAGCGGATTTATTGAGCGTGTCCACGCCGTCATTGACCGCTATATACCTCACATTATGCTCTGGGAAAAACACTTCCAGATACAGTCCGCAATCAAGATAGTTCCTCCCCAGACGAGATAAATCTTTCGTGATAACGCAGTTTATCAGACCGCTTTCAATGTCCTTAATCATGTTCTGGAAACTTGGTCTTTGGAAATTTGTACCAGAGTAACCGTCGTCCACATACGTTTTTGCTAAGTGCCATCCCTGCTTTTTCACATAATCCGTGAGGATGGATTTCTGTGTCGCAATGCTCGCACTCTCGTTATCCGTGCCATCGTCTTTTGACAAGCGGCAGTACATGCCGACTTCATAAATCTTGTTCTCCATTCTTATTCCTGCCATACTGTAAAACCTCCATATCTGTCCTATCTGTTTTCATGTTCCATTGCGTACATTCTAAGCGGACAGCCCCTCATTGTCGAAGGTGTCGCCCTCGGCAATCTTCTTCCGAATATCCTCGGAAATAATCGGGATAAACGCTTCTGTGACTGTCTGCGTGCCGACATATTCACGGCTGATTATCATCTGAACTGGTGCTTTCGGCACGATACGCTTTCTCTTTTTATCTGCTTTCTTATCCTCGCCCATACTTAAATCTTCCTTTCCAGACAGGGCAGGAGAACGTCTGGAAACGCCCCGCCCTGTCAATCAGATACCATCAATCCCCGCTGTTTACTTCTTTCTGTAATGCTTCAAGGAGTGCTGCTGCTTCATCAGCGTTCAACGTGATACCCTTTCCGCACTTCTCACGGTTCGGGGAAAAGCTGCGGATGTCATATTTCGGCTCTCTTCCGTTCCATGAGATAAGATTGATTTCTTTTGTGTAGCCGCTGTCGCCCTTAGACAATACGGCGATTTCCTTTACAATCTCATACTGGATTTCTTTCATTCTTCATACCTCAATTTTCTGCATTTACCTCCCGAAAAGAGAAGATTAGCGGCTGTCCCTGCCCCGTTTCCTCTGCAATTCACGCTCCAAAAGTTTAATGATGGTTTCCTCCATCTGCTTCGGCGTTGTGTTCTTCGGAAAATACTTTTTCAGCTTGCTTGTGTTGATTTTCAAGGTTTCTTTCTGGTTTCCCTTTTCCTCCGTCATAATTGCAAATATCGTATCCATGTCAAGCCGCCCGCTCTGGCTTAGGCTTTTCATCCGCTGTGCCTGTGAGAGTGAGGGCGTTGCTTCTTCGCTCTCCATCGTGGCAAAGAGGTTTTCCTGCTCGTCTTTCTTCAAAAAGGACAGTTCCACCGCAGGCGTGAGGGCGATTTTCCCCTCGTCCACCATCCGCAAAATCGGCGGTATCAGTTCCGTCAAACGGATAAATCTTTGTACGGTCATCCTGCCTACGCCGAAGCCCTGTGCCACCTTGTCGTCCGTCCGCAACTTCGTCACAACTTGTGACGAGGTTAAGTCTGTGCGGAAACCCTGCCGCTTCATGGCTTCGGATTTCATCTTGTAGGCAAACGCCCGCTCTGATGGCAGGATATTCTCACGCTGTAAATTACTGTCTACAAGGGTGATGATGGCTCGGTCACGGTCTAAGGGCAGGACAAACGCAGGCACGGTATTTATCCCTGCAAGTTCAGACGCACGGACACGCCGCTGCCCTGCAATCACTTCATAGCCGTTCCCGTCCTCTTTCGGGCGTGTGATTATCGGCGTGACAATGCCAAATTCCTTGATGCTTTCCGCTAATTCTGACAGCGTTTCATCCTCTGCCACATGAAACGGATTGTCGGGAAACGGGTACAAGTCTTTGGTCTTTAACACCTTAAAATCCTGTTTCTTCATTCACATATCTACCTTTCTTTCGCTCTGCTTTTATGGTTTTTCTGCAATTCTTCCAACACTTCGGGCGGTATCTTTGAGAGCAGCCGCCCCATCTGCTCGTTGGTTCTCTGCAACTCAAATATCTTCTGGTTCGCTTTCTGCACCTTTAGTTCCTGCTCATACTTTTCATCACGCATACGCCCCGCATAGTCTGATTCCTGCCCGATTTGCTCCTTTAGGCTATTGATATAGGCACTCTGCTTACTGATTTCCTTTGAGAATTTCTCCACGTCTGGGAGCCATGCCGCAATCAGTTCCAGAGCCTTGTCACGCTTCTTCCCTGCATTAAAGGCGTTGATGTCGGACAGTGCAGACACAATTTCCTCATACTGTTTATCAAGCCTGCCGCCCAACTTATAGAGCCATGTGGGGACATGTTTCCGCTTCGTTTCCATTGAGGACTGACCTCTTTCAAGCTGATTCCACCGTGAGGACATCCGCTCATGGTAGGCGGTCTGCCATTCGGACAGGCTCTTTTGATTGCCTAAAATTGTTTTGGCAGACAGCTTATTGTCTGGTGTAATCGGCACAAAACAGAGGTGCATATGCGGCGTTCTCTCGTCCATGTGGACGACTGCGGAGAGGATATTTTTCTCCCCGACACGCTCTGAAATGAAATCCAGAGCCATCGTAAAATACGCTTTCTGTTCTTTGGGCGGCAGGCTGTTCATAAATTCTGGCGAAGCCGTGATAAGCGTTTCCACCATCATCACGCTATCTTTCCTCGTCCTGCACCCTGCTTCGGCTACCATGCGGTTAATCTCTTTCTTGTAGGTGTACCTCGGCGGATTCACAAGATGGTAGTTATCTTTCGAGCGTTCCATATCTATATCTGGATTGCTTTTATAGGCTTCTTTTTTACGCTCGTTGTGGCGTTCGCAAGCCGCAACGCCGCCCGCTTTGCGTTTCTGGAAACGCAGGATTGCATAGGGCATAATTCATCATCTTCCTTTCTTCGGCGGGTAAACTGCCCTTTGGGTGACAGCGGTGACGGCGGTGACAGCAGTTTTGGGATACCCCCTACCGACTGCCTCAACTGTCACCCTTATTCCCTGCATGACGGTCATGTCGATGATGACGGTGTTTTTGGAATACCCCCTCGCAAGAGCCGTCACCGTCATGCTGCCATTCTTTTATCCGAAGCGTGGAGCGTAGGATAAGCAGGGCGTAAGACCTGCCATAAGGGAGTCCAGAGGGAACGTCTGGCACACGACTTTGCAGGGCAAAGTGTAGTGTGTTACACCCTGTAAACGCAGTCGGAAAAATCGGAAGGATTTTTCTGACCGCAGGGGTGGTTTTACACGCCGAAAAGGGCGGGTAAATCCTACGCCTGCACTTTGCGTTTACGGGGTGTTCTCCCGCAGGGATGACAGCGGCAGGGTATCCTAAAATCACTGTCACCGCCGTCACCGCTGTCACCCGCAGGGCAGAGTCGCCAGCTTTACACGGCTTTAAGCGTCAATGACAGTAACAGGGGGTATCCCAATATCGCTGTCACCACCGTCACCGCTGTCACCCGCCCGCTTTGCAAGCGAAATCTGCCTGCCGTGTTTTTTGCGGCTGTACTGATAAACGATATGGTTCTCATTTAAAAATGTGGTGCGGTATTCATTGAGCCATTTCGTAATCACCGTGGGTATGGTTTCCGTTTCCCTCATAGCGGCTAACAGCTCCGTTGCCGTGCCTGCCCATTCTTCCTTATCCCTCATAAAATCCACCAACCGAAAAAGGACGTCTGGTATCGTTTCTTTCGCAAGCTGCTCCTGCGTTTTTCTCTCCACAAGTTCCCAACTGCAATCACGGAAACGCAGCGTGTATTCCTGATAGGGCGTGTCCCTGCCCGTCACATACAGCTTGGCGGTGTCGGATGCCCGTTTCTCCTTTTCCAGAACAAAGGTAGCGTCCGCACTCCCCGTTAAGCCTGTCGTCCCAGACACCTTGTTGAACACATCGCTGTCATTCTGCTTTCGGATGTGGTGTACGACAATGACCGCCAATGAATGCCTGTCGGCAAAGTCTTTGATTAGTGAGATGTCCCCATAGTCGCTTGCGTAGGCATTGTCTTTTGAAGCTGTACGGACTTTCTGCAAAGTGTCAATGACAATAAGCCTGCTGTTTGGGTAATCTTTCAGATAATCTTCAAGCTGCACGATAAGACCGTCTGACAGCTTGCAGCTTGCCACGGCAAAGTGAAGCCGCCTGCTCGCTTCGTTCGTCAATCGGAACAGCCTGTCCTGTATACGGCAGAACGTGTCCTCAAGGCAGAGGTAAAGCACGTCGCCCTCCATTGTCGGCATATCCCACAAGGGAAGTCCCTGCGACACGCATAAACATAGCTTCAGCATGAGCCAGCTCTTTCCTATCTTCTGTGAGCCGCAGAACAGCGACAAGCCTGTGGGGATAAGGCTGTCCACCACAAAGGACGGCTTCTCAAGCGGTTCATAAAGGAGCGTTTCGGCGTTGACTGTCTGTAACTTCTGCATGGCTTTCCTCCTTTCGGGCGGTGTTTTTGTTTTCGTTGCACATAGGCGTTGACCTCCTTAAAAATAGATTTACTCCCACGAAGAAAAAGTGAGAGTATGTAATGCCGCCAATCCCACACAAATAAAAAACAGATTTCTTTTTCGGGCGGTGTCGGTCACGGTTGGAGATACTTCCTCATTTCCGCCTTTACTTTCTCCTTTGCAATCGCAACAGATTTCTGTATTGCCGAAGCGGTGCAATGCTCCATAGCGGCGATTTGGTAAAAATTGAACTCATACTCGTAGTAGAGCAGGAAACGCCGCCTTTGTATCTCTGGCAGTCCGTCAACCGCCTTACAGAGCAGTTCTGCCCGTTCTGCCTCAATCATTTGTTCCTCTATGCTCTTAGGCAGCTTCAACGCCCGCCTGTTCAGCGTTTCGTCCCATACTTCCGAAAACTCCCTGTGCCGCTCGTCCCATTGGAGGAGATTCCTGTTCCTGCGTTCCATCTGCCGAAACTCCATAAAGAACTGTTCCGACACTTCCAACTCGTGGGATTTGCCCTGCCCGTCCTTAAAGCTGATAAAATACCTTGTGCCGCTTTCCGTGGATTCCTCCCGAAGCGTGTACGCCTTAACTCTGTATGCCATCCCGCTTGCCTCCTGCAAAAAATAAGTGAGGGGATTTCCATCCCTCACCCAGTAGCCCGCAGGACGGCAGGCTGTTTTAGACGCTATAAAATTTTCGTAGCTTCTTCCGCAGATGGTCTAACCTCGCATAGATGGCACCAGTCGTCAAATGCACGAGCGGGGCAATCTCCTTTGTGGAATACCCCTGCATTTTCAGCAGGACGATTTTCAAGGTACGCCCGTCCACCGCGACTAATACTTGATAGAGATTTTCGCTCTCAATCTCGTCCAGTAACTCCGCAACCGTACCCACTTCCGTCTGCCGCTCCCTGTCTGCCATGTCCTCAAGGTATTCCGCAATGTCATTCGTCCATCGGTAAAACCGCCTGTTGGAATTGAAGTCTGCCCTGTCCGCAATGCGTATCTGCTCAATGGTCGCTTCATCAACGCCGCACTCACGCAGCAGCTTTTCCTCCGCTTCTTTCCAGATACGCCATTTCCTGTCCTCCCGTCCGTGGTTATATGCCATGCTTCTTTTCCTCCAATCAGAATTGATTGAGAGGGCAGAGAAAAACCCCCTCATTTTCCCAAAGGAAAAAACAAGGGGGCTGAACGCCTTAAATTTTAATTTTCTATTATCTTTCTTAGTTTTCTTAGGATTCTGGCTTTGCGTTTGTTCACAACGCTCTGGGTTATGCCGAACCTCGCCCCGACTTCACGCTCAGAAAGTCCGTCAAAAAAGATTGCCTGTATCAATTCCTGTTCACTATCCGACAGCAAAGGCAGGGCGGCTTTCAGCCTGTCCACCATAACCGCATTGACAACGGTTTCCGCAATGTCTGCCGCTTCATCAGCGATAAAGTCTAAAGGCTTCCCCTCGCTGTCCGTAAATCCATCCAGAGAAAGCAGGCTGTTCTTCGTATCTAATTTTTTCAGATAACGCCACCGTTCCTTATCTCGGTAGAAGTCCGTGTATTGCTCCCTCACGACTTCAAGCAGACAGCCTTGAATGGGGATAAACAGCTTGTCCATATAGGTCTGGTCGGATTCCCTGCGGCGGCAGAAATCCGTATAGGACAGTTCCACATATCTGCCGCTTTCCTTGATATATACCTTTCTCGGTGCGTATTTCACTGTAAGTACCTCCCATCTGAATTTTTGAAATGTTCAAAATCCAGATGGAGAGGTGGCGAACGACACCTAACACCACTAATAGCCCTATGGCACTTTCCAACAAAAATCGACAAAAGAAAAACCGCAAAGGCTCTATGACCTTTACGGTTATGGGAAATATTAATTCTGTTGTATGGAGATTGTACTTCTACATTCAAGGCAGGAAGTGCCGTTGCATAGGCAGAAATTTTTTTAACTGGTTTCCTGCCGTTCTCTGATATGCTATGTATTGATAAATTTTGCTTCGTATGAGCAGATAGATAACTGCCCGAAAAAAGGACATAAAAAAATCCCTCCAAATTTAAAAACAAATTCAGAGGGTAATTTAGGGTATAACAAAATAACCCACCCGAATATCGTTTTTTTTATTTGGTGAGTTTGTTCTTTCAAATACGAAACAAAAAGAGCCGATGATTCGTGAATTGTTCCACAATTTCATCGGCTCTGCGTCTTAAGCGTCTGGCTCTTTGATGACAGTTATCTTCAAGTTGTCAACTTTAATCAATCTTTCTTGTCTGCATTTTGGACAATAAAGGGGATAATTCTCCAAAACAGTGTCCTTCCTAATTTTATTACGGGTTTTGTTCCCACAAACAGGACACAATATCCATTCGCATTTCATCATAATTAGTCTCTAATCCTTTCAAATCTCATTTTATATGACTTTTGCAAGCTGTTAAGCTAACTTGTGGAACATATGCCGAACCTTATCTATACGGCTATTCGGGCGGCGGGGTTGGCAAATAAATTTACCAATAGCTGGCTGGTATCCTTTTAACTCTGTCAAGCAGACTCCCTGCCCATTTGTGAAATAAGTTAAATCGTTCCTGTATTCTTGAATACATCTAGCAGGGATTTCTCCTTTCAGAATGACCTCGTCATTCTTTATCTGAGTACTTACAATATCTGCACAATACCTTGGAGCATCATGATACGCCCGTGAGAGATATTCCTGCGGTGCATAAATTTCAAAGTGGAGATATGGCTCTAATAGTTCTGTCCCTGCTTTTTTTAAAGCCTGCTCCAATACGATAGGGGAAAGCAGCCGAAAGTCTGCGGGGGTACTTACAGGACTATAATACAATCCATATTCAAAACAGATTTTACAGTCTGTCACTTTCCATCCATACAGCCCCTGCTCGCAGCCATAAAGAACCCCCTCCATAACCGCATTTTGGAACGATTGATTTAAATATCCAAGTGAAACTCTGCTTTCATACTGCACTCCGCTTCCAATAGGGAGCGGCTCTATGGACAACCCGACAGAAGCCCAGAAAGGATTTGGCGGGACTTCTATGTGGATGGTATATTCTGCTTTTCTAAGCGGTCTTTCCATATATATAACAGTAGGCTCTTTTATTTCTGCCTCCACATGATATTTTTCCTCAAGGATGGCACAAATGACTTCCATCTGCACTTTCCCCAAAAAAGAAAGTATAATCTCATGCGTTGTAGTATCCACATAATATTTTAAAAGAGGGTCGCCATCTGAAATTTCTGTAAGTGCCCCAAGCAATATTTCCCGCTGTTCAGATTTCTTTACTGCAATCGTTGTTTGGAGCATAGGGAGAGGATTTTCAATAAATTTTCTCTGCGGCAACAGTATTCCGTTCCCCAAAATACTGTTTAGCTGCAAAACATCATTTGGTAAAATTACAATATCACCAGAGCAGGCTGTATCGGATGAATATAATTCACCGTTTGTCGGAACACACATCTCTGTGATTTTTATTTTCTCTTTTTCAGATATTCTAATAACATCCCTCAAATGCAATGTTCCGCTATATATACGCACATAAACAAAACGCCGCCTTTTCTCTGAATATTCAATCTTAAAAACCTGCCCGCATAGTTCAGATTGACCTTCAGGCGTTGATGAATAAAATTTACTGGCAATCACTTCTATAAGCTGCCGAATCCCCAGATTGTTTTTAGCGCTTCCGTGATAAACGGGAAATAACGTTCCGTTTTGGAATCTCCTGTTTTCTTCCTGTTCCAGTTCTGACATTTTAAACGGTTTCCCTGACATATATTTCTCTAATAGTTCATCGTTTCCCATAATTACCGCATCCCACTGTTCCATATCGTCATTGTCCGTTACATTTATATGGGGATGCTGCCCAACCTTTTGCTTCACTATAATTTCCGAAGAAAGCTTTGCTTTCATTTCTCGATATACCATTGGCAAATCAATCCCCTCTTGGTCAATTTTATTGATGAAAAAAATTGTCGGAATCTTCATTGTCTGTAGTGCATGAAACAGTATACGGGTCTGTGCCTGTATGCCATCCTTTGCAGAAACTAATAATACTGCTCCGTCTAATACGGATAAAGAACGGTATACTTCCGCCAAAAAATCCATATGGCCTGGCGTATCTATAATGTTGACTTTTACATCCTCCCACTGAAAAGATGTCACTGCTGTCTGGATAGTGATTCCCCTTTGACGCTCCAAATTCATTGTATCTGTCCTTGTTGTGCCTTCATCTACGCTCCCTAGTTCTGCAATTGCACCACTGGTATACAATAAACTTTCCGTTAATGTTGTCTTTCCTGCGTCAACGTGAGCCAGAATGCCTAAGTTAATTATTTTCATGTGATTTTCCTCCTATCAACACCCAAAAAAGGGCATAAAAATACCCAGTGATAAATACTCCTATCACTGGGTAAATAACTCCAATAGCCCCAAAACACTTATATGTTTTCGGGCATATAAAATTACATGATAAAAGTATTCTTAAACTGGGTACAAAAAACTAAGCCCCATATTAAAAGTGAAACGAGACTGCTACTTTTTGTTCCCACTATCAAATTGACAGTTTATTTAAGAATACCTTGCCGCATATTTATTAACTCCTTGTATAATACTGAATCTAATTATATTCCTTAACCCTTTATTTGTCAAGCTGACAAACTAAAGCAGAAAAAGCGGCAGGATTTCCCCCTGCCACTAATCATCTGTTTATGCAAAAATAATTTCCTTTTCCACAATCTCCCTCGCACAAGCCCTTATGTTATTGAGGCATCCTGTCCATTCTAAGGCGTTTTCTGCCTTTAGCTGTTCCGTTATGCCCTGTGCCTGTTTCATACCCTCTATGAGCCTTTCAAAGCGTTCCTGTGCCTGTCTGTTGATGTCGGCAAGGTAGGCGTTTAGCCTGCCGCTTGTAAGAAGATTGGTGTATGTAACTTTACGGTACTGTTTTAGATAATCTAAATGCCGTTGCCCCCAGATGCCTATTGCCTGTTCTTCTTCGGCGGGTACAGTTAAGCACGGTATCAAATAATCCCCTTGCCTTTCGTATTTGCCGCCCAGTTCCTCAAATAATGATTTTGCCATTGTCTGTTACCTCCACATTCTTTTTTATTTTGAATGTCCGCAAAATCCGTCCTACATCAGGAAGCCTGCCAGTGCGCCGTGACCGCTGCCGTTGGTATCAACAACTTCCGCATGAGTGATTTTGCCGTCTGTAGCTTCATAAAGCTTGAACTGTTCGGTATGGCCGAAATGCTGAAAAATTTGACCGTTTTCATAGGTAACTGCAATTTTCATAATGGAATCTCCTTTGCATTTTTTGTTGGATTTTTCTGTGTTGGCTCTCTGCATCCGGCACCAACGGCCGCAGTGGGCTGCCTCCTGTCCTCCGCAGATGCGGTAGTTTCCCCCGGTGATGTGCAGCGGTTTCCCGTGGACAAGACACGCTGCGATCTTGCGCCGTGCGACTTCGTAAATCTCCTGCACGGTAGAGCGTGAAATGTCCATTTGCGCGGCACACTGTTCGTGGGTTTGCTGCTCCAAGTCAACCAGACGAATGACCTCGTATTCGTCCAGCGTCAGCAGGATCGGCTTGGTATTCTCGCACCCATTGGGGCAGAAGGTATCAATTTGTGGTGCGCCACAAATCCGGCGGCACCGTGGCGGTCTTGGCATGGACGATTTCCTCCTTTTGTTTTCGGTATATACCGATTATAACATCTCACGCAGAAAAATCAATACAGATTTTTTAAAAGCCGCTGTAATGCTTATCTCCGAGCTGTGTGTCGGCTGCATGAGTTTCGGCAAGGCAGGGACCATGCACGACTGGACGCTGGATGAAACAGAGAAAGTGGTCAAACACGCACTTGACACCCTATCTTCCTCACCGCGTTGTGGGAGGCATTGACCAGAATCCCGCGGATGGCAGCCGGAAATGCAGCGCCGTCCCAATCAGCGGCTTTTCTGTTTCCGGTATTCCGTTGGGGTTAATTGGTAGCGTTTTTTGAATAATCTGCAAAAATAGTCAACGTTATGAAAACCTGTCTCAGAAGAAATGAGACTGACTTTTTTCTCGGTTTTTGAAAGCAACTGACCGGCCTGTTTTAAACGGTAGTTAATGAGATAGTTAACCGGCGTTATATGTAAATATTTCCGAAACAGATTCAAAGCGGTACTTTTACTGACCATTGCCTGTTCTGCAATGTCATCCAATGAGATACTCCGTGAGTAATTTAGATGGATAAATTGCAGCATGAGCTGTAACCGGGCTTGAGAAGCGGTTGAATGATCCTTGTGTTCTTCCTGATATGAAATGTCTGTGTTTTCAAATATTTCCAGCCAGAGATTCTGAAGGAGAGAACTGGTAAGGAGTTCTTTGGATAAAACGGAATCCTGTGCAGAAATAATTTGCCGCATGATAGATAAAACCTTTGCTTGCCAGCATACTTTTTTATGAAATACGAGAAATGGCAATGAGGAAGAAATGATCGGCAGAATATATTTCTGATAAATCAGGCTGTCGCAAGGGGCAATAAAAGAAGGCATAAATACAAAATTGGGAATGAGGGCTTTTGAGGGAGAATAAAGGCGATGGAGTACCTTTGTATTAATGAATACGCCATTTCCTTCGGTTAAATGAAATTGGTCTTCTCCAATCCACAAAGTAACGGTTCCGGATTCAATATAAATAAACTCCAATTCAGTATGCCAGTGCCATTCGATACAGTTGAAATCGAAAACGGACAGATCTTCATAATAAAACTGGAAAGGATAGAGAGTGCTTCCGTGCTGAGCTGTCTCCATCAAATCTTCACCTGTAATGATTTTGGTATAGGTTGTATTTATATTCATAGAAACCCCACTCTTTGAAACATACTTTACGATATTATACAATAAATTTCGGAAATAAATCAATGAAAATAAAGATGTTATGTTATATAATTCAATAAAAAACGAGGAGTGATGGCCATGCCAAATTACCGGAAAACAAAAATAGCCTGTTATATGGGATTTATTACACAGGCAATTGCAGCTAATTTTGCCCCATTGTTATTTTTGAAATTTCATAATGATTATCAGATTGCACTTGGAAAAATCGCATTGATTTCTACCTGCTTTTTCCTTACACAGTTGTTGGTAGACCTGTTTTGTGCAAAGTTTGTGGACAAAATAGGGTATCGCATCTGTATTGTTACTTCTGAGGTATGTTCCGCAGCAGGATTGGTTGGTCTGGCTTTTTTGCCAGAGCTTTTGCCGGAACCGCTTGTTGGAATTATCCTGAGTGTGATTGTATATGCAGTCGGAAGTGGTCTGATTGAAGTGCTTTGCAGCCCGATCGTGGAGGCGTGTCCATTTGATAACAAAGAGGCAACGATGAGTCTGCTTCACTCTTTTTATTGTTGGGGAGCAGTGGGAACGATTGTGATCTCTACACTGTTTTTTGCGGTGTTTGGCATGGACAGCTGGAAATGGCTGGCTGTCTTATGGGCGCTTGTTCCGGCCATAAATATCTATAATTTTGCAACCTGTCCGATCGAGCATTTGGTAGATGAGGGGGAAGGAATGGGAATAAAAGAACTGTTTCGAAAACCTCTTTTCTGGCTTTCCATATGCTTGATGATTTGCTCCGGTGCATCAGAACTGGCTATGGCACAATGGGCATCTGCTTATGCGGAAGCTGCTCTGGGGCTGTCAAAGACAGTTGGTGACCTGGCCGGTCCCTGCATGTTTGCTGTTACAATGGGGATCAGTCGTATAATTTTCGGAAAATATGGTGATAAAATGGATCTGATGAAATTTATGATCGGATCTGGAATTTTATGTGTGATATGCTACCTGCTTGCTTCTGTATCGTTGAATCCGATATCAGGTTTGATTGGATGTATTATCTGTGGCTTTTCTGTTGGGATTATGTGGCCCGGCACAATCAGTATTTCATCAGAAAGATTTCCGGCAGGTGGAACGGCTATGTTTGCTTTGCTTGCTATGGCGGGGGACCTGGGTGGAAGCATAGGTCCGGGGATTGTTGGACGTGTTACACAAAGTGCAGGAGACAATATTCGTGCAGGTATGGGAGTTGGGCTATTGTTCCCGGTTATTTTATTAATCGTGCTTTTTATTTTTGCAAGGCAAAAAAATAATAAATGAAAGCTTTTTTACAATCAATTCAAAGCCAAGAAGTATAAAGCCAAAGCTCATGAAAAGTCAGTACAAAAGGTAGTAAGAAAATGGAATGACCAAAGGCAAGCGGGAAGTGCCAGAAGATGATGCCCTTGACTTTTCTTCAAAAAAGTTTTACTATCAAATCATTATTAGATAGTATTAAAAACTAGATATCGGGGTAATGTAAAAAAGAAGTGGTTTGAAAGTTGAAGAAAGGCAGGGGCGATCAGGACATGAATAAGAAAGCATGGAAAGCGGGTGCGGTATCGGCACTGGCAGTTGGAGCGGGGCTGGCGGCAGCGGCGTCGAAGCGGAAAAAGGCAGGAAAAGTGGTTAAGTCGGCTTCGGATTACCGGAATACGGAACGCGGCAGCCAGGAGAAAAACAGCAAGGGAATTTATTATTCAAAGGGAAATTATGAGGCATTTGCACGTCCGGAGAAACCGGCGGGAATCGAGGGCAAATCGGCTTATATCGTCGGAAGTGGATTGGCTTCTCTGGCGGCGGCGTGTTTTCTAGTGAGAGACGCACAGATGCCGGGAGAAAATATCCATATTCTGGAGGCGATGGAGGTAGCAGGTGGTGCATGTGACGGTATTCAGGATCCGACCCGTGGATATGTGATGCGCGGCGGCCGCGAGATGGAGGATCATTTTGAGTGCCTGTGGGATCTGTTCCGCAGCATCCCGTCCCTGGAGGTGCCGGGGGCATCAGTTCTCGATGAATATTACTGGCTGAATAAACACGATCCGAACTACTCGCTCTGCCGTGCGACGGTCAACCGAGGCGAGGATGCACACACGGACGGCAAATTCCGCTTGAGCCAGAAAGGCAGCATGGAGATCATGAAGCTGTTCTTCACGAAGGATGAGGATCTGTATGACAAATCCATTGAGGATGTGTTTGATAATGAGGTGTTTGATTCGGATTTCTGGCTGTACTGGAGAACAATGTTTGCGTTTGAAAATTGGCACAGTGCATTAGAGATGAAACGCTATTTTCAGCGTTTTATCCACCACATTGGCGGACTTCCGGATTTCTCGGCACTTAAATTTACGCGTTACAACCAGTATGAGTCGCTGATTCTGCCGATGCAGAAATATCTGGAGACGGCAGGCGTCCAGATCCAGTTTGGCACCGAGGTTACGAATGTGCGGTTTGACATCCAGGGTGAGAAAAAGGTTGCGAAGGCGATCGAGTACGTGAAGGGCGGCGAGAAGAAGGAAATCGCGTTGACTGAGGATGATTTTGTCTTTATTACGAACGGAAGCTGTACTGAGGGAACGATCTACGGTGACCAGAATCAGGCACCGGTAGAAGGTGCGGAAGTGCGTACCAGCGGCTGCTGGAGTCTGTGGCGTCAGATTGCTGCGCAGGATCCGGCATTTGGACATCCGGAGAAATTCTGCTCGGATATCCAGAAGACGAACTGGGAGTCTGCGACGGTCACGACTTCGGATGAGACAATCATTTCCCAGATCCGCAAGATTTGCCGCAGGGATCCGAGAAGTGGACGCGTCGTAACAGGCGGTATCGTGAGCTGCCGTGATTCAAGCTGGCTGCTCAGCTGGACGATCAACCGTCAGGGACAGTTCAAAGCGCAGGATAAGGACGAGATCTGCGTCTGGGTATACAGTTTATTTACGGATGTACCGGGCGATTATGTGAAGAAGCCGATGCGCGCCTGCACGGGCAAGGAGATCACAGAAGAATGGCTGTACCATCTCGGAATCCCGGAGGATCAGATCGAGGAACTGGCTGAGAACCATGCGAACTGTACGCCGACGATGATGCCGTATATTACAGCATTCTTTATGCCGCGGCGTGCCGGAGACCGCCCGGACGTTATCCCGGATGGATGTGTCAATGCGGCATTTCTGGGGCAGTTTGCGGAGACCCCGCGTGATACTATTTTCACGACCGAGTATTCCGTCCGCACCGCGATGGAAGCGGTGTATGGCTTGTGCGGCGTAGACCGCGGCGTACCGGAGGTATGGGGAAGTGTCTACGATATCCGCGAGCTTCTGGACAGCACGGTCAAGCTGATGGACGGCAGATCGCCGCTGGAAATGAAGCTGCCGATGCCGTTTGAAGCACTCAAAAAGCCGATTCTCCGGAAGATTGACAAGACGGTGATTGGAAAGCTGCTGCGCGATCACGGCGTGCTGAAAGACTGGATGGTGTAAGAGACTGAGGAACGCAGGTGTTACTGTTCACAGTAACACGCAGGTAAATATGGCTGCGTTAGATAAAGGAAAACAGGCTGTCACAAACAGAAGGCCCCGGACGGAAAACGTTCGTTTGGCATTCGTGTGGCAGCCTTTTTTGTGTAACAGGAAATTGTCGTGAGGCACATTCTTTTTCACTTGCCCGTTTTTCTCTGACATGATACAATAAAGATTGGCGTAAATGTAGAAAATTTGAGAAGAAAACGATTTTGAAAAGGATCGTTTGATAGATGTGAGGGAAAATAGATGGATTATTTACTTTGTATCCCGGCGCGGGAGACAAATACGAGAGAGAATTGTGAGAAAATACATAATGTTCTGGCGCGCATGTCCGATACCTACAAACTGCGGATTGTACCGGAACCGGTTAAGAATAAGCAGTTTCCATGTCCGCCGTATTACAAGAAATACCGGATCTACAAGCCGGTAAAGGAACGCGATACGAACGGAGAGGCATATCTGGAAAAAGAAGAGGAAGAGATGCTCTTGAGTTCCTGCAAGACGGAGGAAGAGCAGGAACTGATGAAAAGCTGTATCTATGCGTACCAGTATTCGGCGGCGATCGTACTTAAAAGCTTCCGGGAGAAGGAAAAGAAAAATAAGATGCAGGTTCGACCTCTTTCGGAGCGGACACAGGCGCCAAGAGGCGTAAGTGGTCCGAATAGGGGAACACGTCTGGAAACACCGGAAAAAGCCGAAAAGCCGGAACAGGAGCGCAGCGCACAAGAACGTCCGTCTGGCAGTGACAGACCGGAACGATCGGAGAGAAGCTATCGGAACCGTACAGCGGATCGTGCTGCTGAGGGGAATACTGAGCGCACGCAGGGCAGAGAAAGAGCTTGCTCAGAGAGAGAGAGGGCAGCGCGTGTTTCGGGAGCCGAGAGAGCAGCGGACAGACGTAGCGGAAACCGCGCGGTGCCGGAAAATGAGAAACGGGAAGACCGCCCGGCTTCTGGAAGGCGGGAGCGGTTTGAGCGCCGTCCATCGCGCAGAGGAGAACGGCCAGAAGTGGAGAAAAATGAGGCCGTGAAAGACCCAGTGCAGGGCGAACTTCCGTTCCGCGCTTACATGGAGACAGGCAGCCTCCCGGCGTTCCGGGATACGGCAGCAACGGTGACTGTACAGCCGATACAGCGGAAGAAAGAAGGTTATATGCCGATGGAGCGCAAACCGGCCGCGCAGACGCAGGAGCCGGAACCACAGGTGTAAGGTATGTGACAGAAACAGAACGATAAAATTAAATCACAGAATTTATAGAATGGCATCGAAACAATAAGAGTTCCGATGCCATTTGAGCATCAAACAGGACTATGCTTTCCATTTCTTTATTCTAACCATTCAGTTCTAATCCCCCCTATTTTCCGCATATGAATAAATGCAGTCTGTGAAAAGTACAGAACAGGGACAGAAAAAGGGGGAAATGCGCATGTATGAGAACCGGACGGTGGAAGAGGTGTGCAGGGAGTTTTCGGTCGATTTGCGGACAGGCTTATCGGCAGCGGAAGTGGAGGTGCGGCAGCGCCATTATGGGGAAAATGAGCTGCGGGAAGCACCACCGCGGAGTCTGATTGTGCGCATCGGGGCACAGCTTTGCGACTCCCTGATTTTTGTGTTGTTTGCGGCAGCCGGGATCTCCCTGCTTTTGGGCGAGTACGGCGATGCGGGGGTAATTCTGGCGGTTGTCGTATTAAATGCCACGGTGGGCGTGATTCAGGAGGGGAAGGCGGAGAAAGCGCTCGAATCCTTAAAACGGATGACGCAGCTGGAGGCGGTTGTGATCCGGGAAGGAAAAGGGCGGGAGATTGCCGCGCGGGAGCTGGTGCCGGGGGATCTGGTCGTGCTCGATGCCGGGCGGCAGGTTCCAGCCGACCTGCGTCTTACCGAGACAGCTGAAATGCGGGCAGAAGAATCAGCGCTGACCGGCGAATCGCGGGCGGTTGAGAAAAACAGCCATTTTTTAGCCGCCGGTGCGCTTCCGGTGGCAGAGCGTAAAAATGAGACATTTATGACTTCTTATGTGACGGCAGGGCGGGGAAAGGGAATTGTCATCGCCACCGGCATGAATACGGAGGTAGGGCGGATTGCCTCTCTGATCCGCGAGGCGCCGGAGGAGGAGACACCGTTGCAAAAAAGGCTGTCGGATCTGGGGAAACTATTGAGTATTCTTACGATCGGGCTGTGCGTTTTATTATTTGCCCTCGCCGTCTGGCAGAAGCGCGACGTGATGGAAATGCTGCTCACTGCGATTTCCCTGGCGGTAGCTGCCGTGCCGGAGGGGCTTCCGACGACGGTGACGATTGTGCTGGCGCTGGGAGTGACGAAAATGGCGCGGGCTGGCACGATCGTGCGCCGTCTTCCGTCCGTGGAAACACTGGGGGCAGTCAGCGTGGTCTGCTCAGATAAAACGGGGACGCTGACGAAAAATGAGATGACGGTGACGACATGTTATGTAAATCGACAGGAGTATACGGAACAGGAATTGGCGCGCTCTAAGGAAAGAGAAGTGGGAAAACGGCTTCTGGAGGTATTTGCGCTGTGCAGCGATGCCGGGGAGACGGTGGGGGATGCCACCGAGCGGGCGCTGTACGGATTTTGTGAAAATTGTGGTGTTTCTCCGGAGCATCTGCGTCGGAGATATCCGCGGAAAGGGGAGATTCCCTTTGATTCGGATCGGAAGAGAATGACGACGGTGCATGAGCAGGGAGAAAACTGGATTTCTTGTGTAAAAGGGGCGCCGGATGTGATTCTTAAAAGGTGTCGTTATGAGATGGAAGAGGACAAAATTGTGCCGCTGACCAGGGAGAGGCGGACAGAGATTGAGGCGGAGATCACGCGTATGTCCGCGCGTGCCCTGCGAGTACTCGCGGGGGCGTATAGGGAGCTTCAAACAGGAAAAATGCCGGATGGAAAGAGGGAGAAACAGGTGGGACAGCTGGAGCAGAACCTGATATTTCTGGGTCTGGCAGGCATGATGGATCCGCCGAGGGAGGCAGCAGCCGGGGCAGTTGAGGCATTTCGCAGGGCATCTGTGCGGACGGTCATGATCACTGGAGATCATGCAGACACGGCGCTTGCGATCGCCAGGCAGCTGGGGATTGCCAAACGGCGGGAAGAATGCATGACGGGGGCGCAGCTGGAAACGCTGGATGAGGGAGCTCTGGAGGAACGAATCGGTTCTGTATCAGTCTTTGCACGGGTGTCGCCGGAACATAAAGTCCGGATTGTGCGGGCTTTAAAACGCGCCGGGTGCGTGACGGCGATGACCGGGGACGGCGTAAATGATGCGCCGGCGCTTAAATCAGCCGATATCGGGATCGCGATGGGAAAGAGTGGCACCGATGTGGCGCGGCAGGCGGCGGATATGGTTTTGACGGATGATAATTTTGCGACGATCGAGAGGGCAATTGAGGAAGGGCGCGGCATCTATGAAAATATACGAAAATCTATACTGTTTCTGCTTTCCTCCAATCTGGGGGAGATTTTAACCATGTTTGCCGCCGTTGCTATCGGAATACCGGCGCCGCTGGGAGCCGGGCACATCCTTTGGATCAATCTGATTACGGATTCGCTTCCGGCGCTGGCACTCGGCATGGATGGAAACGACCGGGAGAACTTGATGCGTCAGCCGCCGCGCCGGACGGGCGAGTCGCTGTTTGCCGGAGGAGGGTGGTTCTGCATGGTATTTTACGGGTCTCTGATTGCAGCAGTCACGCTGGGGGCATTTTTCAGCAGACAGGAGCTTTTGCGGGCGCAGACGTATGCATTTACCGTTCTGGGGCTGTCGGAGCTCTTTCATGCGGTCGGCATGCGCTCGCTTACGGGCTCGGCATTTTCACGCAGTCTTGGAAAAAATCCGCTGATGCTTGCGGCATTCCTTGTGGGGATTCTGATGCAGGTTGCGGTGACGGAGATTCCTTTTTTGATGAAACTCCTTCACACGGTGCGGCTGCACCCGGCAGAGTGGCTGGCGCTTCTCCTGTTATCCGCCACGCCGCTGTTAGTGCATGAACTTTTAGCATTTCTTTTTCGGAAACGGCGTTGATACAGCGAAAATGCAGTTTACAGATAGGTATTTTTGAAGCCCCGGCAAATTCCGTTACTGGGCACGTATGCGCGAACAGTAACACGCGGCAGGAGATTGAGCAGATTTCGAAAACAGGCTTGTTCTTTTGGACAAAAAAACTTATAATAAAAGGGAGTCCAAGCTGATTTTGTCAGAAAAGTATAAAAAGTTGCTGTCCGCAGACAGGCATTTTTGAAGTCTAAGGTGCCGCATGAAAATAGAATGGAAGCAACCATAGATACATAGGAAGATGAGGGAAGAGATGAGGGAGAAACAGACGAGAGAGGACGCCTCCGGCGTTCGAAAGAAGCCGGCAGCTTCATCCGCACGATCTTCGGGCAGGCGGGGCACCGCAAAGAAAAGCGGGAAAATTGATGTCGGCAAGCAAAAGAAAGCGGGCAAAAATAACAGCCGGAGCGGTGGGCAGATCGTGTTCCATGCGATGGCAAGGATCTTTGGAACCATGTTCAAGACGCTTCTGGTGTGTCTGGTACTGCTGGTGATTGGCGGTGCCGGATTTGGCGCATATAAGCTGATTCCGCTCTATGAGGACTATAAAAGCCAGATAGAGGGAGTGGTGGAAAACAGTACGCTGGATACGTTCCGTTTGCAGGAGGCAAGTTATATTTATGATTCCAACGGTAATGTGCTGGCGAAGCTGACGGGAGACGAGGATTCCAGTTATTTGACGTATGACCAGATACCGCAGAATGCAGTCAACGCATTTGTGGCGATCGAGGATCGGACGTTCTGGGAAAATCCAGGCATTGATATAAAAGGTATTTTCCGTGTCGCAATCAATTACTTTTTGACTGAGGGAGCAGAAAAGCACGGCGCGAGTACGATCACCCAGCAGTTAGCGAGAAACCGTTTTCTGACCCGCGAGGTGTCGATGGAGCGGAAGATCAAGGAGATGCTGATTTCCTTAGATCTGACGAAGAAATACACCAAAGAGCAGATTATGGAGTTCTATATCAATGATATCAGCTTCGCGAACACGTACTACGGGCTTCAGGCGGCTGCAAGAGGTTATTTTGGCAAGGATGCGGATGAACTGTCCTTGAGCCAGACGGCATATTTGTGTGCGATTCCGAACTCGCCGACGTATTACAACCCGTACCGTCATCCGGAAAATGCGCTGACACGCCGCGATAAGATTCTGGAAGATATGCTGAGTATGGGATTTATTACGGAGAAAGCGTGCAAAGAGGCAAAGGCGGAGGAGATCACGGTCAACCGTCAGAGAGTGCCGCTGCACAACTATGAGACGACGTATGCGATCGACTGTGCGATTCGCTATCTGATGCGCCGTGACGGTTTTGAATTCCAGTATGGATTCCGCAGCGACGAGGCTTACAAAGAGTACAATGCCAATTACAACGAGGTGTACAACCAGGAGCGCGATGCGCTCTATACGGGCGGCTATAACCTTTATACCTCGTTGGATCCGGACAAGCAGACGATCCTGCAGGATGCATTAGATGGAGTTCTGTCCTTTGATGGCAATACATCCGAAAACGGCGTTTACAAGCTGCAAGGCGCGTCCACCGTTATTGACAACAAGACGAACCGCGTCGTGGCGATTGTGGGTGGACGCAGTCAGGAGACGGATACCTACACATTAAACCGTGCGTTCCAGAGCCCGAGACAGCCGGGAAGTTCTATCAAACCGTTGATTGTGTATACACCGGCACTGGAAAATGGTTACACATCGGAAACAAGGATTCCGAATATCGATATTGACGCGGCGAAGCAGAAGGGCGTGGATGTGAAGTCCCTTTCCGGCGAGAGGCTGGAGCTTCGAAATGCGGTCGAGCGAAGTAAAAATGGTGTGGCATGGTATATCTATGATGATATCACACCGGATGTCGGCATGGCATATTTAACCCAGATGCGCTTCGCGAGTGTGCAAGCGGCGGACTATTATCCGGCGACCTCCCTGGGCGGCTTTACCACCGGTATGACGACCGAGGAGATGGCGGGCGCTTATGCGGCGCTGTCAGACCGGGGACAGTACCGCGAACCGACCTGTATTATCAAGATGATCAATAACCAGGGCGAAGATATTTTTGAAGATTATGAATCGGTTCAGGTTTACCAGGAGAGCAGCGCCGTGCTGATGACCGATATTTTAAAGGGAGTTGTCACAAAAGGTACGGCGGCGTCGATGGGGTGGAGCGGCAATATAGAGGCGGCCGGAAAGACCGGTACGACCAACGGCAGCCGTGACGGCTGGTTCTGCGGCATGACGCCATATTATACGATGACGGTCTGGGTTGGCTACGACCAGCAGAAGACACTTTCCAGCCTGTACGGCGGCACGTATCCGGCGAAGATCTGGAAAAATGCGATGGAAAAGATGGTAGAGGGGCTTCCGGCGGCGTCCTTTGATACCCCGGAGACGGACAATGGACGCGGAGAAGGAACCTATCTGGCAGGTCATCCGGATGCATTTGAAATCACAACCAGCGGATATACCGCGGCGAATTTCAGAAGGGATCATTTGCTCTCGGATGAGGCGGCGAAGCTTCTGGAGTCTGCAAAGAGCGGCGATTCCGGCCGCAGCAGCAAGGAGTTAAAAGAAGACGCCAGCGCCAAGATCGAGCAGATCAAGAGCGAATCCATCAAAGAGCGGATGCAGCGGATCCACAAGACGGGTACGGCAGGAAAACGGTATTCAGCCCCGGCGGTGGTGCCGGAAACACCTGCCGAGACAGTTGAAGATCCGGCAGAATCTAGCACGACGATCGTGCCGGCAGGACCGGGCAGCGACATCGGACCAGGACACGGTCCGGCGCAGGAACCGGCAGTGGGTCCGGCGGCGGAGATTGGGCAGTAAAGAATTGAAAATGAGAAGAGTCATTTGATGCAGAGACATTAAATGGCTCTTCTTTGTTTTGTAGAAAAGAATTGTTCTATGAAATCTGTTCAAGATTTATGTGGAATCAATGGCGGAAGAATATTTGAATGAGAATAAAATTGACCGATTGTTTATGCAATAAGGGAAATATGGGGGAAAATGGATTGGAAATGTACAATACAATGAAATAAAACATGATAAAAGATCAATACGATTTAAAGTTCGTCAAATAAAATCAGAAAACGACTTGAAAATGAAAAAATAAAGTGCTAATATATCAGTAAGATATCTGAGATATATTAAAGAAAACAAAGTGCATGTACTAATAAAAGATTAAAAAAGAAAGGAAGGAAAAAGAGTATGGGCGACAAAATCAGATTTGGTATTATCGGCGGCGGTATGGCAGGTCCGTTAAATGCAGGAGCACTTCGGGATATCCCGGAAGCAGAGGTTGTTTCATTCTGTGACGTGAAAGAGGATGTGGCAAAGGAATTCAGCAAAGAGTACAATATTCCGTCTTATTACACGGATTATAAAGAGATGCTGAAACGAGATGATATCGATGCTGTCTGTGTAGTAACACCTCCATTCCTGCATGAGCAGATGGTTGTGGACTGTGCGAAGGCTGGCAAACACGTAATGTGTGAGAAACCAATTTCTGTCGATTGTAATGCAGCTGACAGGATGATTGCAGCATGTAAAGAAGCGGGCGTTAAATTTGGTGTTATCTTTATGTACCGTTTCATGGATCAGGCTCAGCTGATCAAGAAAGCGCTGGATGAAGGCAAGCTTGGTAAACTTCTTTCGGTTGATTGTTCTGGAAAATGCTTCCGAAGCGATGAATACTATGCTTCCGGTGCATGGAGAGGTACATGGAAAGGTGAGGGCGGCGGTTCCCTGATTAGCCAGACCGTTCATTTTATTGACTTAATGCTTTATTTAGTCGGCGATGTAGAGAGACTGACTGGTAATTATATGACAACCCTGCATCCGGATATTGAAGTAGATGACGTAGCCAACGCAATATTCAAATTTAAGAATGGGGCGTTGGGAAGCCTGGTAAGTAGTAGTGCAGTCCGTCCGGGTTATCCGCGTCACATCGAAATCCATGGTGAAAAAGGTACGATCAAGATTGTGGAAGAAGAGATCGTAGAATGGAAAGTAGAAGGCATGAACGAGGATGATTACCTGACCAAGGTAAAAGTTGACTCTGGTGATACAGCAACGGGTGCTGGCTATGTGGCAACCGAAAATCACAGAAGACAGCTTACTGATTTCATCCATGCGATCAAAGAAGATCGTGAGCCGATGGTAGACGGCGTAGAGGGAAGAAGAACACTTGAATTTATCCGTGCGATTTATCAGTCGAGCGACCTTGGTAAAGAAGTGCATTTCCCGATCCAGGAAGATGAAAAATACGGAAAGAAGACAGCTTGGTAATAAGGAGGTATAGATTATGGAAAAGAAGATGTATACAGAGACGTTGGAAAAGGTTCGCAATGATTATGCGGTTCGCAATATTGATAAATTAGAGGCAGCGATCAAAGCCGGTGATATGGAAAAAGCGCTGGAGCTGCACAAATTAAATGTAGAGAAAAAGACAGGATTTCACCATTTCGCAGTCCGCTGGGTAAATCAGACATTACGCAATTTCAAGAAATGGGCACCGGATGAGGCGATCTTTGAATGTATGGAAGACTATGCATTATGGTGCTATCCGCCATGTCTGCAGGACTGGATGGAGAAATATAAAGCGGGTCAGGCTACATATAAAGATTTCCCAATGGAAGATTTCCTGGAGAACCGTGCAGTATTATGGTCTGCTCTTCATGATAACGGCGATCAGATTTGGGAAGAGGATGAGGAGAAGATTACCTTTACACTTCCGCGTTGTAACAGCGGCGGCTGGCTGGTAACCGAATGTCAAGACAAGGTACAGACTTTAGATAAACCGGATCCAAGAGCTTATAATAAGGAAGGATTCCAGTGCTACTGCCTGAACTGTACAACCATGTGGGAGTTTGGTTGGTACAAATGGTTTGGATGGCCATTATTCATCATGGATGTGCCGACTATCGGCAGCGACGGTAAGTGTGTGATGGTTATGTACAAAGATCCGAAAGATATCCCGGATTCTTATTATGAGAAACGCGGCTTGGAGAGAAAGATCTAATGAAAAACCGGCGGCAGTTTCACAGGCTGCCGCCTTTGTAAAAACTATCCAGGAAAGGGGGATACGTTATGAAAGAAAAGGGGAACCCACTTCTCCAGATAATTCGAAATGTAAATGATGCGGTAGTAGTTGTTCTTTTTCTTGCGATGACAATTACGGTTATTATTCAGGTTTTTTTCCGTTTTGTAATACAGAGTCCTCTTAGATGGACCGAAGAATTAGCGAGATATCTGATGATATGGCTGGTATTGATGGCATCGGCGATTGCGATGAGAAATCGTTCTCACCTTCAGGTAGATGTTCTGACATCTGCACTTCCGCAAAAGCCGAAACGCATTTTGACCGCGATTGTAGATCTTTTAACGATTGTTTTCTTATGTATTATGACATATTTCGGGTTCAAAGTAGTACAGTCTACGACGGCTCAGACGTCTCCGGCGATGCAGATTCCGATGGCTTTGATTTACGCGGCATTCCCAACCGGTGGAGCTTTGATGATTATGGAACAGCTCCTTACCTTTATCGAACGCTTAAAAAACAAGAATGCACCGGAAGAACCGAGAGAATTTATAGATTAGTAAAGGAGGCTGCGATATGTTAGGATTTTTATTTATCTGTATTTTGTGTCTGTTTCTAATCGGAGCCCCTATTTTTGTTGCACTCGGAATGGGAACGACACTTTCGATTATGCTTGAGGGAAATTTCCCATTGGTTCTGGTACCACAGAGAATGTTTGCGGGTCTTGACAGCTGGCCGATCATGGCGATTCCGATGTTCATGCTGGCAGGAAATCTGATGGATCAGGGCGGTATGTCCAAACGGATTGTAGATTTTGCAAGTGCGTCGATCGGCTTTGTAAAAGGAAGTCTGGCGATGGTAGCCGTACTGGCATCCATGATTTTCGCGGCAATTTCCGGTTCAGCAACGGCTGGAACAGCAGCAATCGGTTCGATCATGACGCCTGCATTTAAAGAAAAAGGCTATAACATGAGTTTCGTAACGGTTCTGCTCTCAGCAGCAGGAAGTATCGGACCGATTATTCCGCCAAGTATCTTAATGGTTCTGATTGGATATTCCACAGGTGCATCTGTTGGTCAGTTATTCCTCGGAGGCGCTATTCCTGGAGTTATGATTGGTGTGGCACTGATGGTCTACTCCTATATTCACGCTTCCAGGGGCGGAGATGCATATATCCAGACAACCAAGTTTGATCCGAAAGAAGTACGGAGAACGATGTTTTCTGCACTTCCTGGTTTAGGACTTCCGATTATCATTATCGGTGGTATCATCAGCGGTATCTTTTCTGCAACTGAAGCAGCGGCTGTGGCGGTTGTCTATGGCTTCCTGGTAGGTATGTTTATTTACAAAGAAATTACATTGAAAGATTTACCTGGTATTTTTGTTAAGTCCGCGCAGACGGCGGCTGGCATCATGATTATCACAGGCTGCGCTTATATCTTTGCATGGTTTATCACAGCAAAACAGCTGCCGCAGCTCTTAATCCAGGTTATGAATACATTCATCACAAGTAAGACTGCATTCCTTATTTTCTTAAATATTGCGCTGTTCTTAGTTGGAATGTTTATGGAAAGTTTCTCTGCAATTATCGTTTTAATGCCGATCTTATTCCCGGTAGCAACCGCTTATGGAATCGACCCGATTCACTTTGGTGTTATTGTCTGCATCAACCTGGCGATTGGATACGTAACACCGCCTTATGGAGCAACTTTATTCGTTGCCTGTGGATTGACCGGCAAGAGTGTAAGAGAGGTATTCCCGTTTGTAATTCCTACGATTCTTGCAATGTTAGTTGTACTGATTATTGTTACATATTTCCCGCAGACCTATTTATGGCTGCCGCAGTTAATGGGATAAAAAGATGAAATGAAAGGAGGATTTATTGTTATGAAGAAAAATGTGAAACGGTTTGTAAGCATGACGATGGCGATGCTGGTGGCAGCTGGTTCTCTGGCAGGATGTGGAGGAGGCGGCAGCGCTTCCACAGGAGAGTCCGCAAAGGCAGCGGCTAATACAGGCGGTTCATCCGGTGGTGCGGTGACCGTAAAGGTTTCCTTATCACAGGCAGCAACCGAACCTCCGGTAAAAGCAGCGGAGTATTTTAAAGAGATTGTGGAAGAGCGCTCCAATGGCGAAATTAAAGTAGAAGTATATCCGGATAACCAGCTTGGCAACGAGCGAGATGTCATTGAGGGTATGCAGCTTGGCACTGTAGAGATGGCGATGACGTCGGTAGCGCCGTTCTCCAGCTTTGTTCCATCTGTTAATATATTCTGCCTTCCGTTCCTCTGGAGAGATAAGGAACATATGTATTCCGTTCTGGACTCTGACGAGATTGGAATGTCCTATAGCGGTGACTGTGAGGAGAAAGGCTTCCATCTGATGGGCTTCCTGGATTTGGGAACCAGACATATCATGACAACGCAGAAGACGATCAACAGTATCGAGGATTTAAAGAACCTCAAGATCCGGACCATGGAAAATCAGGTACAGCTGGATTCCTTTACCGCATTCGGCGCAAGCCCGCTGCCGATGGCATACGGCGAATTATACACAGCGCTGCAGCAGAACATTATTGACGGTGCAGAAGCGGCCAATACAAACTATTATTCCAAGAAGTTTTATGAGGCAGCGCCGCACTGGGCAATGGTTGGATGGACCAACGACTTAGGTATCTGCGTAGTTGCTAAGAATTTCTATGATTCTCTTTCGGACGAGCACAAACAGATTATCGATGAGTGCACCAAAGAAATGATCGATAAAGAGAGAGAACTTTATACAGCATCTGAGGATGAGTGCTTGGAACTGTTAAAGGGAGAGGGCATCGAAATCACAGAGCCGGATCGCGAACCATTTATCGAGGCAGCCCAGAGCGTATATGATCAGTGGGGCGATAAAGTAGGCGGAAGAGATAAAATTGACGCAATCGTTAATTTTGGAAAATAAAATGTGTTCAGTGACAGAGAAAGGCAAAGGTGTATATGGGATTTGATTATCAAAGTTTTTTGAATGACAAGATTTTTGAAGAATTAAACAAGATAAAAGCCTTTTCTCCGGAGGTTATTGAGCAGGAAGCGGCGGCGCGAAAAAAACCGGGATTTCCGCATGATAAGCTGGTATTTGCGGCAGCGGATCACAATGCCAGAATGATCAATGAGTACAAAGGAAATCCGATTGGTTTAAGTAATAGGCGGGAGTATTTATCCCGCCTGGTGCGGATGCTGCAGAGTGATCAGATTGATGGAATCGAGGCGACACCGGATATTATTGAAGATTTATTTATCCTCAATAAGTTGCAGCGGGAACGTGGAGAAAAGGCGTTTCTGGATGGGAAGATGCTGGTTGGCACTGTGAACCGGGGCGGTTTGAAAAATACGGTATGGGAGATGGACGATATGCCGTCCTGTTATACAGTCGATCGCCTAGTGAAACTTCGGATGGACGGTGTAAAGTTTATGATCCGTCTGAATCCGATGGATGAGCGAAGCAAATATACGGTTCGGTACTGTGCAGAAGCTGTCAATGCAGCAGAGTCAGCTGGTCTTCCAATTTTTATCGAGGCGCTGTATGTAGAAACGACGGAAACGGGGTTTACGATGAAGACGGATTCAGAGAGTCTGTGTAAGGTAGTCGGCGTGGTAGGCGCTCTTGGCTGCCGTGCATCCGGCAAATGGATTGAAGTTCCGCTGAATCATGAATATGCAGTTCCGACGGCGGCGACCACCTGTCCGGTGCTGGTAGTTCCAGACGAGGTAAAGAGTGAGCCGATTGAGGTTGTAGAAGAGTACACGAAAGAGATCGGAATCAGCAGCAATATCCGCGGAATCTTGCTGGGACGAAATGTTATGTACAATGAATCGGATCCGCTTCCAATCGCGGAAGCGATCGCGGATATCTGGCATAAGGGCGGCAACGCGGAAGAAAATTACAAGCGATGCGTCGAAAAATTATAAAAAAAATAGGGCATATCAGGTTACTGGGCATGTATGCGTGAACAGTAACTATATCAGAAACGGGGTATATACAAAAGTCTAATTGAATTTGATCCTTATTTGCGCTATTATAAAAATAAGCATTCCTGTAGACTAAAAGAAGTTGGATGCAAATCACAGATTTGTTCTACAAGAAAGATGAGGGAAACAATGCGAGTTAGTGATGTGGCATACGAGAAGATTAAGATGATGATTATTACAGCCAGACTTCGCCCCGGACAGACATTAGTAGAGGCTGAATTGATGGAAGAGCTGGGGATGGGACGAACTCCCATCCGTGAGGCACTGAATCGACTGGCATGGGAAAACTTTGTGAAAATTGTCCCGAGACAATGTATTATGGTAAATGAGATTTCCTTATATGAAGTGGAATCGATTTATCAGATGAGATTTGCTCTGTCTCCACTTGAATCAGAGCTTGCTGCTATGAATCGGACGGAAGAAGATTTAAAGCGGCTGAAAGACAGCCTGGAAGTCCTGAGAGAGGAGACAGATGCGGAAGAAAGAGTTCTTTTGGATCGAGCATTTCATAGAATTATTTCTTCTATGACTAGGAATCCGTTTCTTGAGCGGGAGATGAATAATTACCAGGATTTGAGTATTCGTCTTCTGTTTTTAAACCGGATTAATTTATCTTCGATTGATGATATGGATATTGGACATCATGAGGAAATTTATCGTTGTCTTCAGGAGAGAGATGTAGATAAATTGATATCGGTTCAGAAAGCGCATGTTCAGGCATTTAAAGAAAAATTTATCCGCTGAGAGCGGGAACTTCCCTTCGCTGAAAGGCGAAGGGAAATATAAGCCACATAAGATATATTTGAAGTATATTACTAACTCGGACTTTAAGTTGAAAGGAGACCAGCTATGAAAAAAATTGCTTTTATTGGAAGTGGAACTATGGGTACAGCTCTTGCAACGGCAGCCTGCAAGGGAATTGATCCATCGGAAGTTGTGATTACAGATGTGGTTACAGAAAAAGGACAGAAATTAGCGGACGAGCTGGGATGCAACTTTGTTGAGACCAATGGAGAAGCGATCAAGGCAGCTCATTATGTTGTGTTCTGTGTAAAACCGCAGTTTTTAAAGAGTGTTCTGGAAGAGGTGAAACCGGTCTTTGCGGCATGTGCAGAAGAAGGGCAGGAAAAAATTATCGTTTCGATTGTAGCGGGTGTTGAGGTTTCAACCTATATGAAAGAATTAGAGTTAGAAGGAAAGAATGTTCCGGTTATCCGTATTCTCCCGAATACAGCCTGCTTGATTGGAAAAGGTTTTATCCTGATCGAACAGGGCGACAGCTACACGAAGGAACAGGAGGACGAATTCCGGTATATTCTACGTGAAGCCGGTGGATTTGACAGCCTTCCGGCCTCCCAGTTTGTGGCAGGCACAGTATTAACATCTACATCCCCGGCGTTTATCGCAATGTTTGCTAATTCTCTGGCAGACGGCGGCGTTTACAATGGTCTTTTACGTTATCAGGCGAGAAGATATGCACTGGAAGGAATCCTTGGAACCGTGCAGCTGTTTTTACAGAGCGAAAAGCATCTTGAGAATTTAAAAGATGATGTGTGTTCTCCGGCTGGTCCGGCGATGATCGGTGTGAAGACACTGGAAGACCGTGGATTCCGCAGCAGCGTGATCAATGCAGTTGTCGATGCTTATAAACGATTTGATGAAATTGGAAAATTAAAATAATCGTTGCATCATCCTGAAAAAGCCCCCCTTTATATTTTTATACCACCTTAGCAGCCGGTCGGTTTCCCTGATGAAGAGAAGCCGACCGGTTTCCCATTAACTGCTTGGGATATCTGGTTTTGATAAGTGCTGTTTCCGGTACTGTGCCGGTGTGCAGCCAATGATCCGTTTGAATGTGGCGATGTAATTGCTGACCTGGTTGTATCCGACCAGTCCGGCAATCTGTGAGATGGGCAGATCGCGGTGAAGGAGGGAAACACTGGTCTGGATGCGGTAATTAGTTAAATATCCATAAGGAGTTGTGTGAAGAATATTTTGAAAAATCCGGCAGCATTCTCCGACGCTGATATTGGCTGATGCAGCCAGGTCTGAGAGCTGTAAATCATCTGCGTAATGTGCATAGATGAACAGGAGAATGGATTGTAGGCGCTGCTGGCGCAGGAGGTTAATAGAGGTAGAATTCCCACTGCTGTGAAAATTGGAAATCAACAGATTCCACATCGAGGCAATCTTAATGCAAATAGAATATTCATTGCCTTTAACCTGATTGGAAAGAAATAAATCGGTTATTTTTTTGTGCAGTCCGATCAACTCTTTTTGCCATTCGGATTCCGGGTGAATAGAGAAAGCGGAGAATTTCCCGCCGGCGGTATAGGGCAGGACGTAGTCCTGATCCATGCGGCTTCCAGGAAAAAAGGCAAGAAGGCGGTAAGGAAAATTGAGGCTTGCATAGGAGCCGTCTTCCGACATCTGTGTGACGGCATGAATCAAGGAGGTGTTGACGAAAATCAGATCTCCAGCCTGTCCGGGCAGAGAAAGATTATCTGCCTGCATTGTCAATGTTCCGCTTAGTACGAGGGTAAACTGCAGCTCATCATGCCAGTGGAAGTCGCGCAGCCAGCGTCCCGGCGGCTGCATGGAATGAATATCAGAATAGTAGACATTGACCGGAAAATCTTGATCTTGATAGTGGTTGATTTCCTGTAACTGGGAAGTAGATTTCAAAGGATCCCTTCTTTCTATAAAAATTCAATATGTTAAGATTTTGGTATTTTTAGTTATTGATATTGTACCATTTCCACATAAGAATTGCTATACTTTTAAACGAAAAGAGATTTATAGCAGGTGCTAAAAAATAAATCCCACAGAATGGGAATGTGAGTAAAAAATAGGAGGAAATCAGATGGCAGCAATCGAAAGAAAACCATACATGGATCGGATTGATCGATTAAAACAGAGAGTATTAAAGACCAAGCCAGAGATGGATCTGGAAAATGCAATTATCCTGACAAAGGGTTTCCAGGAATCAGAGGGGCAGCCGCTGTGCATCCGGAAAGCATATGCATTTAAGAAACAGTGCCTGGAGAAAACTGTAAAAATCTGGGGGGATGAGCTGATTGTCGGCAATGCCGGAAGCAAGCAGCGCGGCGGTATTTTAAGTGTCGATACCTGCTGGTCGGTTCTGGATGAGGAGCTGGATACCATCAGTACCCGTCCATATGACCCATTCTATCTGCGCCCAGAGGATCGGAAGGCATTTGAGGAGATCATCCGCCCGTACTGGAAGGGACGTTCCACATATGAGCAGTGGCTGGTACAATGCCCGGATTTTGCGGCAACCTTACGTGACTGCGGCGCTCTTTACATCAACCGTAAATCGGTTCGTGGCTGGGGCGAGACGACTGCGGGTTATTCCAGAGTCATTAAAGAAGGCATGGAGGGAATCAAGGTGCATATCCATAAAGTGCTTGATACACTTGATATTACCCGTCCGGGTGACTATGAGAAGATTGAATACCTGAAAGCGATGGAGCTGGCAGCTGACGGTATCTCCGCATTGGGACACCGCTATGCGGCAGAGGCGAGAAAGCTGGCAGAGGCAGAGCCGGATGAGAAGCGCAGAAAAGAACTGTTACAGATTGCAGGGACCTGCGATCAGGTTCCGGAAAAACCGGCGCGTACCTTCCGCGAGGCGATTCAGTCGATGTATATTTACCAGACCTGTATTTTCATGGAGCAGAATGCAGCAAGCTACAACCCGGGACGTATGGATCAGTATCTTTACCCATTTTATAAGGCAGATATCGAGGCTGGCCGTTTGACAGAGGAAGAGGCGCAGGAACTTTTGGACTGCTTATGGGTTAAATTCTCTGAGCAGTGCCTGTTCCAGGATCAGGTAACCGCACAGTTTTCCGCCGGTTACCCAATGTTCCAGAACGTATGCTGTGGCGGTGTGGATGAGCGCGGCATGGACGCAGTCAATGACGTGTCGTACCTGATTTTGCAGGCAACCGCAGAAGTACAGTTATATCAGCCGTCCCTGTCTGTCCGCTACAATATGGCGAAGAATCCGAGCAGCTTCTTAAAGAAGATTGCAGAGGTTATCAAGCTTGGAACCGGTTTCCCGGCATTCCACAACGATGAAGTTGGTATCGAGATGCTCCTGAACAAGGGAATCCCGTTAAAAGAAGCATATAACTGGAATCCATGCGGCTGTGTAGAGACGAACCTGGAAGGAAAACAGAGATGCTACACCGCATATGCAGACTTTAACTTAGGTTCTGCGGTTGAATTTGCCCTGTTAAACGGCAAGAGCCGTAAATATGGCATTCAGGCATCTGAGACGACCGGCGATCCGACTGCCTTTAATACCTACGAAGAGTTTGAAGAGGCAGTCAAAGAGCAGATCCGCTATGAACTTCGCGGAACCGTGGCTTCCAGCCATGTATGCGATGACATTGGCTTCCAGAGGGTCGTTCCGGCACTTTCCCTTTCCTTCTATGAGTGCGTAGAGAATGCGAAAGATTACGCATGGGGCGGTGCGAAATATAACCTTGGAAATGGTATTGATGCGATCGGCGTAGCAGACCTGATCAACAGCCTGATTGCAGTAAAGAAACTTGTATTTGATGAGAAAAAAGTAACGATGCAGCGTCTTCTGGATGCACTGGATGCAAACTTTGTGGGTTATGAGGATGTCAAGAAGATGTGTGATGAAGCTCCGAAGTACGGCAATGATGACGACGAAGTAAACGAGCTGACCGGTGATATGTTCTGTTTTATCGCGGACTATATCGAGTCGTTCCACAGCAAATTCGGCAAGATGACGCCAGGTATTCTTCCGGTATCTGGAAATACTCCGTTTGGTCTGGAGGTCGGTGCACTTCCGTCCGGACGTCTGGCTTGGAAACCGTTAGCAGACGGCGTATCTCCGAACCAGGGAACCGATACCGAGGGCATGGGCGCTGTATTGAAATCCATTTCCCACATTCCGCATGGCCGTTTCAATCAGGGAACCCTGCTGAATGTAAAGATGGATACGGTATTTCGCGACAGCCCGAACTCGACAAAAGAACTGATGAACTACCTGCGGAGTCTCTGCTCCCTGGGCGTATTCCACACACAGTTCAATGTCATTGATACGGAGACCTTAAAAGAAGCACAGAAGCATCCGGAGGATTACAACGGACTGCTGGTACGTGTAGCTGGTTATACAGCATATTTTACAGAGCTTGGAAAAGAAGTACAGGACGATATCATTTCCAGAACTTCACATTCCAATATCTGCTAGGAAAAAGAGTGAAATCTGCCGTGTTTCATAAAAAATACGGCAAATCAGCTACCGGGGATGTGCATCATGCGCGGTGGCGGGCAGCAGGCAAGGTGTACTTGACAGGAGGAACAGCGTATGGAATTAAAAGCAAATATTCTTCGGATTGAGCGGTTATCCCTCTCCGATGGGAAGGGAATGCGGACGGTTGTATTTTTTAAGGGCTGTCCCCTGCGCTGTGCCTGGTGTTCGACACCGGAGTCACAGTCGGGGCAGCGGGAAGTCTACTATATGAAAGAGCGCTGCACCGGATGCGGCGCCTGCATCCAGGTCTGTTCGGAACAGGCACTTCGCCGGAGCGAAAAAACGGGAGAGATCGTGAGGGATTACAGCCGCTGTAAACAGTGCTTTCAGTGTGTGGATGCCTGCAATTACCGGGCACAGCAGATCTATGGCAAGGAGATGACCGTAAAAGAGGTAATGCGCGAGATCCAGAAGGATGAGATGTTTTTCTTCTATTCTGGTGGTGGCGTGACACTTTCAGGAGGTGATCTGTTCTGTCAGACGGATTTTGCGGAAGCACTGCTGGAGGCCTGTGATGATGCCTGTATCAATGCGGCGGCAGAGTTAGATATGTTTACTTCGTTTGAAAATGTGAAACGGATCGTGCCGCATCTGCAGATGTTTTATGTGGATGTGAAAACCATGGATCCGGAAAAGCATAAGAAATGGACGGGGCAGGACAATGCCTGTATTCTGGAAAATATCCGCAAAGCCGATGCGATCTGCGCGCCGCATTCGATTCATGTCCGTGTGCCGCTGGTAGAAGGAGTCAATGATGATGTGGAAAATATTCGGAAAACGGCGCAGTTATGCCAGGAACTTAAAAATTGTCAGGAATTGGAATTTCTGCCATATCATAGACTGGGGCTTCATGCATACCGGCAGCTGGGAAGAAACTATCAATTAGAAGAACATGCGTCGATGAGCCGTTGGGATGTGTATCAGAAAATGGGATTTCTGTGCGAAATGGATTGGATGTTTGATATAGCGATATCAGGATTGGAGGTGTATAAAGCTGGAATAGGAAAAACGGGAGTAACAGAGGAGGTGTTAAAAGCGTAAAATACGATAAAAATTAGTATTGGATAAAAATGGATAATGGGAAAATGCGTACCGTGTAAGATAAGGTTGGTTGGTGAAAAATAGTCTTGCACGGTACGTTTATTTCTATGAATTTTCTATGAATTTCAATTTTCCTCTGGACAAACAAGATAAGTTAGTGTATACTAACTTCATCAGCAGTTAGACAGAACTAACTTTCGGAGGATAAAATATGAGTGTTGTAATTGTAGGTGGTCATGACCGCATGGTCAGCCAGTACGTGAAAATCTGCAAATCATTTAACTGTAAGGCAAAGGTATTTACACAGATGACGGCGGATTTCGGCAAACAGATCGGAGCGCCGGATCTGCTTGTACTCTTTACAAGCACCGTTTCCCATAAAATGATTCGGACGGCGGTTGATGGTGCAAAGGGAAGCCGGACAGAAGTTGTCCGCTGCCACACCAGCAGCAAAACCGCGTTGGAAGAAATTTTGCAGGAACACTGTGCAGCTTGCTGACGTATTTAAAGGCGAAGCCACGGCAAGTTCCGTTACTGGGCACGTATGCGTGAACAGTAACTCCGTCGGTTTCTGGAAACGATAGATTGATTTCGATATGGTTTGAAATATTCTTCCAAATATGGTATTCTAGTATATAGTATTATGGTAACTGGTCGGCAGCTTGGGAAGACTATTCTGCGGGAGACGGGAAGGCACGAAGCCAGGCCGGTTATGTGTTAGAAGTTTGGAGGGAATCACTTTGAAAATACAGCAGTCAGCAGAGGATTATCTGGAAACGATTCTTATGTTAAGCTATCGCAAGCCGATGATCCGTTCGATCGATGTAGTCAATGAGCTGGGGTATTCAAAACCAAGCGTCAGCGTTGCGATGAAGAATCTTCGTGAAAACGGTTATATTTCGATGGATCATGAGGGATATATCACTCTGGAGCCGTCGGGACGGAAGATCGCGGAGATGATTTATGAGCGTCATACATTACTGACAAAGCTTTTAGTAGCGTTGGATGTGCCAAGAGAGGTGGCAGTGGAAGATGCCTGCCGCATTGAACATGTGATCAGCCCGCAGAGTTTTGAGGCAATCAAAGAATTTGCAGCCGCGCATCTGGCAAAGCTCGAGAAAGCAAACCGGACAGATGAGCCGGAAAAATAGATGGCTGTTTAAGATTCGGACAGTTATATTCTCATCATAAATTTATAATTGCAGAGGACACGGAAGAGAGACCGCACGCGTGAACGTGGCGGTCTCTTTTTTCATAGGAAATTACGTCCTATGAAACAAAAAACGCTTCGCGGGATTTGCACTCGCGTGAAGAAGCTTTTCTCAAATAAAAGCGATCAGGCGTTGAGCATCTGTACCGAAAAATCATTAAAAGTACCCAGAACCGCCAGCGTGTAGCTGTAACCGCTGCGAAGCCGGATATTCGTGTTGACGATGGCGAAGCCCGGATTGGTCCGGCGGTAGACGGTCAGCTGGTAGATGCCGGGGATGATGTGCATGTAGCGCGTATAATTCATGTAATCCAGATCGGATACGACCAGACGTCCGTTCAGGTATATATCGATCGGTTCGCGGATGGAGGCGGCATTGTAAAAACGCAGGTGCGCGATCTCCGATGAGGTGGAAAAGAACGGCGAGAGAATGCCCCAGGTCCAGAGCGCGCCATTTGGAGATGGCTTCCAGTTGGAACCGCCGCAGTTTATGCAGCCACCGGTGTTCGGGCTGCCATGATTATTGGACGGCAGGGTGGGCATCACATCCCCGTATGGTCCGAAGCCCGGAGATACCTGAAGATCATTGGATGAGCTGTCCGGATATGTTAAGATAACAGGAGGCTGAGAACTAAATCCAGACTGTGCCGTATCACTGGTTCCAGCTGCTGCCGCATCCGTCTCCGGTGCCGCCGCCGGAGTCGTGTCAGCATCCCCCTCAGGCACTGCTGCTGCATCGTAGTTGTATGTTTCCATAAAAAGATACCTCTTTTCATATTGGCTATATTGCAGTATATGAAGAAGAAAAAAGGAGAGTTACTATTTGCAGGCAGGAATTTTCTGGACTGAAAATCCTGTTCGATACTGTAGAAAAGTGTATTTTGCCGATCTGGAATGCGGAGCATCGGCAAAATTCAGTTATAGTTTACATGATTTGGTGAAAGATCAAGAATGAAGAAAATAAAAAAGAGACTCGAATCTCGAATCTCTTTTCAGTGACCTGTCCGGGAATCGAACCCGGGTTTACGCCGTGAGAGGGCGTCGTCTTGACCGCTTGACCAACAGGCCATATTTAATTTTATTCAATCGAGGCGACGTGATTCGAACACGCGACCTCTGCGTCCCGAACGCAGCGCTCTACCAAACTGAGCCACGCCTCGATATGATTTTCTCGCTTTTGAAGCGGTGCTCATCAGCGACTCCTATATACTATCACGCCTTCCCAAAAAATGCAAGCGTTTTTTTTGAAAAAAATTGAAAAAGTTTTAAAAAATTGAAAAAACCCTTTAAAATCAATATTTTCACGCTTTTAACTTATATTTCGAAATTATTATGAATAACGTAAGAAAGCGAAAGGATGATTAAAGTCTTGCTAAGGATGCGCCGAAACTCTTTTCATTTTGGATAAAAAGAATAAAATGGGGAACAAAGCATAGTGAGCTTGCATTGAAAAATGAATGAGTCAGGAGGAATTAAGTATGAACATCATCGCAGCCATCTTATTTGGAATATATGGAGTGATCGGAGGCGTGAGTACCGTCGTATGTACCGTGAGCATTCCGGGTATCATTATTTGGAAAATTTACCGGAAAACGAAATATCATAAGGCGCTGACGGATTAAGTAAAATAAGGGTAACTGTTCAGTAGGTCTGTGCATTTACTGCGCTGACCGTACGAAAACATGGGCTAGCAGGCAAAAATCCCATTGCCGTAGGCAATTTTTAATGGATTTTTGCGCGTGACTGTGAAGGTACTGAACAGTTACAAATAAGAATTATAAAAAAAGGGCCTTGCAGATGAAAGATTTTCTATCTGCAAGACCCTTTTTTGCTTAAAATCAATGTAATTATCGGACAATATAGACATCGGCGCTTCTCTTTCCATACTGTAGTGCCTGACTGTGGGAGTTGAAGAAGATGTCCAGTTTGTTTCCGCGGATGCCGCTGCCGCTGTCTTCGACGGTATAGACAACGCCGTTGATGCGGAGTTTGGTTCCGAGCGGGAATACGCGCAAGTCAGCGGAAATGGTATGTCCTGCCTGCGGAATGGTGCCGGATTTAGTGCGGTTCTTTCCGCCACGGCAGCATCTGCGGCAGCTGCAGTAAGCAGTTGTCGTAAAACGTCCGGCGTAGATTTCAGCAGGTGCCTCTGCTTCCTGTGCCTCGGCAGCAGCATTTGTGTCAGTATTTTCAGTCATTGCAGCTTCGTCAGCGTTCTCTGCCTCCACCTGTGCAGACTCATTTGAAAATGCAGCGACTTCTGCCTCGGAAGCGTTCGTGTCAGCCGCTTCTTCCGCAGCAGCGTTTGTCTGCTTTCTAATCAGCTCCGGATCGGAAGCCGGACCAGATGGTGTCTGGGCTGCTTCGGTGGAAGTGCCGTTTGTTTCTTCACCGGCTGCCGCATCTATTTGGGAGACAAGCTCGGTTCCGGCATCTGTGGCTGCCAGTGTATTCATGGTGCCTGCCATGAGACAGACCAGGCTCATTGCCGTTGTGGCAAGTCCGCGCCGCATGGTGTTCATCATATTCATCAAATAAAAACCTCTCATTTCAATTTAGATTCATTTGTCTCACCGCAACGATTGTGTATCTCACAAATATTGCAATGCGTTTACAAATGTTATAATTTGTTACTATTATATTACAAAAATGTTAAATGTCAAGCCGGAGAGCCGGAAATAGGGCTTTGGGAGCGGTCGGAGGTTCGACAAGTCGAAAACTTGTTCGAGCGCAAACAGGAAAGCGGGTGAGTGAGTTTCTACCTATAGAAAGTGTGAAAATCAGCGTGCCTAAAAACAGGGTATGCAGAATGAAAAATTTTATTCGAAAAAAGAAGAAAAAATTTTTTTTAAAAACCGAAAAAAATCATTGACAAATACTTGCGTAAGTAATATAGTATGAACTGTAGATATTAGCACTCTGATAGATTGAGTGCTAACAGAAAACTTCCAGAGCGGGTTTAAGAGACCGGCGGAAGCGGATGCACGGAAGGAGAGATTGGATGGAACTGGATGAGAGAAAAGAAAAGATTTTGAAAGCGATTATCCAGAACTATCTGGAGACCGGAGAGCCGGTTGGTTCCAGAACGATCTCCAAGTATTCCGATTTGAAACTCAGTTCGGCGACGATTCGAAATGAGATGTCGGATCTGGAAGAACTGGGATATATCATTCAGCCGCACACATCGGCAGGCCGGATTCCTTCAGATAAAGGATATCGTTTCTATGTGGATCAGTTGATTCATGAGAAAGAGACGGAGGTCACGCAAGTGCGTGATATGGTCATCCAGAGAGTGGATCGGGTGGAGCTTCTGTTAAAGCAGATGGCAAAGCTTTTGGCAAGCAATACGAATTATGCGACGCTGATCAGCGGACCGCAGTATCACCAGACGAAGATCAAGTTTATACAGCTTTCCAGAGTGGAAGCCGGGAAACTCCTGATTGTCACTGTTTTAGAAGGCAACATTATCAAGAACTCGATTGTGGCACTCGATGCGGAGCTGACCGATGAGGACATCCTGAATCTGAATATTCTTTTAAATAGCGGTCTCAACGGATTGACGATGGAGCAGATTAATCTGGATGTCATTACCCGGATGAAAGGGCAGGCAGGCGAGCGCAGCCACATCGTGGATGTGGTACTAAGCGAGGTGGCCGAGGCGATTCGTTCCGGCGAGGAAGATTTACAGATTTACACCGAAGGTACGACGAACATTTTCAAATATCCAGAACTGAGCGATGGCGCGAAAGCCAGCCAGCTCATCGGGACACTGGAGCAGAAAGACCTCTGGAGAGAGATTCTTACCGAGGACGATGCGGACAGCGATAAGAAAAATGAGATTCAGGTCTACATCGGAAGTGAGACACAGGTGCAGTCGATGAAGGACTGCAGTATCGTTACTGCCAATTATGAATTGGGGGACGGACTTCGGGGAACGATAGGAATCGTTGGACCGAAACGAATGGATTATGACAAAGTTGTATCGACCCTGCGCTCATTAAAGAGCCAGCTCGATCAGACATTCAATCATAAAGATACCGAGTAGCACGGATGTGCAAAATAAAGAGGTGAGAGACATGGCAAAGACAGAGATAGATTCCAAAGCAGCCGAGGCGGCAAATGAGGAGCAGGTAAAAGAAACAGAAACCCAGGCAGAAGCTGAGGCAGTGAAGGAAAAGGAAGCTTCTTCGGAAGACGCACAAGCGCCGGAGATAGAAAAAGAGAAAAAAGGATTTTTCTCCAAGAAGAAGGATAAGAAAGATGAGCAGATCGAGGAGCTGACGGATCGCCTGAAGCGCACGATGGCTGAATTTGACAATTTCCGGAAACGAACGGAGAAAGAAAAATCAGCGATGTATGAGATTGGCGCAAAGGACATCATCGAGAAGATTCTCCCGGTGGTGGACAATTTCGAGCGTGGTCTGGCGACCATCCCGGAGGGCGAAGAAAAAAGTGCTTTCGCCGAGGGCATGGATAAGGTTTACAAGCAGCTCGTAAAAACACTGGGTGATGCAGGTGTAAAGCCAATCGAAGCGGTTGGTCAGCCATTTGATCCGAACTTCCACAATGCAGTGATGCATATTGAGGATGAAAACCTGGGTGAGAATGTGGTAGCCGAGGAGTTCCAGAAAGGCTATGTATACCGCGACAGCGTGGTTCGCCACAGCATGGTAAAAGTGGCAAATTAAAATAGGTAACACGTAGACAGCTGGCACCCAGAATTCGGTGCTGGTGGTTGATTTGATATAATATAGACAGACAGGCGGCAGAATTTAGCTCCCATGAGGAGAAAGAGAACTGCCAGAAAAAGATAATTTCAGGAGGAAATAACTATGAGCAAGATTATCGGTATTGACTTAGGTACAACAAACAGTTGTGTAGCCGTTATGGAAGGTGGTAAACCGGTTGTTATCGCAAATACAGAAGGTATCCGTACCACACCGTCCGTTGTGGCATTTACAAAGACAGGCGAGAGACTGGTCGGCGAGCCGGCAAAGCGTCAGGCAGTTACCAACGCTGAGAAGACCATTTCTTCTATCAAGAGACACATGGGCAGCGACTACAAAGTAACCATTGATGACAAGAAATATACGCCGCAGGAGATTTCCGCGATGATTCTTCAGAAGCTGAAAGCAGATGCAGAGAGCTACTTGGGCGAGAAGGTAAACGAGGCAGTTATTACTGTTCCGGCTTACTTCAACGACGCACAGCGTCAGGCAACCAAGGATGCAGGTAAGATCGCTGGTCTGGATGTAAAGAGAATTATCAACGAGCCGACGGCAGCAGCGCTTGCGTATGGCCTTGATAATGAGAAAGAGCAGAAGATCATGGTATATGACTTAGGTGGCGGTACATTCGATGTTTCCATCATCGAGATCGGTGACGGCGTTATCGAGGTTCTGGCAACCAACGGCGATACACATCTGGGCGGCGATGATTTCGATAACCGTATTACCCAGTGGATGATCGACGAGTTCAAGAAAGCAGAGGGTGTAGACCTTTCCGCTGATAAGATGGCGCTTCAGAGACTGAAAGAAGCAGCTGAGAAAGCGAAAAAAGAGCTTTCTTCCGCAACTACAACCAATATCAACCTTCCGTTCATCACTGCAACCAGCGAGGGACCGAAGCATCTGGATATGAACCTGACCAGAGCTAAATTTGATGAGCTGACCAGAGACTTAATCGAGAGAACCGCAATTCCGGTACAGAACGCACTGAAAGATGCTGGTATCACTGCTTCTGAGTTAAGCAAAGTACTTCTGGTAGGTGGTTCCACACGTATGCTGGCAGCACAGGAAGAAGTAAAACGTCTGACTGGTAAAGAGCCGAGCAAATCCTTAAACCCGGATGAGTGCGTAGCAATCGGTGCAGCTATCCAGGGTGGTAAGCTGGCTGGCGATGCCGGTGCCGGTGATATCCTTCTTCTGGATGTAACTCCGCTGTCCCTGTCCATCGAGACTATGGGTGGTGTAGCAACCAGACTGATTGAGAGAAATACCACAATCCCGACCAAGAAGAGCCAGATCTTCTCTACCGCAGCCGATAACCAGACCGCTGTTGATATCCACGTTGTACAGGGCGAGAGACAGTTCGCAAAGGACAACAAGACACTGGGAACCTTCCGTCTGGATGGCATTCTTCCGGCAAGAAGAGGTGTTCCGCAGATTGAGGTTACCTTCGATATTGATGCAAACGGTATCGTAAATGTATCTGCAAAAGACCTTGGTACAGGTAAAGAGCAGCACATCACGATTACCTCTGGTTCCAATATGTCCGATTCCGATATCGATAAGGCAGTCAAAGAGGCAGCTGAGTACGAGGCACAGGATAAGAAGAGAAAAGAGGGCATCGATGCAAGAAATGAAGCTGACTCCATGGTATTCCAGACCGAGAAAGCTCTGCAGGATGTAGGCGATAAGATCGATGCAAACGATAAAGCAGCCGTAGAAGCTGACTTAAATGCACTGAAAGAGGCTATCAACAAAGCTCCGATCGACCAGATGACCGATGCACAGATTGATGAAATCAAGGCTGGCAAGGAAAAACTGATGAACAGCGCACAGGCACTCTTCAGCAAGGTTTACGAGCAGGCACAGGCAGCTGGCGCAGCAGGAGCACAGGGCGGTGCTCAGGGTGCAGCTGATGCAGGAAGTGCACCGCACGACGATAATGTAGTTGACGGCGACTTTAAAGAGGTATAATATAATAAGCAGCCATTTTTCAAAGAAAAATGAGCGGATTACGAATGCTTTTGAGGATTGCGGGAGCACGCAGTGCGGAGCAATCCGGGGCATCGGGGTATCAATAGAAAAACGCAGTGAGGGGCTGTCGCAGGAATCTGCGGCAGACCCCCATTTGTAGGTTGTGGGGTAACTGTTCAGTAGGTCTGCGCATTTACTGCGCTGACCGTACGAAAACATGGGTCAGCAGGCAAAAATCCCATTGCCGTAGGCAATTTTTAATGGATTTTTGCGCGTGACTGTGAAGGTACTGAACAGTTACGTTGTGGGAAGATAAATAGATACGATAGAAACTCTGCCGGATGCGGTCAAATGTACCGGCGGATTTTGGGAAGGAAGAGCTGAAATGGCAGAGAGTAAGAGAGATTACTATGAGGTCTTAGGCGTCCCGAAAGATGCGGACGATGCGACACTCAAAAAAGCATACAGAACCCTGGCCAAAAAATATCATCCGGATGCAAATCCGGGCGATCAGGCGGCAGCCGATAAATTTAAGGAGGCATCGGAGGCCTACAGCGTACTGAGTGATCCGGAGAAGAGACGTCAGTATGATCAGTTCGGCCATGCGGCTTTTGACGGCGGTGCAGGCGGCGCTGGCGGATTCGGTGGTTTTGATTTCAACGGCGGCGATATGGGAGACATTTTCGGAGATATCTTCGGAGATATTTTTGGCGGCGGACGCAGCCGCGGCGGCAGAAGCAACGGACCGATGCGCGGCGCGGATGTGCGTACCAGTGTGCGGATTACTTTTGAAGAAGCGATCTTCGGCTGTGAAAAAGAGCTGGAGTTAAACTTAAAGGAAACCTGTGAGAAATGCCATGGAACGGGTGCAAAACCGGGAACCCAGCCGCAGACCTGTCCGAAATGTAACGGTAAAGGCAAGATCATGTACACGCAGCAGTCGTTCTTTGGTCAGATTCAGAATGTACAGACCTGTCCGGATTGCAACGGAACCGGAAAGATCATCAAGGATAAATGCCCGGATTGCTACGGAACCGGCTATGTAGCGAAGAGAAAGAAGATCAAAGTGACGATCCCGGCAGGTATTGACAACGGTCAGATGCTGCGTGACCGCGGCAATGGCGAACCGGGTACCAACGGCGGTCCGCGCGGAGATCTACTGGTAGAAGTAGTGGTATCCCAGCACCCGGTCTTCAAGCGTCAGGATACAACAATCTACTCAACTGTGCCGATTTCCTTCGTGAAAGCAGCACTCGGCGGTCCGATCCGCATCAAGACGGTGGACGGCGAGGTAGAGTATGAGGTCAAACCGGGAACCCAGACAGATACGAGAGTCCGTCTGAAAGGAAAAGGTGTTCCGTCCCTGCGTAACCGCAACGTGCGCGGCGACCATTTCGTGACGCTGGTGGTACAGGTTCCGGAGCGCATGACCGAGGCACAGAAGGAAGCGCTTCGCAAGTTTGACGATGCCATGAACGGAATTGCACCGGAGGGCGAGAAACATAAGAAGAAAGGACTGTTCGGAAAGCTGGAGAAATAGAATACGGACAGGACAAAAATAGAAAAGAGCTGTCGGGCTGACATAAAAATGCGGCGCGGCAGCTCTTTGTTTCTGTTTCATAGAAAATTACGTCCCATTACGCGTTCTGTAACAGAATATAGTTACTGTTCACGCATACGTGACCAGTAACGGAATTTGCCGTGGCTTCGCATTTAAATACGGCAAATTCCTGCTGCCACCACGTTTTCTTACGGCACTTTCGGTTCCAAAAGTGCCTACCCGTGAACAGAAACGTAACAGAATATACCAGAAAATGACAGAGTTTTGTAAGTTGACTTCCGTTTAAAACTTATATACAATAGGACGATGGAGGACCAGCAACACAGATAGCATGGATTTTTGTCAGAAAAATATGCCAAATGATAAAATCATTACTTGAATGGCAGGTCCTTCCGGGAATAGGAACCCGTATTGGATTTTTAAAGGGAGAATAGGAAGATGACAGATAGAAACGGGAATTTGAATAAAAATTCACGTTCCGGCAGCCGCGAAGATGGGCGGGAGCCGGTGAGACGAAATACGGCGATGAACAGCCGGGAGATTATGCTGGAAGATGAAGATTATCTGGATGAGCCGGATGAGGGCTATTTGGATGATGATTATTTCGACCGGGATATGGAAGAACGGATCCTAAGGGAAGCAGAGCTGGACATGGAAAACATACACCAGCCAGAGCGTCAGGATCAGAACCGGTGGGAAGAGCCGGAACGCCTGCCGGAGAAAGAGCCGGAGGAGACAGCCAGTCGAAAGCGCAGCCGCGCCCGTGGAAATCAGAGCGCGGGTACAGGGCGGGAGGCAGCCCATGCGGCGCCGCAGCGGGGACAGGATTCCGGAAAGACGGCATCCTGGACGGAAGCCACCCCGGAAAAGGCAGCTCTGAAAGCTGAGCATAGAAAAAACGGTAAAAAGGCGGCGTGGATCGCTGCCTGTACGGCGGGCATTCTGCTCGTGGCAGCCGGAGGCGTCTATGTGGGAATGTCCCAGAAATATAAGACCCGGTTCTTTCCGAATACGCAGATCAACGGTGTTGACGCGTCCGGAAAGACAGCGGCAGAGGTGCAGGAACTGATTGCGGAAGGTGTGAATGGTTATACACTGACGATCGATGAGAGAAATAATCAGACAGAAACCATCGCCGGAACCGATATCAAGCTGCATGCGGAGTTTGACGGCAGCCTGGAAAAGATGGTAGCGGCGCAGAACCCGTTCGCATGGCTGTGGCATATGAAACAGGAAGAATATACGATCGGAACGATGGTGGCGTATGACGATGCGGCGCTGGAAAGTCAGATCCGGAATTTATCGTGTTTAGACCCGGAGAAAGCGGTAGAACCGGTCAATGCAAAGATTTCTGAGTATGTGTCCGGACAGGGATATTCGATTGAGCCCGAACAGGAAGGAACGGCAGTCGAGGCGGAGAAGCTGACACAGGCGGTAACGGGTGCGATCGAGAATCTGCAGGATCATTTATCGCTGGAGGAAGCAGATGTCTATAAGAAGCCGACGGTATTGAAAGACGATGCATCTCTGGCAGAACAGCTGGATAAGATGAATAAATACGCGAAAATGAGCGTGACATACCAGTTTGGCGATTCGACGGAGACCTTAAATGGAGATCAGATTCATGCGTGGCTGATTGCCAATGCAGACGGAAGTGTTTCGGTAGATTCCTCCAAGGTGTCGGAGTACGTGTCTGAGATGGCGAAAGCACACAATACTTCAAACAAAGCGAAAACATTGAAAACATCGTATGGTTCCACGATTCAGGTAAGCGGCGGAACGTATGGCTGGAAGATCAACCAGGCGGCAGAGACGGAAGCGCTGGCAGCGATAATTGCCTCCGGCGAGAGTACGACGCGTGAGCCGGAGTATTCCCAGAAGGCGGCGAGCCATGGGGCAAATGACTACGGCGATACTTACGTGGAGATCAACCTGACCGGACAGCACCTTTTCTTCTATAAAGAAGGAAAGCTGGTGGTAGAGTCGGATTTCGTATCTGGAAACCTGGCGAAAGGCTGGGGAACCCCGGCAGGCTCGTATCCGCTGGCATATAAGCAGAAAAATGCGGTCCTGAAGGGTGAAAATTACCGGACGCCGGTTAATTACTGGATGCCGTTCAATAATGGTATCGGTATGCATGATGCGAAGTGGAGAAGCAGTTTTGGCGGTACGATTTACAAGACGGGCGGTTCCCACGGCTGTATCAACCTGCCGCCGAGTGTTGCAAAGACGATCTTTGACAATATTTCGGCAGGAACTCCGGTGATCTGCTACAATCTGCCTGGTACGGAGAAGAGTACGACGAGCGGTACGGCAAAACCGGCGGAGACGAAGCCGGCAGAGACGCAGGCGCCAGCAGAAACAGCAGCTCCGCCAGAGACGCAGGCGCCAGCACCGGCAGAAACACAGGCACCGGGTCCGGCACCGACCACAGCGCCGACGCAGGCGGAGACGAAAGCGCCGGAGACTGCGGCACCGACCCAGGCAGGACCGGGAGGTCCTTCGGGGGATAATGGTGGAAATATTGCAGTGGGACCAGGAGCATAGGAAGAAACGGGAATAAAATCGAGAAAAAACCTGCATAAAATGATTTACACCGAAAACATATTGTGTTATACTAACTAGGTATGAGTCCGCCGGTGCTCAGTTTTTTGACGACTCCGACATAAACTTAGCATACGGTAAGAATAATTATTTTAAGGAGGAAATCACAATGATTTCAAAGGAAAAGAAAGCAGCTATTATCGAACAGTACGGAAGAAAAGCAGGCGATACAGGTTCACCGGAGGTTCAGATCGCAATTCTGACCGCTAGAATCGCTGAGCTTACAGAGCATTTAAAATCCAATCAGAAGGATCATCATTCCCGCCGCGGACTTCTGAAGATGGTAGGACAGAGACGTGGTCTTCTGGATTACTTAAAGAAATCCGATCTGGAAGGATACCGTGCACTGATCGAGAAGTTAGGCATCAGAAAGTAATTAAGATTAAAACGTATAGGGTGGAGCAATCCACCCTAGTTGTTTATGTAGAAGAAAAGTCCGAGACCGCTGCTGTACCCGTAAAGCAGAAAAACATATTTGCGGGCAGAGCAGTAGTTTCGGTATTACTTTTCACAGAAAGGCACTTTTGGAACCGAAAGCGGCGTATGAGAATGTGAAGGTTCTTCTGCAAAACAAGATGAAAGGAGATATGAGATGTACAAGAGTTTTTCGATGGAACTGGCTGGCAGAACTTTAACAGTGGATGTTGGCCGTGTAGCAGCTCAGGCAAATGGTGCTGCATTTATGCATTATGGAGATACAACCGTATTATCAACCGCGACAGCTTCTGACAAGCCGCGTGACGGTATTGATTTCTTCCCGTTAAGCGTTGAGTTTGAGGAGAAGATGTATTCGGTCGGAAAGATTCCGGGCGGATTTAACAAGAGAGAGGGAAAGGCATCTGAGAACGCAGTTCTGACGGCACGTGTTATCGACCGTCCGATGCGTCCGCTGTTCCCGAAGGATTACCGCAACGATGTTACCTTAAATAACCTCGTATTATCCGTTGACCAGGACTGCAGCCCGGAGTATACCGCGATGTTAGGTTCTGCAATCGCAACCTGCATTTCCGATATCCCGTTTGATGGTCCGTGTGCGACCACCCAGATCGGCATGATCGACGGCGAGTTTATCGTAAACCCGACTAACGCACAGAAGAAAGTATCTGATATGGCTCTGACCGTTGCTTCCACCCGCGAGAAGGTTATCATGATCGAGGCTGGCGCAAAGGAAGTTCCGGAGAACATCATGATCGATGCGATCTTCAAGGCACACGAAGTAAACCAGGAGATCATCAAATTCATCGACACCATCGTAGCAGAGTGCGGCAAGCCGAAACATTCCTACGAGAGCTGTGCAGTTCCGGAAGAGCTGTTTGCAGCGATTCGTGAGCTGGTTCCGCAGGAAGAGATGGAAGAGGCTGTATTTACAGACGAGAAACAGAAGAGAGAAGAGAATATCCGCGCAATCACTGAGCGCCTGGAAGAGGCATTCGCTGATAACGAGGAGTGGCTGGCTGTTCTGGGTGAGGCTGTATATCAGTACCAGAAGAAGACTGTCCGCAAGATGATCCTCAAAGATCACAAGCGTCCGGATGGCCGCGGTATTACCGAGATCCGTCCGCTGGCAGCAGAGATCGACATTCTGCCGCGTGTACACGGTTCCGGTATGTTCACCCGTGGACAGACACAGATTTTAAATATCTGTACACTGGCTCCGCTGTCCGAGGCACAGAAGATCGACGGACTGGATGAGAACGAGACATCCAAGAGATATATGCACCATTACAACTTCCCGTCCTACTCCGTAGGCGAAACCAAACCGTCCAGAGGACCGGGACGCCGTGAGATCGGTCATGGTGCGTTGGCGGAGCGTGCGCTTGTGCCGGTACTTCCGACTGCGGAAGAGTTCCCGTATGCAATCCGTACCGTATCTGAGACGATGGAATCCAATGGTTCTACCTCCCAGGCAAGTATCTGTGCATCCACTCTGTCCCTGATGGCAGCAGGTGTACCGATCAAAGCTCCGGTAGCTGGTATTTCCTGCGGTCTGGTAACAGGCGACACCGATGATGATTACATCGTTCTGACCGATATCCAGGGTCTGGAAGACTTCTTCGGCGATATGGACTTCAAGGTAGGCGGCACTCACAAGGGTATTACTTCCATCCAGATGGATATCAAGATCCACGGTCTGACCCGCCCGATCATCGAGGAGGCAATCGCTAAGACGAGAGAGGCAAGACTCTACATTCTGGATGAAGTTATGGCTCCGGTTATCTCCGAGCCGAGAAAGACCGTCAGCCAGTATGCTCCGAAGATCGTTCAGATCTCCATCGATCCGCAGAAGATCGGCGATGTAGTCGGCAAACAGGGCAAGGTAATCAACAAGATCATCGAGCAGACCGGCGTTAAGATCGATATCGAGGACGATGGCAGCGTATCTGTATGCGGCACCGATCAGGCAATGATCGACAAGGCAGTTTCCATCATCAAGGGCATCGTGACCGACATCGAGCCGGGTCAGATTCTGACAGGTACCGTTGTCCGTATCATGAATTTTGGTGCATTCGTAGAGCTGGCTCCGAACAAGGATGGTATGGTTCATATTTCCAAGCTTTCGGACAAGCGCGTAGCGAAGGTAGAGGATGTTGTCAACATCGGCGATGAAGTTACTGTAAAGGTAATCGAGGTCGATAAGATGGGGCGTATCAACCTGAGCATGAAACCAGGCGATCTGGCTGAAAATAAATAATAAATAGATTGCAAATGCACACGATGTGCTGCAATCATCCATCATAAAATCAATGTGCCTGCATCACTGCGGCGCAGACCAGATAAAGTAAGGAATGCTGCAAGGCAGAGAAGCGGTTCGCTTCTGCTTTGCGGTGTTCCTTTTTACTTTACAAAGAGGAAAAATATGTTAGAGGTAACAGGGATAGAAAAACGGTACCGCGGAAGGACGATCCTAAAAAATGTCTCTTTTCGGGCAAATCCAGGGGAATGCATCGGGATTGTCGGCGGAAATGGATGCGGCAAGACGACGCTGCTCTCGATCCTCGCGGGGATCCGCAAGCCGGATCGGGGGAGTATTCGGATTGACGGGCAGGAGGCGCTTGGAAGACATCGTCTATTAGAAGAAAAAATCGCCTATGTGCCTCAGGAAAATCCATTGATCCCGGAGCTGACGGCATTTGATAATTACCGTCTCTGGTTCCGGGGGAAACGGCGGGAGATGGAGCGGGATCTGGAATGCGGCGTCGGTCATGTGCTGGGCGTGGACCGATTCTTGAAAACGCAGGCGGGACGGCTTTCAGGCGGAGAGAAAAAGAGGCTGAGCATCGCGGCGGCACTCTCCGGACGCGCGGATATCCTGATTCTCGATGAACCGGGGGCAGCGCTTGACCTGGAGGCCAAGGAGCAGATCCTGACTTATATCAGGAGCTATGTGAAAGCAGGGGGGACAGTTCTTTTAACATCCCATGAGATGGGAGAGATAGGGGCGTGTACAACCCTTTATGTATTAAAGGACGGTGTGCTGGTTCCGACGGAGGCAGGGCTTTCGGCGCGGGAGCTGATACAGAGGTTTTAAGGTTACTGGGCACGTATGCGTGAACAGTAACGTTTTAAGAGTGAGAAAACAGGAGGAGGTACAAGGTGAAAGAGGGAAACAACACAAACAACACAAACAATGCAAACAATACAAACATGTCAAACAATTCAACCCCACTAAACCCGGCAGAGGCAGCGGCGCAGGCGCTTACGGCCGCATCTAACACAGCGGATGGAACCGGTGCAGGCGGAACAGCTGGCGCTGAAATCGGTGGAAATGCTGCAGGTGGCAGAACGGGCGGAAATGGTTCCAGCAGGAAGAAATGGCTCATTCCAGCCGGAGCAGCCGCAGCGGTGGCCGTGATCGGCGGCGGTGTGATGCTCAGCCATCAGGCAGATCCGAAGGACACAGTGATCGATGCGTTCAAGAGCATCACGGCGGAAGGGCAGTTAAATCCGTCTGAGGAGATCTTTGGGACGAAAGAGCTGGAAGACCTTTTACAGAAGGGATCCGCGCAGACGGGGATGGAGTTAAGTATGACAGGTATTTCCGATGAATCCCTGAACCAGATGAGCGGTGCGGGCATCGGTCTGGATGTGAAGCGCGATGTGGACAGCGGACGGCAGCTGCTAAATCTTTCCTTGCAGTATGGCGGAGGAGAATTGGCGGACGCACAGCTTTACATGGATGATACACAGATCATGGCGGCGATTCCGGTACTTTCCAGCCGTATGTTTACCCTTGACTATGCCAATGATCTGGAAGGACAGCTCATTAATTCTCCGTATGCGGCGCAGAAGCTCGAAGAGCAGGGGATTGATATTGAGGGGCTGGCAAATTATCTGGGACAGTACAAGGAAGCGCTTTCGGACGAGGAGCCGATGCTGGATCTGAAAGCACTCTGGAACCGCTACAAAGAGGGAAGCAAGGCGATTGATGACCTCAAAGCGGCTATGACCGTCACTAAGAATGACAAAAAAGAGTTTACGATCGACGGACAGAGCGAGAACTGCCGCGGTTACCATGTGACTCTGCCGAAGGATGCGCTGATCAGCTTTGCAAAGACGACGAGAGAATTTTTCCTGAACGATGAGACGCTCAAGCAGGATGTGGTGCGCTATCTGGAACTGGCAGGCGGCGCAAGCGGCATCTATGCAGCGGACGGGGACGGAGAGAGCGTGGATCCGGAGGAACAGCAGAAGGAACTCTGGGCCCAGGCGGAAGCGGTGCTGGACAATCTGGTAGAGGAAATGGAAAATACCATCGGGGATGTGACGATGGATGTCTATGTGAGAAAAGACGGCAAAATGGCTGGATTTTCCTATGAGACGGATGCAACGGTTGAGGAAGAAAATGTCCGTTTTTACGGCGATGTTTCCTTTGGCGGCGGTTACAACATGCTGTCGAATGTGAATGGGGCGTTAAATATTGAGGATTCGGACGGTCAGATTATCACGGTTTCCCTGGATAAAACAGGCGCTTACGAGGCTGGAAAGAGCTGGAGTGGTCAGGTAATTGCGACCCTGCAAGGCGACGAAGAGAAATACCAGTTTATCCTGGATGGCGACTATCAGATCGCGGACGGCAGCTATGAGGTAAAGCTGGATCTGCAGAGTAATGGTGCGTCTCAGGCGTCGCTCACGGCGAATGGCGCGGTCAGCGAGCTTTCGAAGGGCGAGAGCGTCCATATCGATATGGATTCCCTGCGTCTGGAAACGACATTGTTAAATGGAAGCAGTTCTTATGTTGAATTTGCCGGTTCCTATTATGTCAACCCGCTGGAGGATGAGATCGCGCAGCCGGACGGCGTTCCATTTGATGTGCTGGCTTCCTCCGAGGAGGATTATAACCAGGTCACAACGGAGATAACAGGCAACCTGTTCGCAATTCTCCTGAAAGTCATGTCATAGGCGGCGGAAAATGCGAACATATATGATATATCTGCTGCTGACCGGAAAGCGCCTGCTCCGCCAGCTGCCGTATTTTCTGGCAGGGCTGGCGGTGATGGTGCTGCTCGTCGGCATGGCGGCATTTTCGGCGTCTAAGGTTTTATATGGGGAAACATCTTTAAAGAAAATCGAGGTGGGCGTGGTGCTTCCGGAGGACGATGCGCTTTCGGAAAAGATAACCAAAATGATTGCCTCGCTGGACAGCGTGGAAAGTCTCTGCGACTTTTCGTATCTGGAACACGATGAAGCGTTTCAAAAGATGAAAAGCGGGGAGCTTCAAGCGGTTTTCGAGGTGCCGTCCGGCATGGCGCGCGGCATTTTGGACGGTACGAACCAGCCAGCCACGATCTGGTTTCCGGATGAGAGCGGGCTGGAAGGCGCTGTTTTCCGGGAACTGGCAGAGTCGGGCAGTTCGATGCTTGGCACTTCGCAGGCGGCGATCTACGCGGCAAATGAATGTTTAAATATCCAGGGAGTGCCGGAACAGATTTCGGTGTCTGAACAGGATTTGAACCGTATCTTTTTAAAATATGCGATGAACCGCGAGGCACTTTTCCGGAAGAAAACGGTCAGCGCTGCAGGGAATGTATCGACGGCGGTCTTTTATGGAATTTCGGGGATTGTATTTCTGATGATTCTTACCGGAATCCCGGCAGCACCGTTTCTGGCTCCCCAGACGGAGGCGCTGGAACAGGGGCTTCGGCGCATCGGGATCCGGCGGTGGTATCCGCTTTTCTGCAAATGCTTGTGCATGACGCTTCTTCTGATGGCAGTCACAGCGGGCGGCTATGGCTGGGCGGTGCAGAAGGGATATGCGCTGGCGGGGCGGGAAGAACTGGCGGCGTGGGGGCTGACCTGCGCGGCAGTTTCGGCGTGGATTCTGCTGTTTTATGAGGTGTGCAGAAGTTCGGCAGCGGCGATTTTGACGTTGTTTGCGGTCAGTGTGGTATTTCTCTTTCTGGCGGGCGGCATCATCCCGTCCGTCTTTCTGCCGGAACTGGTTCAGAAAGTCGGAAATATGACGGTGACGGCGCTCTGGATGGATGGAATCCGCTTTATTGCTTCGGGCGAGGAGACAGGGGCGGTTTCGGTGCTGTGGAAACTGGCAGCGGCTGCATTGGCATGCTTTGCAATGGCGCTTGCCGCCGGAAAAAGGAGGGATTGACGGATGCGGAAGCTGGCGTGGTGGTTCTGTATGTTTGGAATGACGCTGCGGCGGGCTCTTTACCGCCCGGTGTTCCTCCTATTTCTTCTGATTTTTCCATTGGGAATGGGCGTGCTCCATCAGGTGGAAAAACGGGATTCCGGGCGGATCGCGGTGGCGCTCTGTCCGGGAACGGATGCATGGAATCAGGCGCTTGCAGAAAGACTGGAATCGGAAGAGAGCCGTTCATTTTTCTTTTATCCGTGCGGGACGGAGGAAGAGGCAAAGAAGGCGGTTATGACCGGACGGGCGGAGTGCGCCTACCTGTTTCCAGAGAGATTAAAAGAACGGCTGGACGAGGGGCATTATACCCGTGCGGTCCGCGTGCTGGTGTCGCCGTCCACGGTGGCAGAGAAAATTATATCAGAAAAGATATTTTCTGAACTGTTCGAGGTGTACGGGCGGGAACTGCTGGCAGATTATGGGAAAAATGGAGCGGCATTCCAGACGGTGATGGCGCGCTGCCAGACGACGGAGGCGCGGGAAAAGGCGTGCGGCGTGCTGATGAAACTCTATGAAAAATACCGCAGCAACGGAAGCACCTTTACCTTTGATTATCAGACCTTACAGGGAGGAACGGCACTGCAGACAGGGGCGATGAAGGTGGTCTTTCCGGTGCGCGGGCTGACGGCGGTTTTCCTTTTTATCATGGGGCTGGCGGCAGCTGTCATGGCGGGCGAGGATGCAGAGCGCGGGCTTTATGCGGCGGTCCGGAGCCGGGAGCGGTGGCTGCTGCAGACGGCGGAGATCGCGGCATTTGTCTTTTTAGCATCCATTTCGGCCTATGCGGCGCTTCTGGCGTCGGGAAATGGGGCAGAGCCGCTTTTAGAGGCGGGAAAGCTGCTTTTTTATCTCTTCTTCGTGACCATGTATGCCTTTGGATGCCTGGCAGTCTGCCGGAAGCCGGGATTTCTGGCGGCGCTGATTCCGGTGTTTATCCTTGCGAGCCTCCTGCTCTGTCCGATCTTTTTTGACGCTTCGCTCTTTTTGCCGGGAGCCGCGGGTGTGCGAAAGCTGCTGCCGCCGTGGTGGTATCTGAGCGGCATTTTTGGTTCCCAAAGTGTCTACCCGTGAACAATTACTTTTTTACAACGTTTTTTTGGATAACTTCGATAAAAAGATTGCTATTTTTTCATTCAATTATTATAATAAAAAGAGACATCCGGTATCGAGCATCAATCTGCCGGATGTTTTCATGCGAGAAAATCAGGAGAGGAGTGAACACAATGGAAAGCCGGAGTCATAAGGCGGAATCAGACGGCAGCTACCCAGAACCGAAGGCAGCGTACACATGCATTTGCAGGAATGACAGCTGCAAACAGCGGATTCCTTGTGTACACTGCCGCATCTGTGGATAAGTTTCCGGCATTCTGCCTGTGTGCAGGAGCAGGAAAGGAGCAGCCTGTCCGATTTCCAAAATGACAATATTTTGGAAGGAGACGGGAATGTTAGAAGAAGAGAAGAAAGAAGAGCTGCTGGCTCTGCTGTCCGGGAAGAAGTATCGGGAGCTGAAAAGCCAGCTGGTCGAGATGAATGAGGTGGATATTGCCTCATTTATCGAAGAATTGGATTCAGAAAAGACGGTCGTTGTATTCCGTATGCTGCCGAAAGAGCTGGCATCGGAGGTATTTGCCTGTCTGGAAGTCGAACAGCAGCAGCACATCATTACCAGTATTACGGATAATGAGCTGCGTGCCATCATTGACGACCTGTATGTCGATGATGCGGTCGATATGCTGGAGGAGCTGCCGGCGACGATCGTGCGGCGCGTACTTCAGAACTCCAGCCCGGATACGAGAAAACTGATCAACCAGTTCCTCAATTACCCGGAAAACAGTGCCGGAAGCGTTATGACGGCGGAGTACGTGGGACTCAAGAAAAATATGACGGTGGAGCAGGCATTTGATTATATCCGGAAATATGGCGTGGACAAGGAGACGATTTACACCTGCTACGTCATGGATGAAAAACGCCGCTTAGAGGGCGTTGTGACGGTCAAGGATCTTCTGATGAATGATTATGCGGCGCTCATGGGCGATATCATGGATCCGCATGTGATCAAGGCGTATACGACGGAAGACCAGGAAAAGGTTGTGGAGACGTTCAATGAGTACAACCTCTTGAGTTTACCGGTTGTGGACGGTGAAGACCGTCTGGTCGGCATCATCACGGTCGATGATGTCATGGATGTCATGGAGCAGGAGGCGACGGAGGACTTCGAGAAGATGGCGGCGATGCTGCCGAGTGAGAAGCCGTACCTGAAGACGGGCGTGTTCCAGCTCGCGAGAAACCGTATTCCGTGGCTGATGATCCTGATGTTGAGCAGTATGGTGACCGGCGGTATTTTGTTAAAATATGAGAATGCCTTTTCGGTAATTCCGCTTTTGGTTACGTTTATTCCGATGCTGATGGATACGGGCGGAAACTCCGGCAGCCAGGCGAGCACGATGATAATCCGTGGTATGGCGGTCGGCGAGGTAGAACCGGCGGATATTCTGAAAGTTATGTGGAAAGAAATCCGCGTGGGAATGCTCTGTGGACTTTCTCTGGCGCTTGTCAATTTCGTGCGCCTGATGATCCAGTATCCGGGGCAGGTACTCATCTGCCTGACGGTAGTTATCAGCCTGTTCTGCACGGTTATCATCGCGAAGACGATCGGATGTGTGCTTCCGATTGCGGCGAAGACGATCCACCTCGACCCGGCGATCATGGCGTCGCCGATGATCACGACGATCGTGGATGCGTGCAGCCTGATGATTTATTTCCAGCTGGCGTGCCATCTGCTGAATATGAAGGCGTGATATAAATTACCTGCCTGCTGGCCCATGTTTTCGTATGGTCAGCGCAGTAAATGCGCAGACTTACGGAACAGTTACTTTATTTTATAATTCCAATATTTTAATTATTTCTAGGAAAGGAAAAACTGTTTGGAACATAAGCTTCCAGACAGCCGTGTGAAAAGTATGACAAAGATCAGAACCAGATACGCACCGAGCCCGACAGGCAAAATGCATGTAGGAAACTTAAGAACTGCATTATACGCATACCTGATTGCAAAACATGAGGGCGGCGATTTTATCCTGCGAATCGAGGATACCGATCAGGAGCGTTTCGTTGAAGGCGCGACCGAGATCATTTACAATACGATGCGCGATACCGGACTGAAGCATGACGAAGGTCCGGACATCGGAGGTCCGGTTGGCCCGTATGTACAGAGCGACCGTCAGAAACAGGGCATCTACATGGAATATGCGAAGAAGCTGATTGATAAAGGCGAAGCTTATTACTGTTTCTGCGATCAGGAACGCTTAAACAGCTTAAAGAGAGAAGTAAACGGCGAAGAGATCATGACCTATGATAAGCACTGCCTGCACCTTTCCAAGGAAGAGGTAGAGGCAAACTTAAAGGCAGGAAAGCCGTTTGTCATCCGTCAGAACAATCCGACCGAGGGAAAGACTACCTTCCACGATGAGATTTACGGGGATATTTCCGTAGATAACTCCGAGCTGGACGATATGGTTTTAATCAAATCGGATGGATTCCCGACCTACAACTTCGCAAATGTGGTGGACGATCATTTACAGCAGATCACCCATGTAGTCCGCGGTAACGAGTACCTGTCTTCTTCACCGAAGTACAACCGTCTGTACGACGCATTCGGATGGAAGGTTCCGGTTTATGTGCACTGCCCGACCATCACGAACGAGGAGCACAAGAAGCTGAGCAAGCGAAGCGGTCATTCTTCCTATCAGGATCTGATCGATCAGGGCTTCGTTTCCGAGGCAGTTGTCAACTTCGTTGCCCTGCTTGGCTGGTCACCGGAAAATAATCAGGAGATTTTCTCCTTAGACGAGCTGGTAAAAGAGTTCAACTACAAGAATATCAGCAAATCTCCGGCTGTTTTCGATATGGTAAAACTGAAATGGATGAACGGCGAGTACATCAAGGCGATGGATTTTGATAAGTTCTATGAAATGGCAGAGCCGTACATCAAAAAAGTAATCACCAAGGATCTGGATCTGAAGAAGATCGCGGCGATGGTGAAGACGAGAATCGAGATTTTCCCGGATATCGAGGGACACATCGATTTCTTTGAGACACTGCCGGAGTATGATCCGCAGATGTATGTTCACAAGAAGATGAAGACCAATCTGGAGACATCCTTAAAGGTATTAAAAGATGTTCTGCCGATTCTGGAAGCACAGGAAGATTACTCCAACGACGCCCTGTACGCGGCGCTGTCCGAGTATGTATCCAAAGAGGGCGTTAAGACCGGCTTTGTAATGTGGCCGATCCGTACCGCTGTATCCGGCAAGCAGATGACGCCGGCAGGCGCGACCGAGATCATGGAAGTGCTTGGCAAGGAAGAGTCGATCAGCCGTATCAAGAAGGGGATTGAACTTCTGGAGGCACAGCAGTAGGCTGTCGTAACCGTCGATGTTCGACTTGAAGCAAGTTTGGCTTCGCAGATTAAATCAGTAGGTAGTAAATAAATAACTGCTTTTTCATGTATCGTAGATGCATGAAAAGCAGTGAAAAGGTGCGCTTTGTGAGAAATACATTCCAAGGCGCACTTTTCTTACATTTGTACTTGACAGATTTGCTTCAGATGCGCGGCAGAAGGATGTCTTGCACGTCAAAATGCGAATTTCGAAGCAAATATGCCGAGATATTCTTGAATTGTGGAGTAAGGAAACAGGAAATGGCATTCAGTAAAGCACAGACACAGGCAATCATGCATAAAGATGGTCCCATGATGGTTCTGGCGGGACCGGGATCAGGGAAAACAACGGTGATCACCCATCGGGTCCAGTATCTGACGAAGGAGTACGGAATCGATCCGGGGGATATTCTGGTAATCACCTTTACCCGGGCAGCAGCCGAGGAGATGCGGGAGCGGTATGAAGCATTGACCGGCGGCGGATCCAGAGTCACCTTCGGTACTTTTCATTCGATCTTTTTTAGGATCTTAAAGCTGGCATACCGATATACCGCTGACAATATTGTCCGGGAAGAGCAGCAGATGCAGTTTGTCCGGGAGCTGGCTCAGGCCGGAGGTCTGGAGCCGGAGGATGAAAATGAGTTTGCAGCCTCCATTTTAAGTGAGATAAGCTCTGTCAAGGGAGAGAGGATTGCACTGGAACATTACTATTCCAAAAACTGTCCGGATGCAGTTTTCCGTCAGCTCTATGCAGGCTATGAAGAGAAAATGCGCCGAGCCGGACTCATCGATTTCGATGACATGATGGTGCTGTGTCTGGAACTTTTTACGGAAAGAAAAGATATCCTGTCTGCCTGGCAGAGAAGGTATCGGTACATCCTGATTGATGAGTTTCAGGACATCAATCGGCTTCAATATGAGATCGTGCGGATGTTAGCCAAGCCGGAAGATAATCTTTTTATCGTGGGCGATGATGATCAGTCGATTTACCGGTTTCGTGGGGCCAAACCGGAGATTATGCTGGGGTTTGAGCGGGATTATCCGGGGGCTGGACGGATTCTTCTGGATGTGAATTACCGCAGTACCGAGGAGATCGTGGCACCGGCATTGCGGCTGATCGGAGAAAACCAGAAACGTTTTTCAAAGGCCATCCATACAACGGGACGTCATGGGAAGAACGTGATCACGAAGCTCTGGCAGGATCCGGGGGAAGAAAATCTGGCCATTGCCAGGGAGATACAGCTGTATCTGCAGTCGGGAGTGCGGCCGGGGGATATCGCAGTTTTATACCGGACCAATGCTGGTCCTCGTTTTCTGATGGAAAAGCTGATGGAATACAATCTGCCGTTCCGGACACGGGACACGGTGCCGAACCTCTATGAACACTGGATTTCGCGAAATATCCTGACCTATATCCGGATCGCCATGGGAAGCCGGGCGCGGGAAGATATTTTGCAGGTCATCAACCGTCCGAAGCGTTATATCAGCCGGGATGCGATGCCGGATGAGACGGTTTCGTTCGAGAAGATGAAGGCATTCTATGCGGAGAAAGACTGGATTGCCGAGCGGATCGAGAATCTGGAAGGCGATCTGCGGGCCATCGCCCGGATGTCACCTCTGGCAGCCGTCAATTATATCCGCCAGGGCATGGGATACGACGAATATCTGATCGAGTATGCGGCATTCCGGCGGATGCGGCCGGAGGAACTTTTAGAGACTGCCGATGAGTTAAAAGAAAGTGCGGCGGGTTTCAAGACCTTTGACGAGTGGTTTGCACACATCGACGCGTACAAGGAGGAACTGCTCCGGCAGGCGGTGCAGCGGCGGACGGAGACGGACGCGATCACGCTCGCGACGATGCACAGTGCCAAGGGGCTGGAATTTCCCATTGTCTATATTCTCGATGCCAATGAAGGCATCACACCGCACAGCCGCGCGATGCTGGACGAGGATATGGAGGAAGAACGACGTCTGTTCTATGTGGCAATGACGCGTGCAAAGACCCGGCTGCATGTATATGCGGTGCGGGAGAGGTACCATAAAAAGGCGGAAGTATCGCGGTTTGTGTGGGAGTATCTGGGGCGGGAGTCATAGAGAAAAATTCGGAAAACGGGAGAATAATAAGATTTACAAATGGCAGAAAAATAGCTATACTATCGTCAGTCAGAGATGCACTCTGGCATATGTTTATCGTGAAGCATAACGTAAGGTGAAAAAGAAAATAGGTAGGAGGCGGTTGTACGCCGATTTTGTTTGCAATTATATTTTTAGTAGTCGTTTTTAAGGTGGTCGGTCTGCTTTTAAGTGTCTGCGGAAGACTCCTTGGAGCTGTTCTGAGTCTGGCTGGATTTATCATTTCACTGGCAGTTGGAACACTGGTGTTTGGACTGTCGGCGGCATTTTCGGTGGTGCTTTTGGGAATTGCCGGAGTTTGGCTGATAGCAAAATTGGTATTGTAAAAAATTACTATGCAGAAGAAAGATGGAAAAAGTCAACGGCAGCTGGGATGAAGAAGCAGGAAGATAATAGGTAAAAGAATTATTTAAAGCGGTTGAGCGGGGGGCAGCCGCTTTTCTTTTTTGGAAAAGAGTATCACTGTATGGATGATTTTATGTGGGCTATATATACGACATCTGTCGGATTGGCGGTTACTATATATGGGAAAGTATGATATGATTGATTTATGGAAGTTCAGATGATTTTGCAAAAAACTATCTCACTGTGAAGATTGATAATCTGTAGATGGCAAAACGGATAGGAACGTGAAGAACAGAGAAGTGAGCATATTTATGCAAAAAGGAAAAACAAATAGTAGTTTGCAAAATATAAATAATGATTTATAAATGATGGTCAGAGTGCTAATATATAATAAGAATGGTTAATTTAAAAATGTATGTTGGTGAGGAGGGAATATATGATTCCTGAAATTCGCTTGCTTGCAGCAAAAGCCAGCAAAGAGAATGATAATTTGTGGCTTCCGCTGTTAGACCACTTAAAAGACACAGCTGGAGTTATAGAATACCTGGCGAGCAGATGGCTGCCGGGGTCTGTGTATGATGAGATGGAGATCTCGAGAAAAGAGGGAATACGATTAGCAAAACTGCTCGCATTGCTGCATGATATAGGGAAAGGTATTCCGGCATTCCAGACAAGAATATTGGAACAGCTTCCAGACATCAGGTGTTTTCAAGAATCGGCCGGAATTGAAACAAACTTGAATAAAACACAGATGGATATTAAACATGCACATGCAGGGGCTGTTCTTCTTCGAGCAATGGGATATCCGGAATCAGTGGCAGCAATTGTAGGTGCACACCATGGATCTCCCGAACCCAATAATATGGATGATGACGCAATCGATGAATTAACATTAGAGCGAAAAAAATACGGAGATAAAAAATCTATATGGCGGAAAATGCAAGAGGAACTCTTGAAATGGGCATTAGAAGAGGCGGGATATTCGGAAAAGGAAGAAATTCCAGGTATTTCGGAAGCAGCTCAGATGCTTTTTTGTGGACTTTTGATTATGGCAGACTGGATTGCAAGCAACAGCTATTATTTTCCGTTGTTATCTGTAACAGATGATCCAGAACCATATGATAATAATCGGTCAAGGAATGCAATGAGACATCTTAACCTATCGGATGGATGTTTGATGGGTTCTGCGTGGAAACAGGAGGATTTTTTTGAAGAGAGGTTCCATTTTACTGCAAATCGAGTACAGAAGGAAATGTATGGTGTTGCAGCCAGAATGAAAAAACCAGGATTGATCATTCTGGAGGCACCAATGGGAGAAGGAAAAACGGAGGCGGCTCTGGCAGCAGCTGAGATTCTTATGAATCGTTTCGATTTAAAAGGAATTGCCTTTTTTCTCCCATCACAGGCAACAACAAATGCCATGTTTACAAGAATCAGTTCCTGGCTAACAGGTCAGTCAGATGTTAATCAGGTTTCGATCCAGCTTTATCATTCCAATGCGGAATTAAATGAAGATTTTAGAAAACTGGAATATGGGGATGTCTGCATAGAAGACGATGATCAGGATGCTTTGATAGTTCATAGCTTTTTTAGAGGAAAGAAAACAAGAATGTTATCCGATATTGTGGTTGGCACAATCGATCAGCTTCTGATGGCAGCATTGATGCAGAAACATGTGATGCTTCGTCATCTGGGGCTTGCAGGAAAAGTTGCAGTGATTGATGAGTGCCATTCATTTGATCCTTATATGAATACATATTTGGAACGTATTTTGCAGTGGCTGGGGATTTATCATATTCCGGTAATTCTTTTGTCAGCTACGCTCCCTGGGGATAAACGATTGGCTTTGATGCAGGCATATGCCGGAAAGAAAAAATGTAAAAATGTCTTGATTAAGGAAACAACTTCATACCCGTTGATTTCATGGTCAGATCACGAACGAGTACAATTAATACCAATTCCTTATGATAAAAAAGACAGGGTTGTTCAGATTGTTAGAGAGAATGAAGAACAACTGGAAGAAGAAGTCCGCAATGTATTGAAACATGGCGGGTGTATGGGAATTATATTAAATACTGTTTCAAGAGTGCAGAAAATTGCAAAATTCATACAGGATAAATTTCCGGAAGCAAAAGTATTGATTGATCATTCGCAGTTTATACTTCCGGATCGACTTGAACATGAGAAAGAAATTTTGAACTGTGTTGGAAAACATTCGGCGAATGAGCAGAGAAGAGAGGTGATTGTAGTTGGAAGTCAGGTGTTGGAGCAATCATTGGATCTTGATTTTGATGTACTGATAACAGATTTATGCCCAATGGATCTTTTATTGCAAAGAATTGGTCGTCTTCATCGTCATGAGAGGAAAAGACCAGAAATGTTTGAAAGTGCCAGATGCATAGTATTGAATTCAGAGTTAGACAATCTGGAAAAGGGAGCGACAGAGGTTTATGGAGAATATCTGCTGCTGCAGACATCAGCACTTCTTCCGGAAAAGATTATGATTCCATCGGATATCTGCTCATTGGTACAGAAGACTTATTGCGAAACAGATGATAATCAACGCTTTCAGAATGCATATGAAGATTATAAGAAGAAGTGCATGCTTAGGAAACAGAATGCGAAACCATATTGTCTGGAGAAACCAGAGATAGGAAAATGTGGAGGGACTTTAGTAGGGCTTCTGGATAAGTCGGTTGGCTTAGACGATATAAAAGCACAGGCAGCAGTGAGGGATGGAAATCCATCAATAGAAGTGATAGTTGTAAAAGAAGCAGAATCTGGTTTTGCATCTATAATTGCTGGGAAATCAAAGGGGAAAAAATACAATCTCAAGGAAACTTTATCGATAGAGGAAGCCAGAGAAATATCAGAGCAAAAACTCCGCCTTCCTCAAAGATTTGCGCAATCATGGTGCGTGGGACGTGTGATAGAACAATTACGGATAGATATGGAACGGCATACAGAAGAGTGGAAAAACAGTCCCATGCTGGAAGGTGAGTTAATATTATTTTTAGATACGACAAATCACGTGAGTTTAGATGAAATCCAGCTGTTTTACGATGAAAAGAAGGGTCTAGAATGGGAGGTTGAGAAACGTGGATGATAAAAAATTCAATCTTTTAGAAGAACCATGGGTTTGTGTTATGCAGGAAAATGGAGAAGTAAAGGAACTATCATTGATAGATGCACTGATCCATGCACACCAGTATCGAGGATTATCTGGAGAGTTGCCAACGCAGGATGTTGCAGTATTAAGATTACTTCTGGCAGTATTGCAAACAGTTGTTTATCGATATGATGCAGATGGAAATGAAGACGAACTTGTAGAAACAGAGGATGCATATGAACGGTGGGAAGAAATTTGGAATGAAGGAAAACTTCCGGAGAAACCGATTCGGGAATATTTAGCAAAGTGGAAGGAACGCTTTTATCTATACGATAGTAACAGACCCTTTTATCAGGTACCGAAGGCTGCTATTGGAACAGAATGTAAAGCAGCAAAGCTAAATGGTGAAATCTCAGAGAGCAGTAATAAACTGCGCTTATTTTCAAATCGTGCAGGAAAAGAAAAGAAATTTTTAAGTGATTCAGAAGCAGCTAGATGGCTGTTGTATCTGAATGGATATGATGATACATCTGCAAAGCCAAAGCAAAAGGGTCTTCCATCACCCGGAACCGGATGGCTTGGAAAACTGGGATTAATTTATGCAGATGGAAGCAATTTATTTGAAACCTTGATGTTGAACCTTGTAGTGGTCAATATTTCAGATAAAGAATGTTGGGACAGTCCAAAACCTGTGTGGGAAGCAGAAACAGTTAAGAGTGCGGAGAGAACCGAAATTGTGGTCCCATCAAATCAGGCAGAGCTACTGACAGTACAATCCAGAAGAATTCTTCTAAAAAAAGAGGTGCAAGGGGTCAGTGGTTATTATGTGTTGGGAGGTGATTTTTTTCCAAAAGAAGCAGCATATATGGAACAAATGACTGTATGGAAAAAATATGAACCGAAAGGAAATGCCGTTCCGTATTATCAGCCAAGAAGGCATTTGCCAGAAAAACAGATGTGGCGCGACTTTTCAAACCTTGTTATGTCAGATCAGGAAAACAGAACACCGGGTGTGCTTAGGTGGGTCGCTTGGCTGAAAGATAAGAAAATGATTGATAAAAAGAATATCATTTGCTTTAAGACAGCCTCGGTACAATATGGGGACAAAGACTTTTTTGTAAAAGATGTTCTTGGCGATTACCTGGAATTTCATACAGAATTATTAACTGCAAATGGAAAAATATTGGTAAGAATCATACGAGAAGAGATTGAAAAATGTGAAAAAGCAGCAAATATAGTTAATCATTTAACAGAAGACTTAAAGAAGGCTGCAGGAGATTGTTCAGGTGAAAAAACTCAATATGGAAAAGAAGAGTACTTTTACCAGATAGATATACCATTCCGCAAATGGTTAAAGGAGTTGGATCCGATAGGTGAGAGTGATTCTGAATATTATGAGAACATTCGAAACGACTGGAGAGTTCAGGCATATCGGATAGCGGAAAAGCTTGGGATGAACTATGTTGAACAAGCAGGAGATAAGGCTTTTGTTGGGCGGGAAATACAAGAAAAAAAGGATGGAGTTGAAAGAAAAGTTTATTATTCATCTTCAAGTGCTTTTAATATATTTAAGGTGTCATTGAAAAAATGCTTTGAGCAGTAGCAAGGAGGGATTGTATGGGAAACCAGGGACAGATGGTCAGAAAGTATATGGCCATGCGTCTGAAACAATGGGAGAATGAGCCAAATGATGCACGCGTCAAAGGAGAATTGGCACAGCTTCGTCATGGAATCGGGAAAAAGCCCGGAGAGGTTCCAGAAATGTGGGAACTTTTATTTAACAGATTTCCGGAAGAATTGATGAGCAGAAATGGAGAACCTAGTTGGGCTGAGTGGGCGGTATCTCTTTCGTTATGTATGTATGCTCTGCATCAGCAGGGAAGTGATATTCACAAAAAAAACATGCATAGCGAACAGCAACCATTAGGAAAGGCAGTTAGAAAATTGGCGGCTTTGCAGGATGAATCAGAACTGACACGAATTCGAAAACGATTTACCGTTTTTGCAACATCGGCAGATATGGAAGAATGTGCGTATTATCTTCGAGGATTAGTGCAGCTTCTGCGGGCAAAGGGAGTGCCGATGGATTATATTCAGCTAGCATATGACCTATATCAATTTCAAACGGAGAATGGTGCCCAGAAGGTTAAGCTTCGCTGGGGACAGGATTTTTATCGAGTAGTAAAACAGGAAGAGGAGGAAAAAGAAAATGAGTAAAAATTTGTATATTGATCTTCATGTGATTCAAACACTTCCGCCGAGCTGCGTAAATCGTGATGATACAGGCAGCCCCAAGACAGCGATTTATGGTGGTGTAACCAGAGCGAGGGTTTCAAGTCAGTCCTGGAAACGTGCAATGCGCCTTATGTTTGCTGATATGTATACAGAAGAAGAAAAAGGAATTCGAACAAAGAAAATTGTAGACCTGCTTGCAAAGAAAATATCTGAGTTGGATTCGGAGATTCAGAGTGCTGAAAAATTGGCAAAAAAGGTATTAGAAGCAGCAGGAATTAAATTAACAGAGAAAAATGGAAAAGCAGAAACAGGAGCTCTGTTTTTTATTAGTGCAAAACAAATTGAAAAATTGGCAGAAAAGGCAATGGCTCATCCAGATGGGAAATTTGAAAAAGAGGATAAAAAAGAATTGCAGGAGGCATTAAAAAACTACCCGTCAGTTGATCTTGCTTTGTTTGGCCGCATGGTGGCAGATGAACCTTCCTTGAATTACGACGCAACGGCACAAGTGGCCCATGCCATATCAACACATGCTGTACATAATGAGTATGATTACTTTACAGCTGTTGATGATTGTACATCGGAAGATAATTCTGGGGCAGGACATCTTGGTACAGTGGAGTATAGCTCATCTACCTTATATCGTTATGCGACTGTGAATGCGGCAGAACTTGCAAACTATCTGGGAGAAGATACTCCGAAAGCAGTTAGAAATTTTGCAGAGGCATTTATCACCAGTATGCCGACAGGAAAACAAAATACATTTGCAAACAGAACACGCCCGGATGCTGTTTATGTGACGGTTCGCAGAGATCAGCCGGTTAATATGGCCTGTGCTTTTGAAAAACCAATTACCACAAAGGGTGGATATGTGGAGCAGTCAATAAAGGCGTTGGTTGATTATGCAAAAGAATCTTATGAAGATTATGTAAATGAGCCGGAAGTGACATTTGCAGTGGGAAGAGAGTTGGAGCCGCTTGCGGCAACAATGAATCTAACAAAATTATTAGATGAACTGGAAAAACAGGTTTTTATTGATCTGGAAGAGGTGACGAAATAATGAGTACATTGCTGCTTCGGTTGGCAGCACCACTTCAATCATGGGGAATTGATTCGAAGTTTGATATTCGCCGGACAGGACGGGAACCTAGCAAAAGCGGGGTGATCGGGCTTATCTGCGCCGCCTTTGGAATCAAAAGAGATGATGATGAGATGGTGAGTCAATTAGCAACACTGCGATTTGGCGTGCGTGTAGATAAAGAGGGGCATTTCATGCGTGATTTTCACATAGCACGCTCAAAAAAAGGAGATTCATATGTCACAAATCGCTATTATCTTGCGGATGCAGAATTTCTGGTAGGCTTTGAAAGTGCGGATGAAGAACTTTTAAAAAGAATTGAATATGCATTATTGAATCCGGTGTTTCCATTATATCTGGGGCGGAGATCGTGTCCGCCTACTGGAAGATTATGCCTTGGTATTAGAAAACGAGAATTGGAAGACGCTTTGCTTGAAGAAGCATTTCGGAATGAATCAGTTGAAACAGTACGCATAATACTGGATGCAAAAGAAGGAGAAGACGGAAATATTGTTAAAGATCTTCCGATATCCTATAATCCAGAGAAGAGAAAACATGCGTTTCGAAAAGTGACGGAGAAATATCGGGCGGTACGAGAACCGCTTCAATGCCATGATCCAATGGCAGAATTGGGGTGATTGGTTTGTATTTAAGCAGAATGACATTGGATGTGACTAAAAGGAAAACATTGCGGGCATTGAGCTCGCCAAACCTGTTCCATGGAGCCGTTGAGGCTTCGTTTGATATGACAGAAGCAGTTCGTCATAGAAAGCTATGGAGAATCGATCGGCTTAATAGTAAGTATTATTTGCTTATTCTAAGCCGGGAAAAACCGGATCTCTCCGAAGCAGTAAGCCAATTTGCGCCAGAAGGTGAAGAATGGGTGACAAAAGAGTATGATCCTTTTCTGGAGAAAATCAAAGCTAATTCATGGTGGCATTTTCGTTTGACGGCAAATCCAACATACCAGAAAGCTGCAGGAAAGGATCAAAGAGGCAGAATTTGTGCACATACTACAGCAGATAATCAGCGAAAATGGCTTATAAAACAGGGTAAACTGCATGGTTTTGCAGTGAGTGAAGATTCTTTTGAGATTAGGGAATCTAAATGGTACCATTTTAATAAGGCTTCTGGAAAGAATCAGGTTAGTATGCTGTCTGTAACATATGAAGGTATTTTAAAAATAGTGGATGAAGAGAAAGTACGAAAAATGCTGATAGACGGTATTGGACGTGAAAAGGCATATGGAGTAGGTCTTATGACATTGGTACATATGGAGAAGGGAACAGTATGACAAATATTCCTGGAATGATACGGCCGGAAATCCAGATGCTGCCGCAGGTTGCAGATCGTCTGACGTTCCTTTATCTGGAAAGATGTGTCCTAAATCGACAGGATAGTGCAATTACAGTCGCAGATGATAGAGGAACCGTTTTTGTACCGGCAGCAGCAATCAGTGTGATTATGCTGGGACCTGGAACTAAGATTACACATCGGGCGATGGAATTAATTGGAGATGCCGGGGTAACAGTGATATGGGTGGGAGAACATGGTGTGCGTTATTATGCATCGGGTCGTCCGCTCACCCACCGGGCAGCTCTTTTGCAGAGACAAGCGGAATCAGTCAGCAATACGAGAATGCATTTAAATATTGTGAGACAGATGTATTCCATGCGATTTCCTAATGAAGATGTTTCACGCCTTACGCTTCAGCAATTGAGAGGACGGGAGGGAGCACGAATTCGTGCAGTATATAAAAGAGTATCAAAAGAGTGGAATGTACCTTGGAATGGGCGTGAATACGATCCAGATGATTTTACAAGTGGAGATTCTGTTAACCAGGCATTATCTGCCGGCCATGCATGTCTTTATGGCTTGGCACATGCGGTAATTGCTGCGTTAGGGTGCTCTCCGGGATTGGGATTTGTACATGTTGGACATGAAAACTCATTTGTATATGATATTGCAGATTTATATAAGGCAGATATCACGATTCCGTTAGCGTTTGAGGTGGCTGCAACGATTTCCAAGGAAGAAATTCCGTCTGTAATGCGGAGAAAAACCAGAGATAAAATGGTAAAAATGAATATTCTGAAACAAATGGTGCATGATATCAAATCTTTGTTTGCCAAAGAAGGAGAAGCAGAGGATTCAGATGCAGTATATTTGTGGGATAACAAAGTCGGGGAAGTTGAGAATGGGCATTCGTATGGAGACGATCTTGAAGAAGGTGAATAATGGTAGTTGTAACGCTGACTGATTGCCCACCTAAATTGCGCGGAGATCTTACGAAGTGGCTTATGGAGATCAATACAGGAGTATACGTTGGAAAGGTGAGCGCAAGAATTCGGGAAATGCTTTGGACGCGAATCTGTGAGCACCTGTCTCAGGGACGGGCAACAATGGTATATAGTACTAATAATGAACAGGGAATGGAATTCTGTGTTCACAACTCATCCTGGAAACCTGTGGATTTTGATGGATTACAATTAGTTATGCGACCAGAACAGGCACGGCGCGAAACAAAAGCGCGTGCAAGTCGGGCAGAAGTTCAACAGATGTTGATTAAGAAAAAGCAATCTCAAACATATAAAGAACGACAAGAAGGTTATGTGGTGATAGATTTAGAAACAACAGGATTAAATAGTTCATCAGATGAGATTATTGAGTTGGCGGCGATCAGAATCATTAACCACAAAATAGCAGACCAATTGGAGATTCTAGTGAAAGCAGAAAAAGGTGTTCCAAAAGTAATTACTGAACTTACGGGGATTACAGAGGAGATTCTTGAGGAAAAGGGGATGGTTCTTTCTTCAGCGATAGAGAAGTTTTGTGAATTTATTGGACAAAGTACAATAGTGGGTCATAACATCGCATTTGATCGCAGCTTTTTAAAGGAAGCTTGTCGAAAGACCAATCGTATGAATCTAAAAAATCCGGCAAAAGATACATTAGATCTTGCGAGAAGACGAATCGATGATATTGATGATTATAAGCTGCATGCACTAGCAGACTATTTCCAGATAAAAGTTGAGGAGGAACATAGGGCATTAAGTGATTGCATCACAACATTTCAGGTGTTTGAGAAACTAAATGAAATTTAGAGATGGAGATCGGGAAAAGGTTGTAAATAAGGGATTTTTTTAGTGTATTCCCCGCGCAAGCGGGGGTGATCCCAAGAAGATGTTTCGTTTGTTCGTAACAACAATGTATTCCCCGCGCAAGCGGGGGTGATCCCTGATTCCAAGTTGGAGGGTTGCCTCCATAGTTGTATTCCCCGCGCAAGCGGGGGTGATCCCCATCTCTTTGTCCTCGTCTGACAGATATAATGGTATTCCCCGCGCAAGCGGGGGTGATCCCTGCTCTGTTGCCTTGTCAGTGTTCCAGTCATTGTATTCCCCGCGCAAGCGGGGGTGATCCCGTAAAACAATCTGGGTCACTGGTACAAATTTAGTATTCCCCGCGCAAGCGGGGGTGATCCTTGTTGTTCAGATTTATTTCCAATATCTAATAAGTATTCCCCGCGCAAGCGGGGGTGATCCCAGCGTTTACCAAGGCAGCGCTATGGGAGCAATGTATTCCCCGCGCAAGCGGGGGTGATCCCGTTGGAAATCGTTAGAATCCATGTAAACCAGCGTATTCCCCGCGCAAGCGGGGGTGATCCTATGCCTGTAACTTGCCGCGATAATGTTGTATAGTATTCCCCGCGCAAGCGGGGGTGATCCCGAACGCGTCATGCTATTCCAGACACGCTGTTGGTATTCCCCGCGCAAGCGGGGGTGATCCCCAGGTGCAGTGGGACAATGACGCTTTTTTATGGTATTCCCCGCGCAAGCGGGGGTGATCCCCAGGTGCAGTGGGACAATGACGCTTTTTTATGGTATTCCCCGCGCAAGCGGGGGTGATCCCCAGGTGCAGTGGGACAATGACGCTTTTTTATGGTATTCCCCGCGCAAGCGGGGGTGATCCCTAGCCGATTGTGTCGGGCGTTTAAAATCATACGTATTCCCCGCGCAAGCGGGGGTGATCCTTGAATTGTACGAACCGGATGGTTGGATAAACAGTATTCCCCGCGCAAGCGGGGGTGATCCTCGGTAGCAGCAACGTTCCCATCAGCAATTTTGGTATTCCCCGCGCAAGCGGGGGTGATCCCGTATCCGGAGACTATACTATTAATGCTGGAGAGTATTCCCCGCGCAAGCGGGGGTGATCCTAAAATCATGTCGGGCGTGGCGTTTAATGAAAAGTATTCCCCGCGCAAGCGGGGGTGATCCTTCGTCCGCAATGGATTTTTTAACAAATGTTTCGTATTCCCCGCGCAAGCGGGGGTGATCCTAGGTATGAGCGGATTGTATTCTTCGGTACAGCGTATTCCCCGCGCAAGCGGGGGTGATCCAGCGTCCCTGTCGTATAAGACCCCGACGACCTGGTATTCCCCGCGCAAGCGGGGGTGATCCTTTTATTATCTGATGAAAATTACTGGATGGTAATGTATTCCCCGCGCAAGCGGGGGTGATCCCCATATCTACATGATATGATACATATAAAGTTGGTATTCCCCGCGCAAGCGGGGGTGATCCCTATCAGTATCAGCAAATGCGAGCAAATTGAGGGTATTCCCCGCGCAAGCGGGGGTGATCCCGAACATCCTCAAACAACGTTACGGGACATTTGGTATTCCCCGCGCAAGCGGGGGTGATCCCTGTCTTCCTTGCCGCCACCTGCGAAGATAACAGTATTCCCCGCGCAAGCGGGGGTGATCCTGTATGAGGCATTGCGGAAAGTCCTTGGAAATGGTATTCCCCGCGCAAGCGGGGGTGATCCCCTCCGGCACTTTTGCCCCCTCAAATTTGACGGGTATTCCCCGCGCAAGCGGGGGTGATCCCTATTGCATTTAAAATGTCAATAGATTCATGATGTATTCCCCGCGCAAGCGGGGGTGATCCTTGAGAAGCGCCCCGAAATCATCGGACTTAAGGGTATTCCCCGCGCAAGCGGGGGTGATCCTTTCATCGGAGAAAAGAATTACATAGTAACCACGTATTCCCCGCGCAAGCGGGGGTGATCCTAATAATTCAGCTGAATTACTTATTGGATAACAGTATTCCCCGCGCAAGCGGGGGTGATCCCCTTATCTTTAACCTGTCCTGATTCAATGGCTTGTATTCCCCGCGCAAGCGGGGGTGATCCTCAAGGTATCCGGAGCAGTTTGACCTAGTGGGAGTATTCCCCGCGCAAGCGGGGGTGATCCTCACATCATCGCGAGTTATAATCCGTAGCGCATGTATTCCCCGCGCAAGCGGGGGTGATCCCGGTCGCGGAGGATGTTGGTTGGAAACGGGTTGGTATTCCCCGCGCAAGCGGGGGTGATCCTCTGGAGGAAGAGGCAGCAAAGAGGGCGCTGGAGTATTCCCCGCGCAAGCGGGGGTGATCCTCATCTGGCCGAGATGGAAAAGTACAGCTGGAAGTATTCCCCGCGCAAGCGGGGGTGATCCTCAACCCCTGCGCCAGGGAATCGGTTCTGCCAGTATTCCCCGCGCAAGCGGGGGTGATCCTTGTTGCTTTTACCATTGCATCCTCCTGTATCCGTATTCCCCGCGCAAGCGGGGGTGATCCTACCGGTACAATCAGCGGAACCGGAAGTCTGCCGTATTCCCCGCGCAAGCGGGGGTGATCCCGAAAAACCGGAATGGTTGACGATGGATCAGATGTATTCCCCGCGTAAGCGGGGGTGTTTTTCCTAAAATCTAAAGTTTGGGAAGATAAGAACAACCTTATGATTTCAACATATGAAGCCATAAGGTTGTTTTTTTCGTATAGAAAACTTCACTGCCGCATCTTGAAGGTCACCAGAATTTGTGGGAAATGATAGGTGGTTGTTTGCTCAGTTTTTTGGAATATAGATGATTTTGTCACAGGCGTAAAGTTCTTCTCCCTCTCTGTTTCGCATTTCATATCCGATATATTTACAATTCCCATCCAACTGACTATAATAAAGAATGTCCGTTTGCCTGCAAAGGCGCGGAACCATATCCATCTGCATCAGGGCGATATGACAGAAAAATGAATTTAAAAGAATGGAAGAAACAACAATGGATGTAATTGGAAAATTTGGAAATAGGGTGAGCAGCCAGGCGCTTAAGGATCCGGAAAAAGCGCGTCGGCTGCTTCTTGCGGGATACCGCCTGCAGGAAAAGAAGCTTCAGTTTTTGCCGGATCGGGGGCTGCCGTCGTCGGGACAGTATGTGGCGCGGGTGGTTATGAAAAATATCATTCAGTCGCTGTCGGAACCGGAGAATGCGGCGATGGTCAGCATATTTGTGCCGGGAGAGCTGGTGATGGCGGCAGGGCTGACGCCGTACTCAGTGGAGGCGATGTCCTGTTTTATGGCGGGAACGAAGTGTGAGCAGACGTTTCTTCGGAAAACGGAGGAAGAAGGATTTCCGGAGACGATGTGTTCGTACCACAGGGTGTTTCTGGGGGCGGCGCTGACGGGGATTCTGCCAAAACCGAACTGCATGATTTATACGAACCTTGCGTGTGATGGGAATATGATGACGTTTCCTTATTTAAAGGATAAATTTGAATGTCCAGGCTTTTATATTGATGTTCCGTATGAGAAAAACCGGGAATCGGTTCTGTATGTGGCGGATCAGCTGCGGAAATTGAAACGGTTTCTGGAGGAGACGACGGGCAGACGGATTTCGGAGGAAACAGTGCGGAGTGCGGTAGATAACAGCCGGAAAGCGGCAGCGAATTATAAAAAACAGCTTGCCCTGCGGTGTGCGCATGACCCGGTGACCTCTCTGACGAATGAATTGTATGCGCTTTTTATGTGCCATCTGATGGCTGGCTCAGAGACGGCGGTTACCTATACGGAAAAACTTCTGCGCGATGTGCGGATGTCACCGAGGGGAGATGGTCTTTCGGTAATCTGGATGCACATCATGCCATTTTTACAGGAGCCGGTTAAGGATATTTTTAATTATAGTAAGAAAATGCACATCCGCGCTTGTGATTTCATCGCAGATGGTTTTCAGGAGATGCATGCGGAAGACCCGTATGAGGCGATGGCAGAGAAAATGGTCTATTGCATTTACAATGGCAGTGTGAAACAGAGAGTTGAGGAAGCGGAACGGCTTGCCAGAATCACGGAAGTGGATGGTGCTGTTTTATTTGCCCACTGGGGCTGTAAGGGAACGATTGGTGCATCCAGCCTGATTAAGCAGTCCTTAGAAAAGACAGGACTTCCGACGATGATTCTCGATGGTGACGGCTGCAACCCTGCCAATACAAGCGACGGTCAGGTATCGACGCGGCTTCAGGCGTTTGTGGAAATGCTGGAAAAGGGCAAGGAGGAGAAACACGCATGATTTATTACGTCTGTAAGTACACCCCGATTGAGCTGTTCCGGGGGTTTGGAGAAGAATGTTCTGTTTTGGAGGAAATGCCGGAAAATTTCGAACAGTCGGATCAGATTGCACATGCAAATCTGTGCGGCTTTGGAAAATCGGTCATTCAGGCAGTGCTGGAAGGAAAGGTTGAACAGCTGGTGCTGGTAAACTGCTGCGATTCGATGCGGCGCGTTTACGATATCGTGGAGAGCACGGGAAAATGTAAGTTTTTATATATGCTGGATCTGCCGCATGATGATAATGAATGTGAAAAAGTGAAATTTGCGGGCACGATCCGGAGGCTTAAAAAGGCATATGAGGCATATTCCGGGAAAGTGTTTGATAAACGCGCTTTTATCAAGTCCTTTATTACGCCGGAAATGAACACGGAGCCGTACATTGGTGTGCTGGGCGTGCGGGTCAGCGGTATTCTGGAGGATATGATCCGGGACAATATCCAGATGGATGTGGAAAATCTGACCTGTACGGGTGGTCGGAAACTGTCGGTCGTACAGGATGAAATGTGGAATATGGAGGAAGAGGAGCTGTTTCTTTCTTATGCGGACGTCCTGCTGGGACAGATGCCGTGTTTCCGCATGAACCGTTCGATCCGCAGAAACCGTCTGTATCTGGATCCGAATTTAAAGGGAATTATTTATCACACGATCAAGTTCTGTGATTATTATGGATTTGAGTATGCGAGTATCAAGCGGGATATCAAGGTTCCGCTCCTTAAGATTGAGACTGATTTTACGAGCCAGAGCGCGGGGCAGCTTTTGACGCGCATTCAGGCATTTGAGGAGACGATCGAGGGATCAGAGGATATGGATCCGGGAAAAGGTATCAGTGAGGAGGCAAGAAAGAAGATGGAGTCGGGCATTTTTTATGTAGCGGGAATCGACAGCGGTTCGACAAGTACGGATGTGGTCATACTGGATCGGGATGGAAAAATTAAATCGACGATGATTATTCCGACCGGCGGCGGTGCGATGATGAGCGCCGAGAAGAGTCTGGATCTGGCGATTGAGAAAGCGGGAATTAAGAAAGAGGAGATCGTGCGGATCGATACGACCGGATATGGACGATCCTATATTGACAGCGGGGATGACAGCATCACGGAGATTACCTGCCATGCCAAGGGCGCAAATTATCTGAATCCGAATGTCCGCACTATCATCGACATTGGCGGGCAGGATATCAAGGCGATCAGCATCGACGGGCAGGGAGCCGTGAAAAATTTCCTGATGAATGACAAATGTGCCGCCGGAACGGGACGTTTTCTGGAAATGATGGCGAAAACGCTGGGACTTTCCCTGGAGGAAATGAGTGTGAAAGGACTGGAATGGAAGCATGATATCGTGATTTCCAGCATGTGTACGGTGTTTGCAGAGTCGGAGGTCGTGTCGCTGGTGGCACAGAATAAGGATGTGGCAGATATTATCCACGGTTTAAATGTGTCAGTTGCCTCAAAAGTCGGCGCGTTGGCAGCCCGCCTTGGAAAGGATCATCCAGGCGAATATATGATGACCGGCGGTGTGGCGAAGAACCAGGGTATCATCCAGGCATTGGAAGAGAAGCTTGGTGCTAAACTTTATATCTGTGATGAGGCGCAGCTCTGCGGTGCGCTGGGAGCGGCGCTATTTGCTTATGAGAAATGTAAAGGCAGTGCGGAGGAAACGCGATGAAGCGGCAGGGTTAAAACACTTGTATCGATATTTTCGTCAGATATTCACTGGGAGAGGCTGTGGCTAATTCGTCGATCACAGCCTCTTTATAAGAGTATTTGCCGGTTTTAAACTTGTGTTCATCGATCCAATCAAAGAGTTTTTCGTAGGTATCTTTCGAGTCATAGTAATTTCCCATTAAGTAAGCAACTGCATAGGTTCCGGTCGGTTTTAAGTGATAGGGGTAATTTTTCGGTTTTGTTATAACTTTTGTGAAAAAATAAGCATAGGTATCCAGATGATTTTTTCGTAAATCTGCCACATCAAGCATGGCACCATAGGGATGACCGGCATTTAGAGCGTGGGCATTGCAGTAACCGATGTGGCGGCAAAGAGCCTGGATGATTTTCTGATGGTCATCTGTATGAATCGGATCGCTGAGAATCAGATATTCTTCCGGTGTCGTCTCGAGAAAAATACGACCATTTTTATTTTCTGTATGGAAGAATAATTCATCTTCTGTGTATTCTGCCTGTTTCTGATTCAGTGATTCCTGGAGTGATACCAGGGATAATTTTGTTTCAACCACTTCTTTAATTTTGCGGAGGTGTTCTTCCTCCTTCTTAATCTTTTCACGTTGTTTCAAAAGAAGTGCTTTTAATGACTCCGGATTGCGCCGGTCTAAAAAAGCACCGATTTCTTTTAAAGGCATCCCAAGTTCTTTTAAACAGGTGATGGTAAAAAACACATCAAATTGGCTTTCACTATAATACCGATAGCCTTTTTCATCAATATAGGCGGGTTTAAAGAGCCCGATTTCATCATAATGAATCAGTGTGCGCTTGTTTGTGTTGCATAATTTTGCAAAATCGCCGGTTCGTATGCACGCATTTTTGAGTTTTTGCATAAATATTCATTTCCTTCTTGACTATACCGTAACGTTATACCATATTATATATTTGTTTTTAAAAGAAAGCAACTAAATAGAACATATATAACGAAAAAGGAGCGGTAGATAGTATGCCAAAATTAAGTGACCGAGTTAATACATTTACGGATTCCGTCATCCGGCGCATGACGAGAATCAGCGATGAGTACGGGGCAATCAACCTGTCCCAGGGATTTCCGGATTTTGATCCGCCAAAGGCGATCCTGGATCGCCTGGCTGAGGTGGCCTATGAGGGACCGCACCAGTATTCCGTTACCTTTGGAGCGGAAAATTTCCGCGAAGCGCTGGCGAAAAAGCAGGGAAAAGCGATCGGAAGAGAGATCAACCCGGAGACGGAGATTGTGGTTACCTGCGGCGGAACCGAGGCGATGATGAGTGCTATGATGACCATCTGCAATCCGGGCGACAAGGTAATGGTATTTTCCCCATTTTATGAAAATTACGGGGCAGACGCGATTCTGTCCGGAGCAGAGCCGATCTATATTCCGCTGGTGCCGCCGACGTATGAGTTTGATATCAATTTGGTAGAAGAGGGCTTTAAGGCAGGGGCGAAAGCGATCATCGTCTGCAACCCGTCCAACCCGTGCGGAAAGGTATTTACCAGAGAAGAGCTGACTCAGATCGGAGAGCTGGCAGTCAAATATGATGGATTTGTTGTGACGGATGAGGTTTATGAGCACATGGTATATGCGCCGAACGAGCATGTCTGCATGGCGTCCCTTCCGGGTATGTACGAGCACACGATTACCTGTAATTCTCTTTCCAAGACTTATTCCATCACTGGCTGGAGACTGGGCTATCTGATCGGACCGGAGGAAGTGATCGAGGGAGCGAAAAAGGTACATGATTTCCTGACCGTCGGAGCAGCCGCACCGCTGCAGGAGGCTGCCGTGGTGGGGCTGGAATTTCCAGAATCCTATTACAGCGACCTGTTGGCGCTCTATACAAAGAAGAGGGAGCATTTCTTAAAAGGTCTGGATGCGATCGGTCTGAAGCACAATGTGCCGCAGGGAACGTATTTTGTCATGATCGATATCCAGGAGTTCCTGGATCTGCCGCAGTTTGCCGGATATACCGATCTGGAGTTCTGCGAGTGGATGATCAAAAATATCGGCGTGGCAGCCGTTCCGGGTTCCAGCTTTTTCCGGGAAAATGTAAACAATCTGATCCGTCTGCATTTTGCACGGGAGGAGAAGACGATCGACAAGGCACTGGCACGTTTGAAGAAATTAAAGGAGTTGCTGTAAGATGACTTATTCGGTAAATTTTGCGAATTATACAATCGGAAAAGAAGCATATAAAAATGTAAATGAAGTGTGCCGCCAATACGGTACGAAAGCGCTGCTGATCGGTGGAAAACTGGCATTGGAGGCAGGAAAGGAAAAGCTTCTGCAAGCGCTTGCAGAAGGGGAAAATCCGGTCACGATCGTGGATACAGTCCTGTTTGGAGAGGACTGTACCTATGCCGGGATGGAAAAAATTGCTGCACACGTAAAAAAATGCGGTGCGGATATGATTTTTGGCATGGGAGGCGGCAAGGCGCTGGATACAGCGAAGGGAACGGCTGAAAAATGCGCCCTTCCGGTTTTTACCTTCCCGACGATCGCGGCAACCTGCGCGGCGACGACGGCCCTCTCGGTTGTCTATAAGGAGGACGGAAATTTTGACAGTTTCTACTTCTATGAGAAACCGGCGCGCCACAGCTTTATTGACACAGAGATTATTGCCGCTGCCCCGGAGTGCTACCTGCGGGCGGGAATCGGTGATACGCTGGGAAAATACTTTGAGTGCCATTTTTCCGCGAGAGGCGACCGGCTGACGCACAGTTCGGCGCTTGGACGTGAAATCAGCAATATGTGTTATCTGCCACTGCGGGAGTATGCAGAAAGTGCGCTGGAGGAATGCCGGAAACACCAGGCGGGCGAGGCGCTGGAGCAGGCGGTTCTTGCCAATATCGTGAGCACCGGATTGGTATCGCTTCTGGTTCTGGACGATTATAACGGTGCGATTGCCCATTCGGTCTACTATGGACTGGTGCTGCTGCCGGGGTTTGAGGAGAAAAATCTTCACGGCGATGTGGTAGCCTATGGTGTGCTGGTTCAGCTGATGATAGACGGCGAAGAAGAAAAAGCACGGGAAATGAAGGGATTTCTTGAAAAGCTTGGAATCCGCACCACCTTAGCCGAGATGGGGGCGCCTTTTGAGAGAGAAGCGCTTACGGCTGTATTAAAAGAGATTGTGACCGGTCCGGATATGGAGCATATTCCGTATGAGGTGACGGAAGACATGGTTTATGACGCCTTATGTAAGGTGGAAGAATTATAGTCAATAAAGGGTGCAGCTGAACAAAATTCCGTTGCTGGGCACGCATGCGCGAACAGTTACGGATGAAAGATTCTGGGAGAAAAGCAAAACGAGAGGAGACAATATGGAAAAATCATATGTGACAGCAAAGAATCTATGTAAATTTCTGTTTGGTTCAGCATTTGGTGTTTTGATGTTCCTTGTGCCGATTCCGCAGGGAGAATCATTTACAACACTGCTTGATTTTCTGAAAAGCTGGATTAAGGGACTATTTGGTGCGAGTTTGCCCTACATCATTATGGCGATTCTGGTGGTATCGGCCGTGGTCAGTTTGTATGACTACATCGTAAAGCCGGATTGGATTCGGAAGAATCATTATCTGTCCAGAGCTTTTTCGACCACACCGCTGTATCTTGTTTCTAAGATAATTGGTGCGGTATTTGCCGTTATGGTTGTATTTAAAATCGGACCGGAGCAGGTGATTTCCGCCGATACCGGAGCAACCATGGTGGATCTGTGCGGAACGCTGTTCAGCATCGTTATCGCCTTTAGTTTTATCATGCCGTTTCTGACTGACTGCGGAATTATGGAATTTCTGGGAGTGATCGCAAGACCGGTGGTTCGCCCGCTGTTTCATGTACCGGGAAGAGCTTCCATCGACCTGATTGCATCCTGGTTTGGTGCCTCCAATGCGGCGGTTATCCTGACCAGAGAGCAGTATATGAAGGGCTTTTACACCAGGAGAGAGGCTGGATATATCATGACGAACTTCTCTCTGGTATCCATTCCGTTCTGTCTGATGGTAGCAGATACCATGGGAATTTCCAATATTTTCCCTCCATTTTACCTGTGCATCTGTGTAGTGGGAATCATCCTGGCTGTCATCATAGCTAGAATTCCACCGATCTGTACCATTCCGAATACCTATAGAGAGGCAGTTGGAAAGCAGATTGATGAGGATATTCCACAGGAAAAAGGAATGTTTGCTTATGCTCTGGAGATGAGCTGCAAGCGTGCGGATAAATTTACTGCAAAAACAGTAGTCACAAGCGGTTTTGAGGTTCTGATGGGCATGTTTTTTGACCTGATTCCCATCGTAGTATCCTGGGGAACCATTGCCCTGATTATCGCGACCTACACTCCGTTCTTCAGCTGGATTTCTTATCCGATGGGAATGTATTTGCAGGCACTGGGAGTTCCGGAAAGCTTTGCAGCAGCACCGGCAACACTGGTTGGATTCACAGATATGTTTATTCCGGCGCTTCTGTCGGTGGGACTTACCTCCGTGAAGACAAAATTTGTGGTCGGTGTCTTATCTCTGGTTCAGATTATATATCTGACAGAGGTAGGAACCATTATCATCAAAAGTGAGATTCCGCTGAATTTCTGGAAACTGCTGGTTATCTTCTTGGAGAGAACACTGGTTGCGATTCCGTTGATTGTACTTTTTGCCAATATGATTGGACTGTAAAGTGAATAAAAATCCAAGAATGCATCTACATTCTGAAATCAGAAATCAAATTAAAACATTATAATCTTCGATGCCTCGTTGGGAAGCCAACGGGGTATTTTTTACCCAATCAGGCTGTATAGGACACCTCATTTTTGATGTCTTTGGACGGTGCGGGAAGCATTACTGATTGGAATCCTTATATCTATGGTATAGCTTTTTGCAATACAAAAAGACTTTACATATGGCTATAAAAATCAACTGTATTCCAAACGGAACCTTCCCCCATTTTCTGGAACACGAAAAAGAAGAAACGCTTTCGGTCTATCTGGAGGCCGTCAAATGGGCGCTTCTGGAAGAATGAATATGTCCGAAAAAATGTTGGAATTATAATAATATTAATCGAAAAAATGTGATTTATAATAAAATAATGTCCGCAAAAATGCTGTTTAGCAATGGAAATATGCCCTGAAAAGTGTTAAGATAGAATACAGATGCTTTTGGATGTATATGTTGCGCAGGAGGTTTCTTAATGGAAAGAGAGCTGTTTACGAAACTGGAACGATGGATGAATAAAAAGAACAGAAAGCCGCTGATCATACAAGGAGCGCGCCAGGTCGGAAAAACCTGGATTATGAAGGAATTTGGAGCCAGGTTCTATGAAAATACAGTCTATATCAATTTTGATAATAATAAAGCAATGAAGGATGTATTTGACCTAGACTTTGACTTAAAGCGGATCCTTTCTGCAATCAAAATTGAGTACGGAAAGAGTTTTCAGGCTGAAAATACATTGATTATTTTTGATGAGATCCAGGAAGCACCAAAGGCGCTGGCATCTTTAAAATATTTCTATGAGAATGCACCGCAGTATTCTATCATTGCAGCTGGTTCCCTGCTCGGTGTTGCATTACATCAGGGAACATCCTTTCCTGTTGGGAAAGTTGATTTTTTAAAATTATGCCCTATGAGCTTCAATGAATTCATTTTGGCAGTTGGTGAAAAGGGGTTGCATGAAGCGTTGAGGTCCCAAGATTATGAACTGATCAATGCATATGCCGGGAAATATACGGATTTGTTAAAAAAGTATTATTATGTGGGCGGAATGCCAGAAGTAGTCCAGACATATATTGATTCCGATGATCTATTTGAGGTACGTGAGATCCAAAACAATCTTCTGCAGTACTATGAAGAGGATTTTAGCAAACATGCGCCAAAGGAAGTTGTTCCGCGCATCATGATGGTCTGGAATTCGATTCCTTCCCAATTGGCTAAGGAAAATCGTAAGTTTATGTATGGAGCACTACGAGAGGGTGCACGGGCAAAAGATTTTGAACTTGCAATTCAGTGGTTGGAAGATGCAGGGTTAATCCTGAAAAGCTATAGAGTATCAAAGCCAGATATTCCACTGATTGCATACATGGAAATGAACAGTTTTAAAATGTTCATGTTCGATGTGGGATTGTTAACAGCAAAGGCCGGACTATCAGCAAGACTTCTATTGGAGGGAAGCCGGATCTTTGAAGAATTCAAGGGGGCACTTACGGAACAGTATGTTGCACAGGAGTTACACGCTGCAGGATATCCGCTTTATTATTTTGCAACAGCACGATCAACTGGAGAGATAGATTTTATGTTGCAGGGAGATTTAGACTGCGTTCCGATTGAGGTGAAGGCAGAACAGAATCTCCGTGCCAGGAGTTTGAGGGCATTTTGCGATAAATATAAGCCGGACATGGCGATTCGTAGCAGTATGTCAAATTATAAGCAGGAAGACTGGCTGACAAATGTTCCGTTATATATGCTTGCGGAATATTTGAAAAGAACAATATATGTGGTAAGCTGATAACAATTTACCTCAAAACCAACGGGGTATTTTTTGTTCTGAATCAGACAATACAGAAGTTCGCGCTAAGCGAACTAATGAAATGGAGGTTCTGGAGTCCCTTCACGGCAATGTAGTATGTGCATTAGCTGCCGGAATCGGTGACTATGTGCGATGTACTCTCTTGGAATATAGCTATCATGATGGCCAGTTTTGGATTTTTACAGAAGGCGGCGAGAAGTTCATAGGACTTGAGAGGAATAAAAATGTCAGTCTTGCTGTCTTTGAAAAGCCCCCGGACTTTGGTGCGCTGAAAAGCGTACTGGTCATGGGAACGGCAAAGCTCATCGAGCCGATGTTATTTGAGGTTCCTGGATTTGATGAATATTCGGAAAACTTGATAAAAAGTTCGATGATAGGAGTTTGAAAAATTTCTTTCGGGAAAGAATCTGTTGCGGAAACGCGGGAAATACCGTATAATAATGCGGTCTGATCTGCACATATGCAACAGATTTGTCCGTAAAAAAATGAAAAATCAGAATTGTGCGTATTTCAGAAACAATTTTTTGCTGTAAGAGTGAAAAAAGTTATGTAAACTGTCTGCAAAAAAATACTTGACAAGAATTTGTATTTTTACGCTTATGGAGAAAAACAAAAAAAGAACTAAAAAACAGCGATGAACACATCGCAAAAAATGAGAAATGTAGGTAAAAATAATTTTATGAGAAAATTAGCATTAAGTGATGAAATCCTTCTCAAGATCTCCCAGCCGGCGCGTTATATTGGCGGCGAGGTGAATATGGTGAAGAAGGATCCGTCGAAGGTAGCAGTCCGGTTTGCCATGTGCTTTCCGGACGTGTACGAGATCGGTATGTCCCATCTGGGCATCCAGATTCTTTATGATATGTTCAACCGCCGGGATGACGTTTACTGTGAGCGTGTTTATTCCCCGTGGATGGACTTAGATCCGATCATGCGGGAGCAGAAGATCCCGCTGTTTGCTGTTGAAAGCCAGGATCCGATCAAAAAATTTGACTTCCTTGGAATTACAATCCAGTACGAAATGTGCTACACCAATATTTTACAGGTGCTGGAATTATCACAGATTCCGCTCCATGCAGAAGATCGTACCGAGGAGGATCCGATCGTCATCGGCGGCGGTCCGTGTACCTACAATCCGGAGCCGATTGCACCATTTTTCGATCTCTTCTACATGGGCGAGGGCGAGGTGGTTTATTTTGACCTGATCGACCGCTACAAGGAGATCAAGGCGCGCGGCGGCAGCCGGAAGGAATTTCTGGAGCAGGCGGCGCAGATTCCGGGTATCTATGTGCCGGGATTTTATGATGTGACGTACAAAGAGGATGGCACGATCGAGGCGATGACGCCGAACAACCCGCACGCGCCGCAGACCGTTTCCAAGCAGCTTGTCATGGATATGAGCGATACCTGGTATCCGGAGAAGCCGGTGGTTCCGTATCTGCGCGCGACGCAGGATCGTGTGGTTCTCGAGATCATGCGCGGCTGTATCCGCGGATGCCGTTTCTGCCAGGCGGGCATGGTATACCGCCCGGTGCGCGAGCGCAGCCTGGAGGAACTGAAACGTCTGGCCCGGACGATGCTAAAGAGCACCGGACATGAGGAAATTTCGCTGAGTTCGTTGAGCTCCAGTGATTACACGAAGCTGGAGGGAATCGTCAATTTCCTGATTGACGAGTTTGACGGAAAGGGCGTCAATGTGTCCCTGCCGTCACTGCGTATTGACGCATTTTCCCTCGACGTCATGAGCAAGGTGCAGGACGTGAAGAAGAGCAGCCTGACCTTTGCACCGGAGGCGGGATCCCAGCGTCTGCGTAATGTTATCAACAAGGGTCTGACCGAGGAAAATATTTTAAATGGTTCCGCCGAGGCGTTCAAGGGCGGCTGGAACCGCGTAAAGCTCTACTTCATGCTGGGACTTCCGACCGAGACAGTGGAAGATATGCAGGGTATTGCCGAGCTTTCGGAGAAGGTAGCGGAAGTGTATTATGACACGGTTCCGAAGGAGCAGCGCCACGGCAAGGTGCAGGTAACCGCCAGCACCTCGTTCTTTGTGCCGAAGCCGTTTACCCCGTTCCAGTGGGCGCCGATGTGCACGAAAGAGCAGTTCTTAGAGCGTGCAAGCATCGTCAACCACCGCATGAAGGAGATGTTAAATAAGAAGAGTCTCCGCTATAACTGGCATGAGGCGGATGTGACTGTGCTGGAAGGTGTTCTGGCGCGCGGCGACCGCAAGGTGGCAACTGTGATCGAAGAGGCGTACCGTCAGGGTGCAATCTACGATTCCTGGTCAGAGTATTTCAACAATGATATCTGGATGAAGGCGTTTGAGACCTGTGGCGTGGACATTGATTTCTATACGACGCGTGAGCGAAGCCTTGATGAAGTGTTCCCGTGGGATTTCATCGACGCGGGTGTGACGAAGGATTTCTTAAAACGAGAGTGGGCGAACGCACAGGCGGAAACGGTAACGCCGAACTGCCGGATGCGCTGTTCGGGATGTGGTGTCCGTAAGTACGGCGGCGGAGTCTGTTTCGAAGAACGGGCATGAGGAAGGAGCGGTCATGAAAATACGAATTAAATTTCAAAAACAGGGAACGGTGCGTTTTATCGGTCATCTGGACGTCATGCGTTACTTCCAGAAGGTGATGCGCCGGGCGGAAGTGGATATCCGTTATAGCGAAGGATTCAGCCCGCACCAGATCATGTCGTTTGCGTCTCCGCTCAGCGTGGGGCTTATCAGCCATGCGGAGTATGTGGATATTGATGTCAATTCCAGCGGAAATTCGACCGGGATGGTGCGCCGCTTAAATGAGGTCAGCGCCGAGGGGCTGGAGGTGCTCAGCTACCGCGAGCTTCCGGAGACGGCAAAGAATGCGATGTCGCTGGTGGCAGCTGCTGATTACACATTCTGGTTTAAAGAGGGATTTGAACCGGAGGACGGCAGCAGTGTAGAAGAATTTTTCGGGAAATTCCTGACATTCTGCAAAAACGAGACAATTCCGTTTGTGAAGCAGACGAAAAAGGGCGAGAGAACCGTGGATCTGCGTCCGCTGATCTGTGAGGCGCGAATCGCGGAGCGGAAAGAGTATGTTCCGGCGATGGTCGCAGACTGGTATCCGGATCTGGAAAATGAGACGGTTGAGGAGGAAAAACAGGCAGAAGGAATCTGTGTCTTCCTGCGCCTCTTATCGGGCAGTGCGGCAAACGGAAAGCCGGAGCAGGTATTGCAGGCATTCTATGAGAGCCTGGGGCTGACCTATCGCCCGTTTGCCATTCAGGTCGAGCGCGAGGAGCTGTATGCGGACGAGGGCGCCGAGGGCACACCGGAGTATGTGCCGCTTGAGGCGTATGGAAGCGAGATTGTGTAAATGCTTCAATGTTCATTAAGAGATGAAATGCGAAGCGCCAGCAAAATCCGGCTGCAGGTAGCGCAAAGTGTGAACGGCAGTAAAAAAGAGAGGAGACGAAGAGTTTGGATCAGTTAATAGTGACAAAATGGAAGGATCGAAGCCTGACGGCGCTCCTCTCGGACGGGCACTGCCGGTCGCTGACGCTGGAATCTGGCTATGAAAGCCTGCTGGGGAATATTTACATCGGCAAGGTAAAAAATGTGGTAAAAAACATCAACGCCGCGTTTATTGACCTCGGCGGTGGAAAAACCGGATATTTCAGCCTGGCGGAAAACCTGGTTCCGCTTTATACAGACGAGCTGAACCAGCTATGTTCATTCGGATATTCTGGAAATTCTGAGAAGAAAGTAAGTCCACGGAAACTAAAAGCTGGAGACGAGCTTCTCGTCCAGGTGTCCCGCGACGCCCTGAAAACCAAGGATCCGTCCGTGACCTGCTGTCTGAATTTTCCGGGTACCTATATGGTTCTGACGGTTGGAAAACCGCAGATCGGATTTTCGGCAAAAATCAAGGATAATGCCTGGAAAGAGAAGGTGCGGGAGGAACTTCTGACACATAAGGATGAGCGGTTTGGACTGATTGTCCGGACGAACGGGGCGTCGGCTTCCATCGAAACACTCTGTGCCGAGACGGAGAAGCTGAAACAGCAGATGGAAGAACTTTTTGCCCGGGCAGCCTGCCGCACCTGTTACAGCCTTTTAGAGCAGGGTACGCCGCCCTATATCCAGAGTCTTAGGGATGCGAAGAAAGGAACCCTTTCGGAGATCATCACAGATGTGCCGGAGTATGCGAAGAAGATTGAGGCATGGCTGGAGGAAGAGAAGGAAGAGGACAAGGAACAAAAAGAAAATCAGACCCAGGCAGATAAAAATGAAAGCATAAAACAGGCGGTTCCGAAATTGTCCCTATATACAGATGAGAACCTTCCATTAATGAAGCTGTACCGCCTGGAATCGGTGCTTAAAAGTGCATCGGATCGCCGTGTCTGGATGAAATCCGGTGGATATCTTGTGATTGAACCTACGGAAGCGTTGACAGTTATCGATGTCAATACGGGGAAATACACCGGCAAGAAGACACCGGCGGAGACCATTCTTAAGATTAATCTGGAGGCGGCGCATGAGGTGGCGCGCCAGCTTTCTCTGCGGAATCTTTCCGGTATTATTATTGTGGATTTTATCGATATGGAATCGAAAGAAGATCAGGAGACGCTGATGCGGACGCTCGGGGAAGAGCTTTCCCGTGACCCGGTCAAAACGATCCTGGTGGATATGACGCGGCTTGGGCTGGTGGAGATCACCCGCAAAAAGGTGCGCCGTCCGCTTCATGAGATTTTGTAGCGGTTGAGTCATAGAATGAAAAACACAAGGAGAAGAAAAGATGTTTGAAAAAGTATTTAAGCTATCCGAGCATCAGACGACCGTAAAGACGGAAGTCATGGCTGGAATTACGACCTTTATGACGATGGCGTACATTCTGGCAGTTAATCCGAGCATCCTCGGATCGACCGGCATGGACCCGACTGCGGTGCTTCTGGCTACGGCTCTGGCATCATTCATCGGTACTGCCTGCATGGCATTTATGGCGAACCTGCCGTTCGTTCTGTCCGCAGGCATGGGGCTCAACGCGTATATGGCGTATACGGTGTGCGCGGGCTATGGCTATAGCTGGCATGTTGCACTGCTGGCTGTATTTGCAGAAGGTCTGATCTTCATCGTGCTGTCTCTGACAAACGTGCGCGAGGCGATCTTCAATGCGATTCCGTTGACTTTAAAGCGCGGTGTGTCCGTCGGTATCGGTCTGTTCATCGCATTTATCGGTCTTCAGAATGCGGGACTTTCAGTAGACTCTTCCACACTGGTAACGATCATCAGCTTCCCGGAAAATTTCCATACCGCAGGTATCTGCGCGCTGCTGGCGCTGATCGGTCTGTTTATCATGGCGGTTTTATACACCTACCGTGTGAAGGGCGCGATTCTGTACGGCATTCTGGGAACCTGGATTCTCGGTATGCTGTGCCAGGTAACCGGCATTTACACACCGGACGTAGAGAATGGTTTCTACACCCTGTTCCCGACCCTGGGAATCACCGATTTCTCCAAACTGGGAGAGACATTTGGTAAATGCTTTACCGTTGACTTCGATGCAGCTGGAATTATCAATTTTATCGTAGTTATTTTCTCATTCCTGTTTGTAGATATTTTTGATACACTTGGTACATTAATTGGTGTAGCAACCAAGGCAGACATGCTGGATGAGGAAGGACGTCTTCCGGGTATCCGTCCGGCGCTGATGGCAGATGCGATCGCAACTTCCTTTGGTGCGGTATTAGGTACTTCCACAACGACTACCTTCGTTGAGTCTGCATCGGGTGTTGCAGTCGGAGGACGTACCGGTCTGACTGCCCTGGTATCGGCACTCCTGTTCCTGCTTTCCACCCTGTTTGCACCGATTTTTACGGCGATCCCGTCCTTTGCGACGGCTCCGGCATTAATCATGGTTGGCTTCCTGATGGTGGGAACTGTAACCGAAATTCGTTTCGATGAGGACAATATCACCGAGGCAATCCCGGCATATCTGGCAATCATCGCCATGCCGTTGTTCTACAGCATTTCCGAGGGTATTTCCATGGGAATTATCTCTTATGTGCTTTTGAATGTGGCAGCAGGAAAAGCAAAGAAGATCACTCCGCTTATGTATGTGCTGGCGGTACTCTTCGTTCTCAAATACATTTTCCTGTAACAACTTGTAATAATTTAACCCCTGAAAACTTGACGAAAACAGGTTTTCATAATAAAATAGTCTATATCAAAAAAAGTTTTTAAAATTTTTTTGATTAACGTGCAATAAAATGCGTATGCAGCGCATTAACTTATTGAACGGATGAAAATCATTCCCGCGCGGAAGAACGCGGACAGAGACGAACAAAAACAAATCAAGTTACTCGAAATTCCTTGATGCATTACACTCCGTTACGAACTGTCCAAGATTTTCTGCTGGGATCTTTTCGGTATCGGTTGACAACCAGCAACCGATATTGGGTAAAAAGCGCCGGACCTGCTTGCAGTGCCGGCGCTTTTTACTGTACAAAAAAGGGGTAATTTTTATCAGGAATATCTCATTGACATTTTGGCGGGCAGACGGTATAAAGGACAGAGGGTAACTGTTCACAGGTAGGAATTTTCTGAACGGAAAATTCCGTACGATACAGTTCTGGCAGCAGATTTTGCCGATTTGGAATGCGTAGCATCGGCAAAATCCCGTTGCTGGGCACACGTGTGTGAACAGTAACGACAGAAGAGAGAGTAGACTCTGGCGATAGAAACACGCATGGAACCAGTTCTGGGAGGAAAAGTTAAGAAAATAAAACAGCAGGGCGGGTTTCATACGGAGGTGGGATACATATGAAGATAGAAAATGATTTGGGGCGGGACGATATCCGGCGGCTGGTGCTCCGTCTGGCGATTCCTTCGATGCTGGCGCAGTTTATCAATGTGCTCTACAGCGTGGTCGATCGAATCTATATTGGAAATATCCCGGTGATCGGGGAGACGGCGCTTGCGGGCGTCGGCGTCAGCGGACCGATTGTGACGCTGATCTCCGCGTTTGCCTATCTGGTCGGTCTGGGCGGCTCGCCGCTCATGAGCATCCGTATGGGCGAGGGGCAGGATGAGAAAGCGAAAAAGATTCTGGCAAACAGCTTCTGGATGATTGTCGGGCTGTCGGCGGTTCTGACGTTGGTTCTGTTTGTATTTAAACGAGAAATTTTGACGCGGTTTGGTGCGAGTGAGGCGATTCTGCCGTATGCGGAATCGTACTTTACGATCTATCTGCTGGGAACGGTCTTTGCGCTGCTTTCGATCGGAATGAACCAGTTTATTATCTGCCAGGGATTTGCACGGATCGGAATGATTTCGGTGGCGCTCGGTGCGGTAACGAATATTGTGCTGGATCCAGTGTTTATTTTTGTGTTTGACATGGGCGTGGCGGGGGCGGCGTTTGCCACGGTTCTGTCACAGTTTGCGTCGGCGGTCTTTGTCCTTCGTTTCCTGCGAGGAAACCGCGTGCTTCTGCGGCTTGAATTTGAATGTCCGCAGGTAAAGACAGTCTGTAAGATTGCGCTGATGGGACTGTCGCCATTTTTGATCATCGCATTTGATAATGTGCTGATCATTTCGCTCAATACGGTAATTCAGATGTATGGCGGCGCGGAGGCGGACATGCTTTTGACCTGTACGACAATCGTGCAGAGCTTTATGCTGATCGTGACGATGCCGCTCGGAGGCATTACATCGGGAACGGGGGCGATCCTGGGATTCAATTTCGGCGCGGGACGCCCGGATCGGATCCGGAGCGCACAGAAGTATATCACATTGCTGGCGGTGGTGCAGTGCAGCATCATGTTCCTGTTTTCCCGGACGCTGGCGCAATATTTTGTGTATCTCTTTACGCGCAATGAGTCCTATGTGGAACTGACTGTCTGGGCGATCCGGGTCTACACGATGGGGATTATTCCGCTGGCAGTCCAGTATGAGGTCGTAGATGGATTTACCGGAATGGGTGTGCCGTCGGTGGCGATCTCGCTGTCAATGTTCCGGAAGCTGCTGTACCTGGTCAGCGTGTTCCTGATTCCGGTGTTTGCGGGAGTTGAAAATGTTTTCTATGCAGAAGTGGTATCGGATTTCGGCGGAACGACGGTGTCGGTGATCGTGTATCTTCTTTTGATTGGGCGCATTATGGGGCGCTGTGTAGAGCGCGCGAAATTGAACGGGAAAGCAGTGGAAGCAGACACTTGAAGCGGCGCTTAAAATGGCTGAAAATGTGTGTCAGATAACGTTGTCATCAATCAATAAATGAAAAAAATAATGGATTGACAAACGGATTCTCTGGATCTATAATGCAATACAGATAATGAATGACAACAAAATAACGATATCTTCAGGGCAGGGTGTAATTCCCGACCGGCGGTAAAGTCCGCGAGCGCATGGCGCATGATTTGGTGCAATTCCAAAACCGACTGTATAGTCTGGATGAAAGAAGAGAAAACGTAAATAAAAACGGCGGTGCCGGGAAGCTTCCAGATACACTCCCCCGGATGATGGATATGGCGGATATATACCGCTATGGCAAAAGAGAGAGAAAAGTCATCGAGAATGGATGTAAAAAAATATTTACGATAATTAATATCATGAAAGATATTATAAAATAGAAATTATAAGCCCTGAGATGTGAAAATAAAAGTATTTCACATTTCAGGGCTTTTTTGTTTCAATAGAAAATTGTATCATATGAAACAAAAAACGCTCCGTGAGGATGCACACTTGCGCGAAGCAGAAATATGTCGCAGGCGACCGCATTCGGTGCGAGAATGTGCCTTGGCACATTCTTTTGATAGAAAGGTGGGGAAAAAGATGGAACGAATCCATGTAAAGGTTCCCGGTGAGCAGCTACAGGATCGGGAATATATGAAGCAGGCGTTAGCACTGGCAGAAAAAGGGCACGGATGGGTCAATCCGAATCCGATGGTCGGCGCGGTGCTGGTAAAGGATGGACGCATCATCGGCGAGGGATATCATACACGATATGGACAGCTTCATGCAGAACGGGAGGCATTTAAGAATGCGGCAGAGCGAGGCGAAGAGACGGCGGGAGCAGATTTGTATGTGACGCTGGAACCCTGCTGTCACACCGGAAAACAGCCGCCGTGTACGGAAGCGGTGCTGGCATCCGGGGTGAAGCGCGTGATTGTCGGCTGCACGGATCCGAATCCGGTGGTGGCAGGGCGCGGCATCCGGCTTCTGAGGGAAAAAGGGCTGGAAGTGGTGGCCGGAGTTTTACGCGGAGAGTGTGAACGGCAGAATGAGGTGTTCTTCCATTTCATGCGGACGAAACTTCCGTTTACGGTGCTGAAATACGCGATGACACTCGACGGAAAGACAGCGACGGTGTTGGGTAAATCCCAGTGGATCACGGGCGAGGCGGCGCGGAAGCGGGTGCATGAGGACCGCGGGCGTTATATGGCGATTCTGACTGGCGTTTCGACGGTGCTGGCGGACAATCCGCAGCTGACCTGCCGGATTCCGGGAGGGAAAAATCCGATCCGGGTGATTGCAGATACGAAGCTTCGGACGCCGCTTTCATCGACCGTGGTACAGACCGCGCGGGAGACACCGACCTGGATTGTGACGGCGGTATCGGATGCCGGAAGAAAGAAAGCATATGAGGACGCCGGCTGTCGTGTTTTAAGTGTCCCGGCAAAAGAGGGAGAACTGGATTTGCAGGCGATGATGCAGCGGCTGGGCGAGGAAAAAGTGGACAGCGTGATGGTCGAGAGCGGCGGGACGCTGGCATGGTCGTTTTTAAAGGCAGGGCTTGTGAACCGGGTGCAGGCCTACATTGCACCGAAGATTTTCGGAGGGGCAGGCGCCCCGACCCCGGTGAGGGGAACCGGTGTGGATGCGCCGCCGGAGGCATTTCTTCTTAAAAAGCCGGAGGCAGTGTGGCTGGGAGAGGATCTGCTGCTGGAATATGAGGTGTCCGGTCAAGATGCATGAGGCGGTGTTAGAACGGGAAAAAATCGCTGATTTGAAAAGGAGAAAAGATGTTCACAGGAATCATAGAGGAAGTGGGAAGGATCCGTGCGATTGAGCGCCAGGCAGTCTCGGCACGGCTGACGGTTGCTGCGTCCAAGGTGCTCTCGGATGTTCATCTGGGCGACAGCATTGCGGTCAACGGTGTGTGTCTGACGGTCACGTCATTTGGGAGAGATTATTTCTGTGCGGATGTAATGCATGAGACGCTGAACCGTTCGTCCCTGGGGGCGCTGGGTGTCAAAAGCCCGGTCAATCTGGAGCGGGCGATGCTGGCGGGCGGACGGTTTGGCGGACATATCGTCTCCGGTCACATCGATGGAACTGGAACCATCCGGGATGTGCGCCGGGACGGAAATGCCGTCTGGTATACGATTCAGGTCCCAGAACCGATTCTGCGGCTGATTGTGGAAAAAGGATCGATCGCGATCGACGGAATCAGCCTGACGGTCGCACGGGTGGATCACGTATCATTTTCCGTTTCCATCATCCCGCATACACTGCAGGAGACAGCGCTTGCGTTTAAGAGGGCAGGCGATATCGTCAATCTGGAAAATGACTGCATTGGAAAGTATGTGGCGAAGCTGATGGGAGTAGAAGAAGAGGATAAGGCAGGAAAGGGCATGACAAGAGAATTTCTGCAGCGATATGGATTTTAATAGAGGAGGAGAACAATGAAGCAGTTTGATACAGTTGAAAAGGCTCTGGACGAGCTGAAACAGGGACATTTAATCCTGGTTACGGATGACGAGGATCGCGAAAACGAAGGCGATCTTATCTGCGCGGCAAGTTTTGCCACGACAGAAAATGTCAATTTCATGGCGACGCATGCGAAGGGCTTAATCTGTATGCCGATGAGCGCAGAAATCTGCCGGAAGCTGCAATTCCCACAGATGGTGATGGATAACACGGATAACCATGAGACGGCGTTTACCGTATCGATCGACCATAAAACGACGACCACCGGTATTTCTGCCGAGGAGCGCGGTATTACGGCGCGCGCGTGCGTGGATCCGGACACAAAGCCGGAGGATTTCCGCCGTCCGGGACATATGTTTCCGCTGATGGCGAAGAAAAACGGCATTCTGGAGCGCAACGGTCACACAGAGGCGACGGTAGACCTGATGCGGCTTGCAGGGCTGCCGGAATGCGGTCTGTGCTGCGAGATCATGCGCGAGGATGGAACGATGATGCGGTCGGAAGAATTATTTGCGATGGCAGAACAATGGGGTCTGGCGATGATTTCCATTAAACAGCTGCAGGAGTACCGCAAGAGACATGAAAAGCTGGTCGAGTGTGTGGCAGAGACGCGGATGCCGACGAAATACGGCGAATTCCGCGCGTATGGCTACCTGAATCTCTTAAATGGAGAACACCATGTGGCACTCGTCAAGGGCGATATCGGAGATGGGAAAGATGTACTCTGCCGCGTGCATTCGGAGTGCCTGACCGGCGATGCATTTGGTTCCCTGCGGTGTGACTGCGGACAGCAGCTTGCGTCGGCGATGACCCAGATTGAGAAAGAGGGACGAGGCGTTCTCCTTTATATGCGGCAGGAGGGACGCGGCATCGGGCTTTTAAATAAGCTGCGCGCCTACAAGCTGCAGGATGGCGGCATGGATACGCTGGATGCGAACCTGGCGCTGGGATTTAAGGGCGATCTGCGGGAATACTACATTGGGGCGCAGATTTTAAAGGATCTGGGAATCAAGACGCTGCGTCTTCTGACCAATAACCCGGATAAGGTATATCAGCTTTCGGATTTTGGCATGGAAATCAAGGAGCGCGTGCCGATTCAGATGGAGGCAACGCCGTATGATGGATTTTACCTGAAAACGAAGCAGGCGCGGATGGGACATATTTTGAATTTTAAATAGAAAAAGTGACAGGCGAAAATAGATCGTCGGAAAGGATGGTACTTATGCGTACATTTGAAGGAAACGTAGTAGCGGAAAATAATATGAGGATCGGAATTGTGGCGGCACGATTCAATGAGTTTATCACCTCGAAACTGGTTGCAGGCGCGCAGGATGCGCTGCGTCGTCACAATGTCTCGGAGGAGGATGTAGATGTTGCGTGGGTTCCAGGTGCTTTTGAGATTCCGCTGATTGCGTCGGAGATGGCGAAGTGCGGAAAGTATGATGCGGTGATCTGCGTGGGTGCAGTTATCCGTGGAAGCACAAGCCATTATGATTATGTGTGCAGCGAGGTTTCGAAAGGAATCGCACAGGTTTCTCTGGCAAGCAGCGTGCCGGTTATGTTCGGTGTGCTGACGACGGATACGATCGAGCAGGCGATCGAGAGAGCGGGAACAAAGAGCGGAAATAAGGGATTTGACTGCGCGATGGGAGCAATCGAGATGGTGAATTTGCTGCGGGAGATCCGGAAGTAAAAATAATCAGGTAATCGGGCATCGAAAAAGCCAGGACTGCGGAATGCTGCAGCCCTGGTTTTTTGTCTTAGGAAAATTCGTCCATGCGCCAGGTTTTGGTGTTACCTGTTTTTGTTTGCTATCATGTTACTCTGTTTTCAACAGCCCCTGTTCCGTATAATATTTCTCAGCTCCCGGATGCAGCGGAATAGGAAGCTGGCTGCATATATATTCCGGATCAGATAAGTTACTTAAGGAGGGGTGGGCGCTGATCAGTTCTTCACGGGATTCGTCGAGAATCTTGGTGATGGTGTAGACCAGCTGTTCGTCCATGGATGCGTCCACGCAGAGAAGGCATTTGATTCCGAAGGTTTTCAGTGTCTCGGTTTGTCCCGGATAGGTACCGGCTGGGACGGTGGCGCGGACGTAGAAGGGGCTGGCTGCAAGAATTTTTTGCAGTTCTTCGTCAGTGTACTCCAGCAGGCGGCAGGGCGTCTGGCTGGCCAGGTCGGTCAGGCTGTGGACCGGGATTCCGGCGAAGCTGTGGACGGCGTCGAGTTTACCGTTTAAGACAGAGTCCACGCTGGCGGAGAAGCTGTAGTTTTCAAGGGCAGTGTTGGCAATATTGAGCCCGGCTGCCTTGAGAGCGGTGCGGGCGGAAAGCTCCGTGGTGGATCCTTCTGGTCCGACGGCAATGTGGTGTCCGGCGAGTTCATGAACGTAGGAGATATGCTCGGATTCCGGCGCCATCCAGGTGGACAGGCTTGAATAGACGGCCCCGATCGCCCGCAGGGATTCGACCGGATGACCGGAAAATTCGTCCGTTCCCTGATAGGCGGAAAATGCCACATCGCCGCTGACCAGTCCCATATCAAATTGTCCGTTTTTGATATTTTCCACGTTCGTGTAGGAACCGTTGGAGGCGCTTAAATTGACCTTGAGCTGTTCATCATGTCCGCTTAAAACAGAGGCGATGGCACTGCCAACCGGGTACATGGTTCCGCCGCTGTCGGCAGTTCCGATGGTCAGAACGTGCAGCTCTTCGTCTGCTTCGTTGGGATGGTCGTTGACCCGCGCATCTGCGGAGGTGCTGCCGGAACAGCCGGAAAGTCCGAGCAGGAAGGTAAGAAGCATCATTGGTGCCAATTTTACCAGTTTTTTTATTTTCATAGATCTCACCTTTTCGTAGTTTATCAGTATATAGAAAAAAACGCAGCGGTTCTGTCGAATGCTGCCTTAGCGATTAAAAGAATATTAAAACTCTATAAAAGTATAACATAAAAAACAGTGATAAGACAAGACCAAGGAAGAGGAAAATATAAATGTAACTGTTCACAGGTAGGCACTTTTGGAACCGAAAGTGCCGTAAGAAAACGTGGTGGCAGCAGGAATTTGCCGTATTTAAATGCGAAGCCACGGCAAATTCCGTTACTGGGCACGTATGCGTGAACAGTAACAAAAAAGAGCGTCCGGTTTATGTGGGGGAACCGGACGCTCTTCTTTCAGGTTACATTTTCAATTGAGCTTTAGGTATGTTGTTATATAAAAGATGTCTTATATGAAGTGTTCCTATCTCGTCTCAGTGATTATTTTGTAATCAGGCTGGAGAAGATGGAAAGGAAAATCGGGTTGTAAATATCGTCGATGATAACTGCGAAGGACGGATACAGAACCCAAGCAACGGTGTGCCATCCATACTGATCCATAACGGCTTTCTCGTTTGCTACTGCGTTCGGACCTGAACCACAGCCCCATCCACAGTTACCAGCTGCCATAACAGCTGCACCGTAATCGCGGCCAAATACGTTGAAGGATACGAAGATTGCAAAGAGTGCCATCAGGATAGCCTGTGCAAGGAGGATGATACCCATCTGACCAGCTACCGGAGCCAGCTTTGTGATATCGATGGTCATCAGAACCAGTGCCAGGTAGAGTTCCAGGAACATATGCTCGATAGCGTCGATCTCCGGAACCGGGAATTCGATACCAGCTGCATCCATGATGTTTCTTGCGATAGCACCTGCGAACAGACAGCCGATGAATTTCGGCATCTCGATCATTGGGATGTTGTCTAACAGGCAGTAGATCGGCATACCAAGTGCTGCTACAAGCAGAGACAGGGCAAATGCTTTGATCATACGGGTGTTGTTAAGAACAGCTGCTGAACCTGCTTTTGCGGATTCCGGTCTGTCGTTCGGGTCAGATTTCAGACCGTGACGGGAAATCAGGAAAGCTGCAACCGGGCCACCGATTAAGGAACCCATGATGTTGCCCATAGTACCGGCTGCTACACCGACTGTGGTTGCATCCGGAGCACCCATGTTCTCGAAGATAGGACCAAATGCAGAAGCAGTACCAACACCGCCGGACATAGCTGAGGAAGAACACTGCAGAGCCAGAAGCGGATGAAGACCGATGGCGCTGCCTACCAGGTAACCAACGACATCCTGTAAGGTAATCAGGACACAGGCTGCAACTGCGATTGCGATACAAAGCTTTCCGCCTGCATGCTTTAACATCTTGTAGCTGAAGCCGAAACCTACGCACAGGAAGAATAAGTTCTGGCATAAGTCTTTCACGATTTTTGCATCAAAGGAAAAACCGATGATTCCGGAACCCTTGATGATAGATACAACAACAGAAAAGATGATACCGGAAATAACCGGAGCCGGTATTGCATATTTTCTGAGCAGGGCGCTGTGAGCGACAATCGCGCGTCCTAAGAAGATAACGATGGCTGCGAAACCAAGTGTGGTCAGATACTCGAACTGGAATGTAGCAATCGCACCGTCCGCTGCCGGTGTGTAAGTTCCAAAGTACCCCATAATGTGTTCTAACATAGAACTTCCCTCCATTCTTTTTTAAGAATTTGTTTATTTCTTTTATAAGCAGTTTATAAGATTGAAAAAGGGAAGTCAATTTATGTAATTTTAAATACAGTTTTGTAAGTATTGTAAATAAAAATGACTATAAGAAAGCGACTGCAGTATAGATACGGTTCTATGATGAATCTGTACAGCTGTAGCCGCGAAAAGGCAGGAAAAACCTGTATATTGCTGGAAAACGAAGTGGCTCTTATTTTCCGGAATATCTATATTTAATAGAAGGGCGTCCACCGGTCTGGTAATCGATCATGCTGACCAGTTCGTTGGTTTCAACCAGGTAATTTAAGTACCGCCGGACTGTAATACGGGACAAATGAACCTGTTCCGAAATCTGTTCGCTGGACCAGACCTCCTCCGGATGTTCGGAGAGAAAGAGACGGATCAGTCCAAGGGTGCGTTCATTTAGGCCCTTTGTCAGCGGAGCGCTCTGGGAGGAGACATCCGGGACGGAGAAGAGGCGGTCGATCTCCGCCTGTCCCAGGTCAGAAGCGGACGCCGATGTTTTCAATTCCTCCTGACGTTTCGCAAATCGTTCCAGGGCAGCTTTGAAACGGTCATATTCAAATGGTTTGACGAGATAATCGGTGACGCCGCGGGAAATAAGCCGGCGGACGGTCTCTGCGTCGTTGGCAGAGGTTACCATGATGATCGCAGGGGTCATGCCAGCCGCGTGGAGCTGGTCGATAAATTCGTCACCGTTCATCTGAGGCGTGTAGTAGTCGAGAATAATCAGGTCAACCGTGCAGTTCTGCAGATACTGCAGGGCAAGGATGCCGTTTTTGAAAGTTGCCTCCACGTGAAAAGAGGAGGTCAGCTCGACATACTGTTTATTGATGGATGCAACCATCGGATCATCTTCTATAATAATGACTTTATACATTAGATTCTGTCTCCTTTCGGGTAAATGTCAGGGTGAAGCAGGTGCCCTCGCCAGGCTCTGTGTCGATATCGATGGTTCCGCCGTACTCCTCCATCAGCTCATGAACCAGGAAAAGCCCGGTTCCGCGGTTCTCGCCCTTGGAGGAAACACCTTTTTCGAAAATATGATCGAGCAGCTGTGGCTGTATGCCGTGCCCGGTGTCCTCGCAGGTGATGATGTTGACGTCTGGGCGGCAGTAGATGCCGATGTGGATCTCGCGCGGGCTTTCAGATGCGTTAATGACATCCGGACTGGCGGTGTGATCGTGGCTTAGCTCTTCAATGGCATTTTCCATCAGATTGCCGAGAATGGTGACAAATCCTTCCACCGGGATCAGCAGATCATGGTCGCGGCAGGTGCTGTCGGCGCTGACCTGCAGGCGGATGCCAAGCTCAGCGGCGTGCATCATTTTCCCGATCACAAGCGCACAGATTTTCGGAACGCGGATGCAGTTGGCTGTCTCACGGACGGACTGGCTGGAGACAAGGCTGCTGTTGGTGATAAAATTCATCGCCTGCTGAATCTCCCCGGTCTGTAGGTAGCCGAGAATGATGTGCAGCTTATTTAAAAATTCATGGTTGAACGCGCGCAGCGTGTCCAACATATTGTGGGCGCCGGAAAGCTCGTCGGAGAGACGCAGGAGGTCGGTGCGGTCAAATAAAACGATCAGGACACCCCGGCGCGCCTGTTTGCCGCGTCCATGGATCGGCACCTCCTTGACGATGAGCTGGCGTCCGGCGAAGCTGATGCTCTCGTGCGTTACACTTTCGCCGGTTTTTATAACCTGATCGAAAGCGGTCTGTGGAAACAATTCCTGAATCGTTAAGTGGGTGAGCGGAGGATCGTTTGCAGGACGACCGAGTATCGTGGAAACTTTCTGGTTGGCAAAGAGAATTCTGCCGTCCAGATCGGTTGCGGCAAGTCCCTCGTCGATCATATTCATGACCTCATCCTGGCGGGTATAAATATTGACGAGTTCTTCCGGGTCATATCCCAACAGGGAGTCGCGCAGCAGGGAGAACATTGTGTGCGTCAGGGAAATGCTGACGATCATCATGATCAGGAATATAATTATATAAAAGAACAGCAGACTGCGGTGCTGGGCGGACAGGGTAGCGGTGAACAGGGAAACCATCACAAAACCGACGATCTCTCCGCCGCTGTTTTTTACTGCGTGAAAGGCGCGCCGCTGCATGCCGTGCGTGCCGTAGCCGGTTGTGATATATGGATCGCTTCCTGCCAGAATAGCGTCCTCGTCACCTGCCACGTAGGAATCGCCGGTTTTCAGACGGTTCGTGTGGTAAAAGCGCAGTCCGTTTTTATCACTGATGACGATGACATTGATATCTGGTATATTCGAAGAAAGAGAATCCAGGTCGCGGGTCACGGTGGAATCAGGATAGCCGTTTTCCAGCATGGCGGCGACATCCGGAATTGCAGCAATATAAGAAGCAGTGCCGCTGATCAGCTTGTCCATATCCTTTCGCTGCCTGGAAATATCAAAAAACAGAGTAAAACCAAGTGAGATGAGCACCAGAGTAGCGGAAAGGAGCAGAAAGGATCGGTATAGATTCTGTTCCAGCGCTGATTTTCCTTCCTTTATCTTCATATATAAAACCTCCGGAATTTATTTTAGGAAATGATTTGATCCGGTCTGCAAAATGTGTAAACCAAAACGATGATTAAAGTTATTATAGTAAAAAAAGAAACGATCTGCAAGAAAGTGTGGAGGTTTACAAGGCGCTGGATGGCGAATTGCAAAGTGGCCGGGTTATTGTTCACGGGTAGGCACTTTTGGAACCGAAAGTGCCGTAAGAAAACGTGGTGGCAGCAGGAATTTGCCGTATTCAAATGCGAAGCCACGGAAAAAGGTTGAAAAACAAGAAGAGATCGATTAAAATGAAAATAGTTCGAATTAGAGCATTTGGTTAAAAAATTATGCAAAATTAAGGCTGTCAGCACAAAATTCCATTTAAGATATGACAATCCGTCGAAGTTGTGCGCAGCAAGAGAGAAAATACTGAATATTTGCTGTAAAATTTACAAAAAACCACTTGCTATTTTAGGAAAAGTTGGGTACAATACAAGCAGGGTTGATTAATATTTAACAATCATGAAGATGAATTTCTAGGAGGAATGAGATCATGGCAGTAAAAGTTGCAATTAATGGTTTTGGTCGTATTGGTCGTCTGGCTTTCAGACAGATGTTTGGCGCTGAGGGTTACGAAGTCGTAGCTATCAACGATCTGACAAATCCGAAAATGTTAGCTCACCTGTTAAAGTATGATTCTGCTCAGGGCAGATACGATGGACATACGGTAGAAGCTGGCGAAGATTATATTGTAGTAGATGGCAAGAAGATTACTATCTACGCAAAGGCAAACGCTGCTGAACTTCCGTGGGGCGAGATTGGTGTAGACGTAGTTCTGGAGTGTACCGGATTCTATACATCCAAGGCAAAAGCACAGGCACATATCGATGCAGGCGCTAAGAAAGTCGTTATCTCCGCACCGGCAGGCAATGACCTTCCGACTATCGTATACAATGTAAACCACAAGACACTGAAACCAGAAGATAAGATTATCTCCGCAGCATCCTGTACAACTAACTGCCTGGCTCCGATGGCTAAGGCATTAAACGATTATGCTCCGATTCAGTCCGGTATCATGTCCACCATCCACGCTTACACAGGCGATCAGATGATTCTGGACGGACCGCACAGAAAAGGCGATTTAAGAAGAGCAAGAGCAGGCGCTGTCAACATCGTTCCGAACTCCACCGGTGCTGCAAAAGCGATTGGTCTGGTTATTCCGGAATTAAACGGCAAGCTCATCGGTTCCGCACAGCGTGTTCCGGTTCCGACTGGTTCCACTACTATTCTGACAGCCGTTGTTAAGAAAGCTGACGTTACCAAGGAAGCTATCAACGAGGCTATGAAGGCAGCTCAGACTGAGTCCTTCGGCTACAACGAGGATGAGATCGTTTCTTCCGATATCGTAGGTATCCGCTATGGTTCCCTGTTTGATTCTACACAGACTATGGTATCTCCGATCGGTGATGACTTATATCAGGTACAGGTTGTTTCCTGGTATGACAACGAGAACTCCTACACAAGCCAGATGGTTCGTACAATCAAATACTTCGCAGAGCTGGCATAATTTTATCGATTCGATAGAAAATCATAAGGATTCAAGATGGGTCCGGTCCTCGGTCGGGACCGGACCTGTTTTTTATTCTTTTATAATGTAAAGGAGACAGGATATGCTGAATAAAAAATCCGTGGATGATATCAATGTAAAGGGCAAACGCGTTCTGGTACGCTGTGATTTCAACGTACCGTTAAAAGAAGGAAAGATCACCGATGAAAACCGTCTGGTGGCAGCGCTTCCGACGATCAAAAAACTGATTGCGGACGGCGGAAAGGTAATTCTCTGCTCCCACCTTGGCAAACCGAAGGGAGAGCCGAAGCCGGAGCTGTCTCTGGCACCGGTAGCCGTTCGTCTGTCTGAACTTCTGGGACAGGAAGTGAAATTTGCAGCCGATCCGGAAGTGGTTGGAGCGAACGCAAGGGCAGCCGTTGAGGCGATGAAGGATGGCGAGGTTGTTCTGCTTGAGAACACCCGTTACCGTGCCGAGGAAACCAAGAACGGTGAGGCGTTCAGCAAGGATCTGGCATCCCTGTGTGATGTCTATGTGGACGATGCATTTGGTACTGCACACCGCGCACACTGCTCAAACGTAGGCGTGACCCAGTATGTGGACACCGCAGTAGTTGGTTACCTGATGCAGAAAGAGATCGATTTCCTTGGAAATGCAGTGGATAACCCGGTTCGCCCGTTCGTTGCCATTTTAGGCGGCGCGAAGGTAGCCGATAAATTAAACGTTATCTCCAACCTGCTGGAGAAGTGCGACACGCTGATCATCGGCGGCGGCATGGCATTTACCTTCTTAAAAGCACAGGGCAAGGAGATTGGTAAATCCTTAGTCGATGATACAAAGTTAGATTATTGTCGTGAGATGGTAGAGAAGGCGGCGAAGCTTGGCAAGAAACTGCTCCTTCCGGTTGATGCAGCTGTAGCAGCATCCTTCCCGGATCCGATCGATGCACCGATCGAGGTACAGAATGTATCGGTTGACGCTATCCCGGCTGATACGATGGGACTTGACATAGGACCGGAAACTGCAAAGCTGTATGCAGACACCGTAAAATCTGCTAAGACAGTTGTATGGAACGGACCGATGGGTGTATTTGAGAACCCGACTCTGGCACAGGGTACAATCGCAGTTGCAAAAGCACTGGCAGACACCGAAGCAACCACGATCATCGGCGGCGGCGATTCTGCAGCAGCGGTCAACCAGCTTGGATTTGGCGACAAGATGACCCATATTTCCACCGGCGGCGGCGCTTCCCTGGAATTCTTAGAGGGAAAGGAGCTTCCGGGTGTAGCGGCAGCGAATAATAAATAAATGTTACTGTTTACAGGTAGGCACTTTTGGAACCGAAAGTGCCGTAAGAAAACGTGGTGGCAGCAGGAATTTGCCGTATTTAAATGCGAAGCCACGGCAAATTCCGTTACTGGGCACGTATGCGTGAACAGTAACAAATAAACAAACAGAAAAGAGGAATAGAATAGTCATGGCTAGAAGAAAGATCGTAGCAGGCAACTGGAAAATGAACATGACGCCGTCGGAGGCAGTAGCTCTGGTAGAGCTTCTGAAGCCGCTCGTTGTTTCGGAAGATGTAGACGTTGTATTCTGCGTACCGGCGATTGATATTATCCCGGTTGTAAAAGCGTGCGAGGGAACCAACATCGCAGTTGGCGCTGAAAATATGTATTTCGAGGAGAAAGGTGCTTACACCGGCGAGATTTCCCCGAATATGCTGACCGATGCAGGCGTTAAATACGTGATTATCGGACATTCCGAGCGCAGAGAATATTTTGCAGAGACCGATGAGACGGTCAATAAGAAGGTACTGAAAGCATTTGAGCACGGTCTGACCCCGATCATTTGCTGCGGCGAGACTCTGACCCAGAGAGAGCAGGGCATCACGCTTGACTGGATCCGCCAGCAGATCAAGATCGCATTCCAGAATGTGACCGCAGAGCAGGCAAAGACAGCTGTGATCGCATACGAGCCAATCTGGGCGATCGGTACCGGCAAGGTAGCGACCACCGAGCAGGCTGAGGAAGTGTGCGGCGCGATCCGTGCGTGCATCAAGGAAGTGTACGATGAGGCGACCGCAGAGGCGATCCGCATTCAGTACGGCGGTTCCGTATCTGCAGCATCGGCTCCGGAGCTGTTTGCACAGCCGGATATCGATGGCGGTCTGGTAGGCGGCGCATCCTTAAAGGCAGATTTTGGAAAGATTGTAAATTATAAATAAGAGATGAGCAAAAGGGGGCTGTCGCACGTGTGAGGCGTGGCAGTCCCCTTTTTGCCAGTAAAAAAAGAAGGTGAAGGTTTTGAACTGAAACAATCAAAATTGTTGGTTCATCCGGTTGTTTCAGAAAAAACGGTTCATTTCATGGAAGGAAAGGAAGAAGAAAGAGATGAAAAAAAAGCCAACCGTATTAATGATTCTCGATGGATATGGCATGAGAGATACCTGTGAGCACAATGCCGTGTGTGAGGCGAAGACACCGATCATGGATCAGCTGATGAGCCAGTGCCCGTTTGTGCGCGGCAATGCCAGCGGTCTGGCGGTCGGTCTGCCGGACGGACAGATGGGTAACTCGGAGGTTGGACATTTAAATATGGGTGCCGGACGTATCGTATACCAGGAGCTGACCCGTATCACGAAATCAATCGAGGATGGCGATTTCTTTGAGAATCCGGAATTTCTGGCAGCCGCAGACACCTGCAAGAAAAATGATTCCGCCCTGCATCTGTTCGGACTGGTATCAGACGGCGGCGTTCACAGCCATCTGACTCATTTATTCGGACTTCTGGAGTTCGCAAAACGTCAGGGACTTAAAAAAGTGTATGTGCACTGCTTCCTGGACGGACGTGATACACCGCCGACCTCCGGCAAGGAGTTCGTAGCAGAATTAGAGAAGAAGATGCAGCAGCTTGGCATCGGCGAGGTGGCTTCCGTGATGGGACGCTACTATGCGATGGACCGTGATAAAAACTGGGATCGTGTCCAGAAAGCTTACGATGTGCTGACAAAGGCAGAGGGCGAGAAGGCAGAAAGCGCGTGTGCAGGCATTCAGGCATCCTATGATAAAGAGGTAAACGATGAGTTCGTCGTACCGTTCTATGTAGAGAAGGACGGAAAGCCGGTTGCCACGATTCAGGATGGCGATTCCGTCATTTTCTTCAATTTCCGTCCGGACCGTGCAAGAGAGATCACTCGCGCATTCTGCGATGAGGGATTTACCGGATTTGCGAGAGAGAAGAAGCTTGACCTGACGTTTGTATGCTTTACCGATTACGATGAGACGATCGGGAACAAGCTGATTGCGTTCAAGAAGGAAGAGATTAAGAACACATTTGGAGAGTTCCTGGCGGCGCACCATATGACGCAGGCACGTATCGCCGAGACCGAGAAATATGCACACGTAACATTTTTCTTCAACGGCGGCGTGGAAGAGCCGAACGAGGGCGAGGACCGCATTTTGGTTCCGTCTCCGAAGGAGGTTCCGACCTACGACCTGAAACCGGAGATGAGCGCACCGATCGTGTGCGATAAGCTGGTGGAGGCGATCGAGTCCGGCAAATATGATGTCATCATCATCAATTTTGCAAACCCGGATATGGTAGGTCACACGGGCGTGGAGTCGGCTGCGATCAAGGCGATTGAGACCGTCGATGCCTGCGTAGGACGTGCAGTTGAAGCCATCAAGGCAGCCGGAGGCGTTCTCTTTATCTGCGCCGATCACGGTAATGCAGAGGTGATGGTCGATGAGGCAACCGGCGAGCCGTGGACCGCTCATACGACCAATCAGGTACCGTTTATCCTGGTCGGCGCTGACCCGGCGTACAAGCTGCGCGAGGGCGGACGCCTCTGCGATATTGTGCCGACGCTGATCGAACTGATGGGACTTGAGAAGCCGAAGGAGATGACGGGAGAGTCGCTGTTGGTGAAATAGGGAGAATTTTCGAATATATTAGGAAAGTATAAATATAACCGTCAATAAGAATCGGGAAAACTGCCATAAAGCAAGAAAAGATCATGAACAGAGAAATGGTCGGGGCTTGTTTTGTGGCAGTTTTTTGTTCACAGGTAGGAATTTTCTGAACTGAAAATCCCGTGAAAATCCCGTTACTTCTCTCTTCCATTTCATAAGAAAATAGGATAAAATAAAATCATCTATGTGAACCGCTCGGAGGCTGTTCCAGGGCAGACATTTTTAGAAAAGAAAGTGTTATGCGGAAAGGAAAATAGGATGGCAGCAGATTCACAGGGAAAACAGGAGGAAACAAGCATGAAGGTAGCGGTTGTTACAGACAGCAACAGCGGAATTACACAGGCACAGGCGAAAGAGATGGGCGTATATGTCCTGCCGATGCCGTTTATGATTGATGGAACCGAGTATCTGGAAGATATAAATTTGACACAGAAGGAATTTTATGAGCATCTGAGCGGGGATCACGATGTGAGCACATCCCAGCCGTCCCCGGAGACGATCTTAAATCTCTGGGAAAAACTTTTGGAGGAATACGATGCAGTTGTGCACATCCCGATGTCCAGCGGGCTTTCGAGTTCCTGCCAGACGGCAAAGATGCTGGCAGATGATTTCGACGGAAAAGTGCAGGTGGCGGATAATCACAGGATTTCCGTGACACAGCGCCGTTCGGTGCAGGATGCGCTTGACATGGCGGCAGCCGGCATGGACGCGGAGGCGATTTGCAAAAAGCTGGAAGAGACAGGTTTGGATTCAACTATTTATGTCACGGTTGACACATTAAAATACCTGAAAAAGGGCGGTAGAATCACACCAGCGGCAGCAGCGCTCGGAACACTTCTCCGTTTAAAACCGGTTCTGACGATACAGGGCGAGAAGCTGGACGCATTTGCGAAGGCGCGGACGATGAAACAGGCGCGTTCCATGATGATCACGGCGATCACCCGCGATCTGGAAAATCGGTTTGATGATATGACGGGAGAAAAAACGTATATTGATGTAGCGCATACCGACAATGATGAGATGGCGCAGGAGCTGGCAGCCGAGCTTCGGGAACTTTTCCCGGAGACGGAAGTCCGTGTAGAGCCGCTGTCCTTAAGTGTAGCCTGCCATATCGGACCGGGAGCGCTGGCGATTGCGGCAACGAAGAAGCTTGAAATCGGATCGTTGTTGTGAGAAACGCAGTTACGGAGCAGCATTTCGGGGTTAAAGTTCACAGCCAATGTCAGTAAGTTAAGCAACGCAAAGAGCGTGTGAACTGTAATCGTTCAGGACAGGAACATGAGAAGAATAGCAGAACATAAAAGAAAGATATGGAAAGCGATGGAGCACACGATTGGGATGCGAATCCCGCTGTTCCTTGCCTTTCTGATCCTGACGCTGGTTCCGCTTCTGGTACAGGTTCGTTTTACATCGGGGTATTTTTACCAGAGCCACGTGGAAGAACGGATGGCGGAAGCGCAGAACCGGTGTCTGATTTTAGCAAACAAGATACGCAGCAGTGATTATATCAATGTACTGCTGTCGGGAAATCCAAATCTGGCGCTGGATGCGGAACTTAGTACAACGGCGGATCTGATGAACGGAAGAATCGTGCTGGTGGACGACAGCTTTAAGATTTTGAAAGACACATTTGGTCTTTCCAGAGGGAAAACGCTGGTTGTATCGGATGTGTTAAAGGCATTTGACGGGGAAACTTCCAGCTATCTGAACCAGAAGAAAAAGTATTTCTATGTAGCGCAGCCGATTCAGGCAAAAAGCACGGATGCAGCGCCGATCGATTCGGATGTGGCAGCCGGAAATGGGAAAAATACGGCAGGCGTGCAGGGAGTCCTTCTTCTGATGGCGTCCACGGAAAATTCGGCGCTTTTGCAGGAGAAAATTGTGCATAAGACGGGATTTTTGCAGCTCGTTATGTTCTGTTTTATTCTGATCGCAGATTTATTGGCGGCGGCTTGCCTGCTGAAACCATTCCGCCGCCTGCAGCAGCAGCTCGATATGGTGGCAGAGGGAAATCTGGATCAGGATATTGATGTAAAAACGTACCGGGAGACGCGGGACATTTCGGAGGCAGTCATGCAGACCATCCGGAAACTGAAAAACCTGGATCAGTCGCGTCAGGAGTTTGTTTCCAACGTGTCGCATGAGCTGAAAACACCGCTGACTTCGATAAGAGTGCTGGCGGATTCTCTGATGGGGATGGAGAACGCCCCGGCGGAGCTATATCAGGAGTTTATGCAGGATATTTCGGCGGAGATTGACCGCGAGGGCAAGATTATCGATGATCTGCTGACGTTAGTCAAAATGGATAAATCATCGCCGGATTTGAATATTGCCCAGACTTCGATCAATGGTCTTCTGGAACAGATTTTAAAACGTCTGACCCCGATCGCGAAGCGGCGGAACATTGAGATCACGTATGAGAGCAAGCGGGAAGTATCGGCAGATGTGGACGAGGTAAAGTTGAGCCTGGCACTTTCGAACCTGGTGGAAAATGCCATCAAGTATAACCGCGAAGAGGGAAAAGTCTGGGTGACGCTGGATGCTGACCACAAGTTCTTTTATGTGAAGGTAGAGGATAATGGCGTGGGAATCCCGAAAGAATTCCAAGAGCGCGTATTTGAGCGTTTTTACCGTGTAGATAAGGCGCGCTCACGCGAGACAGGCGGTACCGGGCTGGGGCTTGCGATCACAAAGAATATTATTCTTCTTCACCAGGGCGCGATCCGCCTGAAGAGTGAAGAAGGCAAGGGAGCAACCTTTACGGTGCGGATTCCGTTGAATTATATTCCGTAGACAGCGTGGTTCTGGGCGGTTTAGAGGTTCGAGAGGGTTGCTGGTGCTGCGGTGTTCGAATGTTTCGGTGTTTGAATGCTGCCGTGTTCGAATGTTTCAGTGTTTGAATGTTGCAGTATTTGAGTGTTGCAGTGTTCGAATGAGAGGTCAGGGAAATGTCTATTGTGAGATAGATTGCAAAATAACAACAGGAAATAATAAATGGAGAAAATAAGAAAAAAAAGCTCTGGAAAACGGGCAGGAAGTGTAAGTTTGCGGCTGATCCTTTGCCTGGCATGTCTGCTTCTTCTGGGCGGATGCCGAAAAAAAGAAGAGGTGCATCCGACGGCGGGCGAGGACGGAGTCTATCAGATTTATTATCTCAATTCGACGCGCACGGGGCTGGCGAGTGTTTCCTATCAGACGGAGACGACGGACGCTGAGATCCTGATCGGGGAGCTGGCGGGGCAGATCCTTGCGGCGCCGGAAAACCCGGAGTATCAGGCAGTTTTAAGCGATAAGGTTGAATTCCTGGATATTAACCGGGACAATAACGTGCTGACGCTGAATTTTAATCAGGAATATATGAATATGAAAGCGTCGAGGGAGATTCTGTGCCGGGCGGCGCTGGCAAAGACCTTTACACAGGTTAAGGGAGTCGATTATATCAGCATTAATTGCGAGGGACAGCCGCTTCTGGACACACATGGAAACCCGGTGGGCGCGATCGCAGGAAGTGATTTTGTAGACAGTATTTCGGATGTCAATTCCTATGAAAAAGTAGAGCTGACCCTGTATTTTGCCAATGAAGAAAAAGATGGTCTGGTGGCAGAAAAACGGGAAGTATTTCACAGTATGAACACGTCGCTGGAACGCCTGGTAGTGGAACAGCTGCTGGCAGGTTCCCAGAATGGCGGGCTTTCAGTGATGCCGAAAAATACAAAGGTATTAAACGTATCACTGACAGATAATACCTGCTATGTCAACCTGGATAGCGGTTTTATTTCCGGGGATATCGATGTGGCGGAGTATATTCCGATTTACGCGATCGTCGATTCGCTGACAGAGCTTCAGACGGTAAATAAAGTACAGATCACGGTCAATGGCTCGGCAGATGTGACGTACCGGAATGTGATTTCGCTGGTGCAGCCTCTGGAGAGAGAGGAGAAGTATATTGTGAAGTAACTGTCAGACAGAATGTATATGCCATATTTGGAAGAGAGCAGCAATGGGATTTTGTTGATGTTTTGTAGAATACAGGAAAAGAGGAATTGAATATCAAACGACCGGTAATGTGGATGATGGTGGCTTTCGTACTTGGAGAGGTCGCAGCGTACCAGATGGGCATGACGGTGTGGTTTATAATTGCAGCAGCGCTTTTTTTGTTTCATAGGAAATTGTGTCCTATGAAACACAAGGCACATTCTTTTTCACCTGCAGTCATAAAAACAGCAGAAGGACGGGTAGATTCGGACTTTCAGACAGACGCAGAACGCGTCTGGAATTGGAAAGATCCGATGATGTGCCGTGTCTTTCTGCTGTTTTTCTGTTTCCTGGCAGGATGGGGACGGATGACGGTGGAAATGCGCCCGGATGCGCTGGAACGGATGGTAACGCAGAAGGGCGGTTCGACAGAGGTGGCGGTATCTGGAACACTGGATTCTGTTTCGGAAAAAAATGGGTGGTGTACGATGATTTTGACGGGGGTGGAGGTAGAGGATGAAAGTGTAAAAAAGGTACTGATATCGTGTAAAAGCGATTTACTGGATATGTGTGAAGAGAAAATTCTGCCACCCTGCGGAAGTCAGATTCATCTGACGGGAACTGCTGAGTTTCTGGAAGAAGCGCGCAATCCGGGGCAGTTTTCGTATCGGATGTATTATCGGGGACTAGGAATCAGAAACCGGGTGACGGCGGATCGGATTTTTATTTCAGAAGGAAAAAGTTCCCCTCTCCGAAGTCAGGCAGAATGCTTCCGGGCGTACGCGACGGCTGTTTTTCAGGAAATCTGTGTTCCAGAAGATGCAGGGATTTTCCAGGCAATTTTGCTGGGGGATAAATCCGGGTTATCGGAAGAGCTGCGCGAACGGTTTCAGGATAATGGGATTGCACATATTCTGGCGGTCAGCGGACTTCATGTCTCTTTGATTGGCATGAGCGTTTACAGCGCCCTGCGTTTGGGGGGCATATCGTATGGATGGGCGGGACTGGGTGCTTCAGCGCTTCTTACCTTTTATGGTTTTGTAACCGGATTTGGAGCATCGGTATTCCGGGCGGTATTTATGGTAGAGGTGTCCTGTCTGGCGGCATATCTGGGGCGGAGTTACGATCTGCTGAGTGCGCTGTCACTGTCTTTGATTTTGCAGGCGTGGCAGTCGCCGTATCTGCTCTTTTCGGCGGGATTGCAGCTTTCCTATGGCGCGGTTGCCGCGATTGGGCTGGAGACGGAGCGGCTGCGGAAAGTGGGAAAAAAGAGAAAAGAGCGGGAAGAGGAGGAACAAGAGAAAGAAAAAAAGAAAGGATATGAAACATTCATGCTTAGCTCGGCAATTCAGCTTTATACGATGCCGATTCAGCTGTATCACTATTTTACATTTCCAATGTGGGGAATTTTTCTGAATCTGATCGTGATACCGCTTCTCACGTATGCAGCCGGAAGCGGTCTGCTGGCGCTTGGAATTTACAGTATAGCGTTTGTGGGAGGAAAAATGGGGGAAATGGGCGGAGGCAGTAGCATTGCGGGAGTGCTTTCGGCTTTTGGGGGTGCAGCATCAGGAATATCAGAAATACCAGAAATATTCAGAATAGCGGCAAGTGCATGTACGGGTCCGGGGCATTATATTTTTCAGTTGTATGAATGGCTTTGCATCCAGGTGGAACGCGTGCCGTTTCATTCCATCGTGGCAGGACGCCCGGAAATGTGGAAAATAGGGGTGTTTTATGTGGCGCTGGGGATTCGATATGTGTGGAGTGTGGGAGAAGCAAGAGAGAATTTAGGGAGAAAAGGGATTTTTCGGTTTCCAAAAGACTGGAATGCACAGGGAAAAAATAGTGTATTTATTGCTGTGGCGGTAGTCTTTTTAGTGGTTAAGCCTGTTCATGGCTTTCAGAGCTGGTTCCTCGATGTAGGACAGGGCGACGGCGTCTTTCTGCGGACGCGGGATGAGGCAATTCTTTCGGACTGTGGCAGCAGCCAGGATAAAAAAATCGGGAAAAATGTGCTGGGACCATTTTTGAAAAGTCAGGGAATCCGCACGCTGGACTGGATTCTGGTCAGCCATGCGGATGCGGATCACACGAACGGGATCGAGTGGCTTTTGAAGGAGGAGGCAGATATCCGGGTGCGGAATCTGGCACTTCCGGCGGCGGGAAAAGGGCAGGAGGCATATAAAAAACTGGAAACTCTTGCCAGAAAACGGGGTGCGGAAGTCTATTATCTGCATCGGGGAGAAACGGTGCGGGCGAAAAGCCTGGCGCTTCGGTGCCTGTACCCGGAGGCGGGGGAAAAGCCGGTCGAGGAGCGAAATAGTCATTCACTGGTGTTTGATGTCACGTATGGAAAGTTTCGTATGCTTCTGACTGGAGATATTGGAGTGGAGGAAGAAAGAGATATTCTGGGAATGGAAGAGGACAAAAAGGGGGAAAAAGTGACACTGTTAAAAGCTGCACACCATGGTTCGAACGGTTCCTCCTCAGAGGAGTTTTTGGAGTGCTTTTCCCCAGCTTTCACGGTGCTCTCTTATGGAGAGGGAAATACTTACGGGCATCCGGCACCGGAGGCGGTGGAACGTCTGGAACAGACGGGAACGGAGATCTGGAGAACGGCGGATTCAGGGGCAGTGAATGTGTGGACGGACGGGAAACGTATGTATATCAAGGGATATAAGAAACAAGATTATGGGAAGGAAAGAGATAAAAACAGATAAAAAACTAATTGTTAACTATATAAAAATAATAGGTTGACAATAGAAAAAGGCTATGTTATGCTTGCAATCAGTTCTGCATCTGTTTCGACTACCCGGGATCTGGAACGGCCGCTGCTGTTTTAGATGGTTGGAACAGGGGTTGCGGAGAGAAATTTATGTACATGTGCGAGAATAGAATGGCTTCGGATGCCTGAAATCATTCAGATAACCAAGGAGGAAAAAGGTTTGAAACACATGAAGACAAAAGATTTAGTTTTGTGTGCGATGTTTGTCGCACTGATTGCAGTGGGAGCATTTATCAAGATACCGGTTCCGGTGGTTCCGTTTACATTGCAGTTTTTATTTACGATGTTGGCAGGTCTGCTTTTAGGTCCGGTCAACGGGGCGCTGGCGGTTGTGGTTTATATCGTATTAGGTTTAATTGGACTTCCGATTTTCGCACAGGGCGGCGGACCGGGATATATTTTCCAGCCGAGTTTTGGATATATCATCGGATTTGCGGTTGCGGCGTATGTGAATGGTAAGATTGCCAATGCCAAGACGCATCCGAGTTACCGGCGCCTGCTGGGAGCTAATTTTCTGGGACTTTTTATTGTCTATGCATTTGGAATGATTTATTACTACGTGATCAGTAATTTCTATCTGAATTCGCCGATCGGCGTAGGAGCGCTGTTTTTATATTGCTTTGTTCTGGCAGTTCCGGGCGATATCGTGCTCTGTATTGTGGCTGCCATCATAGGAAAACGGATGATTCCGCTGATTCAGGGAGGGAGACTTGGATAAAAGATGAGCAAGGGGATTTTTATAACAGGTACGGGAACGGATATTGGAAAAACGTATGTGACAGGCTTGATTGTGAAAAAACTGCGGGAGAGCGGCGCGGATGCGGCGTATTATAAAGCGGCAATGAGCGGCAATGAGCGGCGTGTGGATGGAAGCCTGATTCCAGGAGATGCCCTGCAGGTAAAAACAATGTCGGGAATCGGGCAGCCGCTTGAGGAAATGTGTCCGTATGTGTACGAGACGGCGGTATCGCCGCATCTGGCATCCCGTCTGGAGGGCAACCCGGTCCAGATGGATCGGGTGCTGGAAGATTTTCACAAAGTCTGTGAAGAATATGAGTATGTGACGATGGAAGGAAGCGGCGGAATTCTCTGTCCACTCTGCATAGACGAAGCGGATATCCGTCTTCCAGAAGTAGTAAAAGCGTGCGGGCTTGGCTGCCTGCTGATTGCAGATGCGGGGCTTGGGACGATCAATGGCGTGGGGCTTACTGCCTATTATCTGAAACAACAGGGAATTGCCCTGAAAGGAATTATTTTCAACCATTATGAGACGGGGAATCTGCTTCATGAGGATAACCGGAAAATGTGTGAATATTACACGGGCATTCCGGTTGTTGCCTGTGTGGCGGATGGGGATACGGAGCTTTCCATGGATGCGGAGACGCTGAAAGGGCTGTATGCGTAAGACAGAAGATAAAGGAGAAGAAAAATGATCTGGTATCCATATGAACAGTTAAAAACAATGAAAGCACCTTATGAGATCGTGGATGCGAACGGGGTATATCTTTACACGAAGGATCAGAAGCTGATTGATTCGGTTTCATCCTGGTGGAGCGTGATTCATGGATATAAACATCCGGTGATCAATCAGGCAATTATTTCACAGGTGGAAAAATTTTCTCATGTGATGCTGGGCGGGCTGACGCATGAGCCGGCGCGCAGGCTTTCAGAAAAATTGGCATCCTGGCTGCCGGGCGATCTGGACTACTGCTTTTTTTCAGATTCCGGCAGCGTGGCGGTTGAGGTAGCGCTGAAAATGGCGCTGCAGTATTATATGAACCGCGGCGATGAGAAGCGGACGATGATTCTGGCGCTGGAACACGCGTACCACGGCGATACCTTTAAGACGATGGAGGCAGGCGATGATGAGGACTACCATTTTGTGCTGAAAGCCTATGGTGCAAGCCCGTATGTGGTTCACATTCCGACGGAGATCCCGGCGCTGGAGAAAGCATTTGAACAGTATCATGACAAGTTGAACTGCGTGCTGGTGGAACCGCTTTTACAGGGTGCTGGCGGAATGCGGATGTACGACATTTCATTTTTGGAGAAGGCAAGGGAACTCTGTGATAAGTACGGCGTGCTGTTGGTTTTTGATGAGGTGGCAACCGGATTTGGCAGAACCGGAAACCGCTTTGTGGCAGATCGGGTGCTACCGGATATTCTGGTTCTCGGAAAGGCATTGACCGGCGGTTACATTGGTCATGCGGCGACTGTGGCAAATAAAAAGGTATTTGATGGATTTTTCGATGATAACCCGGAACATGCGCTGATGCACGGACCGACCTTCATGGGGAATGCCCTCGCGTGCAGTGCAGCGCTTGCCTCGATCGAGCTGTTTGAAACGCAGAACTACATGGAAAAGATTCAGAAGATCGAAGCCATCACCCGCCGGGAGATGGAGGGATTTACCGATCCGAGAATCAAGGAGGTCCGCATGATGGGCGGATGCGTCTGCGTCGAGGTATATGATCCGGCAGTCCTGAAAGGATATCAGGAATATGCGTACAAACGCGGCGTGTTCAGCCGTCCGTTCTTAAATTATCTGTACGCGATGGTTCCGTATATTATCAAGGAAGAAGAGCTGGTGCAGGTGCTTCAGTGCATGAAGGACTGGTTTGCGCGGGGATAGGTAACGAAGAAACGTAACTGCTCACAGGTGGGAATTTTCTGAACTGAAAATCCCGTATGCGTGAACAGTAACAGACATCTATCTTAGAATAAAAAATAATTTAAGTATTTCTTTCTGAATGAATTTCATTTATGATAGAAGATATGGAGTATTGTTTTAAGAAACGATACATGGATTGTGTTGCCTGCGATTGTGAATGGATAGGACAGAAGCAATCAAAATTCTAGTATAAAACTAACATTCGGGGAGAAACCAATATGAAAGAACAAATGAAGAAAATAGCGCTGCTATCGCTGTCATTGATACTGACATCGGCGTATTCTGTTTCGATCGTGCTGCCATCGCTGCTGCAGCATTTCAGTGAATATACAACCGCACAGGTGGAGATGTTGATCTCAGCACCGTCGTTTGCGATCACTGTCATGATCGTGCTGAATGCATGGCTGTCGCGTTATATGAAAGACCGTCCAATGATTGTGGGCGGTCTGCTTCTTTTATCGGTCAGCGGCATGGTACCGGTGTTTGTACAGGAATATCCGGTGATGTTCGCGTCCAGGATTTTCCTGGGGATCGGGATTGGGCTCATTAATGCGAAAGCAATCAGCATTTTCAGTGAATATTATGAAGGCAGGGAAAAAGCGGCGCTGCTCGGATACCGCGGATCGGCGGAGGTGCTGGGAAGCGCGGTTATGACGCTGGTTGCTGGAAAATTGGTGTTGATCCGGTGGAATCTGGCATTTTGGGTGTATGCGCTCGGATTTGTGATTGTACTTCTGTATCTTGTATGGGTTCCGGGGAATATGGAGATGGGACAGAGTGCGGGCTCACAGAGTGCAGGGGCAGAGAAAGAAAGTCTGGAAGCGGAGGCAGATGGAAAAAGAGAATGCTGGAAAAAAGAAGTCCTGCCCATTGCTTATGCACTGTTTGCGGGATTTGTCATCTGCATCTACTGTTCCAATTCCCTGCGTGTCCCGATGCTGATTTTGGAGAAGAAACTTGGAACGGAGTCGGAAGCCAGCATCATTCTCACGCTCATGATGCTGATGGGAATAGCTGCCGGTGTTTATTTTGGAAAACTGACGATGTGGTGGAAGGAAAAATTGCCGGGGGTTGGATGCCTGATGCTTGGAGCGGGGATGCTTCTGACCGCATATGCGGGCAATCTGCCGCTGATTGGAATTGGCATTAGTATCGTTGGATTTTTCTATACCGTTCTGGTTACCTATTCCTTCCACCAGATTTCCGAGCAGATTCCGCAGTCTTCTATCAATACAGCCACATCAATCGTGCTGGTCGGCTGCAATCTGGGAGCGGCGTGTTCGCCGTTTGTGCTGAAATGGATGGGAAGATTCAGTGAGGGCGTGAGCGTGCCGTTTGTGGGGTATGCGGGGATGATGGGAGTATTAGGAATCGTTCTGATAGTAGTCACGGGAAGAAAGAAATAATACAGTAAACCAATAATAGGAATGACGGCAAAATCTGCAACCAGAACTGTATCGTACGGAATCTTCAGTTTAGAAAATTCAGAAAATTCCTACCTGTGAACAGTTATCTGAAATCGAACGTTTGTACTGATTTGTTCTGCTTTTATGTATACATTCATGAGTGGATTTGGTATAATAGAAATACTTAATGGGATTTTTTGTGTACTAGGAAATTCCTTGGAATCCCCTATTACACAAAAAGGCACATTCTTTATTTGTGAATTATATCAAATCAGGAGAAAGCAATGGATCATTTTGAGTTGGTATCAGAATACAGCCCGACCGGCGACCAGCCGCAGGCGATTGAAAAGCTGGTGGAGGGCTTCAAGGAAGGAAATCAGTTCCAGACATTACTGGGTGTAACGGGCTCTGGCAAGACGTTTACGATGGCAAATGTGATTCAGAAGCTGAATAAGCCGACGTTAATTATTGCACATAATAAGACGCTGGCAGCCCAGCTTTATTCGGAAATGAAGGAATTTTTTCCCAATAATGCGGTGGAATACTTTGTCAGCTACTATGACTACTACCAGCCGGAGGCTTACGTCCCGTCCACGGACACATACATCGAGAAGGATTCCTCCATCAACGACGAGATCGATAAGCTGCGGCATTCAGCGACGGCGGCGCTGTCGGAGCGGCAGGATGTGATTATTGTGGCATCGGTTTCCTGTATCTATGGTCTGGGAAGCCCGATCGATTACAAAAACATGGTTATTTCCCTGCGTCCGGGCATGGAGAAGGACCGCGACGAGGTCATTCACAAGCTGATCGACATTCAGTACAGCCGGAATGACATGGATTTCAAGCGAGGTTCGTTCCGGGTGCGCGGCGATGTGCTGGAGGTATACCCGGCGTATTCGGGCGGCGATGCGTACCGGATTGAGTTTTTCGGGGATGAGGTAGACCGGATCACAGAGATTGACACGCTGACGGGCGAGATCAAGGCGCAGTTAGGACATATCGCGATTTTCCCGGCATCGCATTATGTCATCCCGAAAGAGCGGATGGAGATTGCGGCAAACAATATTTTAGAGGAAATGAAGGAGCAGGTCGCTTACTTTAAGAGTGAGGATAAGCTTCTGGAGGCACAGAGAATCGCGGAGCGGACGAATTTTGATGTGGAAATGATGCGGGAAACAGGCTTCTGTTCCGGTATCGAGAATTATTCGCGTCATCTGATTGGTTCGAAACCGGGAGAACCGCCGTGTACGCTGATGGATTATTTCCCGGATGAATTTCTGGTGATTGTGGACGAGTCGCACATCACGCTGCCGCAGGTGCGCGGTATGTACGCGGGCGACCAGTCGCGCAAGAAAACGCTGGTGGAATATGGCTTCCGCCTGCCATCGGCGCTGGATAACCGACCGTTAAATTTTGAAGAATTTGAGAGCAAACTGGATCAGATTCTCTGCGTTTCAGCAACACCGGGCGAGTATGAGGCAGATCATGAGCTTCTGCGGGCAGAGCAGGTGATCCGTCCAACGGGACTTCTTGATCCGCCGATTGAGGTGAGACCGGTCGAGGGACAGATCGACGATCTGATTTCGGAGGTCAACCGGGAGGTGGATCGAGGGTTTAAGGTGCTTGTTACGACGCTGACAAAGCGGATGGCAGAAGACCTGACCGACTATATGCGCGATGCGGGAATCCGCGTCAAATATCTGCATTCGGATATTGACACGTTGGAACGCGCCCAGATTATCCGGGATATGCGTCTGAATGTCTTCGATGTGCTGGTCGGCATCAATCTGCTTCGTGAGGGTCTGGATATCCCGGAGATTGCGCTGGTGGCGATTCTGGATGCGGATAAAGAGGGATTCCTGCGTTCGGAAACGTCCCTGATTCAGACGATTGGCCGAGCAGCGCGAAATTCCGAGGGGCATGTTATCATGTATGCAGATTCGATCACGGATTCGATGCGGGCGGCGATCGAGGAGACGGAGCGGAGACGCGCGATTCAGCAGGCGTACAATGAGGAACATCACATTACGCCGACGACGATCAAGAAAGCTGTCCGGGATCTGATCACGATCTCGCAGGCAGCCGAACCAGTTACGAATAAGGTAACAAAGGATCTGGAATCGATGGATCGCCAAGAATTAGAAAAACTCGTAAAGGAACTGACGAAGAAGATGAATCAGGCGGCAGCCGAGCTGAATTTCGAGGAAGCGGTCGTGCTGCGTGACCGTATGGTAGAGGTCAAGAAAATGTTGCTGGATTTGGAAAATTCGTAAATCAGAGGGTGATTGGTATGGAATATGGCGCGCTGATGGAGATGGCGGTCCGGGCGGGGGAGATCATGCTGGCGAGCGGAGCGGAGGTCTACCGTGTGGAGGACACGATTCACCGTATTTTAAAGCATTCAGGGATTGCACGGGCAGATGTGTTTGTCGTGACGACGGGGATCGTGGCGACGATTGCGGATGCATCACTTCCGCCGCTTACCTTGGTAAAACGGGTGGAAAACCGGGCAACGAATTTGAACCGCATCTATCAGGTAAACAATGTTTCAAGGGAATTTTGCAGCGGAAAATTGTCCGTCGGGGAGGCGCAGGAACGACTGGATCGGATTGCTAATACGACATTATATGGATTCTGGAAGAAATGCATTGGCTATGCGGCAACGACGGGATTTTTTGCGGTGATGTTTGGAGGCGGTCCGGGCGAATGCCTGGTGGCGGCTGTCGTGGGAGTTGTTCTTGCGTTTGTCCTGCGGGCGGCGTCCAACCTTATGCTGAATGATTTCTGTCAAAATGCACTTGGCTCGTTTGCGCTGGCGGTTGTAGCGTATCTGCTGCGCCGTGGGGCATTTCTGGGAATGAGCCTGGATGTAGTGATTATCAGCGCAATCATGCCGCTGGTGCCGGGGGTCACATTTACGGCAGCAATCCGCGATACGCTGAATGGAGATTACAGTTCGGGAGTCGCGCGGATGGCGGAGGCAGTCGTGGTGGCGCTGGCGGTTGCGTCGGGCGTCGGTCTGGCGATCGTGGCAGTCCGGCTGGCGGGAGGATCGGTATGACAGAGATGATAAGAGAATTGATGATCCAGAGCGTGGGGGCATTTCTGGCGGTTTTTGGTTTTTCCCTGCTGGTCGATATGCCGCGGAAATATCTGGTTTATGCGGGCATTACCGGAGGTGCCGGATGGCTGGCGTACCTGGTATCGATGCAGGTGGGAACCTCGCAGGTGGCGGCGGCATTTTTTTCCAGTCTGGCAGCGGCTCTGCTGAGCCAGGTATTTGCACGCGTGTTAAAAGCGCCCGTCACGATCTTTCTGGTGGCAGGAATCCTGCCGACGGTGCCGGGCGCATCGATCTACCGGAGCGTCTATTTTCTGATACAGGGACAGACAAAATGGTACAATTTTTATCTGATCCAGACGATCCAGATAGCGGGGGCGATGGCGGTTGCCATCTTTATTGTGGATTCACTGTTCCGTCTGCTCCGGAATAAAGCGTCGTAGTGGAACTGGGCGGCAGGTAGAGACAGCCCTGAATCCTGCTAAAATAATAAATATGATCTGACAGGCGGTCTTCAGCGGGCACATCCGACTGATTGATCGCCTGAACCATTTCATTGAGTTCTTCCGGCGGAAGGGAGACGCTGCTGGGAGTGAGAAGCACTTCATGGATGCTGGATGGAAGGATAATCAGATCTTCGCCCAGGCTTTCGGCAAACTCTTTTAAGACGCGGGGATAGAGCATGCAGGCAGCGCCGTTGATGCCGTGCGAATTTGTCAGAACGTAGAGAGCGACCGATGGAAGAGCTTCCGTTTCAACGATGTCCTCCATTTCGAGCTGATTGAGGGTGGATTCGATGGAGCTGATGTGGTACGGCAGTATGCGAGGTGTATTTTCTTCCGCCAGTATGCCGAGCTCTTCCAGAGAAATATCCCACAGGGCAAGATGGTCGCTGTGTACCAGGGTCGTCATCTGCCCCTCCTCATTGTCAGTGAGGATCAGATAGAAAACGATCGCCAGATCGAGATACGGAATATGCGGGACGTGGGAGAGAAGCACCTTATTTTTAGCGGCGTGGATCAATTTGTAGGCAATCCGGCCGCGTACGGCATCAAAATCACGCAGTTCCTCGCAGATATCCTCCGAAAATCCTGGATTTGTCTCATACACCATCAGGATCTGATCGGTAATAATGGAGAGCGGCATCCCTTCCTCCGCTTCATTATAGTAGGCGTTCAGATAGACAGTCGGTGATAACCGTGAGCCGGGTTTCGTAAAGCTCAGCCCGTCGAGCATCAGTCCATTATTTTTCAGAACACGCCGCAGGGAGACGTTGGCTTTTTTGTTGAGGCGCGTCTGCACCATCGACTGGATTGTTTTCAAAAAAGTTTCATAGACCATAGAGTACCTCCTGAAATAAAATTGCAGATAGGGGATGCCCGCTTGCTCATGTAGGTTATGAATTTCAGCAAAATGAGAAACAGTTTCCCCGTGTGAATAAGTTTTAAGGAATCAAATCAAGAAGCAGTCATGAAGTTTGAGATGTGAAGAAAGATTGCTTAGTGATTAAAAAATAAATAAAAAGTTCAGAGTTTTAGCGTTTACCTTTTGAGTGCGTAAGTATGAAAATAGTCATGGAAATCATCGAAAAAACTGAACATGAGAATCGCAGGAACCAGTAAGATGTGAAAAAATTGCCTGCATATAAAGAAGCAGGTGCCAAATGCACCGATATCATGATTATACTGGAAAATGGGAAGATTGGCAAGAAAAATAACAGGGAAAAAAGTGAAGTTCTGGTTGCGGATTGTTACTGTACACGGGTAGGCACTTTTGGAACCGAAAGTGCCGTAAGAAAACGTGGTGGCAGCAGGAATTTGCCGTATTTAAATGCGAAGCCACGGCAAATTCCGTTACTGGACACGTATGCGTGTACAGTAACTGCGGATTTGTTGCTGTTCACGCATACGTTCCCAGTAACAGTTTGCATGACGCTCATAATGTGTGAACGATGATAAATAAAGAGATAAGATGGCGCGACTACGAGACGAAAACTAATAGCTGGCATTCATGATGAAAATAAAACTGAAAAATAACAAGAAAATACAAAATTAGTATTGACAAAATGCGACATATGTATTAGAATAAAACCATCAAAAGAAACAAGAAATAAAACAAAAAAAGAAGGGAGCTGATTCCACCGAAAACATAAAACTGGTTCAATTTTTTAATAAAAAAATTGAACAAAGGAAAACCAAAATCAACAAGTAAAAATCAGTCAATCATCTATCATACATATTTAGAAACAGGATTCGGTTTAGTGATATGACGAGAAAGTATCATTAAAAAGAAGCGTTTTTTAAAAGAGAGATAGATAAGTGAAAAAAGAAAAAAATAAGATTGAACGATTCAGAAATTGTTGAAAAAGGAATCAAAATTGAATAAAGGAAAAGTTCAAAGAAAGAGGTATCATCCAATGGACGAGATAGTTTAAAGGGTATCGATAAAATGTCAATTTATCGATACCCTTTTTCTGGTTCATGGAAAGGCATCAAGAAGGATCTTTTCTTATATAAAGATCAAATCCCCTGTAACTCAAACGGCGGCGTGTATTCTTCTTTCGCGCTGCTTTTTTCCTGCATAAAGCCGTGCGTGAGCCCCAGCTCAATCGCAGCATCGACGACTTTCTGGTATTCGTAGCTTGTGATGCGGCGGTTGATTTCCGGATATTTGCTGCTCTGGTAGAAGGGGGTGTACTGGCTCATAAGGCTTACCAGAAAATGCCCCTCCGGGAGGTTGTCGTGAATCCAGTGGAGCAGGCGGATGGAATCGTCTTTGTGTTTCGGAAGAACCATATGTCGCAGGATCACGCCGCGCTTCATGAGCTGGCAGGTCTGACCATTTTCAGAGAAATCTTCCAATACCAGCGGACCGGTGTGCGCGATCATCCGTTTGACTGCTGCGGAGGCGACCGGAAAATAGTCCGGGGCGGCGGAGTAGCGGGCGGACAGCTCAGAAGAGTAATATTTTAAATCCGGCAGCCAGATATCGATATAGGGAGCCAGCGCGTCAACCGCCTCCAGTGTCTCATAACCGCCGCAGTTGTAGACGATAGGGATGGAAAGCTGCGGTTTGACCCGTTTTAAGACGGGCAGTAGCGACGGAAGGTACTGCGTCGGCGTCACCAGATTGATATTGTGCGCGCCCTGTGCCTGCAGTTCCAGAAAAATTTCCTCCAGACGCGTTTCGGAAATATCTTTTCCAAAGCCTTCGCTGCTGATCTGGTAGTTCTGGCAGAAACAGCAGCGCAGCGTGCAGCTGGAAAAAAAGATGGTACCGCTTCCGTGAAGACCGCTGATACACGGTTCCTCCCACGGATGAAGCGCCGCGCGTGCCGCCCGGATACCGGCAGGGCTGTGACACCAGCCCTGCTTTTTTGTGCGGTTGATCTGACAATTTCGCGGACAGCAATGGCAGCTTTCGTAGGAATAGGCGGCTGGTTCAGAGAACTGGACAGGCGAGCCGGCACTTGAATTAGGGAGGGGAATATATGTGTTCATAGGTTTTGCTTCCTTTTTTTATAAGATTTTTTGTAAAGGTAATTCCTTCAAAGTTTTTTTACATAGTTCAAATCTGTGTTGAATCTGAAAAATCGATCGTTATAATGTATTTATTCTACTAAGAAAGATAAGCAGTGTCAAATGTGATTACATTTAATACGAAAGGGCTGGACTTTGCACTGACGGCACTGTTTGTAATGATTTTTACGGAACAGTGGATCGGACAGAAGCGCCATTGGCCGGCAGGGACTGTATTTTATATGATTCTGGTGCAGATGGTGTTTGTTTAGATGATGCGTGTTTTTGCCTCGCGTGCGTTGCCATCGGAAGCAGTGTTTTTTGTTTCAGATCCGGGTTTCCCCAGGATCTGGTTGATACATTTCCAGGCATCTGTCAGCCGGTCGAGGTTCCAGGCAGCGTTGGCAGGGCTGGTGGACGGCAGTTTGATTGCCTCAATGCCAGTCTGTTTACGGCAGAAGCGGTCGTACATTTTTCCGGACAGCCCGCCGTTTGTGTAAATCGCCTGGATGGAAGCGTGATCCAGGATAGAGGCGAGGTCGTTTGGAACAACATCGCGGATGGAACTGTCGCTGGATCCTTCGATGGAACAGCTATGGATGGTGTCCCAGACGGCGATGTGGTTCCGCAGCAGAAATTCCTTCTTTTCCTCGATGGAGGATGGAACGTCTTCCTTTCGCAGGCGCGCTAAGAGCTTCCAGAAACGATTCTGTGGGTGCCCGTAGAAAAAACAGCTTTCTCGGGATTTGACCGACGGAAAGGAACCGAGGATCAGGATGCGGGAGTCGGCGTCAAAAACAGGCGGGATTGGGTGGATGATGTGGGATGGCATGGTGGAACCTCCTTTTTGCGGATTATTGTTGTCAATTATAATAAATACGAAATCAATTTTCGACTTTGATCTGGCTTCATTTGGTGCATGGACATGATACTCACGAACCCGCGCTATCGCGCGCTACCGCCCTGCTTCGCATGGCTGTTTGTTCGGTAATGGCGCAAGAAAAGAATATGTCTGCTTCGCAGCCGCATTCTTTTCTTCTGGGCTCATTATACCATGACCACTAAATTCGTGAAACACCTCATTAAGTGGTCAGGCATATGTTCTCACTAGACTCGAAAATACCTCGTCAAGTGTTCACATTATATCATAGATCAAAAATGATAGAATGTTTTTTTGAAACTCCCTTTTTACAAAAGTGTGTCTGATGCATACTAACTCATAATTATACGAAACACCACACTTTTATTCGTTTTCTATTCATTTCCGGCTAATGGGTATTCATTTTTACTCTAAGTTATCATGCAATTTATTTAGAATGGAATTTTTGAAAGAGCCGGCACCTTGAATGGGCTGACTCTTTCAATGTCACCTGTAATTGACAAACTGGAATTGTTCTACTTCTTTATCTTTTTAATATCCTGATACAGCCCATATCCCAGAAACAGGATTCCAATAATAAACGCAATACCAGCCGCTATTGCTAAAAAAGGACCTACATATTCAAGACCTGCTGCAAATAAAGTGGCATTCCACGAAGCTACTCCACTCATAAATATCGCAGCAGAAATATATCGTGCAGAAATTAAAACTGCTGACATGAAACAGAAAATAGCACCTACAATTTTGTTTTCCATTTAAATCACCTCCAAATTCCGATTTTTCGTTCTCTGTGACTTCCCAATAAACGGGAATTTATCGTTTTATTCTGGTATAAAACTCTTTTTCATCTTGGTGATGAATATAGGCCCCATTTTTAATCTGCACACGCAAAGATGCCATATTATCCCTATGAACAGACATATATATTTCGTCTTCTTTAATAATGTGCCAGGCTTTTTCGATTGTCAATCTCAACCCTTCCGAGGCGTATCCCTTGCCTCTGAATTCTTTCTTTATTCCATATCCTATATGGCCTCCTCCGTTTGCAAGTGCAGGAGTAAGGTAATGACGCACGCGAAATAATCCTACTATTTTCTCATCATCCCATAAGAAAAAATCCGTTTCTGGAACCCATCCATCAGCCAGATCAATTCCCTTTTCAGCATTAATATAACCAGGTAATATTTTTATTTCAAATTCCTTTCTTGAACATCCAGACGCAAAATTCGTAAATCCATTTTCATTGGAAGGGGTATTAGTAATAAATTCGTATTCCTTTTCAATATCTTCCAAATTAGCTGATTTTAAGTACAACATAAAAAGCTGCTTCCTCCTATTTTTCTCAAAGAGTTCGGTCAATCCCGATTTGTATAACAGTAGTCTAACACACGTTGTTTAAAAATACTACAGCCAAGCCAATGTCTGTAATTTGCCCTAAAATTTCATTTTATGGAATTTGGACTACTTGATTTTCTAATTGCATACGCAATTCGTGAAATGTATCATTATACTGTTGATACATCAGACACACAAATGTAAATAGGGACTTTTGAAAAAGCAATTTTTCGAATAACTGTGACGAGGTAACTGTATCGGGAAGAGCTACACAGCGGATGATTTTGATGGCATTTCATATATGCAGAGAAAACACCTATATTTTATAAGGAGTTCACAAGTTTTTAATATTTTCACTTCTTGATTTATAGGCAATCTGCCACTATAATGGATAAGAGTACGCAGAAATTTGTGCGCTGACGGGGAAGAAAAGCGGGCATGAAGCCGGATGAGAAGCAGATGCGGCAGATTTAGAGGAGCTTTTGAGTAACCTGATGTGGCAGATTCCGGATGTACAGTGACACAGAATGGAGAAAGTGTATGGATAATAAGGGAAACCAGAATAAAAATGGAAAAAATCCCCGCGGTCAGAATTATGCAGTGCTGATCATGACGATGCTGTTTACGCTTCTCTGCGTGGCGATGATGCACAACCTCTGGCAGGGCAGCCGCACGCACAAGATGCCGTACAGCGAGTTTAATCAGATGCTTAAGGATCACGAGGTAGAATCGGTTGTGATTGGCAATGGAAAGATTCAGATCACGCCGAAGGAAGATTCGAAGAAATATGGCGGCAGCCAGGGCAAATACGGAAATCTGGTAGGAATGGAGTACTACACGATTCCGATCAACGATCCGGATTTGGAGAAGAAGCTGGATGAAGCTGGTGTTACGACCTATGAACAGGCAGAAGTGGACGCGACAGGCAGTATTATCATGCTTCTGCTTGAGTGGGTGCTTCCGATTGCAGCGATGTTCGTCATTTTCAATATGATGATGAAGCGCATGGGCGGCGGAGGCGGCATAATGGGTGTCGGCAAGAGCAATGCCAAAGTATATGTACAGAAAGAGACCGGTGTTACGTTCAAGGATGTGGCAGGCGAGGATGAGGCGAAGGAGTCTCTGACGGAGATTGTTGATTTCCTGCATAACCCGGGAAAATATACGAAGATTGGTGCGAAACTGCCGAAGGGTGCGTTGTTAGTCGGACCGCCAGGAACCGGTAAAACACTTCTTGCCAAGGCAGTAGCTGGAGAGGCGAAGGTTCCGTTTTTCTCTCTGTCCGGTTCAGATTTTGTGGAAATGTTTGTCGGCGTCGGCGCATCCCGTGTGCGTGACCTGTTCAAGCAGGCGCAGCAGTCGGCTCCGTGTATCATTTTCATCGATGAGGTGGATGCGATCGGTAAAAGTCGTGATTCCCGTCTGGGCGGCAACGATGAACGTGAGCAGACGTTAAACCAGCTCCTTTCGGAGATGGATGGATTTGATTCCTCCAAGGGTCTTTTAGTCATGGCGGCGACGAACCGCCCGGAGATTCTGGATCCGGCGCTGCTTCGTCCGGGACGTTTTGACCGCCGGATTATCGTGGATAAGCCGGATTTAAAGGGGCGTGTGCAGATTTTAAAGGTACATTCCAAGGATGTAAAACTGGATGAGACGGTTGATTTCGAGGAGATCGCGCTGGCGACATCTGGCGCTGTAGGTGCGGATCTAGCCAATATGATGAACGAGGCGGCGATCACAGCCGTTAAGAATGGCAGGAAAGCCGTTTCCCAGAAGGATTTATTTGAGGCAGTTGAGCTGGTTCTGGTCGGCAAAGAGAAGAAAGACCGCATCTTGAGCCAGGAAGAGCGCCAGATTGTTTCGTATCATGAGGTGGGTCATGCGCTGGTCAGCGCCCTGCAGAAGGACTCGGAGCCGGTACAGAAGATCACGATTGTGCCGCGTACCATGGGGGCGCTTGGCTATGTCATGCAGGTGCCGGAGGAAGAGAAGTACTTAAATACCGAGAAGGAAATCCGCGCGATGCTGGTCGGATTTTTAGGCGGACGTGCGGCTGAGGAGATCGTTTTTGATACGGTAACGACAGGTGCGTCAAATGATATTGAAAAAGCAACCCGGATCGCGCGTGCGATGGTAACCCAGTACGGTATGTCCAAGAAGTTCGGTCTGATGGGGCTGGAAAGCCAGGAAAATCAGTACCTGAACGGGAGAACTGTCCTGAATTGCAGTGATATGACGGCGGCAGAGATTGACAAGGAAGTCATGCATATTTTGAAGGTTTCTTATGAGGAGGCGAAACGCCTGCTGAGTGAAAACCGCGAGGCGCTTGATAAGATTGCGGCGTTCCTGATTGAGAAAGAGACGATCACCGGTAAAGAGTTCATGAAGATTTTCCATGAGGTAAAGGGAATCCCGGAGCTGGAGGAAAAGAAACAGGAAGGCGAGAGCCGGATTGAGATGCCGGAGGCTGCGAAGACAGGCGATGAGGTTCAGCCGATAAAGACTGCGGAAGAAACGAACGCGGAAGACCCACAGAACCAGCAGAATCTGGAAGCAAAACTGGCGGATGAAGCACCGGAATCGGCAGAAGCTGTAGCAGCAGAGAGTCCAAATGAGGATGAGATGCGCGGTGGAAGCTCGTTCGACCGGAAATAAAAGTGATGTATAGCATAAAAGAAATATTTATACAGTAAATAGAACGGCTGTATTTCAGCAATGTGAATTCATATATTGAAAAATCTATGAGTACACATTGCTGAGATACAGCCGTTATTTATTTTGCCATAGGAAACTTCGTCCTATGACAAAAAAGCGCTCCGCGGCACATTCTTTTTTATATGGGATTATTTCAATTATTGGTACAGGCGGTTATGCTCATATACCGGCTCGGAGGTCAGTTCGATGCCGAGACGTTTGAAGGTCTTGATATCAACCTCCGACAGCATGACGGAAGTGTGAACCTGGCAGCCACGCAGCTTTTCAAGCTGTTCCAGGGCGATCTGCGCGTGTTTGTTGGTAGCGGCGCACATGGACAGCGCGATCAGAACTTCATCGGTGTGGAGACGTGGGTTGCGGCTTCCGAGGTACTCGACTTTCAGCTTCTGGATCGGCTCGATCGCGATCGGGGAGATCAGGTGCTCATCGTGCGGAATATTGCCAAGTACCTTGACAGCATTTAGAAGCAGGGCAGCGGAAGCGCCGAGCAGGTTGGTTGTCTTTCCGGTAGCGATGGTTCCGTCCGGAAGTTCGATGGCAGCAGCCGGAGCACCGGTTTCTTCGGCGCGTTTCAGGGCAGCCGGAACAACCTTGCGCATATCGGTGGTCAGTTTTGCCTGCTTCATCAGAAGTTCGATCTTATAAACTTCCTCTTTGCCGACATCCTCTTTGACAACGCGGTTTAATGCCTGATAGTAGCGGCGCAGGATTTCCTGACGGGATGCTTCGCAGCAGGCTTCGTCGTCAATGATGCAGTTTCCTGCCATGTTGACGCCCATATCAGTCGGGGATTTGTACGGGTTCTCGCCGTAGATTCCCTCGAAAATAGCGCTCAGAACCGGGAAAATCTCGATGTCACGGTTGTAGTTGACCGTTGTTACACCATAAGCCTCCAGATGGAACGGATCGATCATGTTGACATCGTTTAAGTCAGCGGTCGCTGCCTCGTATGCCAGGTTGACCGGGTGCTTTAACGGGATATTCCAGATCGGGAAGGTCTCAAATTTGGCATATCCAGCCTTGACGCCGCGTTTGTTCTCGTGGTAGAGCTGGGAAAGGCAGGTTGCCATTTTTCCGCTTCCCGGTCCCGGCGCGGTGACAACAACGAGTGGACGTTTGGTTTCAATGTAATCATTTTTACCATAACCTTCATCGCTGACGATCAGCGGAACATTGCCCGGATAACCGTCGATGGTGTAGTGGCGGTAAACCTTGATGCCCATGGATTCGAGCTTGTGTTTGAAGACATCCGCAGTGTTCTGCCCGGAATAGTGGGTGATTACAACGCTTCCAACATAGAGTCCCTTGTCGGTAAAGGATTGAATCAGACGGAGTACGTCTACGTCGTAAGTAATGCCGAGGTCGGAACGTACTTTGTTTTTCTCGATATCCGCAGCACTGATGACGATGACGATCTCCGCCTGATCCGCTAACTGCAGAAGCATCCGCAGCTTGCTGTCAGGTGCAAAGCCCGGAAGAACCCGGGATGCGTGGTAGTCATCGAACAGTTTTCCGCCAAATTCGAGGTAGAGCTTATCACCGAACTGGTTGATACGCTCACGGATATGTTCCGACTGCATTTTCAGGTATTTGTTGTTGTCAAAACCGATTTTCATCTAATCCTCCGTTCTTAGTTTCGTCCCGCACAGAATACCGGTATCGCGGTGGGGGCAGATGCCGGTTTCCATCTGGTGGGATGAAAATCATATGTTTGTATGGATGATTGCGCCGCCAGGTCACAGTCCATGTCCGGCATAGACTGCCATTCGCAGTTGTTTATGTCGATGCTCTTTGTGTGAAATGAACGCAGCACAGCAGACCGCAAAGAATCACAATTAGTACTATTATCCTACAAAAAAGTCTATTTGAGTAGAGGAAAAATAAAAAAATTTTAAAATCGGAAAAATGACGGATTTGGTTTTCGGAAATGTAATATTTTCTGGCGAAAATTTTTGTGTACAGGCGATGGGGATGGAGGAAAGAAAATCTGGATGTAAATTGATAAAAAACAGAAAAGGGCATACAAAATGTGATATAATGAGCGCAGAAGAAAAGAATGCGGCTGCGAAGCAGACATATTCTTTTCTTGCGCCATTAACGAACGAACAGCCATGCGAAGCAGGGCGGTGGAGCGCGATAGCGCGGGTTCGTGAGTGGACGGGTGAGAATACGTTCTTATGATATAATGAGCGCAAGTGAGCCAGAAAGCTGCTTGCAGATTTAAGGCGAACGGCGAATCGTGATATAATGTGAACACTTAGCGAGATGTTTTAAGGAGGTATCAGCATTCATGCGGGAAATTCCAAAGCCGGGCGAGCGGTACCGGCATTTTAAAAATAAAGAATATCAGATTCTGGCGGTGGCGACCCACTCGGAAACGGGGGAAAAGATGGTTGTCTATCAGGCGCTCTATGGAGAATATGGCGTCTGGGTTAGACCGCTTTCTATGTTTATGGAAGAGGTAGATCGGGTAAAATATCCGGAGGCGGCGCAGAGATACCGGTTTGAGCGGATTGCGGCGGGTCCGTGGGAAAATTCGAAACAGCAGGAAATAAGGACAACCAGAACGACTCATGTCGTAAATGAAGGTGTTCGCCGTTCGAAAATGTCTGACGCAGCCACTCATTCCTGGGACATACCGCAGGAGGAACCGGAGCTGCATCCGCTTGTGGCAGAATTTCTGGATCAGGAAACGACCGAGGGCAGGCTGGAAGTGCTCCAGAGAATGAGCGGCAAGGTGGACAAGCGGGATCTCGACAGTCTCTGCTTCTGTCTGGATATGAATCCGGTCGGTGGAAGCGTGGAGGAAGAGCTGGACGCGATCCGTCAGTGCATCCGGATGCAGCAGAGGTACGATGCACCACGCCTGCGGTATGGAAAGTGAGCGGCTGTCTGGCAGAAGAGTCTGGGTAACTGTTCACGGGTAGGCACTTTTGGAACCGAAAGTGCCGTAAGAAAACGTGGTGGCAGCAGATTAGAAAACAGGATGGTTTGAGATGTTTCAAATAGAAGAAGAACTGAAAAAACTGCCGGGGCAGCCGGGTGTTTATATTATGCACGATGCGAAGGACGCGATCATCTATGTCGGCAAGGCGATCAGCCTGAAAAACCGAGTCCGTCAATATTTCCAGAGCAGCCGGGATAAGACGGCGAAGATCAAGCAGATGGTCTCGAAGATAGCACGTTTTGAGTATATCGTGACGGATTCGGAGCTGGAAGCGCTGGTGCTGGAGTGCAACCTGATCAAAGAGCACCGCCCACGCTACAATACGATGCTCAAGGATGACAAGACGTACCCGTACATCAAGGTGACGGCTTCGGAGGAGTACCCGCGGATCTTGTTTTCACGCCAGATGAAAAAGGATAAAAATAAGTATTTTGGTCCTTTTACGAGCGCGGGAGCAGTCAAAGACACAATCGAGCTGATTCGGAAGATATACCGGATCCGGGCGTGCAGCCGGAAGCTGCCGCAGGATATGGGAAAGGACCGTCCGTGCCTTTATTACCATATTCACCAGTGCGACGCGCCATGTCAGGGGTATATTTCACAGGCAGATTATCAGAAATCGGTGAAGCAGGCGGTCGGTTTTTTAAATGGACAGTATGAGCCGGTCATGAAATATCTGGAAGAAAAGATGAGGACGGCGTCCGAGACGATGGAGTTTGAGAAGGCGATTGAGTACCGGGATCTGCTTGAAAGTGTCAGAAAGGTGGCGCAGAAGCAGAAGATTACGAGCCAGAGCATGGAAGATCGGGATATTATCGCGATGGCGAAGGATGAGCGCGATGCGGTTGTGCAGGTGTTTTTCGTGCGCGATGGCAAGCTTATTGGGCGGGAACATTTCCATATGAATCTGACCGGCTCGGAGAGCAAGGCAGAAATTTTAAACAGCTTCGTCAAACAGTTTTACGCGGGAACGCCGTTTGTGCCGCATGAGATCTGGGTGCAGGAGGAGTTAGAGGACGCGGAGGTTATCGCCAGCTTCCTGACGGCGCGCCGGGGACAGAAGGTGCGCTTTGTCGTGCCAAAGATGGGCGAGAAAGAGCGGCTGGTCGAGCTGGCGGAGAAGAATGCGAAGATGGTGCTCTCCCAGGATAAGGAGAAGATCAAGCGCGAGGAACTTCGGACGATCGGGGCGATGAACCAGATTGGATCGTGGATCGGACTTTCGGGAATCAAGCGGGTAGAAGCCTACGATATTTCCAATATCAGCGGTTTTGAGTCGGTCGGTTCGATGATTGTCTACGAAAATGGACGTCCGAAACGCAATGATTACCGCAAATTTCGCATCCGGACGGTGCAGGGACCGAACGATTACGCTTCAATGCGCGAGGTGCTGCTGCGGCGGTTTTCCCATGGCCTGGAGGAGACGAAGAAACTGCAAGCCGAGGGCGGCGATCTGGCGATGGGAAGTTTTACGCGTTTTCCAGATCTGCTGATGATGGATGGCGGACGCGGACAGGTTAATATCGCGCTGGAGGTATTAAGAGAGCTTCAGCTGGAAATCCCGGTCTGTGGCATGGTAAAGGATGATAACCACCGGACGAGGGGATTATATTATCAGAATGTGGAAATTCCAATCGATCGCCATTCGGAAGGATTTCAGCTGATCACCCGGATTCAGGACGAGGCGCACCGGTTCGCGATCGAGTACCACCGGAGTCTCCGGGGCAAGGAGCAGGTGCGCTCCGTGCTGGATGATATCAAGGGCATCGGACCAGCGCGCCGTAAGTCTCTGATGCGGACGTTCAAGACGATCGAAGCAGTCCGGGAGGCGAGCGTGGAGGAGCTGGAAGCTGCGCCACAGATGAACCGGGCAGCTGCCGAGGCAGTCTATATATTTTTCCGTGATGACAAGCAGGGGAAGATGTGATAGGATGTAGACAATAGTAAAAATAAAAGGAGACAAAAGTATGGGTGGAGTGACGATAACAGAACTGATCGATAAGATGGGGCTTCGCAATATGACGCCGGAGCTGGAGACGGACAATGTTATGCTGGTGCATGCGGATGTGAACCGTCCGGCATTGCAGCTGACTGGATTTTTCGACCATTTTGACAAGGACCGTGTGCAGATCATCGGTTATGTGGAAAATGCGTACATCTCGACCCTGACTCCTCAGCGCCGCCGGGAAATGTTTGACAAACTGCTGTCTTCGGGTATACCATGTCTGGTATATAGCCGCGGCATGGCACCGGAGGAGGAAGTGCTGGAGCTGTGTAACCATTATGGGGTTCCGTGCATGGTATCGGAGAAGACGACTTCGGATCTGATGGCGGAGATCATCCGCTGGCTGAACGTCAAGATGGCGCCGATGATCAGCATTCACGGCGTACTGGTCGATGTATTTGGCGAGGGTGTCCTGATTATGGGCGAGAGCGGTATCGGCAAGAGTGAGGCAGCGCTGGAACTGATTAAGCGCGGTCACCGTCTCGTCAGCGATGATGTGGTCGAGATCCGCCGCGTCAGCGATGAAACCCTGATCGGTTCGGCACCGGATATTACCCGTCATTTCATCGAGCTTCGCGGTATTGGCATTATCGATGTCAAGACGCTGTTCGGTGTAGAGAGCGTAAAGGATACACAGTCGATTGACATGGTAATCAAGCTGGAGGAGTGGGATAAGGACAAGGAGTATGACCGCCTTGGCATGGAAGATCAGTATACCGAGTTCCTTGGCAACAAGATTGTATGCCATTCAATCCCGATCCGTCCGGGACGTAACCTGGCAATCATCGTAGAGTCGGCGGCAGTCAACTATCGTACCAAGAAGATGGGATATAATGCGGCGAAAGAACTGTACAAGCGGGTACAGGCGAACCTGGCAAGAAGAGATTGATGGAACGCTTCACGCAGTCTGATTCGTGTGATTTAGTGCGGAAATCCTGACTTGCAAGGGATGGAGCCGTTATGAAATGAATAAAGGAAAATAGATATGTCTAATTTTTATCAGAAACTTTGTGATGCCATCGGCGCTGCTTCCGTGCGGGAGCAGGAGCCGATGAGCGCACATACGACCTTTCGGGCTGGTGGACCAGCCCGCTATTTTGTGACCCCGGAGGGCGAAAAAGAGCTGGCGGCAGTGCTGGCGGCGTGCCGGGAGGCAGAGAAAGCGTATTACATATTAGGAAATGGAAGCAATCTGCTTGTCAGTGATGCGGGCTATCCGGGCGTGATGATCCTTCTGGGAAGCCAGTTTACAGAGGTGGTCTGTCCGGAGGGCGAACCGGGCGTCTATGAGCTGGGCGCCGGTGTGCTGCTTTCGCGTGCCGCCAGGGAGGCGCAGAAGGATGGAATGACCGGATTTGAGTTTGCAGCCGGGATTCCTGGAACCGTGGGCGGCGCGGCGGTCATGAATGCGGGCGCTTACGGCGGAGAATTAAAGGATGTGCTGGAATCTGTGCGCGTGATGACGCCGGACGGCGAGGTAAAAGAGCTTAAAACGGAAGAACTGGATCTGGGTTACCGCCACAGCTGCATCCCGGAGCGCGGATATATCGTTTTATCGGCGCGGATCCGTCTGGAGAAAGGTGATCCGGAAGCGATCCGGGTGCGGATGGATGAACTGGCAGCCAAACGGCGGGAAAAACAGCCGCTGGAATATCCGAGTGCCGGAAGCACCTTTAAGCGCCCTGAGGGCTATTTCGCCGGAAAATTGATCGAAGATGCCGGACTTCGCGGCTATCAGGAGGGCGGCGCACAGGTGTCGGAGAAACACTGTGGTTTCGTTATCAACCGCGACCATGCGACGGCTTCGGACATCGCGGGGCTGTGTGGGACGGTGCAGAAGCGCGTGTATGAGCAGTTTGGGGTGAAACTGGAGACGGAAGTAAAGATGCTGGGCTTTTAAGATATTAAGATATATAGAGTATGGAAAAGGGAGGAACAATATGCGGCTTGTGATCGTAACCGGTATGTCGGGAGCCGGAAAGACGGCGGCACTGAAAATGCTGGAGGACATGGGATTTTACTGTGTTGACAATCTCCCGATCCCGCTGGTGGGAAAATTTGCGGAGCTGGTGCAGAGCAGCAGCGGGGAGGTAAGCTGTGCAGCGTTGGGAATCGATGTCCGCAGCGGCGACGAGCTGGCACAGCTGGAGGGAACACTGAATGATTGGAATAACATCCAGTTTCCGTATGAGATCCTGTTTCTGGATGCCAGCGATGAGGTGCTGATCAAGCGATATAAGGAAACGCGCCGTTCCCATCCGCTGGCAGGAAAAGAGCGGCTGGACCGCGGTATTGCGAAAGAGCGCCTGAAACTCGATTTCCTGAAAAAGCGGGCGGACTATATTCTGGATACCAGCACGCTTCTGACGCGGGAGCTCAAGGCGGAACTGGAACGGATTTTCATGGGGCGCGAGCGCTTTTCCAGCCTCTTTGTGACGATCTTAAGCTTTGGCTTTAAATATGGGATTCCGTCGGACGCGGATCTCGTGTTTGACGTCCGTTTTCTGCCGAATCCTTATTATGATGAGAATTTAAGAAGCCATACCGGCAATGAGAAGGCGGTGCAGGACTTTGTGCGCCGCGGCGGGACGGCAGACGTATTTTTGGATAAACTCTATGACATGATTGACTTCCTGTTTCCGTACTATGTAAAAGAAGGAAAGAATCAGCTTGTCATAGCAGTCGGATGTACCGGTGGAAAGCACCGTTCAGTTACGGTGGCGAACCGGCTCTATGAGCGCCTCAAGGAGCACTCGGAAATAGGGCTTAAACTGGAACATCGGGACATAGAGATGGATAACCGGACAAAAGGGTAAACGGAGGTAGAGAACTTTGTCATTTTCAGCCCGGGTAAAGGAAGAGCTATCGCATCAGCTGAGCAAGGCGAGGCACTGCCAGATTGCAGAGCTGGCGGCGATTTTGAGCCTTTGCGGCAAGATTCATATCGATGAAGAGGATCATTTCAGCATACGGATCCACACGGAAAACGTAGCGGTTGCACGAAAATACTTTACATTATTGAAAAATACATTTAATATTAAGGCGGACATTTCGATCCGGCGCAATGCATTTTTAAAAAAGAGCCGTTCTTATACGCTTCTGGTGCGCGATCACGAAAATGCACTCCGGGTGCTGGAGGCGGTCAAGATGGTGGATGCGCAGGGAAATGTCGGGGAAAACCTTTCGGTGGTGCGGAATCTGGTGATTCAGAATGCGTGCTGCAAGAAGGCATTTATCCGGGGCGCTTTTCTGGCAGCCGGATCCTTAAGCGATCCGGAGAAATTTTATCATTTTGAGATCGTATGCGCGTCGCTTGAAAAGGCGGTGCAGCTTCAGAATGTGATTCTGACATTCGACATCGATGCGAAAATAGTTGTCAGAAAGAAGTATTATGTGGTATATATAAAAGAAGGCAGTCAGATTGTGGAACTTCTGGGGCTGATGGAAGCGCATGTGGCATTGATGGAGCTGGAAAATATCCGGATCCTGAAAGAAATGCGAAACAGCGTCAACCGTCAGGTCAACTGCGAGACTGCCAATATCAATAAGACTGTTTCGGCGGCAGTCAAGCAGCTTGCGGATATCACATACATCCGTGATACGGTCGGGCTGGATTACTTGCCGGAGCTTCTTTCAGAGGTAGCACAGGTTCGTCTGGAGATGCCGGATGCAACCTTGAAGGAATTGGGGGAGAATCTGAGCCATCCAGTTGGAAAATCGGGAGTCAATCACAGGCTCAGAAAGATAAGTGCAGTAGCTGAAAGTCTCCGCGAAGAGCGGGGCGAGTAAAGTTAGGTTATTGTTCACAGGCAGGAATTTCCCGGATGGAAAATTCCGTGCGATACAGTAGTGGCAGCGGATTTTGCCGTTTTTTTCGAGCGGGGCTCGATGAGGAGGATATTATGACAAGTAAGGAAATCAGAATTGGTTTGAGTTCAGGTCTGGAGGCACGTCCGGCGGCGATGCTGGTGCAGGTGGCAAGCCAGTATGAGAGCAGCATCTATGTGGAAAGTGAAGAAAAACGCGTCAATGCAAAGAGCATCATGGGCATGATGACGCTGGGACTGGCAGAGGGCGCGCACGTAAAGGTAACGGCTGATGGCAGCGACGAGGAGAGTGCGATCGAAGGAATTGAGAAATATCTGAGCAATCAGTAGAAATCCAGATTTCTGACCGGTTTTCGGAAAGAGACAGGGGACGGAATAGTTACACAAAACAAGAGCTTTGATAGATGAGGGGGTGTCGTTTCGCGGGAAACGGCAGTCCCTTAAAAGATCTGAATGGGAGGAAAAAGGTGGCATTTACACATCTGCACGTGCATACAGAGTACAGTCTGCTCGACGCATCGAGTAAAATAAAAGAACTGACCGCCCAGGCGAAGGAGTTGGGGATGGACAGTCTGGCGATTACCGACCACGGCGTTATGTACGGCGTGATCGATTTTTACCGGGCAGCCAGGGAAAATGGGATCAAGCCGATCATCGGCTGTGAGATCTATGTGGCGCCCGGATCGCGTTTTGACCGGGAGGCGGGAAGCGGCGAGGATCGCTATTATCATATGATTCTGCTGGCGGAAAATAATACCGGCTATCAGAATCTGATGAAGATCGTCTCCAAGGGCTTTGTCGAGGGCTTTTATTATAAACCGCGTGTGGATGACGAGGTGCTGAGAACCTACCATGAAGGCATTATTGCACTCAGCGCGTGTCTGGCGGGCGAGATCCCGAGGTATTTGTCGAGAGGCATGTATGAGGAAGCGTGCAAGTCGGCGCAGAAATACCGCGATATCTTTGGACCGGACAATTTCTTTCTGGAATTGCAGGATCACGGCATCCCGGCGCAGCGGACGGTCAATCAGGGCTTGATGCGGATGAGCCAGGAACTGCAGATTCCGCTGGTGGCGACGAACGACTGCCACTATATTTATAAAGAAGATGTGGAATCGCACGATATTTTGCTCTGTATCCAGACGGGCAAAAAAGTCACGGACGAGAACCGGATGCGCTATGAGGGCGGGCAGTTCTATGTCAAATCCGAGGAGGAGATGCGTGCGCTGTTTCCGTATGCACAGGAAGCACTTGACAACACGCACAAGATCGCCGAGAGGTGCAATGTCGAGATCGAGTTTGGCGTGACGAAGCTGCCGCAGTATGATGTCCCGGACGGATATACGTCCTGGGAATATCTGCAGAAGCTCTGCGAGGAGGGCTTTCACAAGCGCTACCCGAACGACGATGGGACGCTGCGGGAGCGCCTGAGGTATGAGCTGGACGTTATCCATTCGATGGGATATGTCGATTATTTCCTGATTGTATGGGATTTTATCCATTTTGCAAAATCAAACGGTATCATGGTCGGTCCGGGACGTGGTTCGGCGGCGGGCAGTATCGTCGCGTACAGTCTGGAGATCACGGACATCGACCCGATCCGCTATCAGCTGATTTTCGAGCGTTTCCTGAACCCGGAACGAGTTTCCATGCCCGATATCGACGTCGATTTCTGTTTCGAACGGCGTCAGGAGGTGATCGACTATGTCGTGCGGAAATACGGAAAAGACCGCGTCGTGCAGATTGTTACCTTCGGTACGCTGGCGGCAAAGGGTGTCGTCCGCGACGTGGGGCGCGCGCTCGATATGCCGTATGCACAGTGTGATGCGATCGCAAAAATGATTCCGGGTGATCTCGGCATGACGCTAGACAAGGCGCTCAAAGCCAGTCCGGATCTGCGTGAGGCGTATGAGTCGGATGATTCGGTCAAATATCTGATCGACATGAGTAAACGTCTGGAGGGGCTGCCGAGACATACCTCCATGCATGCGGCGGGCGTTGTCATCAGCCGTGCGGCGGTCGATGAGTATGTGCCGTTGTCCAGGGCATCTGACGGTTCGATCACGACCCAGTTTACGATGACGACGCTGGAAGAGCTGGGACTTCTGAAAATGGATTTCCTGGGTCTTAGAACCCTGACGGTTATCCAGAATGCGGTTCGCCTGGTGGAGAAAACGACCGGAAAACCGCTTGATATAGATAAGATCGATTACAACGATAAAAAGGTGCTGGATTCGATTGGAACTGGCAAAAATGACGGTGTGTTCCAGCTGGAGAGTTCCGGCATGAAAGGATTCATGAAAGAGTTAAAGCCGGAAAACCTGGAGGATCTGATCGCCGGTATTTCCCTGTATCGTCCGGGTCCGATGGATTTCATTCCACGTTATCTGAAAGGCAAAAATGACAAGGCTTCGATTGTCTATGAGTGCCCGCAGTTAGAACCGATTCTGGCGCCGACCTATGGCTGTATCGTCTATCAGGAGCAGGTTATGCAGATCGTGCGCGATCTGGCTGGCTATACCTGGGGACGAAGCGACCTGGTGCGCCGTGCGATGGCGAAGAAAAAAGCGGCAGTCATGGAGAAAGAACGCCAGAATTTCGTCTATGGCAATGCACAAGAGGGCGTAAAGGGCTGTATTGCGAATGGGATCGACGAGAAGACGGCGAACCATATTTACGATGAGATGATCGATTTTGCGAAATACGCCTTCAACAAGTCGCACGCGGCGGCGTATGCGGTTGTCTCCTACCAGACGGCATATCTGAAATATTACCATCCGGTCGAATTCATGGCGGCGCTGATGACCTCGGTCAAGGATAATGTTACGAAGGTATCGGAATATATCATGAGCTGCCGTCAGATGGGTATGAAGATCATGCCGCCGGATATCAATGAGGGCGAGGGCGGCTTCTCTGTTTCGGACGGCGCGATCCGCTATGGTTTATCGGCGATCAAGAGTATCGGTCAGTCGGTGGTGGATGAGATCGTGCGGGAGCGGACCGAACATGGAAAATTCCGATCGCTGGAAGATTTCATTGACCGGATGTCGGGCAGGGAGGTCAATAAGCGCACATTGGAAAGCTTTATCAAATCCGGTGCGATGGACGGGCTGCCGGGAACCCGCAAGCAGAAATGTATGGTCTGCGGCTCGATGGTCGATCAGAAGAATAAAGAGAAGAAAAATACGATGGAAGGGCAGATGTCGCTCTTTGATTTTGCGGCGGAAGAGGACAAGAAGAGTTTTCAGATCACATTTCCGAATGTCGGAGAGTATTCGAGGGAAGAATATCTGGCATACGAGAAAGAAATGCTGGGCGTCTACGTCAGCGGGCATCCGCTGGAGGAATATATCGGCATCTGGGAGAAAAATGTGACGGCGAAGAGCTCCGATTTTGTTGTGGATGAGGAGACCGGTTCGGCGGTGATTCACGACGGCGCGTATGTGACGATCGGCGGAATGATCACCGAGAAAACGGTTAAGACGACCCGGAATAACAAGATGATGGCGTTCCTGACGGTGGAAGATCTGGCGGGAAGTGTGGAAGTGCTGGTATTCCCGAAGGATTATGAAAAACGGCGCGATATGCTGATAAAGGATGAAAAAGTCTTTATCCGCGGGCGCGCATCGGTCGGCGATGAGCCGGTCGGAAAACTGATCTGCGAGCAGATTATCCCATTTTCGCAGGTGCCGCGCGAGCTGTGGATTCAGTATGCGGACAAGGAAGCGTATCTGGCGGGAGAGAAAGAACTTCTCGACCTCCTGAAAACAAGTGATGGAAATGACACCGTGATCATTTACCTGGGACGTGAGCGCGCGAAAAAGGTTCTGCCGCGCAACTGGAATGTGCGGGCAGGCGAGGCGCTGGTGACGACGCTCAGCGAGATGCTGGGCGAGAAGAACGTCAAGGTGGTGGAGAAGCCGCTGGGGAAGATTTCTTCATAAGTGTTAAAATTTGCATTGGACATTGAAAGCTTTGGTAACTGGGCACGTATGTGTGAACAGTAACACGCTTTGGCGACATGTTAAAAAAATATCATAAAAAATCTTGAAATGACCTATAAAATGAATTACAATAAAATTGTTTGAAAATTGTGGTAGCACGCAGTGCAGAACAATTTGGTATCAGAAGGGTCAAAAGATTCGAAAATAAAACGGCTGGTTCACGGTTGGGGATGTGAAGCGGAAAGCCTTAGGACGGAGGAATAAGCGATGGCAAAAGAGGTTAAAACGATTGGTGTACTGACAAGCGGCGGCGATGCGCCGGGTATGAATGCAGCGATCCGTGCGGTGGTCCGGACTGCGATCAACAAGGGCATGAAGGTAAAAGGTATCATGCGTGGTTACGCTGGACTTTTGCAGGAAGAGATTGTGGACATGGACGGAACCAGCGTGGCAGATACGATTGGCCGTGGCGGTACGATCTTATACACAGCCCGCTGTCCGGAATTTATGACCGAGGAAGGTCAGAAGCGCGGCGCAGAAATCTGCCGCAAGCACAACATTGACGGTCTGGTCGTCATCGGCGGCGATGGTTCCTACCGCGGCGCCGGAAAGTTATCCGCGCTGGGAATCAATACGGTAGGTCTTCCGGGCACGATCGATCTGGATATTGCCTGCACCGATTATACGATCGGGTTTGATACCGCGATCAACACGGCGATGGAGGCGATCGATAAGGTAAGAGATACTTCCACCTCCCATGAGCGCTGCAGTATCATCGAGGTTATGGGACGCCACGCGGGATATATCGCCCTGTGGTGCGGTATCGCTAACGGCGCCGAGGATATTCTGCTTCCGGAGCGGTACGATGGCAATGAGCAGATGCTGATCAACCGCATCATCGATAACCGGAAACGCGGCAAGAGACATCATATTATCATTAATGCCGAGGGCATCGGACATTCCGCGTCGATGGCGAAGCGAATCGAGGCGGCAACCGGCATCGAGACACGTGCGACGATCCTTGGTTATATGCAGCGAGGCGGCGCGCCGACCTGTAAAGACCGCGTCTATGCGTCCATCATGGGCGCCAAGGCGGTGGAGCTGCTGGAAGAAGGAAAGACCAACCGCGTGGTAGCGTATAAGCACGGCGAGTTTCTGGATTTTGATATTCAGGAGGCGCTGAATATGAAGAAGGATATTCCGGAAGATCAGTATGAGATTAGTAAGCTGCTGATTCGTTAAGGAATTTGATGGCTGCTTGTGAGATGGGCTGGCATATGAACGGAGAACAGGCTTCTCAGGGATAAAGGGAGAGCCTGCTCTCCGTTCGTGCGTCAGCCCTGTTTGTGGGCAATGGAAAATGAAACAGATGGAGGTGCAAGAAAATGGCAGAAATGCAGAATCCCAATACAGATGGGGACTCCACCGTACTCTGCGGTGCGAATTCGTATGTGGAAAAATATTATCTGAATGAGCAGTTTTCGGGGCTGCCGGAGTCAATTAAGCAGGAATTGCAGATCATGTGTGTCATGTACACAGAGGACATCGGCGGTATTATTTTGCTGGAGTTTATGCCGGATGGCAGACTGCAGTTTAAGGTTGAGGCGGAGGAGAATGATTACCTCTTTGACGAGATCGGAAGCGCGCTTAAAATCAAGCAGTATCAGGCGGAGAAGCGTGAGCTGCTGGAATCGCTGGAGCTGTATTATAAGGTGAAGGTGCTGGGAATCCCGGCGGACGAACTGTTAGACGACGAGCAGATGGAACGGTATCAGGAAGATTAGAAATAAAATGAAGATTGGAAACGTAGAATTAAAAAATGCAATCGCCCTTGCGCCGATGGCAGGTGTGACGGATCTGCCGTTCCGTCTGCTCTGTAAGGAGCAGGGATGTGGTTTGATGTACACGGAGATGGTCAGCGCGAAGGCGCTTCTTTATAAGAACCGCAATACAAAGCCGTTATTAGAGACGCGGCCGGAAGAAGAGCCGGTTGCGGTGCAGCTGTTTGGCTCAGATCCGGAGATTATGAGCGAGATGGCGCTGCAGCTGGAGGAAGGACCGTATGCCATCATCGACGTCAACATGGGTTGTCCGGTGCCAAAGATTGTCAATAACGGCGAAGGTTCGGCACTGATGAAGGATCCGAAGCTGGCAGAGCAGATTTTGACGGCGATGGTAAAGAAACTTCATAAACCGGTTACGGTCAAATTCCGCAAGGGATTTAATGATTCGAATATCAATGCGGTTGAGTTTGCGAAGATGGCAGAGAGCTGCGGCGTGGCGGCGGTAGCCGTGCATGGACGGACGAGAGAGCAGTATTATTCCGGAAAGGCGGACTGGGACATCATCCGTCAGGTCAAAGAGGCGGTTTCAATCCCGGTCTGGGGAAACGGTGATGTATTTACACCGGAAGATGCTAAGAGAATGAAGGAAGAAACCGGCTGCGACGGCATCATGGTGGCGCGCGGCGCGAAAGGAAATCCATGGCTGTTTAAACGGATTCTCCACTATCTGGAAACCGGAGAACTTCTGCCGCCGCCGACTGCGGAGGAAGTAAAGAGGATGATTGTCCGCCATGGGACGCTTCAGACGGAATTTCGCGGCGAGGAGATCGCAATGCGGGAGATGCGTAAGCACGTGGCATGGTATACGGCAGGATTTCCACATTCGTCGGCGCTTCGCAATGATATAAATCAGGTGGAGACGCTGGAGGAGCTGGAACGGCTGGTGGATGAGAGAATTTAAGAGAAGGATGAATGTGTGGAATCAAAACGATGGTTGTGTTACATGGGTGGACGAAATCGGAAGGCACAGAAAAAGCACGAAAATGTAGGATTTTCCCTTGTTTTTAAAGCCATTATGGCACTTTGTGATTCTTGACATTACACCAAGAATCATGTATAATAGTGCGATGCAATTATTAGGGGATTCAGTGATGAATCGATAGAAGGAAGGATAGCTGTCATGGCAGAAAAGAAGAACATTTTAACTTACACAGGATTGAAAAAGTATGAAGATGAACTTCATGATCTGAAAGTAAATAAACGCCAGGAGATCGCACAGAAGATCAAAGAGGCGAGAGAGCAGGGCGACCTGTCTGAGAACGCTGAGTATGATGCAGCAAAAGATGAACAGAGAGACATCGAGGCAAGAATCGTAGACCTTGAGAAACTGTTGAAAAACGCAGAGGTTGTTGTTGAGGATGAGATCGATCTGGATAAGATCAGCATCGGATGCCAGGTAAAGGTACTGGACGTCGAAGAGGATGAAGAGATGGAATTTAAGATCGTAGGTTCCACCGAGGCAAACAGCTTAGATGGTAAGATCTCCAACGAGTCTCCGGTTGGTCGTGCCCTGCTTGGCAAGAAAGCTGGCGAGACCGTAGACGTAGAGACACAGGCGGGCGTTATCCAGTACAAGATCCTGGACATCCAGCGAGTATCATAAAGAGACGAAGGAGTGAAAGAGAAAGTGGCAGAGCAGAATCAGCAGAATAAGAACGAGGAGAAGGACTTAAATCAGTTATTAAAGGTGCGCCGCGAGAAACTGAAAGACCTTCAGGACAACGGAAAGGATCCGTTCCAGATTACAAAATTTGATGTAACTGCACACAGCAGCGAGATCAAGGATAACTTTGAGCAGATGGATGGCAAAGAGGTTACGATCGCAGGACGTATGATGTCCAAACGTGTGATGGGTAAGGCATCTTTCTGCAATGTGCAGGATTTAAAGGGCAATATCCAGTCTTATGTTGCCAGAGACAGCGTAGGCGAAGAGGCTTATAAAGATTTCAAGAAGATGGATATCGGTGATATTGTCGGAATCAAAGGTACCGTATTCCGCACCAAGATGGGAGAGATCTCCGTTCATGCAGAGTCCATCGTACTGCTGTCCAAGAGTCTGCAGATTCTGCCGGAGAAATTTCACGGACTGACCAACACGGATATCCGTTATCGTCAGAGATATGTGGATCTCATCATGAATCCGGAAGTAAAAGACACCTTTGTAAAACGTTCTCAGATCCTCAAGGAGATCCGCAATTTCCTGGATGGACGCGGATTTATGGAAGTGGAGACTCCGATGCTGGTAGCTAATGCCGGCGGTGCGGCTGCACGTCCGTTTGAGACCCATTATAATGCTCTGGATGAAGATGTAAAACTGCGTATTTCTCTGGAACTCTACTTAAAGAGACTGATCGTAGGCGGCTTAGAGCGTGTTTACGAGATTGGCCGTGTATTCCGTAACGAGGGTGTTGATACCCGTCACAACCCGGAATTTACCCTGATGGAGCTGTATCAGGCATACACCGACTACGAGGGCATGATGGAACTGACCGAGAGTATGTTCCGCTACCTGGCTGAGAAAGTCTGCGGAAGTTCTGTCATCAGCTATAACGGCACTGTGATTGATATGTCCAAGCCGTTCGAGCGCATCACCATGATCGATGCAGTTAAGAAATACTCCGGCGTTGATTTCAACACCGTTAAAACTGACGAGGAAGCAAAGGCAATCGCAAGAGAGCACAATGTTGTATTTGAGGAGCGCCATAAGAAGGGTGATATCATCAACCTGTTCTTCGAGGAGTTCTGCGAGGAGAAGATGATTCAGCCGACCTTCGTTATGGATCACCCGGTTGAGGTATCTCCGCTGACCAAAAGAAAACCGTCCAATCCGGAGCTGGTTGAGCGCTTCGAGATGTATATCTACGGCCGCGAGATGTGTAACGCATACTCTGAGTTAAATGATCCGATCGATCAGAGAGAACGTTTCAAAGCACAGGAAGAGGCTTTTGCTGCTGGCGATGAGGAAGCAAATCATACGGATGAAGACTTCCTGAACGCACTGGAGATCGGTATGCCGCCGACAGGTGGTATCGGATACGGTATCGACCGTCTGGTTATGCTGTTGACCGATTCCCAGGCAATCCGTGACGTACTGCTGTTCCCCACGATGAAGTCACTCGGTGATGTAAATAAGAAAAATGATGTAAAAAATCAGGCTGCCGAAGAAATGAAAGCAGAGCCGGAAAAAATTGATTTCTCTAATGTAAAGATTGAGCCTTTATTTGAGGAAGAAGTTGATTTTGATACATTCAGCAAGTCAGATTTCAGAGCTGTAAAGGTTAAAGAGTGTGTTGCAGTACCGAAGTCAAAGAAACTCCTTCAGTTCACTCTTGATGATGGAACAGGCACAGATCGTACGATTTTAAGCGGTATTCACGCTTATTACGAGCCGGAAGAACTGGTTGGTAAAACACTGATCGCCATCACAAACCTTCCACCAAGAAAGATGATGGGAATTGAGTCTTGCGGTATGTTATTATCAGCAGTAAATAATCTGAAAGACTCAGAAGATGAAGAACTGCATCTGCTCATGGTTGATAACCACATTCCAGCAGGTGCAAAGCTCTATTAAGATGAGAAACTGAGCCTTGCGGCGGTGTGCGCTTGCGAACACCGACATAAGGCGAAAAACGCACGGAGACGCCAGTCGACGTGATGTAAAGATGTACCATTTTACCGAATAGACGGGACGTACTTCATTTGATAAAAAACTAAAAAAACAACGATTTACATCAAACTTACATCAATTGATGCAGAAATCGGTGCAAGCAAGAAAAAATCGCATAATTAGTGCAATGAGTGGGCAATTCCAATCGGAGTTGCCCATTTTTAAAACAAACAGAAATACAAATCGGAAGTTGGAGGATACACGCATGAAAATTGTAATCATTAATGGAAGTGCAAGAAAAGGAAACACGCTGACAGCAATCAATGCATTTATAAAAGGAGCATCAGAAAAGAATGAAATTGAAATCATTGAACCTGACAAACTCAACATTGCACCATGCAAGGGATGTGGTGTCTGTCAATGCTCTAAGGGATGCGTCGATAAGGATGATACAAATCCTACAATTGATAAAATTGCTGCCGCAGATATGATTCTTTTTGCTACACCAGTTTATTGGTGGGGAATGTCAGCACAATTGAAACTTATCATTGATAAGTGCTACTGCCGTGGATTGCAGTTAAAAAACAAAAAAGTTGGCACAATTGTTGTAGGTGGTTCTCCCGTAGGCAGTATCCAGTATGAGCTGATTGATAAGCAGTTTGACTGTATGGCAAAATATCTTTCATGGGATATGCTTTTCAAAAAATCATATTACGCAACAGCCAGAGATGAACTTGAAAAAAATAAGGATTCCATGAACGAACTTGAGTGGATCGGAAAAAATTTATAAAGCACACACCAAATTCCAGTTTGCCAACTTGCCCTTTGAGAGAGGAGAAATCCCTTTCTCAAGGGGCTTTTTCTATTTATACAGATATTCGCAAACTACAAGATAAAGCTAAAACTTCATATACTCTAAGCACAAGGAGGTTGAGGTTTGGCTATGAATAACAGTTTAGCAGAAGTACACCCGGAGCTTGTTTCGGAGTGGTCGGAGAAGAACTTACCGCTTACACCTGATACTTAAATGAAGAAGAACGAAGCCCAGTGATACAATCACTCATTGCACTGAAGAACAATTTAGCAGCTCAGGGACGATACACCGATGCAGTAGATGATGTTCTATGTAAAGTGCTTGAAGCAAAGAAAAAGAAATTGAAAATTGAATACATTTAGAACGTGTTTTGTCGTCTGTTTCCTAACCGGAGCAGGCGGCTTTTTTTATTTCGAAAAATTTTTTGAAAAGCAGCGATTTTGGGTGTGCATTTCATACCCCTTTGTCCAAATGAGTGAAGTCCTTCAGGAAGCAGGTGGACAGTTAGAGCGTTCTGAAATTAGAGACAGAATTAGTGAGTTAGATGAGCATATTGCTGAATTTGAACAGAAACTATATACATCTAATAAAACAGGAAATCAGTACAAAAAATTTGATGTTAAGTTTAATTTTGCTATTAAAGAGCTTAGTTATGTCGGACTCATCTGCCACCTGCCGTCTGCCGGTGCATGAATACTTTCAAGTATCAGGAGTAAGTAAAAGTAGATTGACAGATAATATAGAAAAGCGTATTATAATAATAAGAGGTGGGATTTCCCACACAAATGCTTGCGTAGGAGGTGTTGGTAATGGAAGCGATGAAAGATTATGTTGCCCATCTGGATAACAAAAAAAGAATTACGCTCAGAGGAGCTGCTTATCAGTATTACAATGTAAAAGAATACGGAAATGGCTGCATTATTCTGGAACCTCGGGAACTGGCAGTGCCTGAGAGCATTTCAGCCAGAACTCTGGCAGATATGGATCGTGCAGTAAGTAACTTTAAGAGAGGCGATGTTTCCCCGGCTATTGACCTGTCAGATTTTTAAAAGGAATAAGAGATGAATTTTAATATACGAATGGGAATTCCTGAAATGCAGGAACTTTGGTTAGATCTGCAGGAGAAATATCGTTCCGGTAATATAAAAAAGAAGGAAGAACAGTTGTATAAAAAATGGGGAAAGGCTTTAAAGCTGTTGTCGGCTGATCCGGGTTATCCGAGTCTTCAAACCCATGAAATAGAGCCATTATCCAGACGTTATGGAATGAAAGTGTGGCAATCATATCTGGAAAATAAAACCAGTGGCGCAATGAGAATGTACTGGGTTTATGGACCGGACCAGAAAGATATTACAATTATCGGACTGGAACCACATCCGGAAGATAAGAAAAATGGCGCATACGACCGAATTTCACTGTCGGATTTGTAGAATAAAACTGAATATGGAACTAAAATACGAGCAGTTAGTCTATGAAAAATAGGTTAGCTGCTTTTTTCATGCAAAAAGGTGAATCACAGGGACGTTCAGACGGAAGATATGTATATACTTATACGGATCCTCTCGGAAGACGTAAATATGTTTATGCACAAGACCTTGTAACGCTTCGGGAAAAAGAAGCACAGCTCATGAAAGATCAGATGGACGGTCTGGATATATAATCTAACGTATTATCCGGTAGGAGAAGACCGGGCATCGGAAAATCACATTTCAACGCCGAAAACAGAAGCCGGAATGCGTACGATTCCCATGTTGGATACAGTGAAAGATGCTTTTGAAATGATCTGGGAAGAGCAGAAAGAAAATGGCTGGACAGATGCAGAGATTGATGGGATGACAGGCTTTGTTTTCTGTAACCGTTATGGAAATATAATGAATGCCCAGTCAGTTAATCGGGCAATCAAGAGAATCTCATCTGCTTATAACGCAACAGAAGAAATAGAGGCAAAAAAAGAGCATCGGGAGCCGGTGCTGTTGCCGGATTTTTCAGCGCACAGCTTGAGACAGACATTTTGCACAAGGCTTTGTGAAAGAAAAACGAACCTGAAAATAATCCAGTCGATCATGGGGCATAAGGATATTCAGACCACTGTGGATATCTATGCAGAAGCGACAGAGAAAAAAAACAGGAAACATTTGAACATTTGGCTGCAACAATGGATGTATTTTAAGAAGGGCTTATGAACCCTTTCATCTGACAACAGAAATAACCAAATGACATCAAATTGACAACAGATATGATTTGACAATGATTCATCATGAATGGTGATGAAGAGAAGACAATTTAATAGAAATAGCACAGCGAAGCATCACGAAGGGTAATGAAGAAAAATTAAAAAAATTCCCGACGATGAAGAGTTTGGAGAAATAAAATGCCGAAAACAGGGCGTTTTCAAGCAATTTAAGAGGCTTAAATTTGTATTTTACGACAGAGTTACGACAAATGATGAGCCATGATATAGTAAAAAATATTTCTAAACTTAAAAAACAGGTTGCTAAATTCAGAGAAACTGTATATACTAAGGATAGAAGTAAATGTTTGCCGCTTGCTGATGGTGCGGGGTATAAATAATTCAGTTCGTAAATGAAGCCACTTGCTATACAGGTGGGATAAAAATAGTATAGTTTGTAAATGTTCCCCATCAGTGAATGCTGATGGGGAATTTTATCACATAGGAAAGGTTATTTATGGAGATACAACAGGGATATTCGTATCATATCAAGGATGAATTTTTTGACTTGGTTCAGGATAAATATTTGATGAGTAATAAGGAACAGGGGAACTATCGTCCTCATTACTATGCAATTCAGGATAGAAAAAATCCAAAATTGTATTGGATGATACCAATTAGCTCACAAGCTGAGAAATACAAGGAAATCGTTGAAAAGAAAAAGAAACGATATGGTAAATGCAATACGATAGTGATTGGATTATTTGCACGGAAAGAAAATGCTTTTTTGATACAGAATACATTTCCTGTTATTGAAAAATATTTTGACCATGTTCATACGATTCAGGAACAGCCTGTAACGATACATAAAAAGTTGGATAAGGTACTTGTTGAAAATCTGAATGAAGTACTGGCTATGTATAATCGTGGAATAAAATTGACTTTTACGGGTATTAAAGCGATTAGGAATATTATGGAAGAAGAACTTGGAAAATAGAGAGGACACCATTGCTTATGCAAATGTAAGTAATGGTGTCCTTTTGTATGAGCAATGTTTATAAACCCACTGTAATTCCAACAAGAAAGGATTCCTCACCGGGAACGAGATCGAGATCACCGCCATGGCTTTCAATGATTTTTCGGACAGAGGAAAGCCCGATTCCATGATCAGCAGATGTACCCTTTCGGGAGAGGAATGTTTTTCCCTCTTGCAAGGCCAGACCGTCGTAAGTGTTTTCAATCTTCAAAAAGTACATATTGCCTCTGGTTTCGCCTGCAATGAAAACGCGGCGCACCCCTTGCTTTTGACGGCTGCACGCCTCAACGGCATTGTCCAAAAGATTGCCCAGCACCGTACACAGTTCCACATCGGTAAGCGGCATCTGATCGGGAAGATCGAGCCGCACCTGAAATTCTGTCCCTTGTGTTTGCGCCATGCCGTAGTAGTATTCAATCAGTGCATTTACGACGGGATTTTTGCAGAACTGGGCAGGGGAGTGACCCGATGATGCCGCAACCTGTTCCTCTACCTGTAACAGGAAGGAGCAGATCTCTGTCTGCCCATGTTCAGAGGCCATGCGGTCTATGGTGCGCAGATGGTGTTTGATGTCGTGGATCAGCCTTCTGTTTTCTGCCGCTGCTTCAGAAACCTGACGGCTGTATTCGGTCTGCATAGAAAGCTGACGGATGACCTGCTTGCGTTCTTCCTGGAAAATCAGGCTGTTTCCATATCCTTCTATCACATCGCGCCAGAGGGAATAACCGATGGCTGCTGCTATGAAAAAGCTGCCCCATTCCAAAAACCAACCGCCGATAACCGGCTCATAAACCGGCAGAAGGCGATCCCATATAAAGGCGCAGGTTGCGGCTGCCGCAGCATAGAAGATCGGCCTGCTCCGTTTTTCTCCTCTGTGAATGGCAAGCACAGCGATGATAAGCAGATAGAGCGCAGATGCCGCCTTATAACAAAAGACCGATGCAGAGAAGAAACGAATCGCTCCAAGGGAGAGATGGGAAGCCATCATGCCATACACAAACGCATATACCAGGAAGGCAGCGCCCACTCCATTACTGATGGCCGCAGGCAGGAAGCCCGGCCTGCATATCCGGTTTTGCAGAACTACGATCAGCCAGGTAACCAGATAGATACAGAACAGTTCAATCGTGTACCAGGGGAATACGGGAACCGCAGCCAGCATATGAAGCACAGGATAGGATGACAGGCCGCACATGGCAAGGCAGATCAGTCCGAACAGGAATGTATTTTTCTGTTTCATCCGGCGGCTGAAATAAAAGGACAGCAGCGCACAGACAAAGGTAACCGTACAGCTGAACAGGCAGAATGCAAACCGGATTCCTCTGGTTGTATTGACCGCTAGCATCGTTCCGAAAGCAGGCGGATAGACAATCCCTCCGTAAAAGTGGTCATAGTTGCTGACCGCTATGGTGAGTGTGACCGGTTTTCCGCCATGAAAAGTGACCATGCGGTTTTGAACCAATGGTGTCCCCTGTGCCGGTTCCCCCATTTGCAGGATCAGGTCATGATCCAGATAAAGGTTGTAAGCAGAAAACACTTCCGGGATTTCCAGCGCATATGTTTCCTTCCGTTCCGGTAGAAAGAATGTCATCTGATAAGTCCCGCAGCCATAGGGAGAAGGGTTTGCAGGGCTGGAGAAATTGGTCTGCTCTCCAATGGAAAGGTAGCGCATATAATGGCTTTCATCTTGTATTTCTTCCGGGGTTAAAAGCGCGTCAGGATAAAATGCCCAGCCGGATACCAGAAAGCGCACCGGTGACTTTTGAAGTTCTTCCTCAGAAAGCGCTAGAATCCCATTTGCCGCCTGGATTGTGTTCTGGCTATATTTATTATTGAACTGATACAGGCCAAGAAAAAACAGGGATGAGCACAGGCAGACCATACATAAGGCAGCATATTTTTTTACCGCAGAAGATACCATCTTATTTTCGCCTCCTCCTTAGGAAAAACACACCGGCAGACAGAAGAAGCAGACAGGCCGGAATCAAAAGGAGTATGGGCGACCGGCTATGCTCTGTGTCGGCGGCCTGTGCCAGGGAAACGGCATCTTCCTTTCCCACAATGGTGTATGCCCCTGTATGGCTGATCTGAAAGGAGACGGCTTTTGCCGCATCGTCATAACCGGTCATGGGAATTTCCACGCCGCTTTCATCACAGAGGAACCATGTGCCGGCTGCCGGGTCATTTGGACAGGGCAGCATGACAGAAACATCCGGCAGGGAGCTGAGCGCAGTTCCATTGATGGAAAACGAAAAAGAAAAACCGCCGTCCGTATCCTTTTGGATGATGACTTCAATCTGATCTTCGTTTTGGATGCCCTCCGGCAAGGCGTCTTTTGGTATGCTGATGGTGATTCCCTGTTTGGAAAAGACGGCTCTTTGCTCCCCTGTTTGCAGCATCATCAAAAAGCGCGTGCCGGAAATCCGGTCGGTGGTTTCATCGAAGAACTCTGAAAACGCGGAGTTTTGGGAATCTGCGCCTTCCTGGGGAACGGTCATAGCGCTTTGCACTGAATCTTTCCTGTTTTTCGATTCCGGTATAGTCGGTTCATCGGAACCAGCGTCTGGTTCTAATGCTTCCTCTGCATCACCGTTTGTCTGTTTCGATGGGAATTCTTCTTTATCTATGGAATCATCCTTTCCAACCCAGGATGGCTCGGAAGGCTTGTGATCCGTAGGCTTATTTTCTCCGCTGACCGGTGGTGCTTTTTCAGAATCATCGGAATTCGTTCCACCGCCATTTGTTGCAGGCGGTTTTGGAGGCTTTGTGGAGGGCCTGTCTGCGAAACCGTCATCCTGATCGTCGGTATCTTCAGGAGGCGGTTGAATGATGGTATCGGGAGGATTTCCGCCTGCATCCCCTCCATCCCGGTCGCCTTCATGGTACCCTTCAAGGACAATTTCATCTGCGTAGGTAAAGGAGAGGATGCCGGTCTGTCCGCCGTCATAATCCACCTGAAGGCGGTAACTGCTGCCCGGCATCAGCAGACGGGTAGCAATCGAGAGCATTTCCTGACCCACATAAACGCCACTTTCCAGACGGTTCCATGAACCGTTGTTTTTGGACAGCCATATACTGACCTTGTCCAGATTCCCCGGCGGTGTGACCCAGGGAAAATAAAGGCTTCCTCTGCGAACCAGGAAGCAGTTGATGTCTGGGCTGCCCGGAGCCTGTACAGAAACAGGAATTGAAATTTCAGGGAAATCGACACGATCTGCAAATATGGTATTTTCCGGTGCAGTCAGCCTTCCTGCTGCATGGTACAGTCCCACAGTATTCAAATCAATACCAGAAAAATCCCATTCCACCACAGCGGTGTAGCTGGTTCCATTTTCCGCATAGCATTCCAGATAGTAAGGGGAAAAGGCAAACAAATTTTCCAGCGTTTCGGTTTCGCTGCCCTCTTGAACCGCAAACGCGTCCGTATAAGGATACCATTGCTCTATGGAGGTGATGACAGCAGGCGGCATTTCTTTCACCCGGACGGAAATCTGAAGCTCCTGCAAGACAGCTTCACCAAAGGCATACCCCTCCGGCAGTTTAATCCGACCTGCTGCGGTATATTCGCCTGGAGTGGTCTGGTCAATGGCCGAAAAATCCCATGCGACAGAAAATGTTTCCTGCCGGATTTCTTCACCTGCTGTTACCGTGGCGCAGACGGTTTGATACCGAAGGGCCAGCTGATAAATTTCCTCCAGGTCATCATCAGACGGTGTGGTTCTAAGGGGCAGGGTGAAATCTGGCAGGGAGAGCAGTTCGTCTTCCTTTTGTATTTCTGTGACAAGGACGAGGGATACTTCTTCCGATGCTTCCGGGGTTTTGCTCTCCAGTGTCCCTGGAGTCTCGCTTTCTAAATCCGGCAAAATCTCCCTTCTTTCATCGGCATTGGATGGGGTTGCAGTTTCGGCGGCAAATGCTGGGATACTGCAGGTGAAGCAGAGGAGACAGGCCAGACAGCCCTCCAGAATACGCCTGTGCATTTGCTTCATTCTCATACGATACCCCCCATTCCAGAGAAAACATATTGACGGTAGGATTCCCGCAGCTGTTTTCCATTGCGGAGGGCAATCGGAAGTTCCTCCCCGTTTATCAAACGGAAGGTCTGACTGTCAACCTGGCTGATGTAATCCATGTTGATTAAAATGCCCCGGTAGCAGGGCAAAAAACGCTTGTCCTTCTGCAATGCGGCAGTAACCTCCTGAAAGCCTCCGCTTACCGGTATCACGCGTTCCGCCGTATGAATCCGTGTCATACGGTTTTGATAATCTATGTATAGAATCTTCTCTGTGGGAAGTTCCAGCTTTTGACGGTCAGCCATAACCGAAAGTGTCATCACTTCATAGGGCGGTTTTAGCTGGCACAGCTCCATCGCTTCTTCAAAATCTGCCTGATGGAGCGAAAGCGGCTTCAGCAGATAATAGCTGGCGGACAGGCTGTACCCCATCCGGGCATAATCTTCTGTAATGGTCAGAAAAACAATCTTACAAAGCCTGTTTTTCTGGCGCAGCCTTCTGGCGGCCTCTATTCCATCCATGTTCTCCATATAGATGTCCATAAAGACAAGCTGAAAATTGACCTGGGCGGCAGCTTTCAGAAAATTCTCTCCGCCCTCAAATTCTGTCAGCGTATAGTCCAGCTGATGCTTTTTCATATAATTTTCCAGGCAGGCAGACAGTTTTGCTCTGTCCTCTGCTCTGTCATCCACAATCGCAATCTGCATCGTGCCATCTCCTTTGCACAATAATCCAATATTAGTATAACATAAAACCGCAGGAAAAAACTTGCGTCTTAAACAGGAAACCTGCGTCTTAAACAAAGTCGGTTGCATTTCCCTTGACAAGATGCTACTCTAATTATACTACCAGACTTTCCGATGAGAAGGTCTGGTTTTTTTATGTCATAGGAACATCCTATGACATAAAAACGCTCCGCGGGATGCGCACTCGCGCGAAGAAGAAACATGTCGCAAGCGACCGCGCAAGGCGCAAGAATGTGCCAAGGCACATTCTTTCTTATTTTTCTTTTCAGGAAAGGAGGCTCAGCATGAAAATCGCACTTTGTACGGAATTAAGGAATGCAGAATGGTTTGAGAGCAGGCTGCGCTCCCTTTTTGCTGGGGACGGACAGCTTGTCATCGACGAGCTATGGAATGAGAAGCAGCTATCTCAGGCACTGCGGCGGAGCCGATATCATGCGGTTGTCATCGCCATGACCGGGGCAAGGGGATTGGAGGCTGCCATTCAGGCAAAGCAGCTGGCACCGGAAACACCGCTTGTCTGGTGGAGCGATGATGAAAACTTTGCCCTGATCGCATATCACCTGCGTATCCCTGCGTTCCTTTCGGCAGACTGCTCCGATCAGGAGCTATATGAGGCGATAAAACCCATCACAAAATGGAGGTGCGAACATGCGAATTGCGCTGTGCAGTTATAGTCAGAAGGAGAAAGAAACGGCGTTACTGATGAAGCTTGGCAAAGTAGACCGCTTTGACAATGGCGTATTCTGCGTCTATGCCATGCAGCGGGATGGGCCTTATGATGCTGTGGTTGTCATGGAGGACGGAGCCAGGGGAATGAATTTCTGCATGAGCATACGAGGGTACAGCAAGGATGTCCCGCTCCTGTGGATCAGCGACCAGGCAGAATTTGAACCCCAAAGCCGCAGGATGCAGGCGGACACCTTTTTGGTAAAGCCTGTGACAGAATATCAGCTGCGGGAGGCGGTATCCCAGCTGCTTCAGAAAACAACGAGAAGGAACGAACCGCGTGAGGAGGATGAATAAATGATATGGAAATGGAAACGGCCGGCCGCATTTTTACTGGCGGCGGCAATGATTTTTACGATGCCGGGAGTTCCGGCATCTGCGGTGGAAGCGGGTGTATCCGCCGTCCATACGGGGTTGTGCAAGCATCACCCGGAACATACAGAGGACTGCGGATATACGGAAGGAACCGAAGGGGCAGCCTGTGAACATGAACATACTGAGGATTGCTACACCCTTGTGGAGAAGTGTATCCATAAACATGACGAAAGCTGTTACCCTGTTTTGGAAGGCAGCGTATCAGAAAATACGGCGACCTCATCTGAAGTAGAGGAGGTCCAGCCGACCGAGTGTACCCATAAATGCAGTGAGGAAAGCGGCTGTATCACAAAAAAATTAAGCTGTCCTCATGAACGCGGCGAGCATGACGATAGCTGCGGCTACATCCCGGCCACAGAGGGGATGCCCTGCGGGTATACCTGCGAGCAGTGCAATTCCCAGGACAGCGGGCTTGTTCCCGGCGCGTCCGGAAATGCTCCGGTGGAGTGCATCTGCGAAACCCGTTGTGATAAAGAGGCGGTCAATCTCGACTGCCCAGTCTGCTCTGCGGAAGATGCAGACCTGACAGCCTGCAAAGGCACAGCGGAAGCCGCCTGCATCTGTGAGAAATTATGCGGCGCTGATGCTGTGAACCCTGACTGCACCGTCTGCTCTGCTAAGGGTGCAGACCTCTCCGCCTGCCTTGGAAAAGAGGAGGCGGTGCTGGCTGTGCAGGCACTTATTGACGCCCTGCCTGAAACAGTCACGGAGGACAATGCGACCGAAATTGAGGAGCAGCTGAAGGCTATTGATGCAGAAATAGAGGCCCTCACCGATGAGCAGGCCGCCAAGCTGGACATGACGCGCTATAACGCCGTTTGTGCGGCGCTGGCTGCGTTTGCGCTGCCGCAGGCCTATCATACCCACTGTATCTGCGGCGGTACTGCGGCGGTCAATGGCCATGAACATGACTCTGATAGCATAGCATGGACAACTGCCGATTCCCTGCCTGATTCTGCTGGTAACTATTATCTGACGCAGTCTGTGTCGGAGAGCTGGACTGTGCCAACGGGCGAGGTCAACCTCTGCCTGAACGGGCAGACGATTTCCGGCAGTATCACGGTCGGCAGCGGTGCTTCGCTGACGCTGACTGACTGCTCCGACAGCGGCAGGGTTCAAGGCGGAGTGCTCGTCAATGGCGGCAAATTTGAGCTGTACAGCGGCACGATCACCGGCGGCGTGCAGGTCGGTATAAAGGGCGGCACCTATCAGACCGGCTCGTCCTTTACCATGTATGGTGGAGCGATTACCGGTAATAAAGCAGGCAGCGGCTCCGGCGGCGGTGTGTTCCTTGTCGGCACGACGAATCATATCGCCCCGCCGAGCTTCACCATGCATGGCGGAACCATTTCCGATAACACTGCGGGTGCGTCTGACGGCGGTGGCGGCGGCGTCTACGTGGGTGAGAAGTGCAGCTTCACCATGGACGGCGGCACCATCACCGGCAACACAGCCACCAAGGGCAACGGCGGCGGCATCTATATCCACTTTAACGCCGGCCGTGTTTCGATCTCCAACGCCACGATCACCGGCAACAAGGCGTCCGCCACGGGGAATACAAGTTATGGCCACGGGGGCGGCATTTATTCGGAGAGAGGGGTAACCGTCAAGGATGTGACGATCACCGGAAACAACAGCACCTTCGAGGGCGGCGGCATCTATGGAAAGGGCGCTATTACCCTCACCGATGCTACCGTTACCGACAACAATCAATATGACGTTTACTACGGCGGAGTGGAAGGCACAACTTCTAATTCTAAGCTCACTGTTTCCGGCTTGGTGAAGGCCGGTTATTACGCCAATTATGATTGGAAGCTGCCCATTCTTGTATCAGGCGCATTGAGTGAGGATTCGGTCATCCGTGTGGGCGTGCGTGAAGGCATAAATCCTGGGGCCATCGCCGAACCGGCAAGCGGCGTGACGCTCAGCGCCGAGAACTTCAAGGCGGACGCCGCCGACAGCGTGACCAGCCTGGGCAATGACGGCAAGGTCTATCTTGTGCCCTGCACGCACGAGATGGACGATACAGGCTACACCTGCAAGAAGTGCAAAACGCAATTCGACGCGCGCGTGGGCGATAGCGCCTATTATCAGACGCTGACGGATGCGTTTAATGCAGCCAGAGGCAGCACCGTGACGCTGCTGCGGAATGTGACGCTCACAGGAAATTGCTCTTCTGAGAACTACTCAGCGACGCTGGATCTGAATGGCAAAACTGTCAGCACCGAGAATAAATACATTTGTGTCGGAGGCGGGAACAAGTCCAATACTCTGACGGTCAAGGATTCCGGAACAGGCGGCGGAACGCAGGCGCTCAATGTCAAGTTTTCGGTTAATTCCGACGGAACGCTGGCGGTTGACGACTCCTACACCGGCAAGATTTCGCGCGTGGAGCTGCAGGCCGGCGGCACATTGGAGCGCTTTGGCGGCAAAATCGGCGAGTTGGTTTTAAGCAATGCTGCGTATGGCTCCACAAGTACGGGCTACGGCCTGAAGCTGTGGAAGGGCAATACAAACGCCTGCACCATCGGCAAGATCACGGACAGCACGAAGAGCAAGAGCCTCACCGTTAACGACCTGCTGGGAACCAACCATGCAAAGTGTGAATTGTACGGCGAAAAGGACGGCGCTTGGAGCATCGTTCCCAAGACGGAGAAAATCTCCGAACTGACCGGCTATACAGCGTACAAGGTGCAGTTCACGGAGTGCGTCCATCAGTGCGCCGATGACAGCAACCCTGTGTGCTCTGTGTGCCACAAGGACCTGTATACGAAGATCACCGCCAAGGCCGCTGACGGCACGGCCAAGACTGCCTACTTCACGAAAGACAGTGCGCTGGAAAACGGCTATGTAGAGACCATCCAGACCCTGAACGGCTGGAGCAATGAGGGCTGCACCGAGCCGACGCTGACCCTGCTGCGGGATATGCCTTACGGCACCTCCATAACGCTGACCGGCATGCTGACGCTGGAGGGCGGAACGCACACCGCCAGCAATGTGACGGTCGCTGAAAACGCGAATGTGACCTTTGCCAGCGGCAGCTATAAAGGTGCGACCATCAACGGCACGGCGACGGTGGAGGCGGGCGTCACATTCACCACCGCCTCCGTCACGGTGAACGGTACGCTGAATGCCAAGGGCGGTACCTTCAATGGTCCTGTCAAATTCAACGGCAGCAGCATCGCGAACATCAGCGGCGGCAGCTTTAATAATGAAAAGAAATATGGCGGCGTTGAGTTTGACTACAATGTCACGGGGACGATCTCCGGCGGCACGTTTGTCTTCGCGGATTTTTACACCACCAAAGTCAAGCTTTCCGGCGGCACATTTACGATGATCAAAACCAACGGCGACCGCAAACTCGCCGACCTGCTGGCGGAGGGCGCGGCGTATTACGGAGCAAGTGATAATCAGGCTGTGACCAATGATAGCGTGAATACGCTGGAAAATGTCAAGGTCGTGTCGCATACGCACGACGGCGGCAAGGACGGCAAGGGCACTTGCAGCATCTGCGGCAAGCAGATGACGGCGTCGCTGACCGTCGGCGGCACAACGAGCTGGTACACGGCCTTTGCCACTGCCATCGAGGCGGCGAACGCGGCGGACGGTGCAAAGACCATCACGCTGTATCAGAATGTGAATGACTCTGTCTACGGGAAGCGGACCGCCTATGAACTGACCCGCGGGCCGGTGACGCTGGCGACCGGCGGGAAAACGGTCGATGGTGTGGACCTCATCGCCAAGGGCATTTCTCTGACGGTCACGGGCAGCAACGGAGGCTTCTATGTGACGGTGGACGGCAAAGACGCGGAATTGACCGTCAACGACAAGGATACGAGGCTCGCCATTGTCACGGCGCAGAACGGCGGAAAGCTTTCGCTGAGCAACGGCACCTTCAGCCGTGTGGCTGTAAAGGACGGCAGCAGCGCCAGCCTCAGCGGCGGCAGCTACGGCGAGATTACGAGCGATGCCGGCTATGTCAAGCCCTACGCGCTGCTGGCGAAGGGGTACGCTTACAAAAAAACAAAGGATAACCAATGGCTCCCCAACGCCAATTCAATCCCGTCAGAAGTCACCGTTGAAAAAGCGCCCTTCGCGGTCGAAAAGATTTATCCGAATAACGATACGAACTACACCGAAAACTCGGCGTTTACGACGGACGGCAATATCACGCTGACTGCGGTAATCGCGCCCGAAACGGAGGGCGTCACCTACTACTACTGGTGGGAGCGGTTTGACGAATCAAGCAAAGACTGGACCACGAAATTAAACGATGTTAATACTGCGACGCATACCGGCGGGCAGAGCAAGACGCTCACGATTTCCGGGCTGCCCGTAGACAAGAGCTATCAGTACCACATTTACGTCCAGTGCAGCAATGGCTACAATTGCTACAGCGAGCCGTTCACCGTGACCCGGCATCAGCATAGCTGGACGTACACGGCAAGCGACGCGACCATCACTGCCAAGTGCAGCCAGGACGACGCCAGCGGCGGCAGCGTGACCATTGCGGCCCCCGCCGAGCTGACCTACAACGGCAGCGGCAAACCCGCCACGGTGACTGCAAGCAGAGATTGGCAGGGTCCGGCGGTGGATAAGATTACCATCAGCTACACGAAGACGGGCGAGTATGGTCCAGAGAAATTGGAAAACGACGCGCTCCCCACGAATGCCGGCACCTACACCGCCAGCATCACCATGGGCAGCGCCACCGCCAGCGTGACCTATACCATTGGCAAAGCTACCCCCAAGGCGGAGGACTTCACCTTCACCGCCCCGACAAGCCTGACCTATGACGGCAATGTCAAGAGCGCGACAGTTTCTCCCGCAAAGGCCGGTACGGGCGAGGTCATCGTAAAATACTACGATAAAGACGGTCAGGAAGCCACGCTTAAGAACGCGGGCGAATACACCGTCAAGATCGATGTAACCGAGAGCACGAACTATGCTGCGGCCAACGGCCTGACGGCGGATAGCTGGAAGTTTAGCATCACCAAGGCGGCCGCGCCCACGATGCAGCCCATAGAGCTGACCGTTATCAACGGGCTGGCAAAGACTTACTTGGTCAATCTTCCCGCGTTGCCGACGCTGGGCGATAATTGTAAGTACGGCTCCATCAAATATGAGGCCTGCAACTTCAATCTGATTGGAGAGGGCGGCTACGCAAATTCGACGGCAATGATCACATCAAACGATGAGTTCCAGTTGACTGTCCCGGCTGTCGAATCTCAGACCGAAGGTTCCGTCGGAACCGTAGGCGTCAAGATCACCACGGACAACTATCAGGACATGCTCCTGACCGTTAAAGTCATCGCGAAGAACAAGATCGTTCCCGTGCTGGACGGCGAGATCACCGCAACGCCAATCACCTTTGGCCAGATCCTGCGCGTCAGCACCATTACTGGCACGATGAAAGACGACGGCAAGACGGTCGAAGGCACCTTCGAGTGGACGAATCCTAGTACCAAGCCCGACAAAGCCGGCGACTATCAGGCTGAGTGGATATTCACCCCGGCGGAGGGCTATGAGGAATACGCGACCGCGACCGGAACTGTGACCATCAAGGTGAACAAGGCTACCCCCACCTTCAACGCTCCCACGGCGCAGGAAAATCTGACCTATACCGGACAGGAGCAGGCGCTGATTACTGCGGGCAGTGTGACCAGCGGTGGCACCATGCAGTACAGCCTGACCGAGAACGGCACATACAGCCCGGACATCCCTACCGGCACCGATGCCGGAGCATATACCGTGTGGTATCGGGTGATTGGCGATGCAAACCACAAAGATACCGCACCCGCCAGCGTGGCGGTCCGCATTGGGCAGAAGCCGCTGACGATCACCGGGGTAACGGTTGCGTCCAAGCTTTATGATGGCACGACAAACGCGGACATTACCAGCGTAACCTTCGACAACGTGACCTTGAAGCGAGACACAGACTACAACGTGACCGCCAGCTTTGACTATGCCAGTGTGGACAGCGGCAAGAACGTCACTGCCACAGTGACCCTGATGGGGCAGGCCGCGAAGAATTACGCCCTGGAGCAGAGCAGCTTCCCTACGACTGGCAGCATCACCAAGGCCGCCGCGCCTGACTTCACCAAGGAAACCGCGCTGACCATTGTAAACGGCTACGAAAAGACCTACACTGTGACGCTTCCCGCCCTGCCCACGCTGGAAACGCCCAAAGAGTACGGTGCACCCACCTATGAGCTCGGCGGAATCACACTGGATGGCAGCTACTACACCGGCGGCGCGAAGGTGGAAAACGGCAAGCTGATCCTGCCGATTCAGAAAAATGACGTGAAAACCACCGGCCCTGTGGGCACAGTGACCGTAGTAATCAAGAGCACAAACTATGAGGACATCACGCTGACCGTCAATGTCAATGCGACCAACAAGCTTGTCCCCACTGTTACGGCACCTACGGCAAACGCCCTGACCTACAACGGTGCAGAACAGGCGCTGGTTACAGCAGGCAAGACCACTGGCGGCACGATGCTCTACCGGCTTGACAATTCTGAGTGGAGCGAGCAGCTCCCCACAGCGAAAAACGCCGGGGAATACACTGTTTGGTATAAGGTTCAGGGAAATGCAGAGTACGCAGATGTGGCAGAACAGAACGTGACTGTGACCGTAGCGAAAAAGTCAGTTACCGTTACGGCGCTTGATCAGAGCGCCTACACCGGCAGCACCGCGCCCGATCTGAGCAGCCCGGAAGCAGATAAGGACTACAAGGTGGAGGGGCTGGTTGGTGCAGATACCCTGAGCGGCACGGTAACACTGGACTACGCACAGACACTGGATATGAGCAAAACCGGAAAAACCGCGATCAACATTACTGGTACGCTGTCAAATGACAATTATGCGATCACCTATGTTTCTGGAACGTTGACTGTTTCCAAGCAATCTTCCAGCGACGGCGGTTCCTCCTCTGGTGGTTCGGGCAGCGGTGGAGGCTCATCCTCCGGCGGTTCTAACGGTTCCGGAAGCAATGATAACACCAACCAGCCGGAAGCCCCTGTCACCGGTGAAACCAAACCCATACAGCCGGATAAAAACGGCAATGCGGCAGTGGATAACAGCTCTGTCCAGTCCGCCATCGACAAGGCCAAACAGGATGCGAAAAAGAACGGCACCACAGAGAACGGGATTGGTGTTACGGTTCCCATCACCCCGGCGGCAGGCCAGACCTCTTTTAACGTGACCATCAAGGCGCAGACACTGGATCTGCTGGTTAAAGAAAACGTCCGGCAGTTTACCGTAGCAACAGACCATCTGGTTTCGGTTACTATCGGCCTGGATACTCTGAAGCAGCTGGATACCGCCTCCGCTGGCGGGGACATCATTCTCCGGGCAGATAAGGTGGATGCACTGCGTTCCACCGAGGCCAAAGCCACCATCGGCACAAGACCGACCTATGACCTGTCACTGGTCTACCTCTCCGGCGGCAAAGAAACACCGATTGCCAACTTAAATGGTCACACTATATCGGTGCGTTTGCCCTACACACCGGCAAAGGGTGAGCAGACAGGTAATCTCTATGCAGTCTATGTAGATGACGCTGGCAAGGTGGAATGGATCACCAAATCCAGCTACAATGCCAGCCTGAAAGCGGTGGTTTTTGAAACCGGTCATTTCAGCGTTTACGGCGTGGGCTACAAAACTTTTGTCCCGGCTTTTACCGACATTACCGGCCACTGGGCAGCAGATAACATCCTCTTTGCAGCCAGCCGGGGACTGCTCTCCGGCACCAGCGACACCACCTTTAGCCCGGACACCGGCATGACCAGAGGAATGTTTGTGACAACTCTGGGGCGGTTGGCGGGCATCAACCCGGACAGTTACCAGACCGGGAAATTCACCGATGTGAAAGCCGACGCTTACTATGCCCCCTATGTGAACTGGGCGGCACAGACCGGTATTGTGGAAGGCATTACCGCCACCACCTTTGCACCGGACACCAACATCAACCGGGAACAGATGGCGGTGATTATGAAAAATTATGCTGCAAAGCTGGGCTATGATCTGCCCCAGACCTTGAAGGCTGTGACCTTTGCGGACAACACACAGATCAGCAGCTGGGCGAAGGATGCGGTCAAGTCCATGCAGCAGGCGGGCATCCTGACCGGGAAGAATGAAAATAAGTTTGACCCCAAGGGAACCGCCACCCGCGCCGAGGTCGCCACGGTTCTGCGGCGGTTTGTGGAAATCGTCATTGACCCGCAGGCCGCAAACGGCTGGCAGCAGAATGACAGCGGCCAGTGGAACTATTACAGAAACGGGGAGTCAGTGAAGGGCTGGCTCTCCGAGGATCAGAAGTGGTACTGGCTGGACAAGGTCACCGGAATGATGTTTGCCGGAGGCTGGAAGCAGATCGATGGTAAGTGGTACTACTTCTATGCAGATGGGACGATGGCGGTGAATACCGCATCCGACAGATGAAAAATGAACCCGTAATGTAATGCAAAAATAATATCAATAAAGAGGGATGTGAACAATATGGGCAAGTTTCTGGTACTGTCGCTTACCGACCATGAAGAATATATACTCAGTAGAATTATGGAGATTATTGCGGTCGAGCCAGGATTTGACCATATTGTGACATCCCACCCTTGTAACACTCTTGTTTTTCCGGGCTTGGAGCTTCGGCTGAAGGAGAGAACAGTATACCGAAACAGTGAGTTGATTTCTATGACTCGTCGGGAATTTGCAACATTGGTATACTTGGCAAAACATCCATTCTGGGTATTTTCTGCCGGACAGATCTATGAAGAAGTATGGGGAGAGGATGGTGAAAATTGCGGAACGGCTGTTGCCTTCGTACCGAAAATCAATGCGAATCCGGTGTATAACGGAGGGTGAAGCCTGCTATATGTATGTAGCAATCCTTATGATAACATAAAAGGCACGGCATAAAGCAATCTGATGTAAAATCTATCAGAATAATTTATGCCGTGCCTCTTTTTAAGTTGATTGAAAAACGGCACACCGCATTCTCGTTACTTTAGTGATGAGTTAGGTGTGCCAATTATTTTAATAGATACAGAACAAATGTTTGCCTTGCAAAGAGATGCATGGTATAATATAAATGTAAATATAGTGTATTACCTACGAAAGAAAAATTACTTTCGTAGGTAGAAGAAATGCGTATTTTTTACAGTATCATTTTGCACAGTGTGCGAAATATCGAAAACAGAAAGCAGGGACCTTTATGCAGATTGTATCCAGCTATGGAGTAGAAATTAAAAAAAAGAATATACCGCTCCGCTCTACGCTGGATATTTTTCGGAAAGCAGTTTCCTATCTGATTCCGGTGTATGCAGAGATCTGGGAAGAACTTTCAGAAATCAAAAATCTACAAAAACGCTTTAATGAGGCGGAACATCTGGTACATGAGACAAAAAAGAATCATGCCAGATTTCCGTTTGACCGTCATTTTCCTAAGATGCCATCTTATCTGAGAAGAGCGGCGATTCAACACGCACTTGGAGCAGTGTCCTCCTATCAATCACGCCTTAGTTTGTGGGAAAAGGGAGAACTGAGGGGGAAACCGAAGCTGGTCTGTGAGAATCATGCGATGCCGGTATTCTATCGGGATGTCATGTATAAGGAAGCAGAACCGGGAGAAGATGTGGCACATTTAAAGCTGTTTGATGGGCGTGAGTGGAAGTGGTTTCAGGTAAAATTACTTCATACCGATATGGAATATCTTCGGAAAAAGTGGAGCGGGAAAAAGGCATCCGCACCAACTTTGGAAAGGAAACATCATAAATATTTCCTTCGATTTTCATACACAGAGGAAGTAACCTTATCGAAAACAGCTGTAAAACAGCAGGTGATATGCAGCGTTGATTTAGGAATCAATACGGATGCAGTTTGTAGTATCATGCGTGCAGATGGCACTATTCTGGGACGTAAATTTATAAATTTCCCCAGTGATAAAGACCATTTGTATCATGTGCTTGGCAGAATCCGCCGTTTTCAGAGAGAACATTCCTCCAGACAGGTTCAAAGCCGATGGGATTATGCAAAAAGGCTGAATATGGAACTGTCCCGTAAAATAGCTGCGGAAATCACGAAATATGCCGTAGAATATCAGGCAGGTGTAATTGTTTTTGAGTATCTGGAAATGCAAGGAAAAATATCCGGAAAAAAGAAGCAAAAACTTCATTTATGGAGAAAGAGGGATATTCAGAAGCTATGTGAACATCAGGCACATCGGAACAGGATTCGTGTGTCCAGAGTTAGTGCCCGGAACACCAGCAGGCTGGCCTGTGACGGAAGTGGAGCGGTAGTAAGAAATCCGGAGAACCATAGCCTATGTATCTTCCAGACAGGAAAGCAGTATAACTGCGACCTGTCAGCAGCCTATAATATTGGAGCGAGATATTTTATACGGGAACTTTTAAAACCCTTGCCGGAAACGGAAAGGTCTTCACTGGAGGCAAAAGTCCCTGTAGTGAAGCGTAGAACCTCCTGTGTTTATGCAGATTTAAGAAAGCTTTATGTAGAAGTAAACAACTTAAAAGCAGCATAAACGCAGGCAGATATACAGCGGACTACCTGTAATGTGGAAACCAGCCGTATCCGGTGTGGAAAAAGTGCGTATCCGCACGAATTCTAAGATACTGGCGTATCCGCCGATATTTAGTCTTGCCGTTTAAAACGGCCGAGAAGCACGTGACTTTAGCCATGTGAGGTTCACTAATCCACCGTATTGTCCACTGCCCCTTGGTATCCTTCGCCTTAAACAGGCAGTGGTTCCGCTGTATTATTCGATATTTCGCAACGTCCATTCTGAAGATAATTACGCAGTGTTTCTTTATGTTTTTTTGCGTATATCACAGCTTTTTCCAGCTTGCTTCTTTTTACAGGATTGAGTTGTTCCAACCATGCATAAAAGCTTTCCTATACCGGCACTTCTGTTTCCAGACATCTGTCTTTTCGCTCTTCCGGAGTAAGGTCACGGAACTGCTTTTCCAAAAAGAAAAGCTTGTTGCAGTATGCCAGACCAACTTCAGCCGGAATCATGCGGGGATCTCTTCTTTCTTAGGAAGAAGCGGCTCTTTGATTTCTTCCTCGGAATTTCCGTTACTGGGCACGTATGCGTGAACAGTAACAGTACTCAATTTTGGGGATTGCCTATAAGCAGGAGAAAACGGTATAATTGAGGAAGGCAGTTGGGTATAAGGGGGTACAGGTGGTGGAGATGAAAAATATTGTGAAGACGGAAAGAGGGGCGGTTGTCTGGGATATGGGATGATGCGGATGATCGATGCGGTGCATCGCCGTTTACATAAATAGATAGAGGAAATACGATGGAACTGAATTTAAGCGAACCGGGACAGAGCCGGTATCTGAGAGTATATGAATATTACAAAGAATTGATCGTGTCCGGTCAGATGAAGCCGGGAGCGAAGCTGCCGTCGATCCGCAAATGTTCCCTACAGCTGCAGCTTTCGCGGACGACGGTGGAGACGGCGTATATGCTGCTGGCGGCGGATGGCTATATCATTTCGCGTCCGCAGAGCGGGTTTTATGTAACGGATGCGGTGCTGGCGGCTGCAAACCGGGAGGAAATAGAGCACGGTGTGCCGCATCAGGAGGAACGCCCGGAAATCCGGTATGATTTTGCGTCTTCAAATGTGGATCGGGAGAGCTTCCAGTTTGATTTATGGCGGCGCTATGTCAAGAGCGCCCTGCGCCAGGATGAACGGCTGCTTTCTTATGGCGAACCACAGGGAGAGCGGGAATTCCGGGAGGCACTCTGCGCGTATCTGGGGCGCCACCGCAATGTGATCTGTACGCCGGACAGTATCGTAGTAGGGGCGGGTGTGCAGAGTCTCTTGCATATTTTGTGCCCGATGCTGCGGGAGCGGGACAGCGCATGGTTTTTTAATCCGTCGTTCCGGCAGGGACGCCAGATTTTTGAGGATTATGGGTTTCGGACCGGAGATATAAGAGAATATTGGGAAAATAATGATAGGAGGATTGAGTCCTCAAAAAAGGATTTGTGCGGAATAGAAAAGCCAGATGTATGTGCAACAGAGATGAAAACAGGGTTATCCGAACAGATGTCAGAGGCGATGAGACATACAGGGAAAAGTGTTTGCTATCTGACCCCATCGCAGATGACAGTCTGGGGCGAGGTCATGCCGGTGGGCGACCGGATGAAGCTTTTAAAGGATGCGGCGCGCGAGGATATGCTGATTATTGAGGACGATTACAACAGTGAGTTCCGCTATTATAACCGCCCGACACCGTCCCTGCAGGGGCTTTCCGGAGGGCGGGGCGTCGTGTATCTGGGGACATTTTCAAGGCTGCTTCTGCCATCGATCCGCATGAGCTACATGGTCCTGCCGCCGGATCTGCTGAAACGGTATCAGGAGCGGGGGCGTTTTTATAACCAGACGGCGTCCAAGGCAGAGCAGATTGCCCTATGCCAGTTTATCCGGGACGGACATCTGGAAAGCCAGATCCGAAAGTCCAAGAAATTGTACGCGGCAAAGGCAAAGTGTTTGTGTGATGCGGTGCGGCGCATTTTTGGAGAAAAAGCGCGAACGCATCTGGGCGATGCCGGTTTTCTGGTTCTCATGGAGCTTGACAGCCCGCTTACATCGGCGGAAATTGCCGGGCGTGCGGCACAGGCAGGCGTCGCCGTCCGCCCGGTGGAGTCGGTCGGGAGTCTTTTGGAAAAACAGGAGCATCATTTTCAAGAGGGATATCCGAAGCTCCTGTTGTCCTGTGCCTCGATGGGGGCAGAGCGGTATGAGGAGGCGCTGGAGGTGCTGAAAGAGGTAGTGTATAAGAAAGAAAAATAGAAGATAGATATAGAAGTTAAAATGTCCGCATAAACCACAGCCAGTACCCGGAACCATCCGGGCAGTTGTGGGTATGCGGACATTTTATGCGACATTCTTACCCGTTTTTCTCCTCATGCGGCAGCCGGTTCCGGAGCAGCCGCTTTTTTAATTCACTCCAGTGAAATGGAATTAGCGGGTAAATATAACTTTTTCCGGCGATTGTCCGGTTAAAGACAAGGCAGCCGACGGCAATGAGTGTTCCTGCGATGAAGCCCCAGAGATTGAGGAAAAAGGTCAGAATCAGGAGCAGGACGCGCATGAATTTGAGTGCGTAGCCGAGTTCGAAGCTCGTCATCGAGTAGTTGGCGATCGTGACGAACGCCATATAGAGCATCGTTTCGCTGTTGAACCAGCCGGATTTGACCGAGTATTCTCCAAGCACGATACCGGCGATGACACTGAGCGGTGTCGTCAGCATGCTGGGGGTGTTGACTGCCGCGAGCCGCAGACCATCGATGGCAAATTCCAGGATCAGGAGCTGATAGATCAGCGCCACATGGATCTCGTCGGTGACACGGATAAAAGCGAGCCATTCCGGGATCCAGCCGGGATTCTGCATAAAAAGCAGCCACAGCGGTGTCAGAAATAAGGTCAGGAAAAAGATGACCGTCCGCGACAGGCGCAGATAGGTGCCGGTCAGCGGTGGAAAATAGTAGTCGTCGGCTTCCTCGATGATATCGAAAACAGAGGATGGCAGAATCATTGCGGATGGCGAATTGTCCACCAGAATGATGATATTTCCTTCCAGAATCGAGGCAGCGGAGGTATCCGGACGCTCTGAAAAACGAAATTTTGGGAACGGATTGAACCATTTGTGCGGATAAATACATTCGGCAAGGCTTTCCTGGTTCATCGAGAGGGCATCGACATGCACTTTTTGAATCCGGGTGCGGATGCGGTTTAAAAGTTCGGTGTCCACCCGGTTTTCCATGTAGCAGATGGCGATATCGGTGTGCGAGCTTTCCCCAATATTCATGATTTCCATCCGCAGCTTCGGATCGCGGATGCGCCGCCGGATCAGAGCCGTATTGAACACAAGCGTTTCGACAAAACCATCGCGCGAACCGCGCAATACCTTATCCTTTTCAGGTTCGCTGACTCCGCGGGCGGGATAGGTGCGGCAGTCTATCGTGAGTGCCTGTGCATATCCGTCGATCAGAAGAAAAGGAACACCGGAGAGAAGCTGGATAATCAGCGCGTCCGAATCCGTTTCCAGCCCGATTTCGCCGTAGGCGAGGTAGAGGGCGGCAAAATCGTTTGCATTGTCAGGCATCTGGGCGGTTTCAATGCTGCTCATCGCCTGCAGCACTTTTAAAAGCGTATCGTCCTTGGTAAAACCATCAATACAGTAGAGGCAGGCATCGCGCCCGCCGATCATCAGGTTCCGATCTACGACATCAAAACTGATGTCCGGTCGGAGCTTTTTTTGAAAAAAAGTCCGGTTATTTTCAATGGATGAAGAAATCTGCATCGTGTAAATCTCCTATCAGAGAAGCCAATATCAGTGACCGCGAAGGGACTGGAATGGGACAAAATGTTTACAGATGGAGTATGTGCGAAAAGGATAAAAATATACGAAATGAAGCAAACAGAAAAAAATTCTCAAAATATGTTTTTTTAAAATTCATGGCAAGCGAGGCAATATCAGGGAAAAAGGCGGAAAAATCGCTGCAAAATGAGACTTAACATGTGCTGAATGGAAAAAGAAATTTGCATGTTAGTTTTAGTAACTAAAAAACTAATGCTTTATTGAGAATAAAATTCAATTAAAAATAGATAAAAATTCTCATTTTTAAACAGATTTAAATAATTGACAGATTTTATTGGATTAGTCTATACTAACCTCCTCGGCCACCTGAGTTAGGGATGCCTAATCCGGTGCGGAGAGTAAGATATTACAAAAGATTATATGGAGGAATATGTATGAAAGGTAAGGGAAGATCCCGGCAGGCAATTCTGGCAGCGGTGACCGTGTTAGCGGCGGCGCAGGCAGGTACTGCTTATGCTTCAACCGGACCGGCATCGGAGTCCGGAGTACAGACCGGCGCCTGGATTCAGGAAGGACAGGACTGGAAATATCAGGGAACGGACGGAACGCTCAAGACTGGATGGGTCAAGACCGAGAATGGCTGGTATTATCTTGATCCGCAGACCGGACGGATGATGACTGGATGGATCACCGTCGATGGACGCCGGTACTATATGAACACAACTGCCGATGGCGTGGAAGGACAGATGCGCCGCGGCTGGTGGAAGGACAATGCAGGAAAATGGTATTTCTTCAGCACTGCATCCGATGGAACGGAAGGCATGACCGTGACCGGATGGCAGTGGATTGATGGAAAATGCTATTATTTTGATAACTTGAGTGCAGAAAACTATGGTCAGATGCACACCGAAGGTCGGACGCCGGACGGCTACAGCGTCAATGCGGATGGACAGTGGGTCAATGAAAATGGAGAGGTCCAGACCCGTGCGGATAGAGGTTACGCGAGCAGTCCGGCAGCAGCCGGCAACGGAAGCAGCGTATCAGGAGGCGGTTCAGGGAATTCCGGCAGTTCCGGCGGCAGCCATTCGGGGGGCTCTGGAAGCAACAGTAATTCTGGAAATAACAGTAATTCCGGAAATAACGGTAATTCCGGGAATGACGGAAACCAGAATGGCGGAAATGCCGGAGATAACGGAAACACTGAAAATCCAGACAAGCCGCAGATGGTTTCGCTGGTAGATGAGACGAAGACAAAGCTTACCGAAGTAAATTCCCTGGGCTGGTGGCTTCCGATCGCATTTGATGAGGGATACAATGCAGGCAATACGGTCGTTAAGGTCGATGGAAAAGATGTAACCAATCTTTTAACTCCGATCACAGATGACGGACGTATGGCAAAACTGGCGCTTCTTGGCACACCGGGCAAAGTAACCGTCAGCAGCAAAGAAGATGCAGCAAAGGAAGAGACGGTGGTTCTGAGCAATGAGAGCCAGGAAGATGCTGTATATGAGGAAAACGACGGCTATCTGCCTGAGAAGATTCTGACGCATGAGCCGGTTGCTTACTGGGACTATTATCTGACCAATTACGATGAAAACGGAAATGCCCGCATTTCTCCGAAAAAGACTACGTATAACTTGAATGAAGAGAAACAGACTCATCCGAGCTATTCGCCGGATGCGGTTCTTCCAAAAAATGGAAAAGCAGCCGTTACCATTCTGTTTAACTATAATACAGATGAGGAAAAAGAGTGGTTTGACGGCATCCGCAAACTGGAACTGGTTGAATACAATGAGCAGAAGAACACAATTAATTCGAGTCTCGTATTTGACAGTGAAAAGAATGTGGCGCACGGACAGGGACGCGTTGGACAGCTGACTATCCAGACAGGACAGAGCAATTTCTACAATAATGGACGTTATTATGTGCGGGTTGTATCGTCGGCAGGCGGTTCCGCGCTCGTCCCGATTCATGTCGTCAATGAGACAGTACCGACGCTGGAGCTTAAGGAAACACCGCAGTCCGGCAAGAATCTCCATTTTGCAGTCAGCGATCTGGTATATGCAATTGAGACACCGATCGAGCGTGTGACCCTGGAAGATCCGAACGGAACAGTAAGCGACCTTAAGATGATCGATGACTGGTATCTCTACAGCCAGGATTTATTTGTTCTGTACAATGATAATACAGACCATCTGCCATACAAGGGCAATTACAAGATCACTGTATATGCAAATGGTTTCCGGTCATTCTCCAAGAGCTTCAAGGTGACAACGGGCGCAGAGCCGGTAAAAGAGAAGGAACAGACCAATGGTCAGAAAATGGCGGCATATGGATTCGACGGTATCAGCACCGCATCGACTGGTTCCAGCGGAAGCGGAAGCTCCAGCGGCAGCAGCTCAGGAAGCTCTGCAATCTCTGCAAACCTGATTTTTGATTCAGATCTGCTTGTAAATGCACATCTCCTTGAACAGACCAAGATGGAAAATGATGCGTCCAAGGCAGTGATGGAATGGTGGTACAATGCGATTCCGGATGCAGTTTATGATACTGGAGATGATGATTTCTTCAGCTGGAAAGACTACGTAAATAAGAGCGAGAATCAGAAATACAAAGAGGACAGAATTCTTCCGTTTGCAGATTACCGTGAAAATGGAGCACTGGATCCGAACCATCCGGCAACGGCAAAAGAGGTTCTCGAAGATGGTCTGCTCGGCGATATCCAGTACAATGGAAACTTCTCCCGTCAGGATGCACCGGCGATTACAGTTGTACAGAACAAAGAGGGCGAGCCGGTAGTCCTGCGGACAGAGGATACAGAGTATATCGAGGCGGTTCAGAGTATCGTTGTCAACGGAAACTGGCAGGCACTCAGCAAGGACAAATATTCCATTGATAAAGAAGCTGGCACCATTACCATAGAGGCGGATGTATTCAAGGCTGGTGAGGAGTACAAGCTGACTGTTGATGCAACGGGATATAAGAGCCAGAGTATTGCATTTACATACGATAAGGTGCTGGAAAACGATTTATCGCTGACCGTTGATTATGCGGATGATAAAGAGGCGTTTGCAGCTGAGAAAAAAGAAGATTCTAATAAGACTTACTATTTTGCAGATGCTGAATTTACCGTTAATGGCAGCAAGGGAGATTTCCTGAAGAACCTGAAATCTGTTACCCTGCTTTCTGACGAGGAAGATGCGGTTGAGAGAAATATCTACACGAAAGGCGTGTCCAGCAGCAACGATGTTTACTATGAAGTATCCGGGGATGGCAAGAAGCTGATTCTCCATCAGGTTCAGCCGGGAAGCTATAAGCTGACTCTTCGTTCGAATTATTACACGGAGGCGCTGAGATGTGAATTTGTGGTTGAGAAGGAAGAGGAAGAAATTAAGGAAGAGATGGCAGCTCCAGAAGTAGTGGAGTTCAGCAAACATAAAGCCAGCTGGTCATTTGATCCAGATTTTGGCCGTGCTTCTTTTAAGGCTTCAAAGGGAACGAGTGTAAAAGATTACTTGGCTAAGATTACGTCTGTGAAGGTTGGAACAACAGAGTATACGAAAGCTTCTTACAGCCTTAGTTCGTATAAGCCTACATGGAAGATGTCAGATGCAGATGATCCAGATAACAATGTACAGAATTTTGATTGCATCGATTTCACCTTAGACGGTTTCAGCACCGAAGAAAGCACCGATGTAACGATTCAGGCAGAAGGATATGAAGAGCTTACCTTTACAGTTACAAAGGATATGAAGTTAGCGGGTGACGAAGAGAAACTGCTTCCAGCACCGGAACTGACAGGCAGCACTACGGTTGATGAGGGAGATCCGCTGGTTCTGACTGGTGATGAAGAGTATCTGAAAGCAATTAAGTCTGTAAAAGTAACTGGCAATAATGAGGAGGATGTTGCGCTTGGATTTGCAGTAAATGGTACAACATTGACAATTCAGACAAGCGCACTGGATAGTGGTCTGAATGAGGTTGTGATCGAAGCAAAAGGTTACAAGAATCAGTCGATCACGGTTACAGTTGAGAGCCAGAAAGCAGATACAGAAATTGAGGTTTCCAGTGTTGTAAAAGAGCGTAGTTGGACAGGAGATTATTATTTACTGATTCGCTTCAATGGAGTTGAGGGAGAAAAGTTAAAAACTTTCTTAAAGGAGATTGATTTGGTTGAGGTGAATAGAAAAGAGTATAGCAAGGCATCCGTTTCCTCGCTCCTTAGAAGTGGTGAGTTTGCACCGCATGCAACGGATACATCTTATAGCAATGATAATTATGATTGTTTAAAGGTTTCAGCGTCCGGATTGAGTGAAGAAGAGAATAATGAAATTCTTATCTACACTAAGAATAACGGAACGATTGAGTGCAAACTTGATAAAAACTGGAAATTAATCAAGGAATCCAAAACGCTTCTTGCCGACGAAGTCCTCCCAAGCGAGATCGTCACCACCCCAACCGAGGGAGTAACCACACCGGAGCAAACACCGGAAGAGCCGAAGACGAATGACGAAAACAAGGCAGATGTACCGGATGGCGATAAGAAGAACGAGACAGACGATGCGAACAAGGCACCGGAAGTAGACGAGGACAAGAAGGAGGATTCGGACGAGTCCAAGGATACTTCGGATGAGAAGAAAGACGAAACTTCAGATAAAGGCGATGCTGACAAGGATGATTCGAAAGATGAATCCGGCGAAACTGGTGACGATTCCAAGAAGAATGAAACGGACGAATCTAAGGACAATGATTCCAAGAAGGATGAGACCGGTGACGTAAAAGATGATACTTCTGATAAGGAAGAATCCGACGGAGGTAAAGGCGATGCTTCTGAGAAAGAAGAGTCTGTTTCTGAAGAAGAGTAGTTGTATTTAAAGGAGTAAAAATTGAAACAGAAGTGGTGGATTTTATTAACCCTGCTGCTGTGTGGCTGCGGTGCTTCATCGCAGCCGGATCAAACGGGGGCGGTCCAGAATGACCGTCCTCGTTTATCTGCGTCTATGGAAGAGACGGCAGAAAATGTGGCAGCAGTAGAAAAAAACGAAAATTTAGAGAAAAATCCCTCAAATTCGAACCAGAATCCGGGAGAAGGGCAGAATTGGACAGTGTTTGCGATGGATACTGTGATGCAGTTTGACGCCTACGGCGGAAGTGCAAATTTGCAGGAAAAAGTGAAACGGCGGGTGGAAGAGCTGGAAGGGGAGCTTTCGACAACGCAGGAAAACAGCGATATTTTTCATCTGAACCAGGAGAAAACAGCGGAACTTTCAGCGGATACGCGTTATCTGATGCAGGAGGCGCTGGCGCTGGGAGCGGAAACAGATGGTGCACTTGATATATCAATTTACCCGATTGTGCGGAGTTGGGGATTTACAACGGGAAATTACCGGGTCCCCAGTGAGAACGAGCGGGAAAGCCTGCTTAAATCGGTCGATTATCGTCTGGTTGGTTTAGGAGCAGATACGGCGTCGATCGAGCCGGGAATGATGGTGGATCTAGGCGGCGTCGGAAAGGGATTTACCGGGGATGAGGTGGTAAAGGCTATGAAGGAGGACGGCGTGACAAGCGCGTTGTTCAGTCTTGGAGGTAATATCCAGACGATCGGAACGAAACCGGATGGCGAGAAATGGTATGTCGGTATCAAGGATCCGGAGAGCGACGGTTATCTGGGCGGAGTCGGGGTGCAGGATGAGGCGGTCATTACCTCCGGCGGCTATGAACGCTATTTTACGGACAATGACGGAACGATTTACTGGCATATCATGGATCCGTCCACCGGGACGCCGGCGCATAGCGGGCTGATTTCTGTGACAATCATCGGACCGTGCGGGCTGCGCTGCGATGGGCTTTCGACCGCCCTGTTTGTCATGGGACGGGAAAAGGCAGCGGCACATTGGGCGGCGCATCAGGACTATGAGGCAGTCCTAGTTGACGAGGGCGGCACGATCTGGCTGACGCCGGGCTTAAAAGACCGGTTTATTCCGGTGGATCAGGGGGAGACGCGGGAGATTCGGATATTGTGATTCTGGAACAGATCTAGTATAATGAGCAGAGAAAAGTGCATGCGAGTCAGATTTACAATTTATAACGAAGAGGTCGAAAATACCGTGAATGATAGATTGAAAAAGAAGCTTCTTTGCTTTGAGCGCGCTCTCTCCACATTGGAAGGATACGAGGGCTGGATGATAGGCACAACTACACTTCATCTGGACTGGCAGCCCAAACAGGGGGAGAATGAGTTTTGCCATACCAAATTAACTCCAGAAATCATCAAAAAAGGCCGCTCGGCAATCCGGGTCCGCATAGCGGCAGCGGAGGAGGAAAAGGAACGGGAAAATGAGGAGATGGAAGTGCTGCTGGTAAAACCGCGCCAGAGCGTCCTTGTCCCGGAAAAAGAGAAAATGCCGCTCATGAAAGCAATTACGGAACTGGGCAGTGAGGATGATGATACGCTGGTATTTAGCCGCAGCCAGATGGAAGAATATCTCCGGGAGGCGGCAGATACCAATCCGATCCATCAGGGAGAAGCGGCAGTTCTGCCGGGGTTTCTTGTTATGAATGCCTGTCTGCTTCGTCTGTGGAAGAAGGGCTGGATGAAGGGACAGACCGCTCTGGAAGTACGTTTTCTTGCCCCACTTCGTCCTGATGAGGAGGTATATCTGTCGGATTCGGGGCAGGAGGGAAGAAACGCGGTGTATCTGAGAGCGAAGCAAGAGGGAAAGGAAATTCTTTCGATTACAGAAAAATAGGGATGCCGATGATAAAGTGGGTGCAGAGGAGCTATGGATGTATATGTAAACCATTTATAAAAACAAGGTTGACAATTCACTGAAATTCCGATATACTCTTTTCTAGCAAAGATTCTCTGTGTGTGATTCATAGGAAAATGCATTACACGGCTTAGAATTTTATCACTGAGGAGGTATATATAATGAGTTCAGAGACAAGTGCAGTGAACGTACACGGCGCATGGAGCGCGAAGCGGCTTACACTTTTGGCGATGATGCTGGCTCTTATCAGTGTGTCTTCGTATATTGCGATTCCGCTTCCGTTTTCGGATGCAAAGATCACAGCGCAGACGATGATTGTCAACCTGATCGGTCTGCTGATTGCACCACAGGATACCATTTTAGTTATGGCGAGCTGGCTGCTGTTAGGCTTATGCGGCGTGCCGGTATTCAGCGGCGGAAGCGCAGGACCGGGAAAACTGCTTGGACCGAGCGGCGGTTACTATATCGGATTTCTGGTTGTAGCGTTCCTGATTTCCCTGTTTTGCCGGAAATGGAAAAATGTTGCATTCCAGACAGCGTTCCTGATTGTAGTTGGTATTCCGGTGATTTACGCATTCGGTGCAGGCTGGATGAAACACGTGACCGGACAGCCGTGGGGTGCAGTTATCGTGCAGTCGATAATTCCGTTTATTCCGCTGGACATCGTTAAGTGTGTGGCAGCGGTAGCACTTGGAAAGGCGCTGAAGCGGACGGGCTTATTTGGAAATTAGATAGAAAATAAAGATGGGATGTGGTAGTGAACAGAATCAGCCTTTTAGTGCAGAAATGCAGCCAGGAGGCATGAGGAGTCCGTTGCCGCATCCCTTTAATTTTAATTAGGAATAGAAGAAAAACAGGAGAAAAGTATGAATCACGTATATATTCTGGGCGGTTTGCGCAGTTACATCGGGGTGAAAGATGGAATGTACCGTCATATCCCGGCGGAAAAGCTGGGGGCGGAGGTGCTGCGGGAGGTGGTTTCGCGATTTGAGCTTCCAACCGATGCGATCGACTATATAATAGGAGGAAATGCGGTCGGGGGAGGCGGCAATATCACGCGTCTGGCGGCACTTTCGGCAGGGTTTCCAGAGCGGATTCCGGCAGTTACTTTGGATCTGCAGTGCGGGTCGGCGCTGGAGGCGATCAGCGCGGCAGCAGCCAAGATTGAGAGCGGGATGGCGGATCTGGTCATTGCCGGGGGAATGGAGAGTTCTTCGGTACAGCCGTACCGCATGATGTCCCCGAACCATCCGGAATATGACGGTGGAAAGGTGTATACGGTTGCACAGTTTGTGCCGGGAAAGCGCGGCGAGCAGGTTATGTTAGAGGGCGCGGAGGAGACTGCGATCCGGGAAAATGTCTCTAAGGAAGAGATGGACACCTGGGTGCTCCGGAGCCATAAGAGGGCGGCGCAGGCGCGCAAAGAGGGAATATTGGAGGATATAACGGTTTCCATCGACGGCAGCAGCCGGGATGAGGGAATCCGTCCGACAATGAGCCAGCGTCTGATCGACCGCCTGCCGTATCTGCTTCCAAATGGCACGAAAATCACGGCGGCAAATGCGTGCCTGATGCACGATGGCGCGGCATTTGTGGTACTTTGTTCGGAAAGGTTTTTGCGGGAACAGGGACGGAAAGCAGAATGCCGTTTCCGGTTTGGTACAGCGATCGGGGATGATCCGATGATGAGCCCAAAATCAGCCGTCAGCGCTGCTAAGGCGATACTTGCAAAAACGGGGCATTCTTATCAGGAGATCGATGCTTTTGAGGTCAATGAAGCGTTTGCCGTTATTGATGTTCTATTTGAACGTGCATTTCCGGGGATTGAAGACCGTTATAATATCTGGGGCGGGGCACTTGCCTTTGGGCATCCATATGGTGTCTCCGGCGCAATGATTCTGCTGCATCTGATGAAAGCACTGGAATATAAAAATGGGCATTTGGGAATGTGCTGCGTGGCAGCCGCCGGAGGGATCGGAAGCAGTATTCTGGTGGAGAAAGTAATGAAGTAGATGAAGACAGTGTTTGAATGATATAAAAAGTAAATGTGGTAAATTTAAAAGCTCAGATTGGTAAAAAGTTCTATATAAAAATAAGTAAAAGACAGGAATTAATCATGAAAGAAATACAGACACAATGTATAAATACATATCTGGATGCGCTCCGGGCATACCCGCCAGAGTGGGAAGCCCTGATCACGGAGAAAGAGCGCTATACGTTCGGGGAGCTCATCGAGGCGGCAGAACGTGTAAGGAAACATCCGAAAGAGATAGAAGAAAAACAGGGAAAACGTCACATCCACTGGATCCAGGAACCGACGATCGCGCATCAGCTTATTCAGTTTCTGGCATATGGAGACGGAAATACGGTTCCGGTGATTGCACCGTCCGATGTAAAAATTTCCGATGAATTGCGTGACGTGACACCTCCGGAAGGGGCATATATGGGTGTGATGACGTCGGGAACCTCCGGTCGTCAGAAAGTATTGTTCCGCTCCTTTGAAAGCTGGCACGATTTTTTTAAGCTTCAGAATAAGATTTTCAAAATGGGAGAGGGAAGCATTACGTTTATGCAGGGGAGCCTGGCGTTTACGGGCAACCTGAACCTTTATATGGCGCAGCTTGCGTCCGGCGGAAGCGTCGTTGCGGCGGATTCCTTTGATCCGCGCCTCTGGAAGCGGATGATCGAGGCAGAACAGGCGACCAGCGTCTATCTGATTCCGGTCAAGCTGCGGGCGCTGCGGCGTATCTATGAGCGGGAACAGGCGGTCAATTACCGGATTATTTCTTTTGTCAGCGGCTCCCAGAGTATGGGCGGTGCGGAGGCAGTGCAGTTTAAAAAGGCATTTCCCGAAGCGGAGATTACATTGTATTATGGCGCCAGCGAGCTGAACTATATTACCTATATCCGTGGAAGTGAGATGAAAGAAGATACGACGCTGGTTGGCCGTGCATTTCCAGAGGTGGATGTCTGGATTGAAAACGACCATTTTCATGTAAAAACGCGGTATGGAATCCTTGGAATTGGAAATGACGCGGTGATTGGGGATTGCGGTCACACAGATGCAGAGGGACTCTTCTATTTTGATGGGCGGGATGATGATATCTGCAACATAAATGGGAGAAAAGTGTCATCCCTCCGGGTCGAAGAAGCGGTGCGGACATTTCCGGGAGTGGCAGAGACGGCAGTGAAGGCAGTCCATGAGCATGGGCGCGATTATCTGAAAGTGTGGATTGTGTGGGAGAAAGAAGCTGAAAGGGAAGAAATTGCCGGAAGTGACAGCGAAAAAAGTGGTTGTACCAATATGGCAATTCGGGAATTTTTGGCAGAAAGACTGGCAGATTATGAGATTCCACGCGAATTTGTCTTTCTAAAGGAGTTTCCAAAGACTGAAAGCGGAAAGATTCGCAAAAAAGAACTGTGAAAAATGCTTTTTCTTGTCAAAAAAGAAAATTGCTTATTGTGCAAAATGACAAAAGAAAGACATAGGGGCAGCTTATGGAGATGCACTGATGGCAGCGATTGGAGTCGGATTCTACCAAGGTTTTTCAGATTTGCGCCAAGTAATCCAAAAGAAATGTATTTATAAGCCGGATTTAGAGAGGCATGAGTTATACAAGCCGTTTAGAAAGCTATTTGATGAATTATATAGGTGTAATCAGGAAATATTACATAGTTTATCTAAGCATAACAAGTAAATAAAAGATAAGGAAAGGCTTTTTGACTGTAATCATTGATATTACAATTGAAAAGCTTTTTCATTTATAGGTTCCCGATAATGTGTAAAAATGAAATTCAATCAACCGGGCAGAATATATGTTCGAAATTCCGCACTTTCCTTGCAATGAAAACTGTGCTATGGTATACTGAAAAGAAGATTTGGAGGCATTTTGAAGCGTTCTTTTTTTTGTTTGAACCAGATCTTGAACCAGTGAGAAAAGAAAGGAATTTACCGTGATTTCGTATGTAAAAGGCATCCTGGCGGAGAAAGCAAAGGACCGTATCGTGGTCGAGTCCGGCATGATGGGGATCGGGATTTTTGTCCCGATGTCGGTGCTGGAAGTTTTACCGCCGCTCGGGGAAGAGGTAAAGATATATACGCACCTGCAGGTGCGGGAGGATGATATGAGCCTGTACGGCTTTTTAAGCCGTTCGGATCTGGAGATGTTCCGCCAGCTTCTGGGGGTCAACGGCATTGGTCCGAAGGGGGCACTTGGCATCTTGTCGGCGCTGCGTCCGGAGGATCTGCGTCTTGCGGTTATGACTGGGGATGCGAAGGCGATCTCCCGTGCACCGGGCGTTGGGGCAAAGACGGCACAGCGGATCATTCTCGATTTGAAGGATAAAGTACAGGCAGAGGATCTGCTGACACCGCTGTTAGATGGCAGTGCGGCGGTTTCGCCGGCTGCGGGGAACGGGCTTTCAGGCAATGCGGTGAAGGAAGCCGTGGAGGCGCTGGTGGCGCTGGGATATACGAATGCCGAGGCGGTGAAGGCGGTCAAGAGCGCCAATGTGACGGAAGAGATGGATTCCGAGGCGGTATTGAAGGCATCGCTGAAATATCTGGCGTTTTTGTAAAACAACCTATGTGTCGGACATTCGAAATTGCAGGATCATAAAAAATAGTGGTGCTTGTGCGTCAGATGAAAATTTGGAATGTGTGGCAGATATGAGAAAATGGAACTGTCATGGCTTAATTGAATGAGAGAGAAAAACAGGAAAGACAGGAAACAAGTATGAGCAGAAGGACGATTACAACCGAGGTGACGGAGGAGGATAAGCGGATTGAGGGAAGTCTCCGCCCGCAGACCTTAGACGAATATATCGGTCAGGAGCGGATCAAATCGACGTTAAAGGTATTTATCCATGCGGCGAAATCCCGCGGCGAGGCGCTTGACCATGTTCTTTTCTATGGACCGCCGGGATTGGGAAAGACGACACTCAGCGGCATTATCGCCAATGAGATGGGAACCCGTATGAAGGTTACTTCCGGTCCGGCAATCGAGAAACCAGGGGAGATTGCGGCGATTCTCAACGGGCTCCAGGAGGGAGACGTCCTCTTTGTGGATGAGATTCACCGCTTAAACCGCCAGGTGGAAGAGGTGCTTTATCCGGCGATGGAGGACTATGCGATCGATATCATGTTGGGAAAAGATTCGACGGCGCGCTCGATTCGTCTGGATCTGCCGAAATTTACGCTGGTAGGCGCGACGACACGCGCGGGGCTTCTGACGGCGCCGCTGCGCGATCGCTTCGGCATCGTGCAGAAGATGGATTTTTATACGCCTGAAGAGCTGCAGACGATTGTCCTGCGGACGGCGGGAGTTCTGAATGTGGAGATTGATAAGACGGGCGCCTATGAGATTGCGAGACGTTCGAGAGGAACGCCGCGTCTGGCAAACCGCCTGTTAAAACGTGTGAGGGACTTTGCACAGGTCAAGTACAACGGCGTGATTACGAAAGAAGTCGCGGATTTTGCACTGGATATCCTTGATGTGGACAAGCTGGGACTTGACAACAACGACCGTGCGATCTTACATATGATTATCGACAAGTTTTCCGGCGGTCCGGTCGGGCTGGAGACGCTGGCGGCAGCGCTGGGCGAGGATGCTGGGACACTGGAAGATGTGTATGAACCGTATCTTCTGATGAACGGTCTGCTCAACCGGACTCCGCGTGGGCGGATGGCGACCGAAGCAGCGTATCGGCATCTCGGGTATGCCTGGAATCAAGCAAAAAACGGTATTTCTGAGATTTGATATTTGATTGATTTGAAGGTGGTATTTCTGTGTGGGTGACGTGACAACGTCGAACCATATTTATTAATAGATAGAAAGAAGAGAATGCGATGGCAAAACAGTATATAGATGTATTAATTGATGGAAAAGTGTATAGCCTGGGCGGCAGTGAGACGGAAGGATATGTACAGCAGATTGCCACGTATCTGAATGGGAAGATTTTCCAGCTCAAGGCGCAGCCGGGATTTTTGAAAATGCCGGAAGACTACCAGAGTATTATGACTTATCTGAATCTGGCGGATGATTATTTTAAAGAAAAAGAGAGTGCGAAGGCACTTGCATCCGACAAAGAGAGCATGGAAAAAGAGACATATCGTCTGAAACATGAGATGGTCAGCACCCAGATGAAACTCGAGAGTCTCCGCAATGAGCGCACCGTCAGCGAGGAAGAACTGGAGACAGCAAAGAAGGCGGCAAAAGAGGCAGCTGAGCAGGCGGAAGCTGCTAAAAATGAGGTACAGGCGCAGATTGAGCGTGTGAAAAAAGAAGCGCAGGAGCAGATCGAGGCTGTGAAGAAAACAGCACAGGAACAGGTTGAGTCTGCAAGAAAAGAAGCGCGGGGACAGATCGAGGCTGTGAAGAAAACAGCACAGGAACAGGTTGAGTCTGCAAGAAAAGAAGCGCGGGGACAGATCGAGGCTGTGAAGAAAACAGCACAGGAACAGGTTGAGTCTGCAAGAAAAGAAGCGCAGGAGCAGATTGAACGTGCGAAGAGAGAGGTACAGGATCGCGTGGAATCCGCGGAAAAAGCAGCCCAGGATCGCGCTGCCAGGGCGGAGCAGACAGCCCGGGAGCAGGCAGAAGCTGCAAAGAAAGAGGCATTGGAACAGATTGCGGATGCAAAGAAGGAAGCAAACGATTTCCGTGGAGAAGCAGAGGTTTGGAAACAGGAGGCAGAAGATCAGCGTCTGGCGGTCGAGTCATCCCAGAGTGAAATCGCTTCTTTGCAGGACAAGCTGGAGATTTTCAAACAACAGCTTGAAGAAGCAAGACAGGCGGCGACAGCTGTGCAGACGGAAAAATCGCAGCTGGAAGCACGTCTGATGCAGACGGAACAGGAAAAACAAAGTGTAAAAGAGCAGCTGAGCCAGCTGGAGCAGGAAAAACAGACGATAAAGAAAGATCTGGAAGAGAGCCTCCAGGAGGCAGGGGCAGCACGTGAGGAACTGGCAGCTGTCCGTCAGGCACAGGTGGAGGCATATATGAAGCGGAAGCCATTTCCCAAGAGACAGGGAACGGTGGAACTGAAAGATGCAATTCTGCGGTTATAATGGGTGAAATGATATGAAAAAAAAGGTGGAAATTCTGGCACCGGCGGGTTCCTTCGATAGCATGAAAGCGGCGGTTGCTGCGGGGGCGGACGCAGTCTATATGGGCGGCAGCCGTTTCGGAGCCAGGGCATATGCGGAAAATCCGGATGAAACGGGGATGCTGGAAGCGCTCAACTACGTGCATATGCATGGGCGCCAGCTTTATATGACGGTCAATACGCTGGTAAAGGAAGACGAGATGGATGACTTATACGACTATCTGCTTCCGTATTACCAGGCGGGACTGGATGCCGTGATCGTGCAGGACATGGGCGTATTTTCTTATATCCGGGAGCATTTTCCGGATTTGCCGGTTCATGCGAGCACACAGATGACGATTACCGGACCGGAGGGCGCGGCGCTTATGACTAGAATGGGCGCGGTCCGCATCGTCACAGCGCGTGAACTTTCATTGGAAGAGATACGCCGCATTTATCAGGAGACGGGCGTGGAGATAGAGAGCTTTGTTCACGGGGCTCTCTGTTACTGTTATTCGGGACAATGCCTGTTCAGCAGCCTGATCGGCGGCAGAAGCGGCAACCGGGGACGATGCGCTCAGACCTGCCGGCTTCCGTTTGATGTCCTTCGGCGGCTGGATGAGAACAACCCGAATGAAAACAAAAAACAAAAGAAAGAAAATGGCGTGTTAAATCCGGGCGATTCCAAGTATGTGCTCAGTCTCAAGGATCTTTGTACGCTGGATATTTTGCCGGATATTCTGGAAGCAGGCGTTTATTCCTTGAAAATCGAAGGACGCATGAAGAGTCCGCGCTATACGGCAGGCGTGGTGCGCCTGTACCGGAAATATGTAGATTTATATTTAAAGAATGGCAGAAAAGGTTACCGGGTTGACCCGAAAGACCGGAAGGAGCTGCTGGATCTGTTTGACCGCGGCGGTCAGACGTTAGGCTATTATACCGAGCACAATGGACGCGATATGGTGGTCTGCCATGAGAAACCGGCATTCCGCCAGGAAAACCGGGAACTTTACCAGTATCTGGACAAAACGTATGTGGAAGCAGAGGTGAAAGAACCGGTTCAGGGGTTTGCGCGTGTCTGTGAAGGCGAACCGCTGCAGCTGACGCTTCAATACGAAGATCCGCTGACGGGAGAAAGCCGGATGGCAGGCGGAATCGGAGCAGTTGTCCAGACGGCAGTGAAACAGCCGATGAGCAAGGAACGGATTGAGAAACAGCTCGGAAAAACGGGAAATACGCCGTATTATTTTGAAAATCTGGAAGTGGAGACAGGCGGCAGCCCCTTTGTGCCGGTGCAGGAGTTAAATGAACTCCGCCGCTCTGCGTTTGAGCAGCTGACCGAGGAGATACTGCGTCCATACCGCCGGGAGATACCGGAAAATAGGGCGTGCGGGACAGGAAAAGGATGGCAAAATCCGGAAGAAAAGAATCTGGAAGAAAATAACCAGACAGGTTCGGAATCAGAAAAAACCAGCCCGGCTCAGGACGTTGAACTCACAGCAGATTTACCTGTACAGAGCCAGAAAACGCTGTTTGAGAATAAAAAAGGGAATAAAACAGCTCTGTACCACATCCACGTTTCGGTCGAACACCCGGCACAGTTAAAAGTGGCGTTATCCGTACCGGAAGTCGGCGCCATCTATCTGGATAGTGCTGAATTTGGCGTCGAACAGTGGAACGAATGGGTATCGCGCTGCCATGAGGCAGACAAGCAGTGTCTTTTGGTAATGCCGCATATTTTCCGCGATCGGGCAAAGGAATATTTTGAAACACATCGTTCCAGGCTGGAATCGGCGGGATTTGACGGTCTTGTCATCCGGGCATGGGAAGAGCTGGAACTGGTGCGCGAGTGGAAGATTTCCATCCCGCTTGTGATGGATTATGGTATTTATACGATGAATCACCGGGCGGAGGATTTTGTGCGGGAGATGGCGCCGGAGTTTTCGATGCGTTTTACCCTTCCGGTCGAGCTCAACAGCCGGGAGTTGGAGGCGCGCGACAGCCGGGAACGGGAACTTCTCGTATATGGTTCGATCCCGGTCATGGTAACCGCCCAGTGCATCCGGAAAACAGTGGAAGGATGCAGTAAATGTCCGGAATATCTGTATCTGCGGGATCGCAAAAAGAAGGTATTTCCGGTAAGGAACCAGTGCCGTTTCTGCTGCAATACGATCTACAATTCCAGCCCCCTGTCGCTTTTGAAGGATAAAAAGCAGATAGACCGCCTGCAGCCGGAGGTGTTGCGTCTGGCATTTACGTCGGAGAGTGCGGCACAGACCGGGGAAGTGCTGGATGCCTACGTGAAGACCTTCCTCCATCAGGAACCGGTGGAGCTGGAGGGCGAATTTACAAGAGGTCATTTTAAGAGGGGCGTAGAGTAGCGTGTGTACCGGGAATCTTCCGGGTACACATGAAAAGGAGGATCACCATGATAAATCTTGTGACAACGATGTCCAGGTATCTGATGATATTGCTGATACTGATTTATACATATTACAATTTCCGCTTTTTTTCACTGCCGGATGACGAGTCGAAACTCCGGCTCTGTCGTCTGCAGAATGTACCGCTGTTTTTGATATTTCTTCTGTCGGGTACGATCATTTATCTACAAACCGAGGATGAGGCAGTTGTGCTGTTTTTCGGCGCGCAGCTTGTCTTTTTTGTCCTGTACCAGCTCTTATACCGGCTGTTTTACCGGAATGCGTCGAGACTGTTGCTGAACAACACGTGTATGCTTCTGTGCACCAGTTTTATCATGCTGACGCGCATCTCGATGGACAAGGCGGTCCGCCAGTTTATCATCATGGCAGTTGCGGCGGTTATCACAATGATTATACCATATGTGATAGATAGAACCTGGCAGCTCGCTAAGATACCGTGGGTGTACGGTCTGATAGGTCTGGCGCTGCTGCTGGTTGTCTGTGTGATCGGCAATACCAGCTTCGGCGCGCAGCTTTCGATCAGTATCGGTGGATTCTCGTTCCAGCCGTCCGAGTTTGTCAAGATTAGCTTTGTATTCTTCGTGGCGACGATGTTTTACCGCTCAACGGAGTTTAAAAATGTGGCGATCACGACCGGCGTGGCGGCGGCGCACGTGTTGATTCTGGTGTTATCCAAGGATCTGGGAAGTGCGCTGATTTTTTTCCTCGCCTATGTCCTGATGCTGTTTATTGCAACCTCCAACTGGCTGTATCTGGCAGGCGGTCTTGGAAGCGGCTGTGCGGCTGCGATGCTGGCGTATAAGCTGTTTTCGCATGTGCGTGTCCGCGTGGAAGCATGGCAGGATCCGTGGAGTGACATCGCAGGAAAAGGGTATCAGGTTACGCAGGCGCTCTTTGCGATCGGCACAGGCGGCTGGTTTGGCATGGGACTTTACCAGGGGATGCCGAAGAAGATCCCGGTTGTCGAGAAGGACTTCATTTTCGCGGCGATCTCGGAGGAGCTGGGCGGCATCTATGCGCTCTGTATTCTCCTGATCTGTCTGGGCTGCTTCATGCAGTTCATGCTGATTGCGACCCGGATGCAGGCATTATTTTACAAGTTGATCGCGTTTGGTCTGGGAATTGAGTATGTGGTGCAGGTGTTCCTGACGATCGGCGGCGTGACCAAGTTTATTCCGTCCACCGGCGTGACGCTGCCGCTTGTCAGTTATGGAGGCAGTTCGATTCTCAGCACATTTATCCTGTTTGGCGTGATACAGGGACTATATGTCCTGAAACGGAATGAGGAAGAAGAGGAGGAGCAGCAGCTTGATGAGGCAGAAGGATGAAATGGAAAGAACTGAAAATGCGAGAGCGCGTTCAAACCGTCATATTCTGTGGCTGACCTATGGGATTGCGGCGCTCTTTATCGCGATGGCCGTTTATTTTGGCTGGTTTATCCAGTTTAAGAGTGAAAATGTGATCGGCAGCTCTTATAATGCGAGACTCGATCTCCTCTCAGACCGGGTGACCCGCGGTTCGATTATGAGCAATGATAAAACGGTGCTGGCGCAGACGAACGTTGCAAGTGACGGAAGCGAGAAACGCTATTATCCGTATGATTATCTGTTTGTCCATTCGGTCGGATATTCCGGCAAAAATGGAAAAACAGGTCTGGAGTCGCTGGCGAATTTCTACCTGCTTTCCTCCCATGTGAATCTGATTGAGAAAACGATCAATGAATTTCAGGGGCAGAAAAATCTGGGCGACAATGTGATTACGACGCTCGATGTGGATCTGCAGCAGACGGCATCCGACGCGATCGGAAAACACCGGGGCGCAGTGATCGTCATGGAACCGGATACGGGAAAGATTTTGACGATGGTTTCCCAGCCGAATTTCAATGCGAATCTCGTCGATGAGCGCTGGGCAGAGTTGACATCGCCGGACAACACGAAGGCGCAGTTAGTCAACCGCGCGACGCAGGGCTTATATCCGCCGGGATCGACGTTCAAGATGCTGACGGTGCTGGAATATATGAAAGAGAACCCGAATACCTGGCAGGACTATGTGTATAATTGTAATGGCTCTTACCAGAATGGCGATTATACGATTAAATGTTACCACGGGACGGCACATGGGGCGCAGAACCTGATTCAGGCATTTGCCAATTCCTGCAACGGTGCGTTTGCGGAGATTGGAATGCAGATTAATTCAGAAAAATTCCGGGCGCTGGCAAATCAGATGCTCTTTAATTCGGAGCTTCCGTACACACTTCCGTACAACCAGAGCACGTTTTCGCTCGACGGCAGTTCGGATGACTGGGAAAAGCTTCAGACCGCGATCGGACAGGGAAAAACCCAGATTACGCCGCTGCATAACCTGATGATCGTATCGGCGATCGCCAACGGCGGCACGCTGATGAAGCCATATATGATCGATCATGTTGAAAATGTGGGTGGTCAGACGGTCAAGAAGTTCCTTCCGTCCGCCTATGGAACCCTGATGTCTGCGAATGACGCACAGTTTCTGACACATCTCATGAGCCAGGTGGTCGAGATTGGTACAGGTTCCGCGATGCGGGGGGCATCCTATACGGTGGCCGGAAAAACCGGTTCCGCCGAGTTTGAGACAGGTAAGGAGACACATTCCTGGTTTGTCGGTTTCGCTCCGGCGGACAAGCCGAAGGTGGCGATCTGCGTGCTGGCAGAAGAGTCCGGTTCCGGCGGTGCGGTCGCTGCGCCGATCGCAAGACAGGTGCTGGATCGGTATTTTGCGAAATATGGGCAGTAGGACAAAAGAAAAGGGCAGGAAAGCGATTTGAAGCTTTTCCTGCCCTTTTTGTCTCAAATATGCATAGTCACATTTTATTTACACAGCCGTTCCAGATCCCCATAGAATCCCGGATAGGAGATGTTCACGCAGTCTGCATCCAGAATTTCGGTCTCGCCGGAAGCGCCGAGTGCGGCAACGGCGAAGGTCATGGCGATGCGGTGATCCTTCTTGCTGTCGATCACAGCACCGTGCAGCGGCTTGCCTCCGTGGATGATCATGCCATCTTCGGTCTCGGTCACATCCGCGCCCATAGCGGTTAAATTCTCTACCATGACAGCAATGCGGTTTGACTCTTTTACCTTCAGTTCCGCGGCATCGCGTATGACGGTGGTTCCCTCGGCATAGCACGCCATCGCAGCGATCACCGGAAGCTCGTCGATGAGAGTCGGGATGATCGCACCCTCGATCGCGGTTCCAGTCAGCTTACCGGAGCGGACGAGCAGGTCGGCGGTCGGTTCGCCGGAGGCGGTGTTTACATTGAGAAGTTCGACGTCCGCGTTCATCGCCTTGCAGACGCGCAGGATGCCGTCGCGGGTCGGGTTGATACCGACATTTTTAATTAAGATTTCTGAATCCGGTACGATGAGTCCGGCTGCGATAAAGAAGGCAGCGGAGGAGATATCGCCCGGAACCAGGATTTTCTGTCCATAGAGCTGTTTTGCCGGCTGTAAAATCGCGGTGGTTCCATCTGTGTGGATGTCTGCGCCGAATGCGGACAGCATCCGTTCACTGTGATCGCGGGAAATGTAAGGTTCGGTCACGCGGGTTTCTCCGTCGGCATACAGACCTGCCAGCAGAATCGAGGATTTGACCTGGGCGGAGGCAACCGGAGAATTATAATGGATGCTGTGCAGTGGTGAGCCGGTGATATGGAGCGGCGCGCAACCATTTCCATTGACACTCTCGATCTTTGCGCCCATCTGAGAGAGAGGATCGATGATGCGCTTCATCGGACGTTTCTGGATGGAAGCGTCGCCGGTCAGTGTTGTGTCAAATTTCTGGGCCGAGAGAATGCCGGAGATCAGGCGCGTTGTGGTGCCGCTGTTGCCGCAGTCTAAAACGGAGTCTGGGGCAGTCAGCCCATGCAGTCCACGTCCGTGGACGAGAACGGTCTCGCCCTGATTTTCGATCGAGATTCCCATTTTGGAAAAACAGGAGATCGTGGAGAGACAGTCTGCGCCCTGCAGGAAGCCGTGAATTTCGGTCAGTCCGTCCGCAAGAGCGCCGAACATGACGCTGCGGTGGGAGATGGACTTGTCTCCCGGAACGGTCAGTTCGCCCCGGAGAGAAGATGTATGGGTAAATTTCATTGAGTTCATAGTTGTACCTGCCTAAACATTAATGTTGAAAGTTAAGTTTGAAACATACATTGCAGTCTACGCGAACAGCGTGTAATTGTATTTCTTCAAACGCGCCCACGCCGCTTCCATCGAAGCCTTGTCGTAGAAGCTGATCCGCAGCGCGCCCTCGCCATGCTCACGGTTGTGGCTGATGCCGATATTTTTGATACTGATTCCTTTACCGGAGAGGATCGAGGAAATGATGGAGATAGCACCTGGCTCGTCCACCACGTCGGCGGAGAAGGCATATTCCGGCTGTATCGATCCTTTTGGAATTTCTGCAAACGAATTCCGGTAGTCGCGGGAGGACTCAAACAGCTGGTAGATGGCTCTAGACTGGTGGTCGGACAGTTCTTCTCGCAATGTCGTCAGGGAATCAATGTAGCGATCCAGCACCTCAGTGATATTGCCTGTGTTCGTCATGCAGATCTGTTCCCACATGACCGGAGAAGAGGAGGCAATACGGGTGATATCCTTGAAACCTCCGGCAGCCAGCCGTTTCATCATCTGATCCTCGCCGTCGCAGTCGTGTACCAGGTTGACCAGGCTGGAGGCGATGAGGTGCGGCAGATGGCTGATCGCCGCGACAATGAAATCATGACGATGGTAATCCAGCACCAGGGGCAGCGCACCGATCGCCTTTGCCACCTCCACCATACGGTCGGTGTAGGAAGCCGGGGTGTGCGGCGTCGGGGTAATGATATAGTACGCATTTTCCAGCAAATGGTCGGTTGAACTCTCGTAGCCGGTCTTTTCCGAGCCAGCCATCGGGTGTCCGCCGACGAAGCAGCTTTCCATGCCAAGCGCGGCAACGGTCTCATGAATGCTGGTCTTGGTGCTTCCGACGTCAGTCACAACCGCGCCTTCCTTTAAGAACGGCCGGATCTGGCGCAGATAGGATTCATTAAATTCAACCGGTGTGCACAGGAAAATGATGTCGCACTCGCTTAAATGCTCGTCCACGCCGTCCAGAATCAGGTCAACAATGCCGTCTGCATGTGCCTGTTCCAATTTTTCGCGGGTTCGCATATAAGCCATGATCTGAATATCCGGGGCGCTGCGTTTCAAACCTCTGGCGATAGAGCCGCCGATCAGACCGAGTCCGATGAAACCGGCGGTAAGATGATTAATCGGTGTATTCATAGCAATTACGCTCTCTTTCATAGGTAGTATAGTAAAAAATGAAACTAGAAATTATTGTAGAATAGAACAAGTCACTTGTCAACGATTTTACGCGTTGAAGTGAAAAAGAAATTTTTTTACATCTGTTTATTACTAAATTTGCGAAAATGCGATTGATTTCACCGCCTTTGAACAGGGAAATTGTCGCATTTTCAATGCTTTTCAAAATAAAACGAATAAATTTTGTATAAAGGTGTTGTTTTGCTTGAAATTTTCTCTATTTTCTTGTACAATATGAACAGAGGTTAAAATACAAGAAAAAAACATCAAAATAAATAGACGGGAGGACTTAACTATGAACGTGTATGGGACAAAACAAATCCGCAATGTAGTGTTACTGGGGCACGGCGGTGCCGGCAAGACAACGGTAGCAGAGGCGCTGGCACTGGTAACAGGTACTACCAAGAGAATGGGAAAAGTTCCGGAAGGAACCACCATCAGCGATTATGATAAAGAAGAAATCAAGAGACAGTTCTCTATCTCCACCACGCTGATTCCGTTGGAGTATCAAGGAGAAGATGGACCGATCAAGATTAACCTGTTAGATACCCCTGGCTATTTTGATTTTGTGGGAGAAGTAGAGGAAGCTATCAGTGTAGCAGATGCAGCAATCATCGTTGTAAACTGCAAGGCTGGCATCGAAGTCGGAACCGAGAAGGCATGGGAACTCTGTGAAGAGTACAACCTGCCGCGCCTGTTCTTCGTTACCAACATGGATGACGATCAGGCAAGCTTCCGTGAGCTGATCTTAAAACTGGAGAAACAGTTTGGCCGTAAGATCGCGCCGTTCCAGGTGCCGATCCGTGAAAATGAAAAATTTGTCGGCTTTGTCAATGCGGTAAAGATGGAAGGCCGCCGTTTCACCCATTTAAGCGAATATGAGAAATGCGAGATTCCGGAGTACACCAAGAAGAACCTCGGCATCATCCGTGATGCGCTGATCGAGGCAGTGGCAGAGACGAGTGAAGAATATATGGAGCGCTATTTCTCCGGTGAAGAATTCACACAGGAAGAGATCGCACAGGCGCTGCGTGAGCACGTAAGTGAGGGCAACATCGTTCCGGTTATGATGGGTTCCGGTGTCAATGCACAGGGCTTCGCATATTTGCTGCAGGCGATCGATAAATACTTCCCGTCACCGGACAAGTTCGAGTGTGTCGGTGTCGATGTATCGACCGCAGAGCGCTTTACCGCTAAATATAATGACGATGTATCCCTGTCGGCACGTGTTTTCAAGACTGTGGTTGACCCGTTCATCGGCAAATACTCCCTGATGAAGATTTGTACCGGTACCTTAAAACCAGATACCGTTATCTACAATGTAAACAAAGATGCTGAAGAGAAAGTTCAGAAAGTATATGTTCTCCGCGGCAAGGATGTCATCGAGGTTCCGGAATTAAAGGCTGGCGATATCGGCGCGGTTGCCAAATTAAACGTTACTCAGACCGGCGATACCATCGCAGTCCGCACGGCTCCGATTGTATACCACAAACCGAAGATTTCTACCCCGTATACCTACATGGCATACGCAGCTAAGACCAAAGGCGATGAGGACAAGATCTCCAGTGCACTGGCGAAGATGATGGACGAAGATCTGACACTCAGAAGCGTCAGCGATACCGAGAACCGTCAGACCTTACTTTACGGCATCGGCGAGCAGCAGCTCGAAGTTGTTGTCAGCAAGCTGCAGGCAAGATATAAAGTAGACATTGTGCTCAGCAAACCGAAATTTGCATTCCGCGAGACACTTCGCAAGAAAGTAGAAGCACAGGGCAAATATAAGAAACAGTCCGGTGGACATGGACAGTACGGCGATGTTAAGATGTCCTTCGAGCCGTCCGGCGATCTGGAGACACCATATGTATTTGAAGAGAAGGTATTTGGCGGTGCCGTTCCAAAGAACTACTTCCCGGCAGTTGAGAAAGGTATTCAGGAATGCGTACAGAAGGGTCCGTTGGCTGGATATCCGGTTGTCGGTGTGAAAGCAACCCTGTTAGATGGTTCCTATCATCCGGTTGACTCCTCCGAGATGGCATTCAAGATGGCAGCGACGCTGGCATTCAAGAAAGCGTTCATGGAAGCGAATCCAGTTCTCCTTGAGCCGATCGCATCTCTGAAAGTAACCGTTCCGGATAAATTCACCGGCGATGTTATGGGCGATCTGAACCGCAGAAGAGGTCGTGTTCTCGGTATGAACTCCAACCATCACGGCAAACAGATCATCGAGGCAGATATCCCGATGTCCGAGCTGTTTGGTTATAACACCGATCTTCGTTCCATGACCGGCGGTATCGGTGAATTCTCCTATGAGTTCAGCCGCTACGAGCAGGCTCCGGGCGATGTACAGAAGAGAGAAGTGGAGGCGAGAGCGGCAGAAGCTGAATAATGGCAGATGAAGTGCTTACCGTTTCGGTCAAAAATATGATATTCTTATATAAATAAGCAGAAAACCGCCGCAGGCGGCTGAGTGGATCGATACCGATTCATCAAGGCTGTCAGCGGCGGCTTTCTCTTTCTGGAAGGTCTTTCGGATCGATATGGTTATAGGCTGTGCTTGAATTGAACAAAGCGCTGTGAATGTTATCGATGGGACAGGCGAGAAGTTAAGGCAGTGAATGCGGATGCCAAATTGCTACGAATTGCGTGCTTTTGCAATTTTCAAAAAGAAGGCTATAAATTGTAAGAAAATAGAAAAGACTACCCACCTGTAAAAAGGTATAATGTTGCAAAGAGAACAACTTATACAGACAGGTGGGTGGCCTTTTTATGATAGAGAAAAATGAGAAAAGCGGGGAACTCATGGAAGTAAAAGAACAGGCAAAAACAGTTCGGAAACACCCGGAGCGGATGATCGTGCGTATCTGGCTGGTGCTGGCGCTTATTTGTCTGCTGGCGGGTCTGAGCGCCCAGTATACGTTCCGGCTGAAAGAACCGCTGTTTCTGCACTACAGCCAGTCGGCTTATCTGGGCTGTGGGCTGGACGGAGTAGAAACTTCGGAGGATGGAATCGTTTCATCTGTGTCAAGTGAGGCGCTTGAAGAAGAAAGTACCGATTCCGATGTGAAAGTTGGAGTTTTAGACGAAGGTGTGAAAGACCTGAATGCGAATATGGAATTGGAGAATACAGTGTTCTTATATGCGCTCGGGGAAGAAAGTGTGGATGAGACAGATGAAACTTCGGATGTATGGTATACACAGGTAAATTTTGCCTATCTGACGGATGTGACGGATGAGATCTGTGTGAGAGAAATTCGTTTTTCAGAGTTGCCTGAACTTCAAATGCAGGAAATGCGGGAGACAGTCCAGTCAGCGGGACAGTATGCGCTTCATCGCCTGGATGCTACGCTTTCGATTGAAGATCCGCAGCATAACGGGATCAGTCAGTGGAGAATCCTGACGCGGGCGCAGGTGCTCTATTCAGATGGAAACACAGCGGACGTAAAAATTGGTAATCTGGTACTGATTGCAAATCCGGAGGGCGGGAGCGCCCTGGAAAATCCAAGTTCCAGCGCCAATTCAGATGGAACGGCCACACAGGTTTACACCGTTCAGAAAGATGGAACCATCGAAGTAAAAGGTTGCATTGCGTCAGCCGGGGAGATGGAAAATTTTTCGATGACCTTAAATGGAGAGCCTATCCCAGCCCAAAAAGAAGGGGAAGATCCGAAACGGCTGACAGTAAAAACGGGTGATGTGCTGACGTTCCAGAGCCATTGGATTGGCAAAGAGGAAGACCAGTCACCGCAGGTATTTCATTCAGGAGTTGCAGTGCTTTCATATATCGGCAAAGATGGCGGGGAGCAGGTTCTTTCATTTGAAAATGAATACAGGAAGAGAAGGGAGCTTCGCTTTATTGATGTGTGGAAATATCTGCTGAAAGAGGAGGCATTTAAGTGAAAACGGGAGATCATAAGATTTTAGCCGGTCTGATTCTTGCTTCGATTCATATTAATCTGTTCCATGTGATGCTGCTGCCGCCCTGCATCGGGTTCCTGATTTTATATATCGGGATTCTCCAGAAAGAGCGACAGGCTGGATTTTTCCAGATGGATGTAAAAGAGATGAGAGTGTACCGGGCAGCAGGGGCGGCGCTTGTGCTGGTGACTGCTTTTTCTAGCTTTCTGTCCATGTTCTGGAGGCGGCCGGACGGAACCATCTGGTCGCTGATTCCGTGTATGCTGGAATATGTGGTGCTCTATGGACTGATGGAAAGCTACACCGCAGGTTCGCCCAGACATTCGTATCACTCCGAACTGTGCTGTGGATATGCTATGGTAATGGGAGCAGCACTGTGTGGGTACGCAGTCAGCCTGATTCTGCATATCGCGCTGTGGCAGCTCTTTGCGTCTATGATTATTCTGGTCTGCCGGTTTATGGTGGTTGTGGTTGTTATAGGGGCGAAGAAAGAGGCATAAAAAATAAAAAGCCGTAACCAGATATACTCGCCCATGGGATTAAACTCATGAGCGAAAGTATAAGGTTACGGCTTTTCTATGTTGAAAATTCTGGTTTTCAAAGAATCAAAGATAACATGGAATGTTGATGTTTCGGTTCCGATGTATCTTTCCAATTTTTATTTAAAATTCTCCTCCGCATACCGGCGCAACTCATCACGGAAATCCGGGTGTGCGATGGCGATCATGGCATCCGCTCGTTCTTTTAAGGTAAGCCCGGTCAGTTTTGCGATACCGTACTCGGTCGCCACGTACTGAATCATGGTACGCGGTGCAGATACGGTGCTGCCGCCCGGAATGAACGGTACGATGTTGGATTTTAAGGAGCCATCTTTTTTCTTGTGGGTGGAAGCAAGGCAGATAAAGCCCTTGCCTCCCTCGGAGCGGAATGCGCCCTCCAGGAAATCCATCTGTCCGCCGATACCGGAGAGCTGTCGGGTGCCGGCAGACTCGGCATTTTCCTGTCCCATCAGATCCAGCTCGACGCCACCGTTGATGCTGATGACATTTTTCATTTCACCGATGCGGTATGGGGAGTGGACGTAATCGACATCAGCCGGGTGGAAGAGCTGCGGCTCATTATCCAGCCAGTCATATAATTCCTGAGAGCCCATGGCAAGGTTCCAGGTAGAATAACCGTTGTCAATTTCCTTCTTCTTGTTGGTCAGCTTGCCAGCCTTATAGAGGGCTAAAAAAGCATCGCTGATGGTGCCGGTGTGGCAGCCGAGGTCGGTTTTGTCGGACTGTGCCAGCATATTGGCAACGGTAAACGGAACGCCGCCGACGCCCAGGGAAAGGACAGCGCCGTCCGGGATCTCCTCAACGACACGTTTGGCAATCTCAATATCAATGGCGCTCGGATCGCGGTAGGTGCGGATCGGAAGCGGCTCATGCTCGCCCTCGACGATGAAATCTGCCTCTGAGAGGTGGACACGGTGGGAACCATCGACGCCCTGTAAGCGCGGGAGGCGCTCATTGATCTCGAAGATGACGGTGCGCGCATTCTCAAAGATGGTGCGCCATGCATAGTTGGAAATACCCAGTCCGCAGCAGCCGTCCGCATCTGGTCTGGAAACCGGTACAAAGGCAACATCCACGCGAATGTGGTGGCGGTACATTTCCGGCAGGGAACGCAGCATCATCGGCATAAACTTGCAGAGCCCACGGGTCTGCAGCTTGCGCTCATAATCGCCGATGTGCCAGCTGTAGTAGCTGAATGCTTTCTGCTCCGGGTCGCTTTCGACAACCTCGATGCGCGGGCGGATGACTAAACCACCGCGGATCTTGACATCGGTCAGCTCATCCCTGCGCGCTGCCAGCGCACGGTCGAGAAGCTCCGGAAATCCAGCGCCAAAGCCATAATCCACCCAGTCGCCCGGTTGAACGGCCTTGACGGCGGTCTCAGCACTTACAAATTTGCCTGCGTAATTGTTAGACATAGTAAAAATCCTCCATCGGTATGAAATTCATAATTTTCTAGTTTCCATCATATCCCAGAAAGCGCTTTTTTGCAACTTCCAAAGACAATTCCAAAAGACAATTTTTAAGCTGGGTTTTAAGATGAGTTTAAGATAGGTTTAATACGGAAATAGTTGACAAAATAGGTGTTTATGATAAAATTAAGTGTTTATAAATAAGAGTTGGTCTTTTACACAGCAGGCAGAAGTGCCTGTATTTTTATGTAATAGGAAATTCCTTGGAATCCCCTATTACACAAAAAGGCACTAACGTGCCAATGATGTGCACTTGCGCGAAGCAGAAACATGTCGCAAGCGACCGCGCTCGGCGCGAGAATGTGACTGTAAAGAATACAACAAATATAGAAAGAGAGGAGTTACGACAAATGAAAACAAATACGGATTTATTTGAAAAAACACCCGTACCGAAGGCGGTCGCAACCATGGCGGTTCCGACCATGATTTCCATGCTGGTGGTTGTTATCTATAACATGGCGGATACATTTTTCATCGGTCAGACGAAGGATCCGCTGCAGGTGGCGGCAGTTTCGCTGGCAACGCCGGTCTTTATGATTTTTATGGCATTAGGCCATCTGTTCGGTATCGGCGGCAGCTCAGCGATATCGAGAGCACTGGGAGAACGCCATAAAGATCGGGCATGTCATATCAGTTCATTCTGCTGCTATGGATCCCTGGGGCTGGGCGTGATAGTGGCTATCCTGTCTGTACTTGGAATGGAAACCATTCTGCATCTCATCGGTGCCAGTGTAAATACGATCGGTTTTGCGAGACAGTACCTGGCGATTATTGCAATCGGCGCGCCGTTTATTATGTTTTCAACTGCATTTGCGAATATTCTGCGGGGAGAAGGCGCATCGAGAGAATCGATGGTCGGAAACCTGATAGGTACCGTAGTAAATATTATTTTGGATCCGATCATGATCCTGGTGCTTGGCTGGGGAGTGACCGGTGCAGCGCTTGCGACGATCATCGGCAATATTGCGGCCTGTCTTTACTATATTGCTTATTATCTACGGGGAAAATCGACACTGTCGATTCATTTCCGTGATTTTAAGATGGGAGATGGAATCGCTTCCGGCGTGGCAGGGATCGGTATTCCGGCATCCTTAAATAACATCCTGATGAGCTTTGCCAATATTATCCTGAACCAGGCGCTGGTCGGTTACGGTGACACACCGGTAGCGGCGATGGGGGTTGCGATGAAATCCAATATGCTTGTTGTCCTGCTGCAGATTGGTCTCTGCGTGGGAATCCAGCCGCTGATCGGTTATAATTATGGAGCGCGCAACAAGAAACGCCTGATGTCGGTATTCAAATTTACAGGACTTGTATCGGTTATTATGGGAACGATTCTGACATTGATTATGATTGTCGCAAGAAAGACAATGATTCAGATGTTTATTAATGATGCGGAAGTTGTCCAGTATGGTATTCAGATGGTGGTTGCCCTGCAGCTTTCTGCGCCACTCCTTGGTATCTTATTCCTCTGCATCAATACGATCCAGGGAATGGGAAAAGCGCTTCCGTCGCTGATTCTTACGATCTGCCGCCAGGGACTGATTTTTATTCCGCTGATTTTCGTGCTGAATGCGATGTTTGGCCTGGATGGAGTTATCTATGCACAGCCGGCGGCTGATTATCTGTCGATTGTGGTGGCGATTTTGATTTGTGCACATCTGTTCCGAACGATGGATCATAGAGAAGAGAAAGCAGAAGGCTGAGAAGATTCAATAGATTCAATAAGGAAAAATATGCTTAAAGAAAATAAAAGAGAAGAAATCACAAAGAACATAGAGAAGAGGGAAGCCCTTGTAGAACAGGTGGCAGATGGAATCTGGCGGATCGGTGTGGAATTGCCGCAGAATCCTTTGCGGGAACTCAACAGTTACCTGATCAAGGGAAAAGAAAACGAGCGTGATCTTCTGATTGACACCGGATTTCGGCGCGAGGAATGCCGGGAGGCGCTGTTTGCCGGGCTTCGGGCACTTGGAAGTAGCCCGGATCGGCTGGATATTCTTCTGACACACCTGCACTCGGATCACACAGGACTTGCCAGGGAGGCGGCAGGGGCGGACAGCCGCATTTATATCAGCGGAACCGATCTGGCGATTTTAAAGGACGGTTTTACACCGGAGCGTCCGCTTCGGCTGGCGGAGCAATTCCGTGCCGGGGGATTTCCGGAGGATGAGATGAAGAAAACGCAGGCGCTCAATCCGGCAGTCCGCTATAAGCTGGATCAGGTTGATGACCGTTTTGTTCCGATTGAGGCAGGCTGGAAATACACGGTAGGAGATTACACCCTGGAAATGATCTCCGTGCCGGGGCATACGCCGGGCAATGCGATGTTCTGGGCAGAGAAGCAGGGCGTCATGTTCACGGGCGATCATATCCTGTTTGATATATCGCCGAATATTACTTCCTGGCTGGAATCGGAGGATTCATTAGGTGACTATCTCGACAGCCTGCGTCTCGCCAGAAAATATCCGGTCCGCCTTGCCCTACCGGGACACCGGAAGACAGGCGATTATGCGGCGCGCATCGAGGCGCTGCTGGCACACCATGAGCGGCGTCTGGAGGAGACGGAGGCGCTGCTTGCCGAACATCCGGGTATGACGGCATATGAGACGGCTGGAAAGATGCGCTGGAAGATCCGTGCCGCCAGCTGGGAAGAATTTCCACCGTCCCAGAAGTGGTTCGCGGTGGGCGAGTGCATGGCGCATCTGGACTACCTCCGCCTGCGCGGCAGAATCCGCCGGGAGATGGACGGAGAAGTGTGGAGATGGTTCACGGTAACGGCTAAATACTGTTAGAATTAACTAACAATTATTACCATTGACTAACAATAGTCTGACTGCATATAATAATAGTAAAGAAAGCAGTAACTGTTCAGTAGGTCTGCGCATTTACTGCGCTGACCGTACGAAAACATGGACCAGCAGACAAAAATCCCATTGCCGTAGGCAATTTTTAATGGATTTTGCGCGTGACTGTGAAGGTACTGAACAGTTACAGAAAGCGGAATATCAGTCAGGAGGTCGTTGTATGCAGTCGTTGGCAAAGGTGCAGGCGGGAGAGTCCTGTGAAATCAAGTGGATGTTTGGAAATGCGGATGTGATGAACTTTTTGGAGCGCTATGGAATCAAAGAAGGAAGCCGTATCCGGGTCCTTGGACGTGTGCTGGATGGTCTGATCATCGGAAATGGAAAGGTTCGGCTGGCACTGGGCGATGAAGTGGCAGAGCGGATTCAGGTGTAGGTTTGACGGTGATTGAAAGATTGTCGAAAATGTCATGTATTGAAAGAACGTCGAATCTGTCACGTGCAAGTTTGAGAAGGTCACGTTACTTGACATTTCTTCCCATTTATGCTATTCTACCAGATAGCACAAATGCAATGAACGGAAGTAGTAAGCCGCGAAATTTCTACAGAGAGCTGCCGGATGGTGTGAGGCAGCGGAAGGAAGCCGCCGAACTGGTCCGGGAGCAGCCTGTTGAAAGAAGTGTTTTTGAATACCCGAGTAGACAGAGCCGGTCATCCGCCGTTACAGGACGATGAGGAGCACACGGATTCCGTGTGAAATAGAGTGGTACCGCGCAGTTGGAATTTTCGCCCTGCGTCTCTATACAGGTAATGTAGAGACGCAGGGCGTTTTTGACGTTACCGGATTGAAAGAATGTCCGCAAGGGTTGGATGTTATGCAACTGCCAACGGACCAGTCGATTGCAATAATGAATCATCATTTTAGAGACTGGAGCCGGATTTTGACAGGAAATAGCAAAAAATCAGCGTGGGTTAAGCAGAAAACAGGAGGAACAAAGATGTCACAGTACAATCATACCGCCATTGAGAAAAAATGGCGCGAGAACTGGGAAAAACATCCCATCAATGTAAACGATGGAAAGAAAGAAAAATATTACTGCCTGGATATGTTCCCATATCCGTCCGGAAGTGGTCTGCACGTTGGTCACTGGAGAGGCTACGTTATTTCAGATGTATGGAGCCGTTATCAGCTGCTGCGCGGCAAATACGTGATCCATCCGATGGGCTGGGACGCATTTGGTCTGCCGGCAGAGAACTACGCGATCAAGATGGGCGTACACCCGGCTATCTCGACCGAGTCCAACATTAAAAATATTAAACGTCAGATCAACGAGATCGCAGCCATCTATGACTGGGATATGGAAGTAAATACCACAGATCCGGCATTCTACAAATGGACCCAGTGGATCTTCGTCCAGATGTTCAAAAAAGGTCTGGCATACGAGAAAGAATTCCCGATCAACTGGTGCCCGTCCTGTAAGACAGGTCTGGCAAACGAGGAAGTTGTCAACGGCTGCTGTGAGCGCTGCGGTACCCCGGTTACCAAGAAAAACCTGCGTCAGTGGATGCTCAAGATTACCGCGTACGCAGACCGCCTCTTAAATGATCTGGACAAACTGGACTGGCCGGAGAAGGTTAAAAAGATGCAGACTGACTGGATCGGTAAATCTTACGGTGCAGAGGTTGATTTCGGCGTAGAGGGACGCGATGAGAAGATCACCGTTTACACCACCCGCCCGGACACCCTGTACGGTGCAACTTTCATGGTACTGGCTCCGGAGCACGCGATGGCAAAGAGCCTGGCAACCGATGAGACCCGCGAGGCAGTAGAGAAATACATTTTCGATTCATCCATGCGTTCCAACGTAGACCGTCTGCAGGATAAGGAAAAGACCGGCGTATTTACCGGAACTTATGCAATCAACCCGATCAACGGTGCGAAGGTTCCGATCTGGCTGTCTGATTATGTATTAGCTGACTACGGTACCGGCGCTATCATGTGCGTACCGGCACACGATGACCGTGACTTCGAGTTTGCAAAGAAATTTAATATCCCGATCATCCAGGTTATCGCAAAAGATGGCAAAGAGATCGAGAACATGACTGAGGCGTATACCGAGGCGTCCGGCACGATGATCAACTCTGGCGAGTGGAATGGTATGGAATCTTCCGTACTGAAAAAAGAAGCGCCGGAAATGATTGAGAAGAGAGGTATCGGTCACAAGAGAGTCAATTATAAGCTGCGTGACTGGGTATTCTCCCGTCAGCGTTACTGGGGCGAGCCGATCCCGATCGTACACTGCCCGAAGTGCGGCAACGTACCGGTTCCGGAGGATCAGCTTCCGTTAAAACTTCCGGAGGTAGAAAGCTATCAGCCGACTGGTACCGGCGAATCCCCGCTGGCAGCCATCGACGAGTGGGTCAACACCACCTGCCCGTGCTGCGGAGCTCCGGCAAAACGTGAGACAAACACCATGCCGCAGTGGGCTGGATCTTCCTGGTACTTCCTGCGCTATGTAGATAACAAGAACGATAAAGAACTGGTATCCCGTGAGAAAGCAGACAAATATCTGCCGGTTGATATGTACATCGGCGGTGTTGAACATGCAGTACTGCATCTGCTGTATTCCCGTTTCTACACTAAGTTCCTGTGCGATATCGGTGTTATTGACTTCGACGAGCCGTTCAAGAAGCTGTTCAACCAGGGTATGATCACTGGTAAGAATGGTATCAAGATGAGTAAGTCGAAAGGCAATGTCGTATCCCCGGATGATCTGGTACGCGACTACGGCTGCGATTCCCTGCGTCTCTATGAGCTTTTCGTAGGACCGCCGGAACTGGATGCAGAGTGGGATGACCGCGGTATCGAGGGCGTATCCCGTTTCCTGAACCGTTTCTACAACCTGGTTATGACCAGCAAGGACAAAGACATCAAAGAGACCAAGGAAATGGTTAAACTGCGCCACAAACTGGTATTCGACATTGAGCAGCGTTTCGAGCAGTTCAGCCTGAATACCGTTATCTCCGGTTTCATGGAGTACAACAACAAGCTCATCGATCTGGCGAAGAAAGAGGGCGGCATCGACAAAGAAACCCTCAAGACCTTCACTATCCTGCTGGCACCGTTCGCACCGCATCTGGGTGAAGAGCTGTGGCAGGAGCTCGGCGGCACCGACAGTGTCTTCCATGCTTCCTGGCCGGAGTGCGACGCAGAGAAGATGAAGGATGACGAGAAAGAGGTAGCCGTTCAGATCAACGGCAGAGTCCGTGCGACCATCACCGTACCGGCAGACATCTCCAAAGAAGATGCGATCGCCGCTGGTAAAGAGGCTATCAAGGACAAGCTGACTGGAAATATCGTAAAAGAAATTTACGTTCCGGGACGGATTGTGAATATTGTTATGAAATAAATAAAAATGGTATGGGAAGAAGCAGAAGAATCTGTGACTTTTCTATGCAGATAAGGTCAGCGGCTATACAGGGGAGAAAAACTGTGTGGCCGCTGTTTTTTTGCCCGCTCCTTTTTCACGTGCCTGCTATTTGATTTCTTAAATGATAAAATTAAATTGAATATGGGAATATTTGTCAACCCGGACAATTCGGCGTTTCAATCAGCCCTGAATGCAAAAAGCATTCTTGATGAGGAAAAACTCATATGGAATGCTTTTTGCTGTCTATACGAAACATTCCATATGGCGCTTCTGGGAGGAAGCGAAGGTGTGGAGTACTATCGTTCAATAAAATTGTCTAAAAAGTCTACCAATTCAAAAGATAAATTTTATATCATAAATGCAACATAATAGCTTGTAGCTAGAAAAATCAGAATAAAAAATTTCGCAGAATATCTAGTTCTGCGAAAATAAAAGGTTTTATATGCAGAACCCAAATGCCGTATTGACAAAAACTTCAAAAGCAAAGGGAAATATTATATGAGAATTTCAGAAATTTTTGTTCAGAAATGATGACTTAATAATTTCATAAGAGATTCTTGGGAGAAACTTCTATTGAATTAACCTTGAAAGTATCGTATAATGATTGAAGATTTTCGCAGAACTAGATATTCTGCGAAAATCGCAAACATGAAAGGGAGAACGCCTGTATGTGGTACGTGGTGCAGACACCTGTGGGACGCGAGGCAGAAGCGGCAGAAAAACTGAATCATTTTTATCGGGATAAGGCTGAAAAGCCTTGTTTTGTGTTGTCCAAAGAACGGACCTGGCGGATGGGCGGTGTCTACTATGTAGATACGGAAGTCATGTTTCCGGGCTATGTGTTTGTGGACACGGCGGATGAGCCGGTTTTGGAAGACGGAGTGAAATGTCTGGCGGGGCTGGTTCGATTTCTGAATGCTGGTTCGGAAGCGCATCCATATGGAACGGCAGTCCCCTTAAAAAAAGAGGAAGAGAAATTTCTGAAAGAACTTCTTCGGGAGGATTCTTCTCACACCGTCCGGCGGTTTCTGGTGCGGGCAAATGACGCGGGGGAGATCAAATGGGCGGAAGGAGTGCTTGGTGAGATGCTGCCAAAGATCATCCGGAAGCGGCTGCGGAAACGAATCGTGACGATTCAGGCAGAACTGCTGAACGAAGCACGACAGGTAGAGCTGGCAATCCGGATGGAAGATGATCCGGAGGCAGTTTTCCCAAAGAAAGGACCCCTGAACCCTAAAAATCTTTCAGGAGATTTCCAGGAAAACGATTTTAGCCGGGTATCGGTCTCTGGAAAGAACCCATCAAAAAAGATAACAAGATTACATGGAGCGGAGAACGATGGAACAAAGCTGGCAGCAGAATAATGAGTATGAGTGTATGAAATATTCGGTTCTGATGCCGGTATATCACAAAGAAAATCCAGCGTATTTCTATCAGGCGGCAGCCAGCATGATGAATCAGACGATTCCTCCAGATGAATTTGTCCTGGTATGCGATGGACCGTTGACACCAGTGTTGGATGAAACGATCCAGACGATTGACCGGGAATGGCCGGGAGTTCTGCAGGTGCTTCGCCTTCCTGTATGCGGCGGAATCGCACGGGCGCTGGCAGCAGGTGTAGAAGCGTGCCGAAATGAATGGATCGCCCGCATGGACAGTGATGATATTGCCTGTCCGGATCGCTGTGAAAAGCAGCTGAAACGATATGCAGAAGAAGCAGCGGGCAAATTGCTGGGAAAGAAAGCAGAACAGGGGAAACTCGGACTTCTGAGCGGAAAAATTGCAGAATTTGCCGCAGCAGAAGTGCCAGAACAGGAAAATGTAGATAACCTAAATGCGCCAGATAGAGGTGAAATTGGAAGTGGGATGAATGGAAAATTGTTTCCGCCGGGCAGAATCACTGGAATTCGGTCACTTCCCTGCCAATATAAAGAAATTTTAACGTTTGCCAGAAAGCGCAATCCGATGAACCATATGGCCGTCATGATGCGGCGTTCAGCTGTGCTGGCGGTGGGAAACTATCATCCGGTTCCGGGGGCGGAGGACTATGAATTGTGGGTCCGTCTTTTGCAGGCAGGATATAAAGCAGAAAATCTTTCGGATATTCTGGTGTATGCGAGAACGGACAATGGGATGATCAAACGCCGCGGCGGTCTGTCCTATGCCAGGGCCGCTCTGAATCTGCAGAAAACGTTTTTTAAAAGTGGATTTTTAAATAGAAGAGAGTATCTGCGAAACTGCGTGATCCGCGTTACTGCAAGTCTGATTCCGGCATCCGTGCGTGGAATACTCTATCAGAAAAAATTGAGAGGAACGCTTTCTGAGGATGCTTAGTGTTCCTATAAAAAGAAACAGGCAGATTACCTGGAATAGAATTACACGTTGGGTTCTGTGGAGTTCGGCCTGAATAAAAACAAAAAGAAGAGGAACTATTTTGAGACAATATGAACCATTCAAACGACTGTTCCGTCTGATAGGTGCGCTGCTCCTGATGGGGGCAGAAGTTGGCGCTTATGGATATGTCTGGAACGGATATTTCAACAAAATGATCGAATTTCCGTTCTGGAGAAGAGGAAACTGGCTGATGATCGCCCTGTATGCGGGACTATTACTATTTTTCCTGCTGACTTACGGGGGATTCCGGATCGGATACCTGAAAAAAGGAAATCTGCTCTGTTCTCAGATCCTTTCGATCGGACTTTTAAATCTGATTACGTATATTCAGATTTCTCTGTTAGATAAAAAATTTCATGATCCCCGGATACTGCTTGGGATGACGGTTGTCCAGCTTTTGATTGCACTGATCTGGACGTTCCTGTTTCAGCAGATATACAGGATTCTGTTTCCGCCAAGAAGAATGCTTTTGGTATGCGGAGACCGTCCGGCCTTTCATCTGATGGAAAAGATTCATTCCAGAGAAGATAAATACTATCTGGAAACAGCCATTCATATCCGGGTTGGCATGAAAGCGATTCTGGAAGAAGCAAAAAAATACGACGCTCTGATCATCGGAGATATTCCGGCGAAGGATCGAAATGCGCTTTTAAAGAAATGTTTTGAGCAGGATATCCGGACCTACACGGTGCCGAAATTATCGGACATTCTGATCCGGACTTCCCAGGAATTAGATATCTTTGACAGTCCTCTGCTATTATCGAGAAATGATGGCATATCGGATCTTCAGCGATTTATTAAGCGGGCGATGGATTTCATCTGTTCGAGCATCGGAATCGTGGTATTATCCCCATTTTTCCTTCTGGTGGCGCTGTCGATCTACCTGACCGACCGCGGTCCGGTCTTTTACAAGCAGACCCGTCTCACAGAGGGCGGAAAAGAATTTCAGATCTGCAAATTTCGGACGATGATCCAGAACGCGGAGGCAAAAACCGGGGCGAGACTGGCAGCGGAACACGATGACCGGATCCTGCCGGTGGGACATTTCCTTCGGAGAACCCGCCTGGACGAGCTGCCGCAGCTTTTCAATATCTGGAAAGGTGAGATGTCGATCGTAGGACCGCGTCCGGAACGCCCGGAGCTGGCGGCGGAGATCGAGAAAGAAATCCCGGAATTCTGCTACCGCTTAAAGATGAAAGCCGGACTGACCGGATATGCGCAGGTCTATGGAAAATACAATACAACGTCCTATGACAAACTGAAACTGGATTTGACTTACATACGAAATTACTCTCTGCTTCTCGACCTGAAGCTCATCCTGATGACGCCGAAGATCATGATGCTCAAAGAGAGTACGGAAGGAGTCGCAGACAATGGAAAAGCTTCTGACAGTCGTCATCCCGGCGTATAACGCGGAAAAATATATCACATATACCCTGGATTCACTGTGCGCAGGATGCAAAGACCAGGATTTGAAAAAGAAAAATCAGAGCTGGACAGGAAATGAAACGGAATCAAACATTCAAACTGTATCAGCAAGAATGTCTGATTTTCAACCAGGTATGGATTGGTCCGAATACCTGGAAATATTGATTATAGACGATGGATCAAGGGATCAAACCGGTGCGATTGCTGATCAATATGCGGAGCGCTATCCGACCGTTGTCCGTGTCATTCATAAAGAAAATGGCGGTCATGGATCTGGGATCAACTGCGGCATCCAGAATGCATTGGGGCGATATATGAAAGTAGTCGATGCCGATGACTGGGTGGATCCGGAGGCATTGGATCATCTGATTGCTGCGCTGAAAAACTGTCGGGATGATGTGCTGGTCAGCGGTTTCTACTGGCGATTTGACAACCGAAGCGGAGAGGAAAGCTCCTTTCCGAAAAAAGCAGAAATTCCGGAACCATTTTCAGGGGTGAAATATGGGATTTCCTATGAATTCGATGGAATCGCAGATCAGATTTACATGAAAATGCATGGAATCACATGGAAAACAGAGATCCTGCGGAAGATGCCGCTTTCCATCGATGAACACTGCTATTACGTTGATGCCGAATACATCCTGTATCCGATTCCGTGGGTCAAGACCGTATCCTTTATCCCGGACTTTGTCTATCAGTACCGGATCGGCCGGGAAGGACAGAGTGTCAGCCCGGAGAAGATGATCAGGAATAAGGAAAATTATGACCGAGTGATGGAATCATTGCTGTCCTTTTACCGCCTGTATCAGGGCGGAACACTTACCGGAAAAGACGGAAAGAAGATTTCATGCACTCAGGAAAAGCTACAGTATCTTGAAAATGGAATCGCCAGGGTGGCAGCTGGGAGAGTGAAGATACTTCTGAGCCTTCCGGCTGGCAAGGAAGTAAAGCATGCATTGATGCAGTTTGAAGATGAATTACTTCGGGACTATCCGGAAATTTACCATGCGAACCGAAATAAGGCGGTGAAGCTGCTGCGGGTAAGCCGGTATGGGCTGTACCGGGCGGCGGTATGGGCGCTTGGGCGGAGCAGAAGGAAGTTCTAAATATGAAGATAGATCCGTCAGAGATATAAAGACAGATTAGAAACTATATAATTCTCAAAACATGGAATGAGGAACGGCAGTTCCTAAAAGGACTGAAAAGGAGACACAGCGGATGCGTCTACAAAATATACGATTTCCGGAAGCAGATATCTGTAGGGAAGAAGAACTGTATTTCCATCGAAATGGAGAATGGGTCGATTTCAATGGATATTTCAACCTTTTCTATATCGAAAAAAGGAAGAAGTACACAAACCAGGAAAGTTTGACGCTGCACCTGGAATTGAATGGCTGTCAGGCAATTCGTCTGATGCTGGATGAGAATATCATTCAGGAAAAGATGCTGACGGGGGGGAAAGAAACTCTGGATCTGGAGTTCCCATATCCGGAGACGGAAAAAGGAGTTTTCTGGTTTTCGGTGAAAAAGATAGGTGCCGGGAAAGAGACAGAATCGGAGAACGTGAAAAACGCGGAGACAGAATCAGCAGAAAATGCAGCTGCCAAAACGATAAAGGATACAAAGAAAAATATCGGTTTTGATATATCAAATCATATAAAAGGCTGGTATGAGGGAACTTGTCGGAATGAAAAACAGGTGCGGATCGCAGCGGTAGTCTGCACGTTTAAGAGAGAGCCGTATGTCCTCCGAAATCTGAAAAGTATCCTGCAATTTCTGGAACGACCAGAAATTGCTTCTTTAAAACTCTGCTATTGGCTGGTAGACAACGGAAGAACGCTTTCGGAACATGAAGAAATCAGCCGCCTGGCAGCCAGATATCCAGAAACCGTTCGAATCATACCAAACCGCAACGTCGGCGGCGCAGGCGGTTTCACCAGAGGCATGATTGAGGCGATCGAGGAAAAAGAACGTCTCGGATTAACGCATGTACAGCTGATGGATGATGATGCCGTCATGGATCCGGAACTGTTTGTGCGGGCGTATGGATTTTTGGGGATGCGGAAGGATGAGTGGGAGGATATCCGCTTGGGAGGTACGCTGCTTCGGGAAGATTATCCGTATATTTGTCAGGCGATGGGAGAGTGGTTTGAAGGATTCAATGTGACTAACCGCCTCGTCATGACAGATATGCGAAGTTTTCGTAACTGCCGGAAACCATTAATTGAAACACCGCAGGACGAATACCGGATGTATTCCGGTTGGTGGTGCTGTTGCTATTCCCTGAATACAGTTCGAAAAGATAATTTGCCGCTTCCGCTGTTTATTCACCGGGATGATATCGAATATGAGATTCGAAACAGAGAGACAGGCATTGTTTTCTTAAACGGATTCAATGTCTGGCATAAAGGGTTTGAAGTGAATTTTCTGGGAACAAACGCATATTACGATGTGCGGAATAACCTGATATTTGCGGCACTGCATGAACCGGATATGCCACGAATTCAGATGTGGAAATGGATCTCTAAATTTATCATAACAGCTGTTTTAAAGATGCGTTATGAAGAAGCCTATTTCTCCTGGCGGGGAGTGATAGATTTCATGAAAGGCCCAGAATGGCTGATGGGGACAGACGCAGAGCAGTTGAACAATCAGTTGAGAAAGCATCTTCCGGATACAGAGCCGATGGAAGTGGATGAGCAGCCAACATTAAAAGAATTACAGAGGTGCTATAACCCGGATCGGAATAAAAAACAGTTTTGGAAAAAGGTAACGTTCAACGGCTGGTTCCTGCCAGCAGATAAAGAAGTAGGTTTCTTACGTCCGTATGATGCACCGTTTTCGATTTTTCGAAAGAAGCGGATTGAATTGCGGGATACTGGGGCAAAAAAGAAGAGAGTGGCAGTCCGGGAAGAAAGACAGCTTTTCAAAGCAGCTATGTATTGCATAAATACTTGGCGGATTCTGATGGTTCAATATGGAAAAACTCAAAAAGAATATAAGACAAAATACGAAATATTAAAAAACGGAAAGCTCTGGATTGAAAAAATATTAACAAATAGAGGTTAGTATCCATTAGGAGAATTGAGAATGGGAAAGAAACAAATAGAATTATTTAAAAAATATAAACCGCTCATGAAGCAGTTGGTAATAAAAGATATTAAATTGAAATACCGGAGAAGTTTTCTGGGATATATATGGAGCATTCTGAATCCATTAATGATTATGATCATTATGGTAATTGTATTTCGTCAGATGTTTCGCTTTAATATTGAAAATTATCCGGTATATTTGATTATCGGTTCTACATTGTTTAGTTTTATGTCAGATGCAACCAGTCAGGCCATGTGGTCAATTATAGGAAATAGTGCATTGCTAAAAAAGACATATGTACCTAAATATATATTTGCAATATCCAAAATAACAAGCAGTTTCGTAAATACTCTATTTTCTCTTGGAGCTATGTTGATTGTATTTGTTGTGTGCGGTGTGAAATTTAATTTTTATATGTTTTGGATTCCGGTTGTGCTGATACAAATTTATATATTTAGTATTGGACTTGGATTGCTATTGGCGCAGGGATGTGTCTTCTTCCGAGATATTCAGCATATCTATGCAGCGGTCTTAACAGCGTGGAATTATCTTACACCAATTTTTTATCCAATTGAGCAGCTTCCAGAACAAGTACAGCATTTAATTAAAATATTTAATCCAATGTATTCATATGTAGTACAATTCCGGACCATTGTTTTAAAAGGAGTATTCCCTGATATTAAGTGGATTCTTTACGGATTTACGGTAGCACTTATATCGCTGGTTGTCGGAAGCATTGTTTTTTCTAAAACACAGGATAAATTTATTTTATATATTTAGACGAGGAAAAAATGAAACAGAATGAAAAAAATGAAATAGCAGTTGAAGTAAAGAATGTAACAGCCAGATTTAATATGGCTTCTGAAAAGATAGATAATCTGAAAGAATATTTTATTAAGCTTGTAAAACGAGAATTAATGTTTGAGGAGTTCCTTGCATTAAAAAACGTATCATTCAGTGTAAAAAAAGGTGAGTCCTGGGGGATCATAGGAATCAATGGCTCTGGAAAATCGACGTTGTTAAAGGTGATTTGCGGAATTTTAAAACCATATAAAGGAACAGTAACGGTAAACGGAACGATTGCTCCTTTAATTGAATTGGGCGCCGGTTTTGATGGTGATTTGACGGCCAGGGAAAATATTTACTTAAATGGAGCTGTTTTAGGGCATGACGAACAGTTTATGAAAGAGCATTTTGATGAAATAGTAGAATTTGCGGAGCTGGAAAATTTTTTAGATATGCCGATTAAGAATTATTCTTCCGGTATGGCAGCAAGACTTGGATTTGCGATCGCGACGGTGGTTAAGCCGGATATTCTGATTTGTGATGAGGTTCTTGCGGTTGGCGATTATGCGTTTCAGCGAAAATGTGAGAAAAGAATGAAAAAGATGCGAGAAGAAGGAACGACACTTCTGTACGTATCTCATTCGATGGAATCGGTTCGAAAAATCTGTGACAATGCTTTGTGGTTAGAAAAAGGAGTTGTCAGAGGTTGTGGAACCGTCCGTGAAGTATCAAGAGCGTATTTAAACAGCTTAAGTGGAAATAAAGGAGAGATGAAGGAAAAGGAGAAGGAAAATCCTTTTACTGATGAGACCTGCAGCTCACTGAGTATTTTCAGCGCTCCGGAGGCGAAAAGAGAAGGAACAGGACTGGTTCATTTTACTTCGATTGAACTGCTGGACAAAGAAGGAAAATCCAGTGCTTGTTTTGATACCGGAGATAAGATAACAATTCGTTTTCAATATGCAAGCAGAACCAAAAATATGCCGTTAAGTTTTGCATTTGGAATTGTTACAAAGGATCATACACCAGTTTATCGGACATCAACCGCATTGGAATATAAAAAAATGATTTTATCTGAGCATTGCGGAGTCATGGAATGTCATATTGATAAAAATTATCTTTTGGATGGTCAATATTATTTGGAAGCACGTATATGGGGAGAAAATTTAGTTCTTCATGACAGTCTGACAGATTTTATTGTGTTGGATATCAAGACAGCTGAGCGAAAAGAGCATGGATTTTTGGTAATGCCGCATGGATGGAACACATATCCAATAAAGTCATTTTTTGATCCGGAAACAAAATTCGGTTTTGAAATAACAGAACAGCAGAAAAAAGTATGGGCGATTGAATTGGAGATGGCAGATCGCCTGCTGACGGTGTGCAGGGAAAATAATTTAAAAATCTTCGCAGATGCAGGAACTATGTTGGGAGCAGTGCGCCACAAAGGATTCATTCCTTGGGATGATGATATGGATTTTGCAATGTTCCGGGAAGACTATGATAAGTTATGTGAGATTGCTCCCAGATATTTCACAGAACCGTATTTTTTTCAGAATGTGTACACGGATAAAAAGTATGTACATGGACATGCTCAGATTCGAAATAGCTATACAACTGGAATCCTAAGCGTAGAAGAAAGACAGAATAAAGAATTTAATCAGGGTATTTTTATCGATCTGTTTGTTTTAGAGAATGTTTCAAATGATGTACAGGTTGTAGAGAAGCAGAGAAGGAACTGTGATGTATTAAAGCAATTTATTGTTGAAACGACAGATGGAAGAGAATTTGAATGGCCGGAGGATTTTGAAATTCCAGAGGAGTTGAAAGAAAATCTGAGTACAGACAATTGCTGGAAATATATAGATGATATGTTCCGGTCAGTCAAAGAGAAAGATGCAGATAAGGTGGCACCTTTAAACTTTATTTTTGATACAGAAAAGAGAATCAGAGACCGCCATATGTATGATGAGACAATTTGGATGGACTTTGAATATTTGAAAATGCCGGTACCGGCTGGGTATGACGCATATCTGACAAATAGGTATGGAGATTATATGACGCCTCAGAATGTATCGAATACGCATGGAGGGGTAATTTTCGATACAGAGATGGATTACAAGGAGTATCTAAGTAAACTGAAATGCGATGAAAATTAGTATAAAGGGATTGTTTTATGCAGAAAAAGAAATTCAAAATCGGGTATACAACAGGCACCTTTGATTTGTTCCATGTAGGGCATTTAAATATACTGGAAAAAGCAAAGGAAAATTGTGAATACCTTGTTGTAGGTGTAAGCACAGATGAACTGGTAAAAGAGTATAAAGGAGAATTTCCCATTATTCCTTTTGAAGACAGACTTCGTATTGTAAAGTCATTGAAATGTGTAGATCAAGTAATTCCGCAGAAAACAATGAACAAGCTGGAGGTATTAACGGAAATTAATTACAACGTTTTATTTCATGGAGACGATTGGAAAAATACGAAGATGTACAATGAAATAGAAGAAAAATTGAAACAAAAGGGAGTTTCGTGTGTTTATTTTCCATATACAAAATCAGTTTCTACAAAAAGTATTAAAGAAAAAATAAGGGAAGAATATAAAGGCAGCGAAAGATGAAATGTTGGAAATACATATTAATGTTATGCGGATGCTGTGTATTATGTTCCTGCAGCAAACCAACTCAGGAAGCTAAATTTTATGACTATAATGTGATTGCTCATGCTGGAGGGGGAATAGATGGAAACATATATACAGATTCGTTAGAAGCACTCAATCAGTCCTATCAAAATGAGACAAGGCTATTTGATATTGATTTGAGGTTTACTTCGGATGATGAAATTGTACTGAGGCATGACTGGACACAAGTAGACTTAGGGCAGCCTGAATTTGAATATTTACAGCAGATTGAACGCCAGCCGAGTGAATATCTTCAAGAGCAGATACCAAGAGAATACCTGCCGACTTTAGAACAATTTAAACAAGCTCGCATCTTGTCAAAATATACACCGTTATCATTCAGAGATGTTGTAGATTGGATGAAATCCCATTCGGACGCGTATATGGTTTTGGATGTAAAAGAGGATGCAAAAGAAACATATACGTGGATTATTGAACATTTTAAAGAAAATGATGAAATGCTGAATCATTTGGTTGTTTCTTGCTATGATGTCCAGGACTTAGAGGATGTATTAAAAATATATCCATTTAAGAATATTATGTTAAGACAGCATGCAGTCTATCCAGACAAGTTTGATGAATTGCTTTCGAATTGTAATAAATACAAAGTTAAAGCAGTTAATATAAACTTACAATATGCTGATGATGAGAAAATAAAAGATATTAGGAGAGCTGGAATTAAGATTTTTTGGGCGGTGGAAAATGACTTTGAGGAATATAAAAGTAAATATTTAGGTGATGGAGTTGTGAGCGATTGGATTACGGAAGATGAAATAGGTAATGTGATAAATAAATGATATTGTGCTGATGTGATCAGTGCTTTATATGAAAGTGCAAAGATTTTGATAATGAGGTAAGTTATAAAGGAGAAAAAATGGCTTTAATATCAGTAATAATGCCGACTTATAAAGTCGAAGAATATTTTCAACAATGCATTGAGAGTGTATTAAATCAAACGCTAAAAGATATCGAAATTATTCCAGTTGATGATGGTTCGCCTGATAAGTGCGGAGAAATAATGGATTATTATGCTGAAAAAGATCATCGTGTAAAACCTATTCATCAGAAAAATGGGGGTTACGGAAAAGCTGTTAATAGTGGATTTGATAAGGCTTCAGGAAAATATGTTGCAATTGTTGAAACAGACGATTTTATTGAGCCCAATATGTTGGAAGTTTTATACAAAGCAGCTGAAAAACATCAGGCCAATGTTGTTAAGGCGGGGTTTAAAAAACTATATCAAGATGGTGGAAGTTGTGAAGTAAAACCCCCATTTCCTTTTTATGAGCCTGAGGTGATAGTAGAGCCATGTTATTCTAACGATTTGATGTTAATGGAATCATCTATATGGGCGGCACTTTATCGCAGAGATTTTTTAGAGAATAATCAAATTAGAATGATTGAATCGGCTGGAGCAGCGTATCAAGATGGAATTTTTAAATTTATGATATATTCATCCACCAAAACAGTTGTGTGTATACCTGATGCGGTATATGACTATCGAGTTATGACAACAAATTCTTCAAGTAAATCATCGAAGAACTGGGATGCAGAATTTAAGAATTATGCACAGATAAAAAAATGGCTGATGGAGCATAAAAAATTTGAGATTTTTAAAAATGCTTTTTATTTGCATGGGTATTTTGATTTTTTGTTCCATTATAATCGTTTGGATGATAAAACGCAAAAAAAATTTTTAGAGAAGGCAAAAGAATTTTATAAAGAGGGAAAAGAAGCTGGAGTTGGATTAGATAATGCACGATTCCAAAGATGGGAAATGCGAGATTATTATTATAAAACTGTATATCCATTTTTAAAACAATTTGAAACAGGGATAGTTGTAAATGAAGATGGTCGTAGAAAACATGATTTAACGAAAAATATTCTAAGGGTCATGTATCATACAAGAATGGGTGATTTTATATGGACAAAATTTAATCAATTCATGCATAGACCTTTTATATGGAATAAATTACATGAGGGAGAAGTTCAAATAGATGGTAATTCAAATCGATTATATTGCATGGATTTTGATACAGGAATATTTGAATTAGAACCTGTGGGAGAAGGGAAAAAAGCACTTGTAATTGTGCCATGGTATTCTGAAAATGCAGCAATTCATAACATTGAAAATATTGCCGAAATGTTAAAAAAGAGAAAATATCAAATGCATTTGTTTTTGTATTATAATGAGTTTAGACCTGATAATATAAATAGAAAAGTTTGGGATAGAGTTTTTTATCAACATGCATCAAATCCATATTTTTCGCATACTAATGTTTCACCTAATTGTGCGGATGGGGATTATATAGATGATTGGGTTGATGATGAATTTTTACAATCGATAGTCCGAATGAATGAACATTATCATTACGATCTTTGCATGGCAAATTATTTATTTTATTCAAAAGCATTTGAGGTTTTGCCAAATGCAAAGAAAGTATTATATACACATGACAAATTTACAAAACATAATGAATCATTAAAAAAAGCGGGTTTTCCAGAGTGGAGTTTTTGGTTTGGGGTAAATACGGAAAGAGAAGAAGCACGTGCACTTAAACGGGCAGATATTGTTTTGGCATCACAGGAAGAAGATGCAACGTTTTTTAGAAAAATAACAAATTATCAAACGAAGGTAATTACATATCCATTCGTTCCTGCATGCCATTATATTGATGAAAAAAGGAATGATAATAAATATGAAGAAGATTTAATAAAAGTAGGATATTTGGCTTCTTCAAATCCGCCTAATTATTTTGCTATTAAGAAATTAATATCGGATCTTGCAAATAACAAAAAAATACAATTAAATATTGCGGGTGGGGTTTGTAATATGCTTTCATCATTAAAGGTTCCAGATAATATAAGAATTTTAGGATATATTGATGACTTGAAAAAGTTCTATTCCTCATATGATATATACATCAATCCTGATACTTTTTATTCTGGATTGAAGTGTAAGACATTAGAAGCAATGTCATATGGAGTGGCTATTATTTGTACAAAAATTGCAGCAACTGGACTTGGATTAAAAGAAAAATATCATCAATTAGAAAGTGAAAAAGAGTGTGCTAAATATCTTATGGAACTTACAAATTATGAAGATGATGTTCGGAAAAAGACTATTGATGATATTAGAAAAGAGAGTATTCATCAATACAATTTATTTATTGAAAGATATCCATTGGATAAACTAATGGATGATATTCTAAAAAGCTAATTGTCTTCATAAAATATGAAGTTTGAATTTATATAGGAGAAAATTATATGATAATTACAAAAACACCATTTCGGATGTCTTTTTTTGGCGGTGGAACAGATATCCCAGAACATTTTTATGAAAATAGAGGGGCAGTTTTATCTACGACGTTTGATAAATATTGTTATGTAAATGTCCGTCATTTACCGCGTTTCTTTGAATATAAAACACATTTGACGTATTCGAAAATGGAATATGTAAATGAAAATAATGAGATAAAGCATCCGGCAATTCGAAATGCAATGAATATGCTTAATATGCATGAGATACGTTTAGTATATGAGGCAGATTTGCCAGCTAGATCGGGACTTGGAACAAGCAGTTCTTTTGCGGTGGGAATGTTAAATGCTTTTTATGCATTAAAGGGTAAATATGCGGATAAAAAGAAATTAGCAGATGAAGCTATTTATTTGGAGCGAGAACTTTGTAAAGAGGCAGGCGGATGGCAAGATCAAATAGCTGCGTCATTTGGAGGTTTGAATCGGATCGATTTTTCTGGAAATGAATATGATGTAAGGCCAATTGTGATTTCACCGGAAAGGAAGAAACAATTAGAAAATAATTTGTTGTTATTTTTTACTGGTTTCACGCGATTTTCTTCTGAAATACAAGCAGTTAATAATGTGGCTGCAAAAAGTAAATCAGAATATCTTTCAGAAATGTATGATTTGGTAGATGAAGCGGAACAGGTATTGGTAAATAAAAATAGAAATATTGATGATTTTGGAAAATTGTTAGATACTACATGGAAGTTAAAAAAGCAAACGGGCTCGAAGATATCTACTTCTTCTATTGATCGATTATATGAACTTGGAATAAAAGAAGGTGCTTTTGGAGGGAAACTTTTAGGTGCTGGAGGAGGCGGATTTCTTGTTTTTTATGTTCCGGAAGAACGACAAAGTAGAGTGAAAGAAGCAATGAAAGATTTGGTACATGTCCCATTCAAGTTTGAAGAGGGTGGTACAAAAATTATTCATTATACACCAGAAGAATACACAGAGACAAGATAAAATAGTGAAAGCTATTAATAAAAAGTATGAAGAAAAAGTTTTAATATTTTATTTATAGACAGAATTGTGTACATGCTTTGTGTGTGCAAAAGTAAAACGTATAGGAGAATGAATGAAAAATAAGTGTGAATATATTGAATTGTGTAGGTTTGTTGGCGCAATTATAATATTATGTCATCATTCATATACATTGATGGATCGTACGATTTTTTTGGGAGGATGGGCATTTGTAGAGTTCTATTTTATATTAACGGGATATTATACAACGAGTCATTTTGTCAAAAAAATGGAAAAACATAAAGTTGAGTACGATGAAATGTTTTTTTATGTAAAAAGTAAAATAAAAAAATTGTATCCTTATGCAGTAGGGGGGGGGTGCTGTTCAGCTTTTTGAATGTTATTACAAAATGCTCTGAAAATGACAGAGGCGTAGCTTCCTTTTCATTAATATATAATTTATTATTGTTAAAAGGAAGTGATATAGCAAATTCTTCTTATACCTATGATCCACCTTTGTGGTATATTACGCATTTGATTTTGTTTTTGCCGTTGATTATAATTTTAATGGTCAAAAATGAAAAAATTTATAAGTATTTTTTATGCTGGTTTATTCCTATTATGTTATATGCATTGTGCATGGATTATATGAAAAAAATTGCAATTTGGGAAGGCGGAATATTTCAGTGCTTTAGAGGAATCGCTGGATTGACTGTTGGAAGCGCATTGTTTTATATGACAAGATATTATAAAGAAAAAGATGATTTCCCTAAAATGTTATTTCGTATAGCGAGTGTGATTGGATTTATAGGCTTTATTTTTATTACTGTTTTTTTTAGAAATGGTGGAATTGATATTTCAGCGGAGATAATTGCCTATTTAATTATAGTGATGTTTTTTACATTAATGAATGATGAAAATTATATAAAAAATAAGCATATTTATTCGATATGCATTCATTTGGGTGAATTGGCACTTCCAATTTATTGCATCCATTATCCTATTCAAGATTGGATTCAAAGATTATTTCCTTTAAATGGATATTGGTTAAAATTAGGAATGTCAATCGTTTGGTCGGTAATGATTTCAGAATTGATGCTGTTAGTCTGTAAAAAATGGGGAGAACAGAAGAGAATAGTTCAGAAAGAAACAACTCTGTAAATTTGCATCTTTATAGTTATGGAGGAAAACATGAACACAACCCTCATCATCATGGCTGCCGGTATAGGTTCCCGTTTTGGAACCGGTATCAAGCAGCTGGCTAAGATGGCTCCGAATGGAGAGATTATTATGGATTTTTCGATTTACGATGCGAAGGAAGCTGGTTTTACAAAAGTTGTATTTGTAATTCGGAAAGCCATTGAGAAAGAATTTAAAGAAGTGATTGGAAATCGCTTATCTAAGGTTATGCCTGTGGAATATGTCTATCAAGAGTTAGAAGACTTGCCTGAAGGCTATCATGTTCCAGAAGGACGAGTAAAACCATGGGGAACCGGGCAGGCAATTCTGGCTTGTAAAGATGTTGTGAAAGAACCATTTGTGATCATCAATGCAGATGATTATTATGGGAAAGAAGCTTTTTCGAAGCTTCATGAGTTCCTGCTTTCTGGAAATACAGATGCGGATAAGATAAATCTGGCAATGGCAGGCTTTTCTTTAAAGAATACGCTGAGTGAAAACGGAGCGGTTACCAGAGGTGTCTGCGTGGCAGATAAGGCGGGATTCTTGAAAGAGGTCGTTGAAACGACGGGAATTCAGTGTGTAGATGGAAAAATCCAGTGTGATAATGCGAAGGTAAGCAAATGGATCACACCGGATACGATGGTATCCATGAATATGTGGGCCGGATATCCGGATTTTTTGCGGTACATAGATGAAGGATTTGCCAGATTCCTTGATGCATTAGGGGAAAATCCGGAGAAGAAGGAGTATCTTCTCCCAAATATTGTGGCGGAATTGCTTGAAAAGAAGTTAGCTTCCGTAAAAGTTTTGAATACGCCGGACAGATGGATTGGAATTACTTATAAAGAAGATATAGAACCGGCGCAGGAGGGATTCCGACAGATGATAGAGAGTGGATTATATCCGGAAAATTTGTGGGATTAGGATAAAGTAAGAACAAATGAAATTAGAGAGAAACAGGATGGTTGAAGTTTTATTTTACACAGCCGTCCTCACCAAACAATTCTACCTTCTCCCCAGCGGCAGCATCGGCATCGCGGATCTGTTTTTCGCCTTGTCCGGTGCCCTGGCGCTTATCATGGCGTGGAGAAGTGGTAAGAAAATCTGGTATCAGGAAGATTTTCCCTGGGTGGTCTTCCTGATATTTGCAGCTGTCATTAATGGCATTTATTTTGTTCGGACAGGAAAAGGAAGTTTTCCGTTACATACGCTTTATTGGATTTATTCTGCATTCCTGATCTGGGCGTTCCGGACACTTTATTCGGATTCGTTTATGCGGGGACTTTGCTGGATATGTCGGATCAATCTGGTGTTTCAGACAATTGTTTTGATTTCCGGACGAGGACGCTATTTTCATGAGAGCTGGGGCGGTTCTCGGTTTATGGGAACGTTTAATGATCCGAACCAGTTTGCTTTTTTCATCTTTACGATGATTCTGGTGCTTTTTATGGAATACCGGCGGAAGGCAGAGTATACAGTCAAGACACGGATTGCGTGCTGGGGAATGTTTTTTTGGGGAGTTCTTCTGATTGGAAAAGCAAAATCAACCGGTATGTTTGTGGGACTGCTTGCCTTTTTTGTAATACTGGCATGGCAGTTTTTCTGGGAAAGATGCACGCACTCAAAGTATAAAAAACTCTGGTGGTTCGGCGGGGCAGCTGTTGTAGTGATGCTGGCGCTGGGCGTCTATCGGATCTGGCCAGGGGCAAATTTTGATGTTTCGCAGACGGATTATACGCTTCTTTCCAGAATCCAGCAGAAAATATGGAAGCTGGCAAATGGAAATCTCTATGATCTGCTGTATGACAGAAGTGCGGAGCGGCTGGTATTGACGCCTCAGTATTTGTTTTATGGAGCGGGAGAGGGTTTTTTTGAACGTTTTATTCCGTATGATGGATTTGAGAAGCTTCTGAGTCCGGGCGTGTTTGATGTTTTTCATGTTAATGAGATTCATTCCAGCTTTTTTGATGTCTGGTTTTCGTATGGACTGATTCCTACCACATTTCTGGTGTATTGGATTGTGAAAAATGTGATTCGGTGTGAGAAAGCGCAGAGGGCGGCGGTGCTGGCACTTCTGGCAGAGAGTTTTACGCTGATGAACTGCAGGCAGCCGTTTTTCTGGTTTGTTATTGTGATGGCGGGGATGTCTGGGAAGAAGGGAAGAAGGACATGAATTTGAAACATCAAAAGTTTGTTAAAAAAGGATGTTATTCTGCTTGCATCTCCTGTAAGGATATGCTACATTTAACATAACAAGCATATATTTTTCTTTACCACATTTCATATATTTATCTATATTCTAAAAATAATCTAAGAAAATCTTATGCTTATCCAAGTCAACAACAATTGAAGAGCAGGAGATTTTCAAAGGGTTAAAAGAAAAGTGGAAATTCTCCTGCCAGAAGGGAGAATGAATGAGAAGTAGGAATTCTGTAAAAGTGAAGCGGAATCACAAGGATACGCTGTTTCGGATGATTTTCAGCACGAGGGAGAATCTGCTGAGTCTTTATAATGCGGTGAATCATTCGCATTACACAGATGCATCGGAGCTTGAGATTGTGACGCTGAAAAATGCGGTTTATATGAACATGAAGAATGATCAGGCGTTTCTGCTTGATATGCAGCTGAACCTTTATGAACATCAGTCCACCTGGAATCCGAATATGCCGCTGCGCTTTTTGATGTATGTGGCAAAGGAGTACCAGATGCTGGTGCGGAATCAGACGCTTTATGCATCGGCGCTGGTAAAGGTGCCGACACCGCATTTTGTTGTGTTTTATAATGGGGAGACGGAGCAGGAGGCGGAGACGATTCTGAGGCTGTCGCATTCGTTTCAGCAGAAGACGGATAAACCAGAGCTGGAATTGATGGTAAGGGTGTTGAATATTAACCTTGATAAGAAACAGGAAGTGTTGGAGGCGTGCCAGCTTTTGAAAGAATATATGCTTCTGGTGAATAAGATTCGTAGATATACGGATGAGTATAAAGATATTAATCAGGCAGTCGAACAGGCAGTGACGGAGTGTATCGAGGAAAATATACTGGCTGATTTTTTAAGAAAGAATCGGGCGGAGGCGATTGAAATGTGTATTTTTGAATATGATGATAAGCGGGAGAAGGAGCTGATCCGGAAGGCGGAGTATTCGGAAGGTATGAAAGAGGGAGAAAGGATTGGACGGGAAGCTGGAAAGAAAGAAGAAGCCGAACGGATATTTAAAATTTACCAATTATTTCGCGCGAACTACACGGAAAACCAGATTAAAGAGAAGCTGGGGATGAATGTAGAAGAAGTACGGAAAATTTTGGAACGATTTAAATGATTTTTAGCTTAGACGGGAGTGTCTTTCGGAGGGAGGGCACTCCTTATTTGAATACGAAAGTTATGACAGATGCACCGTTGGATATGGAAATGCGGAAACGGTATCTGGGAATGTTCTGGGGCAGTTACTGTTCACTCATGTGTGAACAGTAATCTGGGGCATAAAATAGGAATATAAAAGAAATAAATTCTTCTTGCATCCTATATGCGGATATGCTACATTTATCTTATCAAGCATATATTTTTCTTTATCAGCAATTTAAGCGGTATCTAATATTCTAATTTTAATCTGAGAAATCTTATGCTTATCCAAGTCAACAATAATTGAAGAGCAGGAGATTTTCAAAGGGTTAAAAGAAAAGTGGAAATTCTCCTGCCAGAAGGGAGAATGAATGAGAAATATGAATTCTGTAAAAGTAAGGCGGGATCACAAGGATACGTTGTTTCGGATGATTTTCAGTACAAGGGAGAACCTGTTGAGTCTGTATAATGCGGTAAATCATTCACATTATACGGATGCAAAAGAGTTGGAGATCGTGACGCTGGAAAATGCAGTTTATATGAATATGAAAAATGACCAGGCATTTTTGCTGGATATGCAGTTGAATTTGTATGAACATCAGTCAACCTGGAATCCGAATATGCCGCTGCGTTTTCTGATTTATGTGACGAAAGAATACCAGATGCTCATTCGGAATCAAACGCTGTATGCGTCAACGCTGGTAGAATTGCCGACCCCACACTTTGTTGTATTTTACAATGGAGAAGAGGAGCGGGAAGCGGAAAGTGTTCTGAAACTGTCACATTCATTCTGCCAGAAGGCGGATGAACCAGAGCTGGAATTGATAGTGAAGGTATTGAATATTAATCTGGATAAAAAACAGAGGATTTTGGAAACTTGCTGCCTGTTGAAAGAGTATATGCTTCTGGTTGACAAGATTCGTAAATATGCGGCAGAGTATAAGGACATAAACCGGGCGGCAGAGCAGGCTGTGACGGAATGTATTGAGGAAAATATACTGGCTGATTTCCTGAGAAAGAATCGAACGGAGGCGATAGAGGTGTGTATTTTCGAATATGATGAGAAACGGGAAAAGGAATTGATTCGGAAGGCAGAGTATGCGGAAGGTAAGAAGGAAGGATTAAAGGAAGGTCAGAAGCAGGGTGAAGAACGAGTGTTTGGAATTTATAGATTATATCGAGATAAATATACAGAAAACCAGATTGCAGAACAGATGAAAATAGATGTGGATGAAGTTAGGAATATTTTGGAAAAGTTTAAGGAATAGGTGCGGCGGTTGGTTATACATATGCTGATATTATCATTGAACCGCAAAATCCGGATAATGGCATTATCTTTGAATTTAAGCATTCCAAGGAAGTGTCAGGATTAGATAAGACCTGTGAAAGAGCGCTCAAGCAAATCAGAGATCGAAGGTATTCTGAGTATCTGAAAAATGATGGTCGCCATAATATAATGCTTTATGGCATCGCTTTTTACAAAAAGAGATGTAAAGTAGTGGTTGAGAAACTGAAAGAAGCATAATGTTGATCAGCCCGCTTACTATAATCGTATACGATTTGTAGGTGGGCTTCTTTTTTGATGCTATGTCAATAGTTGGGAGAGAGTATGAAATTTCTAAAGATAAGTGCAAAATTATGTTTGATGCTGCTTGCAAGTCTGTTTGCAGGCATATTTTTACTATGGTGCGTATTTTTGCTGCCGGATCGTTTGACCCAGACGCATGCAGCCCGATCGGCGGAAACATTTTCTTATGAAGGGATAGGTGCGGCGGTTGGTTATACATATGCGGATCAGCTGGATAACTGGACGGATGCGCTTATGATTGGAAATGCCTGTTATCAGAAAGAAGATGCCAGTGCGTTGAACCGCGCGGCTGCAGCCTACCGACCAGATTATCAGAATGGAGATCCGATTACTTCGTTAGATGCATACGTGAAGGCGGAGGAGGACGTTGGCAGTATTGCGTACCCGCGTTATTGGCATGGCTATCTGGTGGCGCTTAGGCCGCTTTTGATGGTAACCGATTATTTGGGTATACGGTCAATTAATACAGTCTTTTTTGCGGTTACAATATTATTACTGGTGTTGGTTATAATAAAAAGAAAACAATATCAGTTGTTCCTGCCGTTGGGGATTACGATTTTATTTTTGCGTCCATTAGCGATTATTCATTCGCTGCAGCTTTCGACGGTATTTTACCCGACGATGCTGTCGGTTATTGTGTGTATTTATTTTCAGAAATGGATGTGCAGGGAGGGACATTTTCTTTATCTGTTTTTGATGAATGGGATTGTGATTGCATACGCGGATTTGCTTACATATCCGGTCGCTTCATTAGGGGTATTACTGACTGTTTTTATGATGATTCAGGAAAAAACGGCGCCTGCAGAGAAGATTCGGCAGATTGTGGCTGGTTCAGTCGTTTGGGGATTTGGCTATTTTGGCATGTGGGCAGGAAAATGGCTGATTTCTTCGATTATTTTACGTCAGAATGTTTTGGCAGATGCCGTTTCGCAGGCACAGGTCCGCGTTTCCAGCAGCTATGGAGAAAATCATTTTTCCAGAGTGATGGTATTTATGCGGAATATAGGTGCCGGATTTATAGGTGTTCTGGTATTAGCGGCGGTTGTCTTTCTTCTGTTGACGATTTTTATGCTGTGGAGAAATAGACAAAGCCTGCATGTTCGGAGTGGCTGGCGGGAGCTCTTCCTATGTATGTTGCCATATCTTATGATTTGCCTGATTCCGTTTGCCTGGTATAGTGTGTTTGTGAATCATTCTTATATCCATATCGTGTTTACATACCGGGCACTGGCAGCAGCGGTGTGCGCGTGGAGTGGAATGTGCATGGTAAAAATGGAGTTTGTGTTTTATAGATAGTAGTGTGCTAAAATTTTAGGAGCGGGTAAAACGCGAAAAAGAGCTTTAAACGAAATAAGGATGGAAGAAATCACCCCCAAAGTAAATTCTTCCATCCTTTTTCTTACTCTTTTACAATTCGAAACTCCCTCCATTTTCCGCTCCGGTAGCGCATCACAACTACGAAGCAGGCGATCAGCCATGCGGGCGGCATGCTCACATAGTAGCAGCGGAAGCCAACCGGGGTGAGCGCCAGCAGGAAGGAGAGCGCGAGGCGGATGCCCAGGTTGATGAAGCCGGAAGCTGCCGGGATCTTGACATCGCCTGCACCCTGCAGAAAACCGCAGGTGATGTTGGTGATCGTGCTGGTCCAGATGAAGAACATCAGGATGTCGAGATGTTCCTTTGCGCGCCGCAGGGACTCTCCGGTGATGTTGAAGATCTGGAGAAGCGGCCGGTCAAAAAGCAGAACTACGATACTGATGGAGATACTGATCAGGACGCCCATCAGGATGGTGGTGCGGTAGCCGCGGCGGGCACGGTCCAGTTTTTCAGCGCCGATATTCTGTCCGGCGAAGCTGGAAATGGCGACGTTAAAGCTCTGGGACGGGATGTGCGCGAGCTGTTCGACCTTCAGCATGGCAGCGTAGCCCTCGATGCTGGGAGCGCCGAAGGAGTTGATGAGACGCTGCAGGATGAGGAAGCCGATTGAATTGACGCCCGTCTGCAGCATGATCGGAATACTCAGGCGCATCAGCAGCGCCCCCTGTCCCTTCCAGGCGTAGAGATAACGCCGTTTCGGCAGCAGATCCGGGAAAATGTGCCGCAGATACAGGAAACTGGCGATGGCGGAACCTGCCTGTGCGATCACGGTCGCGGCAGCCGCGCCGGAGACACCCATATGAAAGATGGAGATAAACACACAGTCCAGCACGATGTTCAGGGCGGCGGAGATCATCAGGAAAATGAGTGCGCCGCGCGAATCACCGTGTGCCCGCAGGATGCCATAGGTAACATTGTAGAGCAGCTGGAAAATAATTCCACCGCTGTAGATCAGAAAGTATGCCATACTGTCGAAACGCATTTCCTCCGGTGCCTGCAAAAAACCGAAAATAACTGGACGGGCTGCCAGAAAGCAGGCGGCGGTTAAAAATATACTTGCGATTATGGCAATCAGATAGGAGACGGAGATGGATTCCTGTATGTCTGTCTCTTTTTTGGCACCGAAATACTGGGCAACTGCGATGTTGACACCGGCACCGATGGAGGTGCAGATGGCGGTCAGAAGCCAGATCATGGAGCTGGTTAGTCCGACGGCTCCAAGGGCGGTTGCGCTGATGAGGTTTCCGACGATCACGCTGTCAGCGAGGTTGTACAAAACCTGCAGCAGGTTTGCCCCCATGATAGGCAGGGAAAAGAGCAGGATGGAGGACCATTCCCGCCCTTCGGTCATATCTTTTTTCATATGTATAAAACTCCTTTGATACAGCTAAAATCATGAGTTTAGTGTAGCATAGAGGATGGAAAAAGTAAAGAGAACGGAAAGCGCTTGTCAAGTGGAAAGAGGAGGATCTATAATAGAATAGATTTAATGTAACTGTTCAGTAGGTCTGCGCATTTACTGCGCTGACCGTACGAAAACATGGGTCAGCAGGCAAAAATCCCATTGCCATAGGCAATTTTTAATGGATTTTTGCGCGTGACTGTGAGGGGACTGAACAGTTACGATTTAACGAATATTAAGAAAAAGGGATGAGGAAATCTTGAATCACAACATGGAAATGACGGAGAAACCGACGGGAAGCGGGGTAGCACGGTGGAGCTTCTATCTGATGGGGCTTCTGATTCTGGCGATGGGGCTTACACTCAATACCAAAGCAGGACTCGGAGTGTCGCCGATTATTTCACTTTCGTATGCAGCGTCCGTGATCTGGAACCGGAATTTTGGTGATATGACCTTTGTCCTGTATGGTATCTTTGTCTTGATTCAGGCGGCGATTCATCTGCGGGAGAAAGGAGAAGCAGGACGCAGCTTGCTTATGAAAGATGCTCTGCAGTTTCCATTGAGTATTGCATTTACAAGATTTCTGAATGTATTTTCAGCGTGCATACCGCCGCTGGAAGAATGTGGACCGGCGGCTTCTGGACTTTTAGGACGCATGGGCGTGCTGGTGCTTGCCCTGACTTTTACAGGCGTCGGCGCAGCGATGTCCCTGTCAATGCGGCTGGTGCCAAATCCGGGTGATGGTCTGGTGCAGGTGCTGGCGGACACCTTTGGAATCGACACAGGTCTGATGAAGAACTGTGTCGATGCAACCTGTATCGTTTTGTCACTGCTCATGGGACTTTTGTTTGCGGGAAAACCGGTGGGAATCGGCATTGGAACGGTCTGTGCTGTCATGCTGGTGGGGCGCGTGATTGCGCTGTTTCATCATATTTTTGGAAAGGCGATGCTGCAGGCGGCTGGACTGGAAAGTGGCAGGAACTGACAGAGTGTGTGGAAAAAGGTGTGCGAAAGATAAAAGCAGCCGATTTTTGAGTGAAATTCAGATACATAAAATAATAGGAGATAAATAAGATGAAATTGAGAATGAAGCGGAAAGCAATGGTAGTATTGGCAGCAGGCATGTTGATGAGTGCGGCAGCTCCGGCGGCTGCGATGGCGGCGGAGAAAGCGACAGGACCGGCGCTTACGGCAAGCTACAACGGGGATGTAAATACACTGGAGGCGGCGAAGGATGCAACGCAGCTGATTGTGGTGATTGGCAACCGCCAGGATCCGGCGAAGAGCCGTCTGGACTGGTATAAACGCGATGCAGATGGAAAACTGGTGCAGGTGATGTCGAAAGAAGCGGTCAGCGGCATGAACGGTATCACGATGCAGAAGCAGGAGGGCGATAAGAAGACGCCGGCGGGTGTGTACCGCTTTACGATGGCATTTGGCCTGAAGGCAAATCCGGGAACGATTCTGCCGTATCACCAGATCGTGGACGGCGATTATTATGTGGATGACGGAAACAGCCAGTATTATAACAAGCTGGCAAATACGAAGCAGGTACAGAAGGACTGGAATTCGGCGGAGGATCTGATGGCGCAGGCGCCGCAGTATAATTATGGCCTGGTACTGGATTATAATCCGGAGTGTACACCGGGAAAGGGATCGGCGATCTTTCTGCATTGCCCGAAGAGCTGGAATAATACGGGAACTTCCGGATGCATCAGTATTCCGGAGGAAGATATGAAACAGGTTGTGTGCCAGGTGGATACCGGGACGAAGATTGTGGTGGTGCAGGATGAGAGCGATTTAGCAAATTACTAATTAGATAGGCTGTGAGAGTCAGATCTCATTTGGGGATTTTTATCTGGAAGCAGATAGGAACCCCCAGATGAGTTTTTTTGTTTCATAGGACATAATTTCCTAATGAAACCCAAAAACGCCGGACAATATCCGGCGCTCAGGTGTCTCAAAATATTTGTCCCTACGTTGGCATTATCCAAATCAGGTTTTGGGTCGAAACTTTTGGTTCCCTCTCAGCCTGCATCACAAGCTCCCCATTATCGAAATGAATTGTAGCATGATTTGGAAAAAAATAGCAATGGCAACTCTGGTTTTATGATTTATTTGCCCCGCCCATCTGCCGGCTCAGCATCCGCAGCATTTCCGCCTGCCGTTTCTGCGCTGGGGGCATTTGGTCTGTCAGGATCGAAAAAAGAGTGTCCATTTCTGAGGTTGAGAATTGCGGGGAACCGTTGCTGCCCCGGAGACTCATGAGAAGCGGCAGAAGCTTGTCTTGCGGCGTGTTTCTTGCCTGATCGGCTAACTGTTCCATCTGTTTTATTTTGTCTGGATCCATGGAGCGGAGTCTCGGATCCTGTTTCCAGTTTTGAAATTCCATAGTGTGTGCCTCCTGTCTGTTTGAAGTGGATGTGCCAGATGCACGGTCTGTGGTTTTTTTCTGTCTGCGGGAATATTCGGCTTGCGGGTAAAGGACAGATGCCGGAACTGCATCAGAATTGGGTGAATCATTCTGGATATCTTGCGAAGTCGGAAAGGATGCTGTCTGCGGCATATTTTGCCAGTAGGATTCATAGAGGCGGGAACCTTCGATAAAATTTAAGACCAGATCGATCGAACTTTGCTCTTCCTCTGTGCCATACGGCTTGATCGCTTTCAGCATATCAACCGGCGAATCCTTGTCGCGTTCGCCCACCGAGCAGATTCCGATCTCACCGTCGGCCGGATCAGCAAATAGCTGCATCGTCTTTTCTAGTTCGCGGAATTTCACAAACAGGGAGAAAAAACGCTGTTCCGGGATGTGAATATAGGGAAGCGCCGCCTTGACAAGCTGCATATGTGGGAGTGAGGTCAAGCGGTCTAACTCGGTCATTTTGAGAGAAACATCTTGGTTCACGAAAAAAACCTCCCAAATCTTTGTCTCAATATATGCAGATGAGAGGAAAAAAAGACGTTTTGGTTCACGGGTAGGCACTTTTGGAATCGAAAAAGAACGGGAATGTTTAAAGAAAAAAAGCTCCGGGACAGGAAAAACCACATATAGTATATTATAAAAAATAAGAAAGAAAAGGATTCAGAGCTATGAACACCCGGCTGATCATTGATGGAAATGCCGTTTATGAAATAGATGAAGACTGTCTCGCCTGCCGCGGACGGCGGACTGGATGCAGACGCTGTGTGGAACCGGGTTCCCGCACCCGGGGACGAAGCACGCCTTTACAGAAATTGGAACCTGCCAGTGAAAAATCACAAACTCACAAATAAAGAAAGATGTGGTATAATGTAAAGAAAGAAATTCCCCTCATTCCAGCCTGCCCAGCCACTTCCTCATGAGGTGTCAGGGAAAGCTGGAATGGGGATACCGTAGCAGAGCTCCAGAGTCCTAAGACAAACTGGCTCACAACAACATTGCATCAGGAACTGAAAGGACGAATCCATATGAACCCATATAAAATCATGCTGGTAGATGACGAGGAGGAAGTACGGACAAGCATCATACGCAAAATCGACTGGCAGGATGCCGGATTCGAGGTGATCGGGGATGCGGAGAACGGGAAGGAAGCGCTGGAAAAGATCGAGCAGAATGAGCCGGATGTTGTGCTGACAGACATCCGGATGCCATATATGGACGGGCTGGAGATGGCGGAGAATATACGGCAGAGATATCCGTCCATCAAGATCGTGATTTTTTCTGGTTTTGATGAATTTGAGTACGCCAAAAAGGCGATCAAGCTCAATGTGATCGAATATATTTTAAAGCCGGTCAATGTCGAAGAGCTGACGGCGATTTTAAAGAAAATCAAGAAAAATCTCGATGAGGAGATCGAGCAGAAGCGGAATGTTACCCTGCTTCGGGAAAGTTATATCAAGAGTCTTCCGGCGATCCGGGAACATTTTTTGAATGACCTGATTCACGGCGGCATGGAGGAAGCGCAGATTGAGGAAAAACTGAACGAATATGTGATCGACGTTGCGGGTGCGGTCAAATGGGTGATTGCGGCGATCCATCTGGAACCGGATGAGAAGGTGGACAAGGCAGTTTCGCTGCATCAGCAGCGGGAGCTGATTCCGATTTCCGTCCGCAATCTGATTGAGGAAAAACTGGAAGGGCAGTACCGTTTTATTGTGTTCCACTCTTCCTTTGAGACGATCCTTCTGGTGGCGATCGACAAAGACAATACGCAGACCGGACTGATTGCCCTGCTGGGCGATATCTGCAAGGAGACGAAGAAAATTCTGGAGGTATCGGTTACGATCGGCGTGGGTGAGAGCTGCAGTTCGCTGACGGATTTAAGCCGCCCGTGCCACACGGCACTCAATGCACTCGGTTACCGTGCGATCACAGGTTCCGGCGGTGTGATCTGCATCGGCGATATGGAGCCGTCCGGGCATGAAAAACTCCGGTTCGACAGCCGGATGGAGTCGGAGCTTATAGCGGCAGTCAAGTTTGGACCGAAGGAAAAGATCCGTTCCGTGATAGACGGGATTGTGAGCCGGATGGAGGATGCGCGGGTGCATTACCGCCAGTATCAGGCGTATGTGCTTGCGATCATCAATGTGCTGACACAGCTCTCCCAGCAGTATGATCTGCGGATCAGCGAGATGTTTGGCGTGGAAAATGATTATTTCGAGATTCTGGGGCGCGTCCAGAAGATGGAGAATGTCCGCCCGTACCTGACCGAGGTGGCGCTCAAGATGAATGCCGGAATGGAAGAAGAGCGGAGCAATACGACAAAAAACGTGATCCGCGAGGCGAAGCAGTACATTCAGGACAATTTTCAAGATCCGGAGCTGTCGGTGGAGAAGATCTGCCGCCATCTGCATATGAGCCCGGCGTATTTTTCAACGATGTTTAAGAAGGAGACGGGACAGGCGTACATCGCCTATCTGACCGATGTCCGGCTGGGGCGCGCGGTCGAGCTTCTGATGGCAACTGACGACAAGACGTATATCATCGCGGAAAAGGTCGGCTACCCGGAGCAGAACTATTTCAGTTACGTATTTAAGAAAAAATTCGGTGTTTCCCCGACGCGGTACCGCACGGCACACCGGAGCGGGGAGGCATAATGGGTAAAAAAAGGACGATCTGGAAGAAAAAGCTTTTTGACGACGCCAGCATCCGGTCTATGATCTTTATCTATTTTACGATCACGGCGCTGGCGGCGAGCGTGCTGATCTCCCTGTCGCTGTACCAGAGAATGTCACGGCAGGTCACGGAAGTAGTACAGGAGGAGAGCCAGAACCTGATCGCGCAGGTGGGGCGCTCTGTGGAGTCGTACCTCCGCACGATCATGAAGCTGTCCGACTCGCTTTATTATGGCACGATCAAGAATGCCGATCTGTCGAGCCAGTCGCTTGGAAGTGAATTTACGCTTCTCTACGATAATAATAAGGATAATGTGGAGAATATTGCCCTGTTTTCGGAGGATGGGGCGCTTCTGGAGGCAGTCCCGGCGGTGCGTCTGAAAAATGAGGTGGATGTGACGCAGGAAGAATGGTTCCGGAGCGCCTTAAACCGGACGGAAAACCAGCATTTTTCCCTGCCGCACGTACAGTATGTGTTTGACAATGCGGAAAATCAATACCGATGGGTCATTTCGCTGTCCCGGGCGGTCGAACTGACACACGGAACCTCGACCTCTCAGGGCGTCCTTCTGGTCGATATCCGCTATTCGAGCCTGGAACAGCTCTTTGGCGGCATCACGACGGGGCGCGGCGGTTATTTCTATATGATCAGCGGAAATGGCGAGATTCTTTACCACCCGCAGATGCAGCTTCTGGATTCCGGCTGGGTGCAGGAGAACAATGGACAGGCAGCCGGCTATTCGGACGGAAATCATGAGGAGATATTTGCCGGAAAAAAGCGGATGGCGACGGTCAAGACGATCGGCTACACAGGCTGGAAGGTGGTCGGGGTGACGCCGGAAAATGCCGTGTCGCTCAACACGATCAAAACCCGGCTTTTTATCGTATTTGTCATTGCCCTCATTTTGTGCATTCTGGCTCTGATTAACTCTTATATTTCATCGAGGATCACGAATCCGATCCGCGAGCTGGAAAAATCGGTCGGCGTCCTGGAGGCGGGCAATTTAAGCGCACCGGTGTACATCGGCGGTTCGTATGAGATCCGCCATCTGGGAAAATCGATCAGTGATATGGCGGGTCAGATCCGCCTCCTGATGCAGGATATTGTGCGTGAGCATGAGGCGAAACGCAAGCAGGAGTTTGATACGCTGCAGTCGCAGATCAATCCGCATTTCCTCTATAATACGCTCGATATCATTGTCTGGATGATTGAAAATGAGCAGAAAACGGAGGCGGTCAAGGTGGTGACGGCGCTGGCGCGGTTCTTCCGTATCAGTTTAAGCCGCGGCAAGAGCTTAATTACTGTGAAGGATGAGCTGGAACACGTCCGGAATTACCTGATGATCCAACAGATGCGGTTTAAAAATAAGTTTACTTATACGATCGAGTCAGATGATGAGGTTTTGGAACTTGCAAGTTTAAAACTGATGCTGCAGCCGCTGGTGGAGAATGCGATCTACCATGGCATGGAATATATGGACGGCGACGGCGAGATCTTCGTGCGCGCCTGGCAGGAGGAAAAAGAGCTGTATCTGGAGGTGCGGGACAATGGGCTTGGCATGACGGAGGAACAGGTCGAGAGCCTCTTTACCGATACGGCGCACGTGGCATCCAAGCGCGGATCCGGCATCGGGGTACGCAATGTCAACGAGCGGATCAAGCTGTATTTCGGCGCGGAATATGGTCTTTCGATCGAGTCGGAGCCGGATGAGGGAACCGCGGTGAAGATTCATCTTCCGGCAGTGCCTTACGAGAAAGTGCTGGAAGAGAAGAAAGTGTAAAAGTGGGGGCGACAGATCAATGCGATATGGAGTGAGAAAAAAAAAGGAGCTGGCGCTCTGGGGAATCCTGTGTGTGGGACTTATTTTGCTGTATCTCCTTTCCTCCACGGATTGGATCATCAAGGAAAAAGAGGTGGAGGTCTACCCGGTGTCCCTGATTATCAGCGATACTTCGGATGATGATTACGTCAACTTCCGCAAGGGCGTGGATCAGGCGGCGGTTGAGTATAATGTAGATGTCAGCTTTATTACCCTGTATGAAAAGGATAATCTGGCACAGCAGATGGAGCTGGTGCGCCGGGAAGCGGCAGACGGTGCCGGGGTAGTGATACTGGAGCCGGTTGATGAGCTGGAATGCCGCCAATATCTGGAAGAAAATACATATGGAACGCCGATTATCCTGCTGGGTGAATTATCACCGGATGAGGAGGTCAAGGGGGCGGTTCATATGGACTGGACGGCAGCCGGGAGAAAGCTGGGCGAGGCGATTACGGCGGAACAGAGCCCCGATCTTCCTGTCTGGATCTTTGCAGATAACCCATATATCGGCAAGGCGGGGGAGATGAAGCAGGGGCTGACGGAGGTGCTGGAAAAACAGGGCTTTTCCTATACCATTGTGCCGCGCGGCACCGATGATACTTACCGTTCCGTCATTGAAAAAACAGTTTATCCGGGCAGCGGCACGGCGGTGGTGGCGGCACTGGATTTCGCCAGCACAGCGGAGGCGGCGGAGATTGTCGGCGGAAGCAGCGTGTACGGAAAATACATTTCCGGGCTATACGGCGTCGGGATGATGCCGTCCCTGCTGGATCAGCTTGACAAGGGGACAATCCGGGGGCTGGTGGTGACAAACCAGTTTGACGCGGGCTATTTTGCGGTCAAAAAAGCAGTGCAGGCGATTGAAAAAGAGCAGGAGAGAAGCCAGCTTTCATTGGAATCCTACTATATAGAGAAGGATGAGCTGCGCTCGAAGAAATATGAGAAGATGCTGTACCCGATTGATTAAAAATCCGGGAGGGAGTATAGAAAGATGAAAAAAAACGGAAAAAGCATTCAGATGGCGCTGGCACTTCTGGCAGTGGGCACACTTCTTTTAAATGGATGCAGCGCGGCAAAACCGGCAGAAAAAAAGAGCATCCGTATCGGTGTAACGCTGTACCGGGGCGAGGATGCCTTTATCAACAATATCCGTTCCAGCCTGGAGGAAAAGGCGAAGGAATATGAGCAGCAGACGGGCATTAAGGTCAATCTGGAAATCATGGATCCGAAGGGAAACCAAAATACGCAGAACAGCCAGGTAGATCGTTTCCTTTCCCTGGAATACGATGCGATCTGCGTCAATATGGTGGATCGCTCAGCAGCATCGTATGTCATCAACAAGGCGATGGATGCCGGGACGCCGGTCGTATTTTTCAACCGCGAACCGGTCGAGGAGGATATGAAACGATGGGAGCACCTCTATTATGTAGGGGAGGACGCGCGGGAATCGGCGGTTCTGCAGGGAGAACTTCTGGTGGATGCGTATCAGGAAAATCCGGGCAGTCTTGATTTAAATGGGGATGGAACCGTTGGATATGTGATGTTGGAGGGCGAGCGCAGCCATCAGGATTCGCTGATCCGCACAGAGTGGTCGGTGCAGACGATGCGCGACGGAGGTATTCCGCTGGAAAAACTGACCGGTGGTTCGGCAAACTGGGATCGGAGCCAGGCGGCGGCGCTGATGGAACAGTGGATCCGCCAGTTCGGGGATGCGATCGAGGTGGTGATCGGCAACAACGATGAGATGGCGCTCGGAGCTGCCGAGGCGCTTGAACGCGCCGGTGACACAAGGGGTGTGAAGGTGGTCGGCATCGACGGAACCCCGCAGGGAATCGAGGGGCTTAAGAGCGGAAAACTGTATGGAACAGTCCAGTGTGACAGCGACGAGTATGCAGAAGTGATTTTTGAGATAGCTGCCGCTGAGGCACTTGGTCAAAATGTACAGGAAAAGGTCGAATTAGAGGAAGGAACCTATTATCAATGCAGTCAGAAAGCGTTGACTGTTGCTGATTTACCATAAAATCCCACAGTTTCACACCGGAAAAACAAGAATATGTGAATAAAATCACAAAGGATCTAAAAAAATTTTATATAAGAACCAAGAAAATTATATGGAAAAGTGTACAAACGATCCGTATAATAAAGGTGTCGATAAGAAAAAATGACGAATCGGCGAAACTGTATAATGTGTGTATGCGGAAAATTTAACTGTTCGGTGGATCCGGACAGCGCAAACGGATACGCAAGTTTAAGGGAGGACAAACATTATGAAACTGAAAAAAGTAGCAGCACTTGGTTTGGCAACTGCAATGGCATTTTCCGTAACTGCTTGCTCCAGCAAACCGGCAGAGACAACTGCAGCGGCAGAAGAGACAACAGCAGCAGCTGACGCAGCAGAGACTGTTAAAGAAGCAATCGAAGGAAAAGATCCGGCAGAAGTTAAAGTTGGTATTTCTATTTACCAGTTCGCTGATAACTTCATGACACTGTATAGAAACGAACTTCAGAAATATTTAGTAGATGAGCTTGGCTTAAAGGCAGAGAACATCTCCATCATGGATGGTAAGAATGACCAGTCCGAGCAGATGAACCAGATCCGTAACTTCGTTACCCAGGGATTTGATGTTATGATCATCAACCTGGTTCAGGCTTCTTCTGAGCCGGATGTAACCAACATCTGCAACGAAGCAGGTATCCCGGTTGTTTACATCAACCGTGAGCCGGATGCTGAGAGAGAGCAGGCTTGGGTTGACGACGGCATCAAAGCTACTTATGTAGGTGCTGATGCTAGACAGTCCGGTACATATCAGGGTGAAGAGATCGCTGAGCTTGAGAACAAGGGTGATGCAGACGGCGACGGCGTTGTTCGTTACATCATGGTTCAGGGTGATCCGGAGAACGTAGATGCTCAGTACAGAACTGAGAAATCCGTTGAGGCTTTAAAGGCAGCTGGCGTAGAGGTTGAAGAGCTGACCAAGCAGCGTGGTGATTGGGATCAGACAAAGGGTCAGGAGATCACTGCTAACGCTCTGTCCCAGTACGGCGACAAGATCGATGTTGTATTCTGCAACAACGATGCTATGGCTCTTGGTGCTCTGCAGGCTATCGAGGCAGCTGGAAGAACTGTAAACAAAGATATTTACCTGGTAGGTGTTGATGCTCTGGTTGAGGTTGTTGAGAACGTTATGAACGACAAGATGACCGGTACCGTATTCAACGATTACTTCGGACAGGCTCATACAGCAGCTGACAAAGCTCTGGATTTCGTAAACGGCAAAGATGTTGACAACGTATACATGGTAGACTATGTAAAGGTTACAACTGAGAACGCTGGCGATATTCTGGAAATGATTAAATAATTGTAGCTGTTCAGAGAAGGACGGTTATGAACATATCACTCCCCTGCGGGGGAGTGAATAAAGTGTCGGGTGTGCAGATGGCACACCCGATTTTATGAAAGGAGAGAATGGGATGGCAGAGTACAGATTGGAGATGCGCGGGGTATCGAAAAGCTTCCCTGGCGTAAAAGCTCTGGACAAGATAAACCTCAAAGTACGTCCCGGCACCGTCCATGCACTGATGGGAGAAAACGGCGCTGGTAAATCCACCTTGATGAAATGTCTCTTTGGTATTTATCATATGGATGAAGGTGAGGTATATCTGGATGGAGAAAAAGTGGAGATCCACAATCCGGATGAAGCCCTTCACAGAGGACTGGCCATGGTACATCAGGAGCTGCAGCCGATACCTGAGAGAACGGTAGCAGAGAATATGTACACCGGTCGTTATCCAACCAAGAAATTTGGTCCGATTCAGGTCATCGACCATAAAAAGATGTTTGAAGAGACAGCAAAATGGCTGGACGATGTTAAGATGCCGTATAACCCGAAGGCAAAACTGGGAACCATGTCCATCGCCCAGATGCAGTCTGTCGAGATTGCCAAGGCTGTATCCTTAAATGCCAGAGTTGTAATTCTGGACGAGCCGACTTCCTCCTTGACGGATAATGAGGTAGAGGCGCTTTTCCGCATTGTCCGTGACCTGAAATCACGAGGCGTATCCCTTATCTATATTTCCCATAAGATGGCGGAGATTCGTGAGATTTGTGATGATATTACCATCATGCGAGACGGCACCTATGTTGGTTCCTGGCATATGGACGAGATTTCGGATGATGAGATCGTCAAACAGATGGTTGGTCGTGAGCTGACCAATATCTATCCTCCGAAGAATGATACAAAAGCCGGAGAGGTACTGCTGGATGTCAGAGGATATTCCAGTATCCATGATCGTTCCTTCCAGGATTGCTCCTTCACCCTTAGAAGAGGCGAGATTCTTGGATTCGGCGGCCTGGTAGGTGCTCAGAGAACGGAACTGATGGAAGGTATCTTCGGTATGCGTCATATTAAATCCGGAGAAGTTTATATTAAGGGTAAGAAAATGAACATTAAGCGTCCGCAGGATGCAATCCGGGGCGGTATCGGTATGATTACCGAGGACCGACGCGGAACTGGTATTCTGGGATGTCTGTCCATTGCAGATAATGTATCAATTTCCTCCCTGGATCAGTATTTACACTATGGTATCAAACTGAATAAGAAGAAGATTGAGCAGCTTGTCAAGGATAACGTGGCAAAGCTTTCAATCAAGACGCCGAGCAGTAAGACACTGATTCAGTCACTTTCAGGCGGTAACCAGCAGAAGGTTCTGATTTCCCGCTGGCTGGCCAACAACCCGGATATCCTCATCATGGATGAGCCGACCCGTGGTATCGACGTTGGTGCCAAGTACGAGATCTACCAGATCATGATTGACCTGGCAAAGCAGGGCAAAGGTATCATCATGATTTCATCTGAGATGCCGGAGCTGATTGGTATGTCGAACCGTATCCTTGTCATGTGTAATGGTCACATTACCGGTGAGGTACAGGGTGAGGAAGCAACTCAGGAGCGTATCATGAGCTACGCGACTAAGTTCTAAAGGAGGAAGAGAGAATGGATAAGAAACAACTGAATGTAAAAGATATATTGATCAATAACGGTATCGTTATTCTGATCCTGTTGATGGTTCTCTTTGTTGGTGTAACAAAACAGAACTTCTTCAGCCGTAGCAACTTTAGCAACATTTCCATCAACGTAGCATGCCGTTTCATCATCGCAGTCGGCGTATCCGGCTGTCTGATTACGAAAGGTACCGACCTTTCTGCAGGACGTCTGGTTGGACTTTCTGCCTGCCTGGCAGGTACTCTGCTCCAGAAGAGTGATTACAGCGGACATTTTGAACTTACCAAAGGATTTGGCGAGCAGAACGTATGGCTGATTCTCCTTATCTGTATTGCTATCTGCTGTGTATTTGGTCTTATCAATGGTATCGTAGTTGCTTACCTGAATGTACCGGCTTTCATCGGTACCCTGGGTATGCAGATGATCGTATACGGTATCAACCTGGTTTACACAAAATCCGTTCCGTTAGGCGGTTATCGTCAGGAGTATACCATCATTGCAAATGGTAACTTCTTCGGTATTCCGTACCTGTTCATCATTGCATTTGTCATCGGCGCGATCATGTGGTTCGTATTTAACTACCCCCGCCATGGTAAATATATGTATGCAATCGGCGGCAACGAGGCAGCAGCAGAGGTTGCTGGTGTAAATGTTAAGAAAACCAAGATCATCATCTATGTAACAGCTACTGCACTGTATGCTATCGCAGGTTTCCTTCTGGGAGCTAAATCTGGTGGTGCCGGTGTAAATACCGGTAACGGTTACGAGCTGGAGGCTATTGCAGCTTGTACCATCGGTGGTGTATCTGTAAACGGTGGTATCGGACGTATCTCCGGTGTTATCATCGGTGTACTTGTATTCGAGTTCTTAAAGACCTGCTTACAGTTCCTCGGCATCGACCCGAACTATCAGTATATTGCACAGGGTATCGTTATCGTTGTTGCGATTGCGCTGGATATCCGTAAGTATATTGCGAAGAAGTAATAAGATTAACTGTGTTCTGACGAGAATGTATGTACCATATGAAAAGTCGTCTGAAACCGTACATAAATATAAGTTCGAAAAGAAATCAGAAACTCCCTCTCCATGGATGCATGGCGGGGGAGTTTTTTATAATAGGATAATCCGTTGGAATCTTCTATTATATAAACTGCCGGGCAGGATTTTTTCTTGTATAAATCTGAAAAGTTGTAATCGGCAGGGGGATGGTGGACGAGATGGCGTGCCAGCGCTTGCTTTGACAGTGACGGAAAAATATTTTTGGATTGCCTGAACTTATTTTTATGGATATAATAAGAGAAGAGGCTGTTTCAGAGTGAGCAGCAGAGAAAACAAGCCATATTCTGAAAGGAACAAGGATGAGCGAAAACGAAATGCTGGAAAAGAATGAGACGATAAAAGAAACAGTGAGCGAAAAACTGGAGACGGCGAAAGAAGCGGCAGAGGAGACGGCAGATAAAACTCTGGAGGAACTGGAAGCGGAGAATGAAAAGCTCCGCCGGGAGCTGGAACTCATGAAAGAAAAGACCATCAAAGAGCGCATCTATGACCATGTGCATGTCTCTGTGCGGACGATGGATATTTTTATCGGCGTGATGGTGGTACTGTTTGTGGTGGTTGTGGTGATGGGGATGCTGAATAAGTAGAAAGCAGCCGTGGTTAAAACTGTTTTGAGGATAAATGAGAGGAGGAAGAAAGATGATGTACCCATTTATGACCTTAAATGATGATACGGAAATTACCCATTCTGAAATGCGGGCAGATGGCAGGGTTAAAGTTTATATAGAAACACCCGATGAAAAAGATGGATTTCACAATGCGATATGCTATTTGCCAGATTACAAGTGGGAGAATATAAATGGTTATTCAGATATGGAAATGAGTTATTTCAAGAAACTGATTCGGGAAAATGCACACTTGATTATGGAGTTTTCACAAGAGGGAGGAATTCTGAGTGCCGCAAATTTTTAGGATTGGACCATATATTGTATATTTTTGGTCGAATGAAAATGAGCCGCTGGAACCGGTGCATGTCCATATTGCAGAGGGAAGAGCAACTTCAAATGCGACAAAAGTGTGGATAACCAGTACGGGCAAGGCATTGCTCAGCCACAATTCTTCCAAAATATCAGCCCAAATTTTGAACAGTATGATTCGGGTGATAGAGGCCAACAGTGAAGAAATTATAGAAAAATGGCTTTCTCATTTTGGAGAAATACGGTACTTTTGTTAAGACTTTTTAAGAAATATAAAAAGGACAACTAATTTTATGGAAATCGAACGCAAATATTTAATTAGTCACATTCCATTTGATATAGCCGGATACCCCTTCCACCAGATCGAGCAGGCATATCTAAGCACTGCCCCGGTTGTGCGTGTCCGTCAGGAGGATGACACCTATTATCTGACCTACAAATCCAAAGGACTGATGGCGCGGGAGGAATACAATCTGCCGCTGACGAAGGAATCCTATGAGCATCTCCGCTCGAAGGCTGACGGCAGGATTCTGACGAAAAAGCGTTATCTGATTCCGATGGAAGGAACGGAGTACACGATTGAGCTGGACATTTTTTTAGGTGAATATGAGGGATTGAAGCTGGCGGAGGTTGAATTTCCAAGTGAGGAAGCCGCACATGCCTTTGTGCCGCCGGAATGGTTCGGGCGCGAGGTGACGTTTACGGGCGAGTACCAGAACAGCCGTCTGGCGCTGGCGGAAAACCTGGTATTAAAAACGAAAGAATAAAAACGAAAGAACAATACAAAGGTATATTATTAATGATAAAACAAGTAATGAATTGGATCAAAACGCACCGCTACTGTCTGGCAGGACTCTATATGCTGGTGTTTCTGTCAGGATTTTTTCTGCTGGAGCTGCATGAACCATCGGATGTTCATATTATACACTGTGCGGTCGATGACCTGATACCGTTTAATGAATGGTTTGTACTGCCGTATTTTCTGTGGTACGCGTGGGTGCCGGTGTTTATGCTTTATTTTATGATCAAGGATCGGGAGGCATATCTGCGGCTTTGTTTTGTGATGTTTGCAGGAGCAACCTTTTGCTTATTTGTCTACCTGCTGGCACCAAACGGTTTAAATCTGCGGCAGGAGATCACATCACAGAATTTCTGCGCGCAGATTGTGCGGTTTCTGCGGAGGGTGGATCCGCCGAACAATGTCTGCCCGTCGATCCATGTATCGAGCACTGTGGCGGTGCATCTGACGATCTGCCACGCGGCAAGTGTGCGGAACAAGAAACCGATCCGTACACTTTCGTGGATTGTCACGATTCTGATTTGTCTTTCAACCATGTTCATCAAACAGCATTCGCTGGTCGATGTGCTCTGTGGCTGGATTTTGAGCCTGATTCTTGACGAGGCAGTGAATGTGTGGGTGCTAGTAAAGGCATTTTCAAAAGGAAAAGCTGGAAAAACAACGAATGCGGTTCATGAAGAATAAAAAAGTGAACGAATTGAACAGTTGCAATGATTTTCTGATATCTAAAAAGAAAAAATGATTACTTTGTGGAAAATAAAAAAATTAATATAAAAAGTCTTATAAAAATAAAGAACAGGAGGAAATAATCATGGCTGTAGTATACGCATTTTTAGCAGATGGACTGGAAGAAGTGGAATGTCTGGCGACGGCAGACGTGCTGATCCGCGCGGGTGTGAAGGTAAAACTGGTTTCGATTACGGGTAAAAAAGAGGTGAAGGGCGCACATGGATTTGGCATTCATGCAGACACCCTGCTGCATGAGATTGATCCGATGAAAGCGGATCTTCTGTTCCTTCCGGGCGGTATGCCGGGAACGAAAAATCTGATGGCGTGCAAACCGCTCTGCGATGCACTGGTGCAGTCAGATGCTGCTGGAAAGCGCCTGGCAGCGATCTGTGCGGCTCCGAGCATTCTGGGGCAGCTGGGGCTTTTGAAGGACAGGAAGGCAACCTGCTATCCGGGCTTTGAGGATGCCCTGACCGGTGCGAAGCTGACGGGTGCGGGCGTTGTGACGGACGGCAATATCACAACGGCGCGTGGACTTGGATATGCGCTGGATCTGGGAATTGAGCTGGCATCGCTCTTAGTCGATCGCCCGGTAGCATTACAGGTCAAAGATTCAATTCAGTATGACCAGGTGTAGTTTCAACTAAAAAACACACAGAAAATACATCAAAAATGGCATAAAACCCACCTAAAACCACTCATAAACCCGCAAAAAGTGAACGCAAAATTATATTTTCCGCTAGTATTTAGCACGCAGATATGCTATAATGCTATCTTGAAGTGTAACGCCCGGTAGAATGGCGGTTCACATATAGAAGCAAGGAGGACCCCTTAAAATGAGTTTACAGGTAGAAAAATTAGAGAAGAACATGGCAAAGCTGACCATCGAAGTTCCGGCTGAAGAGTTTGATGCAGCAATCAAAAATGCGTACAACAAGAACAAAAACAAATTCAGCATCCCGGGATTCCGTAAAGGTAAAGCACCGTTAGCTATGCTGGAGAAGATGTATGGCGCTGGCATTTTCTATGAGGATGCAGCAAACGAAGTGATCGACTCATCTTATCCGAAGGCAGCAGAGGAGAGCAAGGAAGAGATTGTTTCCACTCCGGAGATCAAAGTAACTCAGATCGAAAAAGGTAAGGCATTCATCTACGAGGCAACCGTAGCTCTGAAACCAGAAGTAACTCTGGGCGAGTACAAAGGCGTAGAAGTTAAGAAGGCAGAAGCTGTTGTGACAGACGAGGATGTAGAGAACGAGCTGACTGCAGCACGTAAGAAAAACGGCAGACTGATCGACGTAGAAGACGGCGCAATCGAGGACGGCGACAACACGATCATCGACTTCACCGGCTACATTGATGACAAGACATTTGACGGCGGCGCTGGTACAGATTATCCGCTGGTAATCGGTTCCCATTCCTTCATCGAGGGCTTTGAGGATCAGTTAATCGGCAAGAAAAAAGGCGAGACCTGTGACGTAAACGTTACTTTCCCGGCTGAGTACCATGCAGATGAGCTGGCTGGCAAACCGGCTAAGTTCGTTGTAACCATCAAAGAAGTTAAGAGAAACGAGCTTCCGGAGCTGAACGATGAGTTCGCAAGCGAAGTATCTGATTTCGATACTCTGGATGAGTACAAAGCAGACATCCGCAAGAAACTGCAGGAGAAGAAAGAGCAGGATGCTAAAGTAGAGAACGAGAACAACGTAATCGAGAAAGTAATTGAGAATGCTCAGATGGAACTGCCGCAGCCGATGGTTGACACTCAGGCAAGAGAGATGGTAGAGAATTACGCTCGTCGTCTGCAGAGCCAGGGCTTAAACATCAACGATTACATGAAATATACCGGCATGACACCGGAGAAGCTGATGGAGCAGATGCGTCCGGAAGCAGAGAAGAGAATCAAGACCAGACTGGTTCTTGAGAAAGTAGTTGAAGTTGAGAACGTAGAAGTTTCCGATGAGAAGCTTGACGAGCAGATCAACGAGATCGCAGCATCCTACAAACTGGAAGGCGCTAAGCTGAAAGAAATGATGGGTGAGCGCGAGAAAGAGCAGATCCGTGAGGACCTGAAAGTTCAGGCAGCGATCGATTTACTGGTAGAGCAGGCAAAGCTTGCTTAATCAAACCGATAAAAGCGAATACTGAAATAAGGCAGAATTCTATGGTGTCCTAAGGCATCATAGAATTTTGTATTACTGTTCACAGGCAGGCACTTTTGGAACCGAAAGTGCCGTGCGATAACATAGTAGCAGCAGATTTTGCTGATTTGTAATGCGAAGCATCAGCAAAATCCTGTTACAGTTTGCACGCGTGTGAACTATAACAATTTTTGCCATAAACATTCATTCTCAATTATAGGAGGAAGAATCATGAGTTTAGTACCTTATGTCCTTGAATCCACCAGCCGCGGCGAGCGGACGTATGACATTTACTCCCGTTTGCTTAAAGATCGTATCATTTTCCTGGGAGAGGAAGTAAATGATGTGACAGCCAGCCTGGTTGTAGCACAGCTTCTGTTTCTGGAGGCAGAGGATCCGAATAAGGATATCAGCTTATATATCAACAGCCCGGGCGGTTCTGTTACCGCAGGTATGGCGATCTATGACACGATGAATTATATCAAATGTGATGTATCTACCATCTGTCTGGGTATGGCAGCCAGCATGGGCGCATTCCTGCTTTCCGGCGGTACCAAAGGAAAGAGATATGCACTTCCGAACGCAGAAGTGATGATTCACCAGCCATCCGGCGGCGCGAGAGGACAGGCAACCGAGATCCAGATCGTAGCGGAGAATATTCTTCGTACCAAGAAGAAATTAAATGAGATTCTGGCAGCCAATACAGGCCAGCCGTATGACGTGATCGTGCGTGATACAGAGCGTGATAATTACATGACAGCAGAGCAGGCGAAAGAGTATGGTCTGATTGATTGTGTCATTACCAACCACTAATTAGATTTCTGGATGGAATAATAGAAAGGAACAAGGTGGAAGTATGCCAGGCAGAACAGACGACAAAATACGCTGCTCATTTTGCGGCAAGACACAGGATCAGGTTAGAAAACTGATCGCTGGCACAGATAATGTATATATCTGCGATGACTGTATCGAACTCTGCTCGGAGATTCTGGAAGAGGAATTTGCCGATCAGGAAAAAGGACCGGATTTCAGCGGAATCAACCTGCTGAAGCCGAAGGAAATCAAAGAATTTCTCGATGAGTATGTCATCGGACAGGACGACGCCAAGAAGGTGCTCTCCGTAGCGGTTTATAACCATTACAAGAGAGTTATGTCCAAGTCCACGCAGGATGTAGAGCTTCAGAAGAGCAACATCCTGATGCTCGGACCGACCGGTTCCGGTAAGACATACCTGGCGCAGACGCTGGCGAAGATCTTAAATGTACCGTTTGCCATCGCGGATGCGACCACTCTGACCGAGGCTGGATATGTCGGCGAGGATGTAGAGAACATTCTCTTGAAGATCATCCAGGCGGCTGATTACGACGTCAGCAAGGCAGAGTACGGCATCATTTATATTGATGAGATTGATAAAATTACGAAGAAGTCTGAAAATGTATCTATCACCCGCGATGTATCGGGCGAGGGTGTACAGCAGGCGCTTTTAAAGATTCTGGAAGGAACCATTGCCAGTGTTCCGCCGCAGGGCGGCAGAAAGCATCCGCAGCAGGAACTGATTCAGATCGATACGACCAACATCCTGTTCATCTGCGGCGGTGCATTTGACGGTCTGGAGAAGATCATCGACAGCCGTTTAGGTGCCGGTTCCATCGGATTTAACTCCGATATTGTGGATCGCAAGCATCAGGATATCGATGAGCTTCTGAAACAGGTAATGCCGCAGGATCTGACGAAGTTTGGTCTGATTCCGGAGTTTATCGGTCGTGTGCCAATCACGGTATCGCTCCAGACGCTCAATGAGGAGGCGCTGGTCCGCATTTTAAGAGAGCCGAAGAATGCACTGATCAAGCAGTATCAGGCGCTTCTCGATCTGGACGGCGTGAAGCTGGAGTTCACGGATGATGCGCTGATGGCGATCGCCCACATGGCAGTCGAGAGAAAGACGGGAGCCAGAGGACTTCGTTCTATCATGGAGTCCCTGATGATGGATACCATGTATGAGATTCCGTCCGATTCCACGATCGGCATCTGCACGATTACCAAAGACGTAGTCGAGGGAAAGAGTGCGCCGGAGCTGGTATATCGCGACAATACGGTGCCCCGCAAGTCTTTTACAGGACGTTCTAAGAAAGACAGAACCGGCGAGATTGCGTAAATGTAAAGGAAAATAAATGCAGCAGCTTGAGAATGGCGGCTGTTAATGGGGTCTGTGAGATGGCGAACTGCCATAGGCAGACCCCTGTTTTTCTTTTCACAGGAAATAACGATACGTTTGATTAAGAAAGATAAAGGTGTTATGGAAGATAAGAAACTGACAATGCCGATGATCGCGCTGCGCGGACTGACCGTGCTGCCGCAGATGACGGTAAATTTCGATATCATCCGGGATAAATCCATCGCGGCGGTGGAGCAGGCGATGGTGGGCGATCAGCGAGTATTTCTGGCGACGCAGAAGCAGCCGGATGAGGTGATCCCGGATATTGACGGGATTTTTCAGGTAGGAACGATTGGCTACGTGAAACAGCTTGTCAAGATGCCGGGCGGCATGGTGCGCGTCACGGTGGAAGGGCAGGAGAGAGCCGAGCTTCTGGAGATGGAGAAGGGCGAGGCATGCTGCACTGCGATCGTGGAGATTCTGGATCCGGTCGAGGACGATCTGGACACGATTCAGAAAGAGGCGATGCTCCGGATCCTGAAAGAAAAGCTGGAAGAATACGGAAAATTAAATGTGGCAGCGGGACGTGAAGTATTAAGTCCGTTGATCGCACAGCCAGATCTGACCGAATTAATGAACCAGATATCAGCCCAGTTCCCGTGGAACTATGAAGCGCGCCAGTCGGTACTGGAATGCCGGACGCTGACGGAGATGTATGAGACAGAGCTGCAGCTTCTGCTGACGGAATTAGAGGTTTACCGCGTGAAACGCGAGTTTCAGACGAAGGTAAAGGCGGCGCTGGATAAAAATCAGCGTGATTATATTCTGCGGGAGCAGCTGCGTGTGATCCGGGAGGAGCTGGGAGAGGAAAATCCGGTTTCTGATGCGGACGAGATGAAGGAACAGTTGAAGAAGATCAAAGCCAGCGTGGAAGTAAAGGAGCGGATCCGCAAGGAGATCAACCGTTTCCAGAATATGCCGGCTGGCAGCCAGGATGCGAATGTGATCCGGACATATCTGGAAACGGTGCTGGAACTGCCGTGGAACAAAATGACGAAGGATAACGCGAGCCTGAAGCATGCGGAAGAGATTCTGGAAGCCGACCATTATGGTCTGGAAAAGGTCAAAGAGCGCGTGCTGGAATACCTGGCAGTCCGCATCCTGACGAAGAAGGGCACCAGCCCGATCCTTTGCCTGGTGGGACCGCCTGGAACCGGTAAAACTTCGATCGCCCGCTCGATTGCGAAGGCGATGGGACGCAAATATGTCCGCATCAGCCTGGGCGGCGTGCGCGACGAGGCGGAGATCCGCGGTCACAGAAAGACCTACGTCGGCGCGATGCCGGGACGCATCGTGGAAGGGCTCAAGCAGGCAGGGGTTGCCAATCCGCTGATGCTGCTGGATGAGATCGACAAAGTCAGCAGCGATTATAAGGGAGATACATCCTCGGCGCTCTTAGAGGTGCTGGACAGCGAGCAGAATGTGAAATTCCGCGACCATTATGTGGAGATCCCGATTGACCTGTCGGAGGTATTATTTATCGCGACGGCGAATACAACGCAGACGATCCCTGGACCGCTGCTGGACCGTATGGAGCTGATTGAAGTCAATAGTTACACGGAAAATGAAAAATATCACATTGCAAAAGACTATCTGATTCCGAAACAGTTGGAGAAGAATGGCCTTTCGAAGGAACAGTTAAATATCACGGGTTCGGCGCTGGAGAAAATGATTCACAGCTACACCAGGGAAGCTGGAGTCAGGAATCTGGAGCGCCGGGTTGGCGATATCTGCCGCAAGGCAGCCAGAGAGGTGCTGGAGAAGAAGAAACCGTCGATCCGCGTGACAGAGCGGAATCTGGATCATTATCTGGGACGCGAGAAAGTCTTCTTCGATGCAGCCGGAAATGAGGCACAGGTCGGTATCGTGCGCGGTCTGGCGTGGACGAGCGTCGGCGGCGATACACTGCAGATCGAGGTCAATGTCATGCCGGGCAAAGGCGTGCTGCAGATGACGGGTCAGATGGGCGATGTTATGAAGGAGTCGGCGCAGATTGCACTGACCTATGTGCGTTCGGTTGCATCTGATTACGGCGTGAAGGAGAACTATTTCGAGAAACACGATATTCACCTGCATATCCCGGAGGGCGCGGTGCCGAAGGATGGTCCATCGGCCGGAATCACGATGGCAACGGCGATGCTGTCGGCGGTGACAGGACGGAAGGTACTGCCGCGTGTGGCGATGACCGGCGAGGTAACGCTGCGCGGTCATGTGCTGATGATCGGCGGTCTGAAAGAAAAACTGCTCGCAGCCCGCATGGCGCAGGTGGAAAAGGTACTGGTACCGGCGAAAAATCAGCCGGATGTCAAGGAACTTTCGAAGGAAATCACGAAAGGAATGGAGATCGTATACATCAAGGAGATGAACGAAGTCATCCGAGAGGCATTTGTACCGGAGAAATAGCGGTTTAGTAGGAGAAAAAATATGATTATAAAAGATGTAAATCTGGAAACCGTCTGCGGTATCACCAGTAAGCTGCCGGCAAATACACAGCCTGAATTCGCGTTTGCAGGCAAATCAAACGTCGGCAAATCGTCCCTGATCAATGCGCTGATGAACCGCCGATCCTATGCGAGAACATCCTCGCAGCCGGGCAAGACCCAGACGATCAATTTTTACCATATCAACGACGCGTTTTACTACGTCGATCTGCCAGGCTACGGCTACGCGCGCGCGAGCGTTGAGGTCAAGGCAAAGTGGGGCAAGATGATTGAGAATTATCTGCACAAATCGCAGATGCTTCGCTGCGTCTTCCTGCTGATTGATATCCGTCATGAGCCGTCTTCAAACGACAAACTCATGTACGACTGGATCGTTTCCCAGGGCTTCCAGCCGATCCTGATTGCGACCAAGGCTGACAAGATCAAGCGCAGCCAGCTCCAGAAACAGTTAAAGATTCTCAGAACAGGTCTGGGAGTCGGCACCGAAGTGATGATGATTCCGTTCTCCGCCGAGACAAAACAGGGCAGAGAAGAGATCTGGAACTATCTGGAGACGGAGATCTGGAAGGTGGAACATCCGGGGGAATAGATGCCGGTGGGTAACTGTTCACAGGTAGGAATTTTCTGAACTGAAAATTCCGTACGATACAGTTCCGGCAGCAGATTTTGCCGATTTGGAATGCGTAGCATCGGCAAAATCCCGTTGCTGAGCACACGTGTGTGAACAGTAACGCCGGTGGAGAGTGCGGACGGCGAGAAATAGAATAGAGTTTTAGAAAAATTCGAAAAATAAACGTATAAACTGCGGTATCTGACCGGATATCAGGCGGCGCCTATCCTTGCGGGCGATGTCAAATATCTGGGCTGGGTGGCGCAGTTTTTTGTTTCACAGGAAATTGCGTCCTATGAAACAAAAAAGCGTTAGGTTTTTTTGAGAGAATAAAATATATATTTCTGGAAAATATAAAAATTGAGGTAACTGTTCAGTAGGTCTGCGCATTTACTGCGTTTTAATGGATTTTTGCGCGTGACTGTGAAGGTACTGAACAGTTACGAATTGAGAAAAATAATAAGGCTATCTTGAAGTAAAAAGTGATAGGATGGAATTTAAGCCTTATGGTGGTGCGGGTTGTGATTGAGTTGTGAGATAGAAGGGAGCAGCCATGTTTGAAAATCGGACGGATCTGGCGTTGGAGGAGAGAGAAAGTTTTGAGGGGAATGGGGGCGAAATCGGCGGTGTGGCGCTGCGGGAATGGCGCTGTCATGGCAGTTCGATCCGGATGACGGAAGTCTCGATTTTGAACGAAAAAGGTGCGGAATCAATGGGAAAGCCGATGGGAACCTACCTGACGATGGAAGATCCGGGTCTGTCGGAGACAGAGGATGTATACTGTGAGGCGGCTGCCGGGGAGTTAGGACGGCAGCTGGCGTCCCTGATCCGGAAAAACTGTGCTTCAACCATGGCCGGACTTTCGATTCTGGTAGCGGGACTGGGAAACCGGCAGGTGACGCCGGATTCGCTGGGACCGCGCGTGGTGGATGGGCTTTCGATGAACCGCCATCTGCGGACGGAGCCAGGCAGAAGAAATGGCACATACCTCTATACGGCTGAGAAAGCGGGGCGGACGGTGCATCCGGTTCTCAGCGGTATCCATCCGGGGGTGATGGCACAGACAGGGATGGAGACGGCAGAAATTGTCCGCGGCGTCGTGCGGGAGAGCCGCCCGGATCTGGTGATCGCGGTCGACGCGCTGGCGGCGCGAAACGTCCACCGTCTGGCAAGCACCATTCAGCTGACGGATACAGGAATTCATCCGGGTTCCGGCGTCGGCAACCACCGCCGGGGAATGACGCGGGAAAATCTCGGCGTGCCGGTAATCGCGATCGGCGTTCCGACGGTTGTGGGCGCGGCGGCGATCGTTCACGGGACGGTCAATGCGTTAGTGCGGACACTAACCGCCTCAAAAGAGGGCAGCCGGTTCGGTGAATACATCCGGGAACTGGATTCGGACAGCCAGTATGAGCTGATCCGGGAACTTCTGGAACCTGAATTTGGAGCGATGTTTGTGACCCCGCAGGACATGGACGAGCGTATCTGCAAGCTGAGCGCAGCAATCGCCGAGGGGATCCGGCGGGCAGTGGAACGGCTGGAGGAAGAAAGATAACACTGAAAAAAATGCCAGATTGAAAAACAGAACCAAACAGGAAACTACACTTTGCTAATCGCATAGGATAGAACAGGAAAGAAGGGAGATGAATGCGGTGCGGTGGTGGCAGAGGGCAGCCGGGCTCCTGATGGTTCTGTTTTTGCTGACAGTCGGCTGGAAGATGCGTGCATTCATCTGGACAGCTGTGCAGAATGCGGTGGTAAGGTCCTGGTATCCGGTCTGGGGGACTAATTTGCGGGATATACCAGATTCGGAGGAGGGGAAAAGGCATAGACTTGCCGGGTGGAAGAAACAGACGCAGGGAGAAGCCGATCCGTCCTATTATAAATATCTGGAAGAACAGGAAGTCCGGCAGGAGTATATGGATTTCCTGGCACAGTTTTCCGGGAGTAGGCTGGTGGATGGAACTTTACTTGGAAAATGGAACGGGCTTGTTCATGGAAGTGGGAGACAGGGCGGCGGAGAGACAGACGAAGAGAGGCTGTATAGTGCTGGAAAGAATGGAGAAAAGACAGAGAGGGCAAATCCTGCCGCACTGGTGGACAGCCCGCGTCTGCGGAAAAAGCTGGAAGATTATGATTATCTGATCCAGCATTTTTTTACAATCCACCCGACGGCATCGATTGACCGGAGCCTGATGAACGCAGAGACATTTTTATCGATGGATCTGACAATCAGGAAGGACGAGGCGGACGGACCACAGATCTTGATTTATCATACCCATTCGCAGGAAAATTATAGAGATTATGCGGGAAGCGACGGAAAGGGAGCGGTGGTGTCTCTGGGGGAAGAGCTGGCAAAACGGCTGCGGGCGAAAGGATATCAGGTCTGGCACGATACAACTGCCTATGATATGAAGTCGGGGCATCTAGACCGGAGCCGTGCCTATACATATGCCTGCGAGGGTGTCACGAACCTTTTGCAGAAATACCCGTCGATTCAGGTGATTTTAGATGTGCACCGGGACGGTGTCAGCGAGCAGACGCATCTAGTCACGCAGATAGAAGGGAAACCAACGGCACAGATCATGTTTTTCAACGGTACCAGCGAGACGCCGGACGGACCGATCGAGTATCTGGCAAATCCCTGCCGGAAGGAAAATCTGGCGTTCAGTTTTCAGATGAAGTGGAATGCCGATCAGATATATCCTGGGTTTACGCGGACGATTTATTTAAAGGGGCTTCGTTACAATCTGCATCTACGCCCGCGCTCGGCGTTGATCGAAGTCGGAGCACAGACGAATACATATGAAGAGGCGGTCAATGCGATGGATCCGCTGGCGCAGCTTCTGGATCAGGTGCTGACAGGCTAATGGCAAGGCTTTTAGTCAAGGCTTTTTCTATTTCAGGACTTGCGGCGTACCTGAAAAAATGGTATATTCATTTAGATCAGGTGTTATTTATTATAAAAGATGATTTTAAATAAAAAATAAGATATCGCAGCAAACATGTTGCTGCCAAACAAAGTGATACAGAGAGAGGAATGAACGGATGGCAATTATAGATCAGAGCAAAATCAGAAATTTCTGCATCATTGCACATATCGATCACGGCAAATCAACGCTGGCAGATCGTATTATTGAGATGACGGGACTTTTAACGAGCCGTGAGATGCAGGCGCAGGTGCTTGATAACATGGATCTGGAGCGGGAGAGAGGTATTACCATCAAGTCGCAGGCAGTCCGCACGGTATATAAGGCGAAAGACGGTCAGGAGTACATTTTTAATCTAATCGACACGCCTGGACATGTGGACTTTAACTACGAGGTTTCCCGAAGCCTGGCGGCGTGCGACGGCGCGATTCTGGTTGTGGATGCGGCACAGGGAATCGAGGCGCAGACGCTGGCGAATGTATATCTGGCGCTGGATCATGATCTGGAGGTCATTCCGGTGTTAAATAAGATCGATCTGCCGAGTGCGGATCCGGAGCGCGTGGCAGCGGAGATCGAGGATGTGATCGGTCTGGAGGCGTCAGATGCACCGCGCATTTCTGCGAAGACCGGCTTAAATGTCGAGGCAGTTCTGGAGGAGATCGTGCAGAAGATCCCGGCACCGGCGGGCGATCCGGAGGCATCGCTGCAGGCGCTTATTTTCGACTCTCTGTATGATTCTTACAAGGGCGTTATCGTATTCTGCCGTGTGAAGAACGGTACGATCAAAAAAGGCACACGCATGAAAATGATGGCGACCGGAGCGGCTGCCGAGGTTGTGGAGGTCGGATATTTTGGCGCAGGTCAGTTTATTCCGTGCGAAGAGCTTTCAGCCGGTATGGTTGGTTATGTGACTGCCAGTATTAAAAATGTGCAGGATACCCGCGTGGGCGATACGATCACCGATCTGGACAACCCATGCGCAGAGCCGCTTCCGGGTTACAAGAAGGTAACGCCGATGGTATACTGCGGTCTTTATCCGGCGGACGGTGCGAAATATCCGGATTTGCGGGATGCACTGGAAAAATTGCAGCTCAACGATGCAGCGCTCTATTTTGAGCCAGAGACATCGGTAGCGCTGGGCTTTGGTTTCCGGTGTGGTTTCCTGGGGCTTCTTCATCTGGATATTATCCAGGAACGCCTGGAACGCGAGTACAATCTGGATCTTGTGACAACGGCGCCGGGCGTTGTATACCGGGTGCACAAGACGAACGGCGATATGATTGAGCTGACGAACCCGTCAAACCTGCCGGATCCGTCCGAGATTGCCTATATGGAAGAGCCGATCGTGTCGGCGGAGATCATGGTTACGACCGAGTTTGTCGGTGCGATCATGACGCTGTGCCAGGAGCGCCGCGGCGTTTACCTGGGAATGGAGTATATTGAGGCGAGTCGTGCGCTGCTGAAATATGAACTTCCGTTAAATGAGATTATTTATGATTTCTTCGATGCATTGAAATCGCGCTCCCGCGGTTACGCGTCGTTTGATTATGAGTTAAAGGGCTACGAGGAATCCAAGCTGGTAAAACTGGATATTCTCGTCAACCGCGAGGAAGTGGACGCGCTCTCTTTCATCGTATTCGAAGGTTCGGCATATGATCGCGGCAGAAAAATGTGCGAGAAGCTCAAGGATGAGATTCCGCGTCATTTATTTGAGATTCCAATCCAGGCGGCGGTCGGTGGAAAGATCATTGCCCGCGAGACGGTCAAGGCAATGCGGAAGGACGTTCTGGCAAAATGCTACGGCGGCGATATTTCCCGAAAGAGAAAACTTCTGGAGAAGCAGAAGGAAGGAAAGAAACGTATGCGTCAGATCGGAAACGTAGAGATTCCGCAGAAGGCATTTATGAGCGTCCTGAAGCTGGACGAGGAATAATGGAATTATATATACACATCCCGTTCTGCGTCCGCAAATGCCGTTACTGTGATTTTCTTTCGTTTGCGTCCGATGCGTGCGTGCGGGAAAAATATGTGGATCAGCTGATCCTGGAGATTGAAAGCATTCCGGAAGAGGATGCAGGGCAGTGTCCTGAAAATGCGGCGCTGCGGCTAAACCTGACAGGGCGGACGGTGGAGACGATCTTTATCGGCGGCGGAACGCCGTCCCTGCTTCCACCATCGGCGATTGAGCGGATTCTGGCAGCCGTCCGGCAGGTCTTTCGGGTAGAGCCGGATGCGGAGATCACGATGGAGGCGAATCCGGGGACATTGACGCCGGATTCGGCAGCCGGTTACCGGAATGCAGGGGTCAACCGCCTGAGTCTGGGGCTGCAGTCGGCTTCGGAGGAGGAATTGCGGCTTTTAGGGCGGATTCATACGCGGGAGCAGTTTTTACAGAGTTTTCGTGCTGCGCGGGACGCTGGATTTGACAATATCAATGTCGATCTGATGTCGGCGCTTCCGGGACAGTCGGAGGAGAGCTGGCAGGAGACTCTGCGGTTCGTCTGCGACCTTGAACCGGAACATATTTCCGCATACAGCCTGATTGTGGAAGAAGGCACGCCGTTATATGAAGAGTACGGGGAGATGTGCGCGGATCTGGAAAAATACGGCGATTACGCCTCTATGCCAAAGCGTTTACAGACGAAGTATGAAGGCTGCAAATGTCTGCCGGATGAGGAGACAGACCGGAATATGTACCACCACACGAAAACAACACTGGCGAAGCTGGGCTATGAGCGGTATGAGATTTCCAATTATGCCAGACCGGGCTATGCCTGCCGCCACAACATCGGTTACTGGATCGGTGTGGAGTATCTGGGGCTTGGTCTGGGGGCATCCTCGCTGGTGGGCGGGAAACGCTTTCAGGTGACGGCGGATTTGAACCGTTATCTGGTGTTTACGAAAGAAGAACTGGCAGCGGGCGCGCAGTATGAGGAAATACACGAACTGAGCCGTCAGGAGCGGATGGAAGAATTTATGTTTCTGGGGCTGCGGCTGACCGGCGGCGTCCGGACGGCAGAGTTTGAACGCCGGTTTGGCGTGGCGATGGAAGCGGTGTACGGTGAGGTGATCGAGAGGCTTTTGAAAGAAGGATTGTTGGAAGCAGCGGTCCAGACAGATAGCCATATCCGCCTGACGGAATATGGTTTAGACGTCAGTACCTATGCACTGGCGGAGTTTTTGCAATAAGAATAGAAATGTACGCCCAGAGTGCTTTTTGATTTCTGTTTTGCGACGGCAGGAGGAATTTGGGCGCGCATGAAAATTTTGGAGGATGTAGCATGGATTGCACGATACTGCAGTTTATAATCGTCTGCCCGATGGTATTTCTGGCAGGCTTTGTGGATGCGATCGCAGGGGGAGGCGGATTGATTTCACTTCCGGCGTACCTGATCGCCGGGGTTCCGACCCATATGGCGCTCGGAACCAACAAAATGAGTTCCATGATGGGAACGGCAATCGCGACCGGGCGGTTTGCCAAAAACGGTTACATACAGTTTAAGAAGGTGGTCTGGTTTATCGTGGCGGCGCTGATCGGTTCTTCGATCGGTTCGAACCTGACTCTGTTAGTCAGCGATAAGATTTTACAGTATATGATGATCGTGATTCTTCCGATTGTTGCATTTTATGTTATGCGGAATAAGAAAATGGGCGATGATTCGCTGGCGGGCACCCTGCCGGAGCGGAAATCATTCCTGATTGCGCTGGCATCCGCGCTGATCATCGGTATTTATGATGGTTTTTACGGACCGGGAACTGGAACTTTCCTGCTGCTGGTGCTCACAGGAGCGGCGCGCTATACGATGAAAGAGGCGGCGGGTACGACAAAGGCGATCAATCTTTCGTCTAATGTGGCGGCGTTTGTCACATTTGTGATTCACGGCAAGATCATTTACACGCTGGGACTGGCTGCGGCGATCTGCAGTATTTTAGGAAATTATATCGGTTCCGGCCTGGTATTGGGAAATGGACAGAAGATCGTGCGCCCGCTGATTCTGGTGGTGCTGGCGATCCTGTTTGTGAAGATTTTATTGGGAAATTAGAAAAGAAAATTAGAACGATTAGGCGGATTCAGCCGTTTGATACATTTACAGTGAAAATGATGCAAAAATAGCTGCGTGATGAAATGTGAATGTTTGGATGATAAGTCGTTTCAATAAAGAGAGGTAACGAACATGAAATGGAAGAAATTTACGCTGACGACCACCACAGAGGCGGTGGATCTCATCAGCTACACATTGGATGAACTCGGCATCGAGGGCATTGAGATTGAGGACAATATCCCGCTGACCGAGAAAGAGACGAAGGGAATGTTCATCGACATTCTGCCGGAGCTTCCGCCGGATGAGGGCGTGGCGAAGGTAAGTTTTTATCTCGATGAGGATGATGATATCCCGGCGATGATGGCGAAAGTCAAAGAGGCGCTGGAAGAATTGAAGCCGTTTACCGATCTGGGCGCCTGCACGTTTGCAGAATCCGAGACGGAGGATAAGGACTGGATCAACAACTGGAAACAGTATTTCAAACCGTTTACGGTCGATCACATCCTTATCAAGCCGACCTGGGAGACAGTGCCGGAGGAGCACAAAGACAAGCTGCTGATTCAGATCGATCCGGGTACGGCGTTTGGTACGGGCATGCATGAGACAACGCAGCTTTGCATCCGCCAGCTCGAGAAATACGTGACACCGGATTCAGAGGTGCTTGATGTCGGAACCGGAAGCGGTATCTTAGGTATCACGGCGTTAAAACTGGGCGCAAAACACGTATTTGGAACGGATCTGGATGAAAATGCGATCACAGCCGTTGGCGAGAATCTGGAAGCAAACGGAATTGCACCGGAGCAGTTCAAGGTTGTACAGGGCAACATCATCGACGATAAAACAGTGCAGGACGAGGTAAAATACGAGTATTACGACATTGCGGTTGCCAACATCCTGGCAGACGTTATCATCATGCTGCAGAAAGAGCTCCCGGTTCATATTAAGAAAAATGGTATCTTCATTACATCGGGTATCATTGATATGAAGGAAGAGGCAGTCAAGGCGGCATTTGAGGCGAACGATGCCTTTGAGATTGTAGAGATTACCCATCAGGGCGAGTGGGTTTCTGTCACAGCGAGGAAGAAATAATCATGTACCATTTTTTTGTGGAACCGCACCAGATTGGGGCGGAAGAAATCCGGATTGAGGGCGCGGATGTCAACCATATCCGCAATGTTCTGCGGATGAAGCCGGGCGAGGAGATCCTGATCAGCAGCCGTGAGGGCGGCGACTATTTCTGCCGCGTGGAAGAACTGGAACCAGAGTATGTTTCGGCAAAGATTCTGGAAGAATGGGAAAACAAAGAGCTTCCGGCGCGGATTCACCTGTTCCAGGGGCTTCCGAAGGGCGATAAGATGGAACTGATCATCCAGAAGGCGGTGGAGCTGGGGGCATACCGGGTGGTTCCGGTCAGCATGAAGCGCTCGGTTGTCAAGCTGGATGCGAAAAAAGCGGACGCGAAGAGAAAACGCTGGAATGCGGTTTCTGAGAGCGCCGCGAAGCAGTCCAAGCGCAGCCTTATCCCGGAGGTGGCGCCGCTTATGACCTACAAAGAGGCGGTCAAAGAGGTAGCCGGGTACGATATGGTTCTTCTGCCATATGAGTCGGCGGACGGCATCCGGAAAACGAGGGAACTGCTGGCGTCGGTCAAGCCGGGTACGGATATCGCCGTTTTCATCGGTCCGGAGGGCGGTTTTGAGGACGAAGAAGTCGAGCTTGCCAGGGAAAACGGGGCGGAGATCGTAACGCTTGGAAAGAGAATTTTGCGGACGGAGACGGCAGGCTTGTGTATGCTGTCGGCACTGATGCTGCAGTTGGAAGTGTAATTGGAAAATTACAAAGGAGATAGAGATAAAAATGGAAGCCTATTTTGATAATTCAGCGACCACCAAGGTGCTGGACTGCGTAAAGGATGCAGTCGTTGATGCAATGTGTGTCAACTACGGAAACGCGGCGGCGAAGCACAGAAAAGGTGTGGAAGCAGAAAATTTGATTCGCGAGGCAAAGAAGGCGATCGCGGATACACTGAAAGTGCAGGAGAAGGAGATTCTCTTTACTTCCGGCGGAACAGAGTCGAACAATACGGCGCTGATCGGCACGGCGCTGGCAAATCGCAGAGCCGGAAAACACCTTATCACGACCGGTGTGGAACATCCGTCGATCTACAATACGATGTCATTTCTGGAGGAGATGGGCTTTGAGGTGACCTATCTTCCGGTCGATCATCTGGGACATATTTCTCTGGAGGATCTGGAAAAAGCTATCCGCGAGGACACGATCCTGGTGTCTGTGATGTACGTCAATAACGAGGTCGGAGCAGTAGAGCCGATCGAGGCGATCAGCCAGTGCATCAAGAAGAAAAATCCGAAGACATTGTTCCATGTCGATGCGATCCAGGCATATGGAAAATATAAGATCCGTCCGAAAAAACAGGGAATTGACCTGCTTTCCGTCAGCGGACACAAGATCCATGCGCCGAAGGGCGTCGGATTCCTCTATATCCGCGACGGTGTCAAGATCCGCCCGATTCTGTTTGGCGGCGGCCAGCAGAAGGGCATGCGTTCCGGTACGGAAAATGTGCCGGGGTGTGTCGGACTCGGCGTGGCAGCACGCGAGGCGTACAAAGATTTTGATGCACGCATCGAAAAGCTGTATACACTCCGGGAGCACCTGATTGCGGGATTGAAACCGCTCGGCGGCGTCACCATCAACGGCAGTGAGGACCGCACCAACGCGCCGCAGATCGTCAGCGCCAGCTTTGAGGGCGTCCGCAGCGAGGTACTTCTCCATGCGCTGGAGGACAAAGGGGTTTATGTATCGTCCGGTTCCGCCTGCTCGTCCAATCATCCGGGCATCAGCGGTACTTTAAAGGGAATCGGCGTGAAAAAAGAACTTCTCGATTCGACGATCCGGTTCAGTCTGGGTGATCTGAATACCGAGGAAGAAGTAGACTATGCGATCGGCGTTCTGGGAGAGCTGCTTCCGGTACTTCGCCGTTACCAGATGAAATAAAATGGCTGTTTAAAGAATGGCTGTTCAGTTTTTTTGCGGGAAAGCAGAAGAATGACAGCCTGCTGTAGAAAGGAAATTCCATGTTTCATACATTTTTGATTAAATATGCGGAGATCGGCCTGAAAGGTAAAAACCGCTATGTATTCGAGGACGCGCTGGTGTCCCACATCCATCACTCGTTAAAACGTCTCGATGGAAAATTTACTGTAACCAAGGAGGCAGGGCGTATCTATGCGACCGCAGCGGAAGAATTTGATTACGATGAGGTCATCGACGCACTGAAAAAGGTATTCGGTATTGCGGCGATCTGTCCGATGGTCCAGTTAGAGGACAACGGCTATGACGACCTGAAAGCGAAGATTGTTGAGTATGTGGACAAAGCATACCCAGATAAACACTTTACGTTCAAGGTAAACACCCGCCGTGCAAACAAACAGTATCCGCATACCTCCGAGGAAGTCAACCGCGATCTCGGTGAGGTCATCCTGGACGCATTCCCGGAGACAAAGGTAGACGTACACAATCCGGATGTTCTTTTAAATGTGGAACTGCGTGCAAAACGTATCAACGTATACTCTCTGGTGATTCCGGGACCGGGCGGTATGCCGGTCGGAACCAATGGACGCGCGATGCTGCTTTTATCCGGCGGTATTGATAGCCCGGTAGCCGGATACATGATCGCAAAACGCGGCGTTACTATTGAGGCAACCTATTTCCATGCACCGCCATACACCAGCGACCGCGCAAAACAGAAAGTAGTCGATCTGGCAAAACAGGTAGCAAAATACGCAGGTCCGATCAAGTTAAACGTAGTCAATTTCACAGACATCCAGCTCTACATCTACGAGCAGTGCCCGCATGAGGAGCTGACGATTATCATGCGCCGCTACATGATGAAGATTGCGGAAGAGCTGGCGAAGAAAGACGACTGTCTCGGACTCATCACCGGCGAGAGCATCGGTCAGGTAGCATCCCAGACGGTTCATTCCCTGGCGGTTACCAATGCAGTCTGCACACTTCCGGTATTCCGCCCGCTGATCGGTTTCGACAAACAGGATATCGTCGATATTTCCCTGAAAATTGGTACCTACGAGACATCGATCGAGCCGTATGAAGATTGCTGCACCATCTTCGTAGCCAAACATCCGGTTACCAAGCCGGTCCTGCACCTGATTGAAAAATCCGAGCGCAATCTGGAAGAGAAGATAGATGCGCTGGTAAAAGAGGCGATCGATACGGTTGAGGTTATCCGGTGCTAGTCATATATAAAAAAGAATGTGCCTTGGCACATTCGGGCGTCTCGCGCGGTCGCTTGCGACAGTTTTTTGCTTCGCGCGAGTGCGCATCCTCGCGGAGTGTTTTTTCATAGGACGCAGTTCTCTATGAAAAAAAGAACCGCTGCAAAGCGAGTTGCTTAACAGCGGTTTTTTTCGTTTCAAACAGAACCATCTCGATCGTTCTAATGGTTGCTATACAATGTACGGAGCCAGTGTCGTTAAGATCTCATCGATCTGGTTCTCAGAATGGATGTTTAAATCGATCGGTTTAGACAGATCCAGACTGAAGATACCCATGATGGATTTAGCGTCAATCACATAACGTCCGGAAACAAGGTCAAAATCTACGTCGAACTTCGCTAAGTCGTTGACGAAGGATTTAACTTTATCGATCGAGTTTAAAGAAATACGAACTGTTTTCATGAAAAAAACCTCCTCTATCTACAATAATACTTTTATACTACAAAGTAATCTGACAAAAGTCAAGAGAGGATTCAATTTAAAGGAGATAAAAATGAGAAAAGCGGCATTCCACAATCTGGGCTGCAAGGTGAACTCATATGAGACGGAAGCCATGCAGCAGCTCTTAGAGGATGCAGGATATGAGATTGTGCCGTTCCGGGAAGGAGCGGATGTTTATATTATCAACACGTGTTCCGTGACGAATGTTGCCGACCGGAAATCGCGCCAGATGCTGCACCGGGCAAAGAAAATGAACCCGTCGGCGGCTGTTGTGGCGGTCGGCTGTTATGTGCAGGCAGCAGGCGCGGAGCTGAAAAAAGATGAGGCGGTCGATCTGATCGTTGGCAATAACCAGAAAAAAGATCTGGTACAGATCCTGGATGATTATTTTGCAGATCATGAAAACAGCGGTGAGATTCTGGATATCGGACATTCACAGGAATACGAAGAACTCCATATCCGCCGGATTGCTGACCATACGCGTGCCTTTATCAAGGTACAGGACGGCTGCAACCAGTTTTGCAGCTATTGTATTATACCATATACGAGAGGACGCGTCCGCAGCCGCCGCCCGGAGGACATCGAGCACGAGGTGCGCGGGATTGCGGAAGCCGGATACAAGGAAATTGTCTTGACCGGTATCCATTTAAGCTCCTATGGTGTCGATTTCAAGGATGAGCAGCAAGAAAATCTGCTGACTTTAATCAAACGTCTCGACCAGATTCCGGGCATTGAGCGCCTGCGCCTAGGTTCTCTTGAACCACGTATCGTAACCCGCGAATTTGCCAAAGAGCTGGCGAGGCTGCGGACCATCTGCCCGCACTTCCATCTGTCACTCCAGAGTGGCTGTGACGCGACTTTAAAGCGCATGAACCGCCGCTACAACGCTGCTGAATATCAGGCGTGCTGTGAAATTCTGCGGGAAGAATTTGACAATCCGGCGATCACGACCGATGTCATCGTAGGATTCCCGGGCGAGACCGGAGAAGAATTTGCCGAAACAGAACGCTTCTTAAAAGCGATCCATTTCTATGAAATGCATATATTCAAATACTCCCGCCGCGCAGGCACCCGCGCCGCCGATATGCCGGATCAGGTACCAGAAGGAATCAAATCCGTCCGCAGCGATATCCTGCTGGCACTGGAAAAACAGCAGTCCTTAGAATACCGCGGGCGCTTCCTCGGAACCGAAGAAGAAATCCTTCTCGAAGAACCAATCGAGATTGACGGAACCAAATACATGATGGGACACACCCGCCAGTATGTCAAAGGTGCCGTGCCATACGAAGAAGGATTGAAAAATAAGACGGTGAAGGGAATCTTCACGAAGGCACTGAATGAAGAGGTGCTTTTACTGGAAAGTGAATAGAAGACCGTAAACGAAAAAACCAATGATACCCCCAAGATGGGATTCATTGGTTTTTTACATACATATAAAATTTCAAAAAATGACATAAATAGAATATATCGACTTAATAAATTAACCAGTAAGCAATCAATGAACCCCGACGAGATCCTTAATAACCTCCCCGGCAATAATCAGTCCCACTACTGATGGTACAAACGAGATACTACCCGGAATCTGCCGTCTGTCGGTACATTTACGGGCGGTTCCCGGCGGGCAGACACAGTGGGAACGGCAGGAGATTGCCATATCATCGCCCGGAGTCAACGGTTTCTCTTTCGAATAAACCACTTTCAGTTTCTTGATTCCGCGTTTTTTTAGCTCACGCCGCATGACCTTCGCGAGCGGGCAGACGGAAGTCTTATAAATGTCAGTTACCTCAAAGGCAGCCGGATCCAGCTTGTTTCCGGCACCCATCGAGCTGATGATCGGCGTGTGGCTTGCCTCTGCCTGTTCTACCAGCATCAGTTTTCCCGTTACGGTGTCGATTGCGTCGATCACGTAGTCATACTGGGAAAAATCAAATTCCTTCGCGGTATCCGGCATGTAGAATGTCTTGTAGGTGTGGACAACCGCATGCGGGTTGATGGATTTGATGCGTTCCTCAGCGACATCGACCTTGTACTTTCCGATGGTGGAGGTGGTTGCGATGATCTGACGGTTGATGTTGGTTAAGCAGACCTTGTCATCGTCGATGAGATCAAGCGTGCCGACGCCGCTGCGCGCGAGGGCCTCCACCGCATAGCCGCCGACTCCGCCGATGCCGAAGATGGCAACGCGTGCTTTTGATAAACGCTCCATGGCATCCCTGCCGAGGAGAAGTTCAGTTCTGGAAAATGAATTTAACATATGATACTCCCTTGTAATATATTCTGTCAGTAGCTTCACAGTCACAACTGTGCTATACTAAATAATAGCAGGCTCTGTTTCTGAACGTTTTTTACCCATCAGTTCGGTATTTTATTGTAAAGGTGCGGTCTGCGTTTGTCAAGAAAGATATGAAGAAACGCCACAAAGTGTGCAAATAATCGTTACTGTTCACGGGTAGGCACTTTTGGAACCGAAAGTGCCGTAAGAAAACGTGGTGGAAGCAGGAATTTGCCGTATTTAAATGCGAAGCCACGGCAAATTCCGTTACTGGGCACGCGTGCGTGAACAGTAACAACAGGCAAAAAAGGGTTGACAGATATTGCATAAAGTGATAATATGCCTACTAAGCTGATAGGAAAAAGAAAAGGAGTGAAGATCATGAAAGCAGTCAATGGTTTTTGGATGAATACGATGTGTTGCAGCAATGTTTGTACCTGTATGGATCGATGTTGTTGTCGCATTTGTGTACGCGAAAACCAGAAAGCTGGACTTCGGTAAGCGGGGTTTCCGGGGAAAACGGATTTCGTGAATCTTTTTATTCATAAGGGTTAAGGATATAGAAAGAGCGCATCCGCGTACACAGAAAAACAAGCAGGACAGGCGGCAGAAAAGCTGGATTGGACGGCGGTAAATGTGTATAGAGGATGGGCTCTTTTCGCATTTTAAACTTCTTTTGAAGCGAGTTTGTAACTGCTCAGTACCTTCACAGTTACACGAGTTTTTCAAATTGGAAAAGAGTTCTGGAAAAAAGAAGAATCTATAGAAATATATAAAAATTAACAAATATAAAAATCATCACAGATATTAGGAGGAAATCATCATGGCAAACATTTATAAGGGAACACTGGGACTGGTAGGAAACACACCGTTAGTTGAGGTTGTGAATGTTGAGAAAGCGCTGGGACTGGAAGCAACGGTTCTGGTAAAACTGGAGTATTTAAACCCGGCTGGAAGCGTGAAGGATCGTATTGCAAAAGGCATGATTGAGGATGCAGAGAAGAGAGGTGTCCTGAAAGAGGGTTCTGTCATCATCGAGCCGACTTCCGGCAATACCGGTATCGGTCTGGCGTCCATCGCAGCAGCGAAGGGATATCGCATCGTCCTGACGATGCCGGAGACGATGAGCGTGGAGCGCCGCAACATTCTGAAAGCGTACGGTGCAGAGATTGTCCTGACTGAGGGCGCAAAGGGCATGAAGGGCGCGATCGAGAAGGCAGAAGAGCTGGCAAAAGAGACACCGGGCAGCTTCTTAGCCGGTCAGTTTGTCAATCCGGTCAATCCGGCGGTTCACAGAGCAACCACTGGTCCGGAGATCTGGAATGATACCGACGGAAAGGTTGATATCCTGATCGCAGGTGTTGGTACCGGCGGAACTCTGACAGGTACCGGCGAATACTTAAAATCCCAGAACCCGAATGTGAAAGTCGTAGCGCTGGAGCCAGCTTCATCCCCGGTATTAAAGACAGGCAAGGGCGGCGCACACAAGATTCAGGGTATCGGCGCCGGATTTGTACCGGATGTACTGAACACTAAGATTTATGATGAAATTTTCGAGGCGGAGAATGAGGATGCATTTGCGGCAGCAAAACTTCTGGCACACAAAGAGGGCATCTTAGTCGGTATTTCCTCCGGCGCAGCCCTGCATGGTGCGATTGAGCTGGCAAAACGCCCGGAAAATAAGGGGAAAACCATCGTAGCGATTCTTCCGGACAGTGGTGACCGCTATTATTCCACACCACTCTTTACAGAGGACTAAGAGACTAATTATAAGAGACTAATTATAGAAATAGGACTTCCCAGAATGCAGGGAGAGTGTTATAATTAACAGAAAATGAGTGACTGGTTACGTGCGCGTGAACGGTAACAAAACAGCAGAAAAACACAGGACCCGTTTGTTTGGCAGAGCACTGTCAGCGCGGATCCTGTGCTTTTGTTTCATTTCATGAGAATTGTGGTTACTGCACACGGGTAGGCACATTTTTTACATTCTTTTTCTTAAAGAGGATTTTGCAGATAACGGATACAGGAGAATATACAATGAAAACGATTACGATTGAGGAGCTGGAAGCGTTAAAGGATGCGGAGAAGACGATCGTGGACATCCGCCCGCAGGACCAGTATATGCGCGGAACTTTTCCGGGGGCGGTAAGCCTCCCGGCGTCCCGGCTGGAAGAGCAATATGAGGAAGAAACAGCCAGGTTAGACAAAATGCATCCAGTGTACGTGATGTGCCATACCGGTGAGAAGAGCCAGGAGTGGGTGCGTCGTCTGACCGGAGACGGATTTGACGCGGTTAATGTGGAGGGTGGTTACCGTGCGTGGCTGCGCCTCTCCCTCTCACGCTTCGTGGGCGGAGAATCCGAGGCGGATCGAGAGGAAAAACGGGCGAGAATTGAGCAGAGTATTATAAAAAAATTCCGCAAGCCGATCTGGCGGGCGTTTACGCGGGCGCTCAACACCTACGACCTGATTCAGGAGGGCGACAAGATCGCAGTCTGTATCTCAGGCGGCAAGGATTCCATGCTGATGGCGAAACTTTTCCAGGAATTGAAAAAACATGGAAAATTCCAGTTTGAAACCGTTTTTCTAGTGATGAATCCGGGCTACAATGCGGATAACTGGAAGATCATCCAGGACAATGCGAAACTTCTCGGCATTCCGCTGACGGTATTTGAGAGCGATATTTTCGACACGGTGGCGACGATCGAACAGAATCCGTGCTACCTTTGTGCCAGAATGCGACGCGGTCACCTCTATGCACAGGCGAAAGCGCTGGGCTGCAATAAAATTGCGCTTGGGCATCATTTTGATGATGTGATCGAGACGATCCTCATGGGAATGCTGTACAGCGGCAAGATTGAGACGATGATGCCGAAGCTGCACAGCCAGAATTTCGAGGGCATGGAGCTGATCCGCCCGATGTACCTTATCAAGGAAGATGCGGTCAAGGCGTGGCGCGATTACAACGGACTGCAGTTTATACAGTGCGCGTGCCGTTTTACTGAAAATTGCGTGAGCTGCGGAGGCGGACGCGGTTCCAAGCGCGATGAGATGAAGGAATTGATCGCCCATTTCCGCAAGGAGAGCGACGTGATCGAGAAAAATATCTTTAAGAGTGTCCACAATATCAACTTAAAGACTGTGATCGGTTACCACAGGGACGATTGGACGTACAATTTCCTGGATGATTATAATGATAAAAAATAACTTGCCGAATGGGGTAAAGTAGAGTAAAATAAAAAAGAGTAGTTTACCTGCACGCATGGATCCGCAGAGTGACAGAGCGCGGCGGGTATTTAAAAGGACGTGAAGACAAAATGGGTGATATCAGCAATACACAGTTTTTTAGAGCAGTACAGGAAGAGAAGAAGCTGGAGGCAAGCCAGGTTCTGGAACAGGTATATACAGCGCTGACGGAGAAGGGTTACAACCCGATCAATCAGATTGTAGGATATATTATGTCTGGAGATCCGACCTATATTACCAGCCACAAGAGTGCCAGAAGCCTGATTATGAAGGTAGAGCGTGACGAAATTCTGGAAGAGCTTGTGAAGGTATATATTGAGACGAAGCTTCAGTAAAGAGTGGATGCAGCACGGCAATTAAAAAGCGGAAGAGTAAACAGCTGGCGACAACAGTCCAATATCTGACGGGCTGCCAGCTTGTTTTGTTATGGAGAAAATAGAATATGAGAATTATGGGGCTTGATTTTGGATCGAAGACCACGGGAGTGGCAGTCAGCGATCCGTTAGGCATTACAGCACAGGGGATTGAGACGATCACACGGAAGGATGAGAACAAACTTCGCCAGACCTGCGCCCGGATTGAAGAGCTGATCCGGGAATACGAGGTTGGGACGATTGTTTTGGGGTATCCTAAAAATATGAATAATACGCTGGGAGAGCGCGTTGAAAAGACGCTGGCATTTAAAGAGATGCTGGAACGGCGGACGAACCTTCCGGTCGTTATGTGGGACGAGCGCCTGACGACGAATGCGGCGGAGCAGATTCTGATCGAGAGTGGAGTGCGCCGGGAAAACCGGAAGAGCGTGATTGATAAGATTGCGGCAGTATTGATTTTGCAGGGATATTTGGATTTACAGGCACAAGGAAAAGCGGAAGAATAAATTATCAGTGATAAAAATCAATGATTGAAAATAAAGAATAGAAGGAGAATCATAGAATGGGAAACCTGGATTCAATGTTAGATGAACTGAATAATATGGAAAACAGCATCACGCTGAGGGATGAGAACGGCGAGGAAGTGAAGCTGTATGTCCTGGAAGAGACAAAGTTAAATGGCGAGTCCTATCTGCTGGCAAGTGATACGAAGGACGGCGATGGAGAGTGCTATCTGTTGAGAGATACATCAAAGCCGGAGGATGCAGAAGCAGCTTACGAATTTGTGGACGATGACGGAGAACTGGAGTACATGTCCAAGGTGTTTGCGGAGCTGATGAGCGATCTGGGCGTTGATATCGAATAAAAATCTAAAAATCGAATTTTTGGAGGTGCATTGATTGAAAAAGGAAACAAATCATAATAAGGTAAAGATCATACCGCTCGGTGGTCTGGAACAGATCGGTATGAATATGACTGCCTTCGAATATGAAGACAGCATTATTGTAGTAGACTGCGGTATGGCATTCCCGAGCGACGATATGCTGGGAATCGATCTGGTTATCCCGGATGTATCCTATTTAAAGAACAACATTGACAAAGTCAAGGGCTTTGTGATCACGCACGGACATGAGGACCATATCGGCGCGCTGCCGTATGTACTCCGCGATGTTCCGGCACCGGTATACGGCACCAAACTGACGATCGGACTGATTGAGAATAAATTAAAAGAGCATAATATGATGAAGACCGTCCGCCGCAAGGTCGTAAAGCACGGACAGTCCATCAATCTCGGATGTTTTCGGATTGAGTTTATCAAGACGAACCACAGTATCGCAGATGCATCGGCGCTTGCGATCTTCTCCCCGGCTGGTATTATCGTCCACACCGGCGACTTCAAGATCGATTACACACCGGTATTCGGTGAACCGGCGGATCTGCAGCGTTTTGCCGAGCTTGGAAAGAAAGGCGTGCTGGCGCTGATGTGTGACAGTACCAACGCGATCCGTCCGGGATTTACGATGTCGGAGCGCACCGTCGGCAAGACCTTTGATTCGATTTTTGCAGAGCACAAGAACAACCGGATCATCGTTGCGACGTTTGCTTCCAACGTAGACCGTGTCCAGCAGATCATCAATACGGCATACCACTATGGACGTAAGGTAGTGGTCGAGGGTCGAAGCATGGTCAATGTCATCGGCACGGCGAGCGAACTTGGATACATTAATATTCCGGAAAATACACTGATCGACATTGAACATCTGAAAAATTATAAGAAAGAGGATACCGTCCTTATCACGACCGGCAGCCAGGGCGAGTCTCTGGCGGCACTGTCCCGTATGGCGGCAGACCTGCACAAGAAGGTTTCGATTATGCCGGGCGACGTGGTTATTTTAAGTTCCACCCCGATTCCGGGCAATGAGAAAGCCGTTGCAAGAGTTATCAACGAGCTGTCGATGAAGGGCGCAGAGGTTATCAACCAGGATACCCACGTATCCGGACATGCCTGCCAGGAGGAGATCAAGCTGATGTACTCCTTAGTTCGTCCGAAATTCTCGATTCCGGTACACGGTGAATACCGCCACCTGATGGCGCAGCGCAACCTGGCAATCTCAATGGGCATTCCGAAGGAAAATGTCATCCTGATGCGCTCAGGTGATGTGATCGAGATCGGGGACGAGGGCTACCGTGTTGCCGACCATGTACAGGCGGGCGGCATCCTGGTCGATGGTCTGGGCATCGGTGATGTCGGAAATATCGTTCTGCGCGACCGCCAGAACCTGGCACAGAATGGTATCATTATTGTGGTACTGACGTTGGAGAAATACAGCAACCAGCTCTTAGCGGGACCGGATATCGTGTCCCGAGGTTTCGTCTATGTGCGTGAGTCCGAGGATCTGATGGAAGAGGCACAGAGAATCGTGGATGAAGCCGTACAAGGCTGTCTTGAGAAGCACGTGAGCGACTGGGGCAAGATCAAGAACATTATCCGCGACAGCCTGAGTGATTTCCTATGGAAGAAGATGAAGAGAAATCCGATGATTCTTCCGATCATCATGGAAGTGTAGAAGACTGCAAAAGCAGCACGGAGGTGGAATATGAGCCGGAGATCTGGGGAACCCCATATCGCAGTATCAATTCTGGACAGTGTGTTCCGGATCGTTTTTCTGGTACTGACACTGTTTCTGCTCTATGAGGGCGCAACGAAGGGTTACTGGCTGGGGCATGAGATATTTAACCCGACCGCAGTTGAGGCAGAGCCGGGAAGAATGAGAACGGTTACCATCGAGGAAAGCGAAAGCACCTCCGAGGCAGGCGAAGCGCTGGAACGCGTCGGTTTGATTAGGAGCCGCGTGGTCTTTGTGCTGCAGGCAAAGATTTATGAATACAAGATATATCCGGGAACCTATCAGTTCAGCACCGCCCAGACTTCTCTGGAGATGCTGAAGGAGATGGATGAGGCGGCAGCTTCTGCCGCCAGCCCGGAGGAGGATAAAAGTGATAGTAAATGACAGAATTACCGCCTATATCCAGTCGTTGGACGCGGGCAACGGACCGCTGCTCGACTCGATAGAGGAAGAAGCGCTGGCTGACTGCGTGCCGATCATCCGCAGGGAGACCTCCGCATTTCTGAAAACACTGATTGCTCTCAAGCGCCCGCAGTCGATTCTGGAGGTAGGAACGGCTGTGGGCTATTCGGCTTTACTGATGAGCCGTGTGATGCCGGAAAACTGCCGGATCACGACGATTGAGAAGTACGAAAAAAGAATACCGATTGCCAAGCGCAATTTTGAAAGGGCAGGAAAAGAGCCGTGCATTACTTTACTGGAAGGCGATGCGGAAGAGATACTGGGGACGCTTTCCGGCCCTTATGATTTTATATTTATGGATGCGGCTAAGGGGCAGTATATGCACTGGCTGCCTCAGATTTTGCGTCTGCTGCCGTCCGGCGGCGTTCTTCTGTCGGACAATGTCTTACAGGACGGCGATATCGTGGAATCCCGCTATGCGGTCGAGCGCCGCAACCGGACGATCCACACGCGGATGCGCGATTATTTATATGAACTGACACACATGAAAGAATTTGAGACGTCTGTCATTCCGATCGGGGATGGCGTGGCGTTAAGTGTAAAGCGATAAAAGAAAGGAAAAACATGAGAAAACTGGAACTTTTAATCCCGGCGGGCAGCCTGGACGTCCTCAAGACGGCGGTCCTTTACGGAGCCGATGCGGTCTATCTGGGCGGCGAGGCGTTTGGTCTGCGGGCAAAGGCGAAGAATTTTACGAACGAAGAGATCAAAGAGGGCATTGCGTTCGCCCATGAGCGCGGCGTCAAAGTATATATTACAGCAAATATTTTTGCACATAATGATGATTTAGCCGGTGTGGAAGAATATTTCACAGAACTGAAAGAAATCAAGCCGGATGCGCTGATTATTTCCGATCCGGGTGTTTTTGAGATTGCCAGACGCATTCTCCCGGAGATGGAGATCCATATCAGCACACAGGCAAATAATACAAACTACGGGACGTTCCTTTTCTGGTATAAACAGGGCGCGAAGCGCGTGGTAACGGCGCGGGAGCTGTCCTTGAAGGAGATTCGCGAGATCCGCGAACATATTCCGGAGGATATGGAGATCGAGAGCTTCATCCACGGAGCGATGTGCATTTCCTATTCAGGACGATGTCTTCTCAGCAATTTTCTGACGGGGCGCGACGCGAACCAGGGCGCCTGTACTCATCCGTGCCGCTGGAAATATGCGGTGGCGGAGGAGACAAGACCGGGCGAGTGGATGCCGGTCTATGAAAATGAGCGCGGCAGCTATATTTTCAACTCCCGCGACCTGTGCATGATTGAGCACATTCCGGAGATGGTCGAAGCAGGAATCGACAGCTTCAAGATCGAGGGACGCATGAAGACAGCACTCTATGTGGCAACCGTGGCGAGAACCTACCGAATCGCAATCGACGATTATCTGGAAAGCCCGGAAAAATACCAGTCCAAGATGGAGTGGTATAAGAGTGAGATCCGCAAATGTACCCACCGGGAATACATCACTGGATTTTATTTCCATAAACCGGGTACCGAGTCGCAGGTATACGGAAGCAATACTTATGTAAAACCGTACACCTATCTGGGAACGGTCGGCGCTGTGCGCGGGGATGGCCTGGTTCATCTGGAGCAGAAGAATAAATTCAGCGTGGGAGAGACGATCGAGATCATGAAGCCGGACGGACGTAACCTGCGTGTGGAAGTGAAAGGCATCTTTACTGAGGATGGAACCGCGCAGGAGAGCGCACCGCACCCGAAGCAGCAGCTCTGGGTAGACTTAGGCGGTATGGCAAAGCCGCAGGATATCCTGCGGCGTGAGGACGAAGCGCTGGATTTGTAAAGGTGCGGCTGGATGGACATCAGGAGGATGACAGATGGTTTGGTTTTTAGGAGGAACGGCGGTCCTGTGCCTGTTATATTATATCATAATTGTTATTTATTCAGGTGTTTCGACTTCGTTTGCCTTGATCTGGCCCTGCTTGGCGATCTTTTTGGGACTTCTGGCGGCTGGATGGTGGTTTGGCAGCCAGCATGAGGGCAGAATCCCCGTGTGGATCGGCGTTTCCGTCGGGACAGTATGTGCGGCGGGATTTCTGATTCTGGTGATCACGGAGGTTTTGATCGGCTGGAGCGCCATTACGGCAACGGGACAGCCGGCGGACTATGTGATCGTGCTGGGAGCACGTGTGCGCGGCACCAAGATCAGCAATTCCCTAAAGCAGCGTCTGGATCGGGCGATCGAGTATTCGGAGGAATATCCGAACACGGTTCTGGTGCTTTCCGGCGGAAAAGGTCCGGGCGAGGAGATCAGCGAGGCGCGGGCGATGTACGAATATTTACAGTACAACGGGATTCCGGAGGATAAGCTGCTGATTGAAGACCAGTCCTCCGACACGGTGCAGAACATCGAGTTCAGCCGGACGGTGATCGACCGGCAGGAATACAACAAGGCGCAGGCGGCGCGGGCACACCTGATGGAGTTTTACCGTGAGCGCCCGGACGGCGATACCATCCGGATCGGGATTCTGACGAGCAATTACCATGTGTTCCGGGCGGAGGCGATCGCGCGCAGACAGGAGATCGAGCCGGTCGGTGTGGCAGCTGCGTGCGACCCGGTGCTGGCGGTGCACCTGTGGCTGCGGGAGGCATTTGCCGTACTAAAAGACAAATTTATGGGAAGACTGTAAAAAAAAGAAAAAAAGGTGCGATTCAACGTTACTGTTCACGTATGCGTGAACAGTAACGATTCAACAGATGTCTGTATGCACTGTGGAATCGTTTCAGAGAAAGGAAAGACAGCATGACAGTAAAAGATTTGAAGAGCTATCAGATCCTGAATGAAAAACACGTAAAAGAGCTGAATTCTGATGGGATTCTTCTGGAACATAAGAAGACGGGAGCGAGAGTGTTCCTGCTCTCGAATGACGATGAGAACAAGGTATTCTGCATCGGATTCCGTACCCCGCCATCTGACAGCACGGGTGTGCCGCATATCATGGAGCACAGCGTTTTGTGCGGTTCGGCGAAATTTCCAGTCAAGGATCCGTTTGTAGAGCTGGTGAAGGGCTCATTAAATACCTTCTTAAACGCGATGACCTACCCGGATAAGACGGTATACCCGGTTGCAAGCTGCAACGACAAGGATTTCCAGAACCTGATGGACGTCTATATGGACGCGGTTCTGCATCCGAATATCTATAAAGAAGAGAAGATTTTCCGCCAGGAGGGCTGGCATTACGAGATGGAGTCGGCGGACAGCCCGATCACGGTAAACGGTGTCGTTTACAATGAGATGAAGGGTGCATTTTCCTCCCCGGAGGGCGTGCTTGACCGCTACACGCAGAACACGCTTTACCCGGATACCTGCTATACGCATGAGTCCGGCGGCGCCCCGGAGGTTATCCTGGAGCTGACCTATGAGGATTTCCTGAATTTCCACCGCAAATTCTACCATCCGTCCAACAGCTTTATCTATCTGTACGGAAATATGGATATGGCAGAGAAGCTGGACTGGCTGGATCGTGAGTATTTAAGCCACTATGACCGTCAGCCGGTGGATTCTGAAATTCACTACCAGAAGCCGTTTGACGCGCCGAAGGACCGGGAGATCTTCTATCCGATCACTGAGGATGAGCCGGAGGATCACGCAACTTATCTGTCGGTCAATACGGTAGTAGGCGACGATCTCGACCCGATTTTATACATGGCATTTCAAATCCTGGAGTATGTGCTTTTGGACGCGCCGGGCGCCATTTTAAAGAAAGAACTCATCAGCGCCGGGATTGGTCAGGATATCCTGGGAAGCTATGAAAATGGTATTTTACAGCCATATTTTTCTGTCATTGCGAAAAATGCGGATAGCAGCCAGAAAGAGGCATTTTTAAAGACTGTTAAGGGAACTCTTAAGAAGCTGGCAGATGATGGCATCAACCAGAAGAGCCTGCTGGCGGGCATCAATTACTATGAATTCCGCAGCCGCGAGGCAGATTTCGGCAACGCGCCGAAAGGATTGATGTACGGCTTGCAGTGTTTAGATAGCTGGCTGTACGGCGGCGATCCGCTGATGCACCTGGAATATGAGGAGACATTTGCATTCCTCAAAAAAGCAGCAAAGGAAGGATATTTTGAAGAACTGATCCGCAAATATCTCTTAGATAACCCGTTTGAGGCGGTGATCACGGTCAGCCCGAAGCGGGGACTGACGGCGATCGAGGATGAGAAGCTGCGTGAAAAGCTGGAAGCATATAAGAAGAGCCTGGGCGCGGAGGAGATTCAGGCGATCGTGGATGGCACGAAAGAGCTGAAAGAGTATCAGGACACCCCGTCCCCGAAGGAAGATTTAGAGAAGATTCCGCTGTTGAAACGCTCAGATATCCGCAAAGAGGCGGAGAAATTTATCCTGACCGAGCGCGAGATTGGCGGAACCAAGGTGCTGGCACATGAGCTCTTTACCTCAGGCATCGGTTATCTGCGCGTGATGTTCCGTACCGACCGTGTACCGTCCAGGGATCTGCCGTATGTGGGACTTTTGAAAGCAGTGCTTGGATTTGTCGATACGACGAAACACACATACAGCGATTTGTCGGATGAGATCAACTTAAATACCGGCGGTATCACGCTCAGCGTCAGCTCCTATGCGGACAGCCGGAAACAGGGCGCGTTTACCGGTATTTTTACCGCGAGTGCCCGGGTGCTGTGCGAGAAGCTGGACTTTGGATTTTCAGCGATCGCGGAGATTCTGCTTGATTCAATCCTTGATGATGAGAAACGTCTCGGCGAGATTGTGGCGGAGACGAAGTCGAAGAGCCAGATGCGTTTAAATCAGGCGGCACATTCAGCGGCAGTGATGAGAGCCAGCTCCTATTTTTCAGCAGAATCGGCATTTGACGACTGCACGGGCGGAATCGGCTTCTACCAGTTCCTTGAAGAGACGGCAAAGCACTTTGAGGAGAAAAAGGGCGAGGTGATCGCGAAATTAAAAGAGACGGCGGCACGCCTGTTTACGAAAGAAAATATGCTGATAAGCTACACGGCAGCAGCCGACGATCAGGCAGGGCTTGAAGCAGCGCTTCCGCTTTTAAAAGAACGTCTTCCACAGGGCGACGGAACCGTTTATCCGTTTGAGTGGAAAAAAGAGAACTTAAACGAGGGCTTCATGACCTCCTCCCAGGTCAATTATCTGGCGCGCTGCGGCAATTTCGTGGAGAAAGGGCTGGCATACAAGGGCACGCTGCGGACGCTGAAAGTCATTCTCGGATATGATTATCTGTGGATCAATGTCCGTGTCAAGGGCGGCGCTTACGGCGTCATGAATGGAGCCGGACGGTTTGGCGACAGCTATTTCGTTTCCTACCGCGATCCGAACCTGCGTGAGACGAATGAGGTTTACGAGGGTATCGTGCCGTATCTGGAGCAGTTTGAGGCAGACGAGCGTGATATGACGAAATTCGTGATTGGAACCATCAGCGACCTTGATGCGCCGCTTCTGCCGCCGTACAAAGGCATTCGCGCCGACGCGGCCTGGTTTACCGGCGTGACGGATGCGATGATCCAGAAAGAGAGAGACGAGATCCTGGCAGTTACCCCGGAGGATATCCGGGAGCTGGCGCCGATTATCAGGGCAGTGCTCAGTGAGCAGAGCATCTGTGCGATTGGAAATGCAGAAAAAGTCAAGGCAAATCAGGATCTGTTTAAGACGGTGAAGAATCTGTTTAACTAAACAAAATGCAAGTGAAAGGAAACAAGATGGCAAATACAGATACAAAAGAGTTTAAATCTGGCTTTGTGACCCTGATCGGGCGTCCGAATGTTGGCAAATCCACTCTGATGAACCACCTGATCGGACAGAAGATTGCGATCACATCTGAGAAGCCGCAGACGACCCGGAACCGTATCCAGACGGTTTACACAGACGAGCGCGGACAGATCATTTTTCTGGACACACCGGGTATCCACAAGGCGAAAAACAAGCTGGGCGAGTACATGGTCAATGTCGCAGAAAATACGTTAAAAGAGGTTGACGTGATTCTCTGGCTGGTAGAGCCGACCACCTTCATTGGGGCAGGCGAGCGTCACATTGCAGAGCAGCTTTCGAAGATCAAGACGCCGGTCATTCTGGTTATTAATAAAATTGATACGGTCAAATCGAAGGAAGAGATTCTGACCTTTATCGCGGCATATAAGGATATTTTGAATTTTGCGGAGATTATCCCGGTTTCGGCTCTCAAAGAGATGAATATCGAGGATGTCAAGAGCAGTATTTTTAAATATCTCCCGGCAGGTCCGCAGTTTTACGATGAGGATACCGTCACCGACCAGCCGATGCGCCAGATCGCAGCGGAGCTGATCCGCGAGAAAGCGCTTCGGATGCTGGACGACGAGATCCCGCACGGCATTGCAGTTGTCATCGACCAGATGAAAGAGCGCCCAAACGGCATCATCGACGTGGATGCAACGATCGTGTGCGAGCGCGATTCCCACAAGGGCATCATCATCGGAAAAGGCGGATCGATGTTAAAACGTATCGGAACCGCTGCCCGGATGGAAATTGAAAATCTGATGGACACGAAGGTCAACCTGAAACTCTGGGTTAAAGTGCGCCGGGAGTGGAGAGACAGCGATATGTATATGAAGAATTACGGATATAACCCGAAAGAAATTTAAGTGAGGGAAGGAAGGGCTGCATGCGAGATTTGATACAGACAACCGGAATGGTGCTTTATGCAGCCCCGGTCGGTGAATTTGATAAACGTCTGATTCTCCTGACGGGAGACCGCGGAAAAATCACAGCATTTGCCCGCGGGGCGAAGCGCACTGGAAGTTTGCTGCGTGCGGCAAGCCGGCCTTTCGCATTTGGAACCTTCACACTTTCTGAGACGCGGGATGCCTACAATCTCTATGGCGCGGAGATCGAAAACTATTTCGAAGGACTTGAACAGGACGTTGAGTGCGCCTGCTACGCCTCCTATTTTGCTGAATTCGCCGAATACTTCGGAAGAGAAGGTCTGGAGGCAAGAGAAATGCTGCGATTACTCTACCAGTCCTTCCGCGCCCTCCTAAAACCCGCACTCCCCAACAAACTTGTACAGCGTATCTTCGAGTTAAAAATCATGGTCATCAACGGCGAATACACCGAAGATCCACCCCTGCGCGCCGGAGACTCCGCACGCTACGCCTGGCAGTACGTCATCTACGCGCCGATCGAGAAGTTGTATACATTTCTTCTGAAAGAAGATGCATTTGCACAATTTGCGGCGAATGTGGAGCGGAATAAGAGGGCGTATGTAGATAAAAGTTTTCACTCATTGGAGATATTGCAGACGATTACATAACATACAACTATCCAGGGAGGAGCTGTTTATATGCCAGAAGCCAAATTCCACCAGAAAATCGCCTGGTTCAATTTCATCTGCTGCCTCATGGTCATCTGGACGCATTCCGGCAACGCGGATCTGTTTTTCCCGGAACTGGGGCAGGACGCACCGTGGTGGCATTTCCAGTACCCGGTCATGCAGGAAATTCTGCGGGTGGACATCCCATGCTTTATCATGCTGTCTGCCTACCTGTTCTACCGGAACTTCACGATGAAGCGGCTGGGAGAAAAATTAAATAAACGTCTGCATTCGCTTCTGGTTCCGTACCTGCTCTGGAATACTATCTACTACGTGGCGTATGTGGCGGCGAGCCGGATTCCGGGACTGCAGACGATCGCCAACCGGACGGATCTGGTGATCACGACGTCCGGGGCATGGCAGGCGATCACCAAGTACACCTTCAATCCGGTGTTCTGGTTCATGTATCAGATCATTTTGCTGGTGCTGCTGGCACCGGTGCTGTATCTGTTTCTGAAAAATATCTGGACCGGCGCGGCATTTCTGCTGGTGCTGCTTGTGGCACTTTTCAAGGGGGTGGCGCTGCCGGAGCTGAATCTGGACGCCCTGATTTATTATTCCTTTGCCGCCTATGCGGCGCTGCACGGGAGAAAATGGGCGGAGGCGGTATGGTCGTGGAAGCGGGCGGCACTGGGGGTGTGCCTGCTGGCAGTGGGAATCGTGCTCAGCAGGAGCTATTATACCCACTATTTTGTGCCGGGAATCGTTCTCTACCAGCTTCTGGCAGTCATCGATATCTGGATGATGGTAAACGAGCGCTGGCTGGGAGAAGTCAGACCGTTTATGACCTGCACCTTTTTTATCTATGCGACGCACTTTGTGGTGGTCCGTTTCCTCAATAAGGCGGCGGCGCTGCTATTTCCGGGCAGCCAGCTGGTTTCGATGTTTATGTATGTGTGCATGCCGCTGCTTGCAGTGACACTCTGTTATCAGGCGGCGCGCGTGTTGCGGAGGTACCGTCCGGACATCTGGAAGACCCTGAATGGGGGACGTTGACAAAAAGCAGGATTTACGGTTGAAAGGCAGGTATCTCTGGAAACGGAAGTGCGAGTATGCGTTTTTTCAGGTCCAAGTCTTGAAAATACATAGAAAAGCAGGTATACTATAAAAACTTGGTTGTAGGAGCATTTTTGCGCTTGGGAGGAAGAGCAATGAAAAAAAGAGGATTTCTTCTGGCAGCGTGTACCGTGGGTGTGATGCTGTCCGGCTGTGGCTCACGGGAAACCGCCTTTTCCCCTTCGGAGAGCTGCGTATATGTGGCAAAAGACGGAGCGCTGTCGAGTGCTCTGGTGGAGCAGACCGGCGGTATTTCGGTCGATGAGAATGAATTAAAGCAGTATTTAGAGACGGCAGTGATTCATTTTAATGAAGAAAAAGGCGCCGGGGCGCTGGCACAGAACCAGAAAAATGCCGAGAGATTGCCGGCAGCATTGAAAAGTGTGAAGGCGGGAAAAGACACGGTGACTGCGATCTTTGATTATGCTTCCTTTGAAGATCTGAAAGCATTCGGAGAGACGAATGACAACGAGGACACCAGCAACTCCCTGACGGCGCTGGAGGCAAAGCCGCTTTCGGAGGCGATTGCCGATGGATGGTTTTCCGAGGGTGAGCTGGTAAAGGCAGATGGAAGCGAAGCCGGAACGGATACGGTTCAAAATGAAAAGAGCGGCATGGCAGTCCGGAGCGAGGGCGGTGCGACGCTGATGGTCGGCGGAAAAGTGCTTTACCGCAGTTCGAATACCGAGTTAAAAGACGATTCAACCGTCAGTCTGCCGGAAACAGGCACGGCTTATGTGATTTTTAAAAGATAAAAAACAGAATGATTGTTAAATTCGTCCATCTGCCAGATATCGAAAGAAGAGGCGGGGACGGGTACAATGATAAATGAATCAGGAGGACAAGACAAATGGAAAAGACGATGGACAAAATCGTGGCGCTCGCAAAATCAAGAGGATTTGTATATCCGGGTTCTGAGATTTACGGCGGCCTTGCCAATACATGGGACTACGGCAATCTGGGCGTAGAACTGAAAAACAATGTAAAACGTGCATGGTGGCAGAAATTTATTCAGGAAAGCCCGTACAACGTAGGTGTAGACTGTGCGATTCTCATGAACTCCCAGACATGGGTGGCATCTGGACATCTGGGCGGCTTCTCTGACCCGCTGATGGACTGCAAGAGCTGTAAAGAGCGTTTCCGTGCAGATAAGCTCATCGAGGACTATATGGCAGAGCACAACATCGAGATCGAGGGTTCCGTAGACGGCTGGTCCCAGGAGCAGATGAAACAGTACATTGATGACAATAACATCTGCTGTCCGAGCTGCGGCAAGCATGATTTCACCGACATTCGTCAGTTTAACCTGATGTTCAAGACTTTCCAGGGAGTTACCGAGGATGCAAAAAACACCGTATATCTGCGTCCGGAGACTGCACAGGGTATCTTTGTAAACTTCAAGAACGTACAGAGAACCTCCCGCAAGAAGATCCCGTTTGGTATCGGTCAGATCGGTAAATCTTTCCGTAACGAGATCACACCGGGTAACTTTACTTTCCGTACCAGAGAGTTCGAGCAGATGGAGCTGGAGTTCTTCTGTGAACCGGGAACCGACCTTGAGTGGTTTGCATACTGGAAACAGCACTGCATCGACTGGCTGCAGACACTTGGCATCAAGCCGGATGAGATGCGCGCGCGCGACCATTCTCCGGAAGAGTTGTGCTTCTACAGCAAGGCGACGACCGATCTGGAATTTCTGTTCCCGTTCGGATGGGGCGAGCTGTGGGGTATCGCAGACCGTACCGATTACGATCTGACCCAGCATCAGAACACCTCCGGTCAGGATATGACCTACTTCGATGATGAGAAGAAGGAGAAATATATCCCGTATGTGATTGAGCCGTCACTGGGTGCTGACCGTGTAACCCTGGCATTCCTGTGTGCTGCATACGATGAGGAAGAGATCGGAGAGGGCGATGTAAGAACCGTTCTTCACTTCCATCCGGCTATCGCACCGGTTAAGATCGGTGTGCTTCCGCTGTCCAAGAAGCTTAACGAGGGAGCAGAGAAGATCTACGCAGAGCTTTCCAAGTACTACAACTGCGAGTTCGACGACAGAGGAAACATTGGTAAGCGTTACCGCCGTCAGGATGAGATCGGTACTCCGTTCTGCATCACTTACGACTTCGAGTCGGAGACCGACCAGGCTGTTACCGTCCGTGACCGTGATACCATGGAACAGGTACGTGTGCCGATCGCCGAGTTAAAGAACTACTTTGAGGATAAGTTCCGTTTCTAATCTTTAAATAAACAAAAAAGCAGAAACCATATTCCAGAAAATAGGAGATGGTTTCTGCTTTTTGTGTTAGAGAGGGCTTGTGACATTTTTGGCATTTTGCAAAGAACGAAATTTATTTTGGGCCAGATTAGGCACTGTTCTGGATAGTCATCTCATTTAATATTCACGAAAATTACAAAAAAATATATATTGATCGAAAAAAAGTTGGAAAGAATTCAAAAAAACTCTTTACTAGACCGCAGTTTATGTTATAATATTCACGATGGCTTTTATCTTTCACATAAATACAAATATGTGAATGTAAAACATAAACGAGTATAGGAGGAAAATACTTATGGCAAAATGGGTTTATATGTTTAGCGAGGGCGACATGACCATGCGTAACCTGCTGGGAGGAAAGGGAGCGAACCTGGCGGAGATGACAAGCATCGGTCTGCCGGTTCCACAGGGATTTACAATCACAACTGAGGCTTGTACCCAGTATTACGAAGATGGTCGCAAGATTAACGACGAGATCATGGCACAGACCATGGAAGGCGTTAAGAAGATGGAAGAGCTCAATGGAAAGAAATTTGGCGATCTGAAGAACCCACTGTTAGTATCGGTTCGTTCCGGTGCGAGAGCATCCATGCCAGGTATGATGGATACCATCTTAAACCTTGGTTTAAATGACGAGGTAGTTGCAGCGATGATCGCAGGCAACCCGGACCCGAAATTTGAGCGATTTGTATATGACTCCTACAGACGTTTCATCCAGATGTTCTCAGATGTCGTTATGGAGGTTGGTAAGAAATACTTCGAGCAGCTCATCGACAAGATGAAAGCAGAAAAAGGCGTTCACTACGACATAGAGCTGACCGCAGCTGACTTAAAGACTCTGGCAGAGCAGTTTAAGGCTGAGTATAAGAAACAGTTAGGTGAGGACTTCCCGTCTGATCCGGTTGTTCAGTTAAAATTAGCGATCGAAGCTGTATTCCGTTCCTGGGACAACCCGCGTGCGAACGTATACAGAAGAGATAATGATATTCCGTATTCCTGGGGTACTGCAGTAAACGTAATGCCGATGGTATTCGGTAACTTAAACGATGAGTCTGGTACAGGTGTTGCATTTACCCGTGACCCGGCAACCGGCGAGAAGAAGCTGATGGGCGAGTTCTTAAAGAACGCACAGGGCGAGGACGTTGTTGCTGGTGTTCGTACTCCGATGCCGATCGCACAGATGGAGCAGGAGTTCCCGGAGGCATATGCAGATTTCATCAAGGTTTGTGATGTGCTTGAGAACCACTACCATGATATGCAGGATATGGAGTTCACCGTAGAGAACAAGAAACTCTACATGTTACAGTGCCGTAACGGTAAGAGAACTGCTCAGGCTGCGCTGCAGATCGCTTGCGACCTGGTAGATGAAGGTCATAAGACAGAGGAAGAAGCAGTCGCTATGATCGACCCGCGTAACCTCGATACACTGCTGCATCCGCAGTTTGACGCTGCTGCATTAAAGGCAGCTACTCCGCTTGGAAAAGGCTTAGGTGCTTCTCCGGGTGCTGCTTGCGGTAAAGTTGTATTCACCGCAGAAGATGCTGAGAAATGGGCTGAGAAGGGCGAGAAAGTTATCTTAGTTCGTCTTGAGACTTCTCCGGAAGATATAACCGGTATGAAGGTTGCTCAGGGTATCTTAACCGTTCGTGGTGGTATGACCTCTCACGCAGCTGTAGTTGCTCGTGGTATGGGTACCTGCTGTGTATCCGGATGCGGCGACATCGCTATGGATGAAGAGAATAAGAAATTCACTTTAGCTGGTAAAGTATTCAACGAGGGAGACTTCATCTCCATCGATGGTACAACCGGTAATATTTACGAAGGTGAGATCAAGACCGTAGATGCTACTATCGCTGGTACATTCGGTCGCGTTATGGCATGGGCTGACAAGTTCAGAAGACTGAAAGTTCGTACAAACGCAGATACACCGGCAGATGCTAAGAAGGCTAGAGAGCTTGGCGCTGAGGGTATCGGTCTTTGCCGTACCGAGCATATGTTCTTCGAGGAAGACAGAATCGCTGCTTTCCGTGAGATGATCTGTGCTGACACTGTAGAAGAGAGAGAAGCAGCTCTGGATAAGATCCTTCCGTATCAGCAGGGCGACTTCGAAGGTCTGTTCGAGGCTCTGGAGGGCAACCCGGTAACTATCCGTTTCCTGGATCCGCCGCTGCATGAGTTCGTTCCGACTGAGGAAGAGGACATCAAGAAACTGGCTGACGCTCAGGGCAAATCTGTAGAGTTCATCAAGAACCTGATTGCTTCCCTGCATGAGTTCAACCCGATGATGGGTCACCGTGGACTTCGTCTGGCAGTTACCTATCCGGAGATCGCTGTTATGCAGACCAAGGCAGTTATCCGTGCAGCTATCAACGTACAGAAAGCTCACGCTGACTGGTCCGTAAAACCGGAGATCATGATTCCGCTCGCTTGCGATGCGAAAGAGTTAAAATATGTAAAAGATATCGTTGTGAAGACCGCTGACGAGGAGATCGCAGCAGCAGGCGTTGATCTGAAGTACGAAGTAGGTACCATGATCGAGATCCCGCGTGCAGCTCTGACCGCTGACGACATCGCAAAAGAGGCTGAATTCTTCTGCTTCGGTACAAACGACTTAACTCAGATGACCTACGGCTTCTCCCGTGATGATGCAGGCAAGTTCCTGAATGCTTACTATGACAAGAAGATCTTCGAGAGCGATCCATTTGCAAAACTGGATCAGACTGGCGTAGGTAAGCTCATGGAGATGGCGATCAAGTTAGGTAAAGCAGAGCGCCCGACCCTTCATGTAGGTATCTGCGGCGAGCACGGCGGCGACCCGTCTTCCGTAGAGTTCTGCCACAAGATTGGTCTTGACTATGTATCCTGCTCACCGTTCCGTGTGCCGATCGCTCGTCTGGCTGCTGCTCAGGCTGCAATCGCTGAGAAATAATCATTTAAGGAAAACCTTGAATAAAATAAATGAGTAGATAAGGACTCCCTTACGAAAGTAAGGGGGTCCTTTTGTATAAATAATCTGTGGCTGTTTATGAAAAAATGGAGTTACTGTTCACGCATGTGTGAACAGTAACAAAATGGATGATGGCAACTTTTTGTGGACATGGTATATTTTGAATGCTATAATAAAAAGTGTAAGAATATAAGGTAAGAGTTAAGAGGGCATTATGGATAAAGTTCCTGTAAATTTTTTACATGGAGCTTTTTTTGATCATATAGGAAATTAAGTCTTATATACGGGGACACCTAAGCGCGGGCCACTGAATCGTAATAAATGGCCGGAAATCAGATGTGAAGAAATAGAAAAGAATAACAGGGATGGAATGAAAATGAAAGGAAAAAGAGTGATCGCAGGTATTCTGCTTGTTGGAATCTTAGCAGTTACCCTGGCAGGGTGCAAAAACACAGGTGAGAATAAAAAAGAAACGGAAAAACCCGTCATCACCCTGGGAAGCGACAGCTATCCACCATACACTTATCTGAATGAGGATGGTGTGCCGACAGGAATTGATGTAGAACTGGCTACAGAAGCGTTCAGAAGAATGGGCTATCAGGTGGAGCCTGTCCAGATCAACTGGGAGAAGAAAAAAGAACTGTTGGAGAGCGGGGAGATCGATTGCATCATGGGCTGTTTTTCCATGGAAGGGCGCCTTGACGAGTACCGCTGGGCCGGACCGTATATAGCAAGCCGTCAGGTGGTTGCTGTAAATGAGAGCAGTGATATCTATAAACTGAGTGACCTGGAGGGAAAGAATCTGGCTGTTCAGTCCACAACCAAACCGGAAGGTATTTTTCTGAACCGGACGGATGAGAGAATCCCAAAGCTGGGCAATCTGATCAGTTTGGGACACAGGGAGCTGATCTATACATTTCTGGGAAAAGGATACGTAGATGCAGTTGCCGCACATGAGGAATCGATTGTCCAGTATATGAAGGATTATGACACAAGCTTTCGTATTCTGGAAGAGCCGCTGATGATCACCGGTATAGGGGTTGCCTTTGCAAAAGAGGATGACCGGGGAATCTGTGAGCAGATGGATCAGACCCTGGAGGAAATGCGTCGGGATGGAACATCCCTGAAAATCATTGAAAAATATCTGGATGATCCGGGAAGGTATCTGGAGGTGGATGAACTTGGATATTAAGGGAAGGACAAAGAAAAAGCAGATAGAAATAGTTGGTATTTTGTTTGGAATCTGTGTGGCGGTAGTTTCCCTGACTTATTTCTTTCATGCGGAAAAAGCGGAAGCAGAAGAAAGAATGGTAGAGATTGTAAACTATGTGAAAGTGCAGTGTTCCACCTATACTCATTATAATGAATCTTCGGAATCCAAAAGCCTTCTCCGTGCCATTGAAAGTGCCAGACAGATGAGTACCAATATTAACATGGAAAGAGAAAACGGTGGTCAGTTAAGCCGGGAGTTTCTAAAAGATAATCTGCAGACTCTCTGGGTGGATGGCATCCTTGTACTGGATGCAGAGGGAAAGACGGTCTGTGAGTATAGCACAAAAGAGTCTCTGACGGATGAGATTACGGAGTATCTGCAAAAAGAAATTATCATGGATTTTACAGGATATGAAGAAAGAAGCTATTCGGAACGGCTTGCCAGGGAAGACGGGTCCCGGATCGACATTGCAGCCTGCGCCAGAAAAGACGCACCGGGTATTGTGGCAATTTACTATTACACATCTCCTGAATTTACCAGAAACTATACTTTGACGATACAAGGGCTTTTAAATGGATATAGTGTCCAGAAAGATGGAACAATTATTGTTGCAGACGATGGGTTCGTTGTTGCCAGTAACGATGAGAGCCTGTTGGGGCAGAATACGGCCGACAATGAGGTTATTCAGGCAATGAAAAAGCACACAGACAGCCAGCATATTTTTCATTTGAAGAATGAAGGAACCGGATGCTACGGAATCATGCTGAAGCAGCGGGATTATTATATTTATGCATATCTTCTGGATGAGGAAGTGTTTCATAACCTTCCATTAAGTGTGGCTGGTGTCATTTTTCTATATTCTTTGATAGTTGGTATATTTTGGTCCTGTATCTTCAGAACCAATCTGGAACATGAGAAACAAGAGCGGGAAAAGGATGAAAAATATAAATCAGAACTTCTGATAGCTGCAAAAAAGGCGGAAGCCGCCAATAGGGCGAAGACGGAATTTTTCCAAAGGATGAGCCATGATATCCGGACTCCGATTAATGGAATCTGCGGTTTACTCAATATGGCAGATCATTGTGCAGATGATATGGAGAAACAGACAGAATACAGAACAAAGGTGAAAGAGGCATCCAATCTGTTGCTGGAGCTGGTAAACGATGTCCTGGATATGAGTAAGCTGGAGGCGGGTGAAGTGATTCTGGAAGAAATTCCATTTGATCTAAGCCGTATTTCCCGGGAAGTACTTGTTGTGATCGAGCAGATGGCTGCAGACCAGAATATCCGGATTGTGTGGGAGAAGAAAGAAATCACACATCGAAAGCTTATTGGAAGTCCAGGACATGTGAAACGTGTGATGATGAATATTCTGTCGAATGCGGTGAAATATAACAGAAAAAACGGATATATCTATATTAGCTGCCGGGAGATTCCATCCGAACAGCCAGAGATGACGACGATAGAATTTGTCTGCCGGGATACCGGAATCGGAATGGCAGAAGAGTTTCAGAAACATATTTTTGAACCGTTTGTACAGGAACACGCAGGAAGCCGCACAAAATTTGCGGGAACGGGTCTGGGAATGTCGATTGCAAAGAAGCTGGTTGAGAAAATGGGTGGAACCATTACCTTTGAAAGTGAAGATGGTGTAGGGACTACCTTTGTGATCCAGGTTCCATTTAAAATAGATCTGAATTCGGATAAATGGGAAGAACAGAAAGATGTATCAGATGGAAAATCTATAAAGGGACTGCATATTCTTCTGGCAGAAGATAATGAGCTGAACATGGAAATTGCTGAATTTATGCTTCAGAATGAAGGTGCTGTCGTGACCAAGGCATGGAATGGGCAGGAAGCTGTGGATCAATTCAAAAAAAGTGAGTTAGGTGAATTTGATGCGATCCTCATGGATATCATGATGCCGGTCACGAATGGTTATGAAGCAACGAAGATGATCCGGTCTCTGGAGAGAGAGGATGCTAAGACGATACCGATCATTGCAATGACAGCAAATGCGTTCACGGAGGACAGAATAAGAGCAAAAGAAGCGGGAATGGATGAACATATTTCTAAGCCTGTTGATGCAAAATTACTGGTAAAGGTAATTTATGAACTAGCGGAACACAGTTTTAGGGGGATTCGTAATGAAAAAGGAAAAAAGAAATAAGTTACTTGCTGTATTCCTGGTGATGGTAATGGCCATATTACTTTTATCAGGCTGCGGCGGGAAAAGAGCGGAAAAAGAAGATGCAGAAACCATCACGGTGTATTTATGGAGCACAAACCTGTATGAAAAATATGCACCCTATATTCAGGAACAGCTTCCGGATATTAACATTGAATTTGTAGTAGGAAATAATGATCTGGATTTTTATAAGTTTCTTGATGAAAATGGAGGATTGCCGGATATTATAACCTGTTGTCGTTTTTCACTGCATGATGCAAGTTCGCTGAAAGACAGCCTGATGGATCTTTCCACAACCAATGCGGCAGGTGCTGTCTATGATACATATCTAAACAATTTTAGGAACGAGGATGGCAGCATAAACTGGCTTCCGGTGTGTGCGGATGCCCATGGCTTTGTAGTGAACAAAGATCTTTTTGAAAAATATGATATCCCGTTGCCAACAGACTATGAAAGCTTTGTCTCTGCCTGCGAGGCATTTGATAAGGTGGGAATCCGAGGGTTTACCGCAGACTATTATTATGACTATACCTGTATGGAGACACTGCAGGGCCTGTCGGCGTCAGAACTTTCTTCTGCCGACGGACGCAGATGGCGCACCACCTACAGTGACCCGGATCATACAGTGAAAGAAGGTCTGGACAATACCGTCTGGCCGGCGGCTTTTGAACGGATGGAGCGGTTTATCCGGGATACAGGATTGAACCGGGATGATTTGGATTTGAACTATGATAATGTGGTTGAGTTGTTCAAAAGTGGTAAGCTTGCCATGTACTTTGGAAGCTCTTCCGGTGTTAAAATGTTTCAGGATCAGGGCATTCACACAACATTTCTGCCATTCTTTCAAGAGAATGGAGAAAAATGGCTGATGACGACACCCTATTTTCAAGTGGCTTTAAACCGTGATCTGGCACAGGATGAAACACGACGGAAGAAAGCCATGAAGGTATTGGATACAATGCTTTCAGAGGATGCTCAGAACCAGATCCTTTATGATGGTCAGGATCTCTTAAGCTACAGCCAGGATGTGGATATCCATCTTACAGAATATCTGAAAGATGTGAAACCTGTGATCGAAGAAAATCACATGTATATCCGTATTGCGTCAAATGACTTCTTCTCTATTTCCAAGGATGTAGTATCTAAGATGATCGCAGGAGAATACGATGCAGGGCAGGCTTATCAGTCCTTTAACACCCAGCTTCTGAATCAGCAGACTATCTCCGAGGATATCCTGCTGGATTCACAGAAATTCTATTCCAATCGTTTCCATGCCAGTGGAGGTAATGCAGCCTATTCGGTTATGGCAAATACGCTGCGCGGTGTCTACGGGACGGATGTGCTGATCGCCACCGGAAACAGCTTTACCGGAAACGTGCTGAAAGCCGGGTATACGAAAAAAATGGCGGGCAGCATGATCATGCCAAATGGTCTTTTGGCTTACAGCAGTAAGATGAGTGGGGCAGAGCTGAAAGAGACTGTCAGAAATTTTGTGGAAGGCTATGAGGGAGGCTTTATTCCCTTTAACAGCGGTTCTCTACCTGTAGTCAGCGGTATTTCTGTGGAGATCAGGGAAACGGATGATGGTTATACATTGAGCAAAGTTATGAAGGATGGAAAGAAAGTTCAAGACAATGATATGTTCACGGTAACCTGCCTGACGATACCTAAACACATGGAGAATTATCCGGTAGAGGATAATATTGTGTTTGATAGGGGAGATACTTCTGTGAAGGATACCTGGATAGGATATATTTCAGATGGTGATGCCGTTCTTGCAGAGCCTGAAGACTATGTGGCTCTGAGGTGAGAAAAATGGATATTAAGAATCATAATACAGACAAAAAGAAACTTGTCAATAGAAAACAATTCAAGGCAGCTGTCGTTATAGCTGTTTTTCTTGGAATCGTATTGACGGTTTCCCGATATTTTAAATTTGTGTCGAAAACGGTATATGAGGAAAGTGTGTCTCATCTGACAGAGATTTTTCATCAGTCTGATAATATGCTGCGGGAACTGACAGACAAGAATCTGACCTATCTTCATATGTGGGGAGAGAATCTGCAGAACACCTCCAATGAAGACGAAATTCGTGATTATATAGAGAAAGCACAGGAAGATGCCGGCTTTTTAGAATTCTTTTTTCTGTCAGCTGACGGAAACTATAAGAAGGTAACAGGTGAAACAGGGTATCTTGGATTACAGGGAAATATGGAAGAGGAGCTCCGACAGGGAAGTGATGTGATAACAAATGCAGCAGTTCCTGGAAAAGCCCAGCTGCTTGTTTTTGCAACTCCCAAGGCCTATGGAAGTTATCAGGGATTTGAATATGATGCGATTGCCATTGCCTATGAGAATTCTGATATCGTAAATGTACTGGATATCTCTGCTTTCGACGGAAATGCCCAGAACTATGTGATTCATCCGGATGGTCGTGTTGTGGTGGAGCATTCTTCTGGGTCATGGGGGAGAGTGTATAATTTCTTCGGTGTTCTGAGAGAGCATTCTGATATGTCTGAAAGAGAGATCAATGAGCTTTCGGAGAAGTTTAAAGAAGGACGTACCGATGCGAAGCTGGTAAAGCTTGATGGAAGGAGCTATTATCTGGTCTATGAAAAATCAGATATCAAGGATTGGATGTTTCTGGGACTTGTCCCGGCGGATATCGTGAATGCCAGTATGAATAGCCTGCAGTTTAATACAATGCTTCTCGTGGGAGGAGTCGTGCTCTGTATTGCCGCTTTACTTATCAGTTTTATTGTTCAAAAAGGCAGAACAAACCTCAGGAAAAAGGATACGGAGATCCTGTATAGAGACGAATTGTTTCAGAAGCTGTCAATGAATGTAGATGATGTTTTTCTGATGCTGGATGCTAGAACATATCAGGCAGATTACGTCAGCCCGAATGCGGAAAAATTGTTGGGGATTACGGTAGAAGAGATCCGTAAGGATATTCATGTTTTGGGAAAATTGCATTCTGAAAATCCGAAAGAACCGGATAAAAATTATCTGGAGAGAATCCGGGTTCATGAACAGAAAGAATGGGAGTTTGAATACGTTCATTATAAATCAGGAGAGCAGCGCTGGTTTCATAATGTTGCAATGTGCAGCGAGGTAAACGGAAAAAGAAAATATATCTTGGTTATGTCGGATCGTACCTCTGACAGGAAAATGAATCAGGCACTTTCTGAGGCAGTCCGTGCTGCGGAGACAGCAAACCGGGCCAAGAGTACGTTTCTTTCCAATATGTCTCACGATATCCGGACACCCATGAATGCGATCATCGGTTTTACCACACTGGCTGTAAGTAATATTGATGATAAGGAAAGAGTCCGGGATTATCTGGGTAAGATTCTTTCATCCAGCAACCACCTGCTCTCACTGATCAACGATATACTGGATATGAGCCGGATTGAGAGTGGAAAAATCCATCTGGAAGAAACAGAGGTCAGCCTGTCGGATGTGCTTCATGACCTGAAGACGATCATTGGTGGGCAGATCCATGCGAAGCAGCTGGAGCTTTATATGGATGCAATGGATGTGACTAATGAGGATATCTATTGTGATAAGACGCGTCTGAACCAGGTACTGTTGAATCTTTTGTCCAATGCGGTTAAGTTTACACCTGCTGGTGGAACCGTTTCAGTCCGGCTCAAACAGTGTCCGGGGACGCAAAGCGGCAGTGCGCTGTACGAGATCCGGGTAAAGGATAACGGAATCGGTATGAGCCAGGAATTTGTACAGAAGCTCTTTTCTCCTTTTGAGAGGGAGCGGACTTCCACGGTCACCAGGACTCAGGGTACCGGACTTGGCATGGCTATTACCAAGAACATTGTGAATATGATGGGCGGAACTATCGAGGTTCAGACAGAATATGGCAAGGGAACTGAATTTATTGTCCGCCTGCCATTCCGGATTCAGCCTGAGCATCACCATGTAGAGAAGATCGCAGAGCTGGAAGGTCTTAAGGCACTGGTTGTAGATGACGATTTTAATACCTGTGACAGTGTGACAAAGATGCTTGTCAAGGTTGGAATGCGTTCAGAATGGACTCTTTCCGGTAAGGAGGCTGTTCTCCGGGCGCGGCAGTCTATGGAACTGGGGGATGCATTCCATGCGTATATCATTGACTGGTGTCTGCCGGATATGAATGGCATTGAAGTTACCCGTCAGATCCGCAGTCTGGGTGACCATACGCCAATCATTATCCTGACGGCTTATGACTGGTCAGATATCGAAGTGGAGGCCAGAGCGGCAGGGGTTACAGCATTCTGTTCGAAACCTATGTTTATGTCAGATATCAGAGAGACCTTGATGACAGCTATCGGTCAGAGGCAGGCTGAGCAAGAGGATAATATTCTCCCGGCAGCAGGTTCAGATTTCAAGGGCAGATGTATATTGCTTGTGGAAGACAATGAACTGAACCGTGAAATTGCGGTGGAGATCCTGAATGAATATGGCTTTCTGGTTGACACTGCCGAAAATGGAGCAGAGGCAGTGGAGAAGGTAGAAAAATCGAAACCGGGCGGTTATGATCTTGTGTTGATGGATGTGCAGATGCCTGTCATGAACGGGTATGAGGCCACAAAGCGGATTCGTGCCCTGGATGATCCGGCACAGGCGGGAATCACTATTCTTGCCATGACTGCCAATGCTTTTGATGAAGACAGGAAGGAAGCGCTGGAATACGGTATGAATGGATTTCTATCCAAGCCAATTGTTGTAGAGGAATTAATTGATGCATTGCAAAAAAATCTTTCATAGAGGGGATACAGGAAGCAATGGCAAAAGTAACGGAAGTATATGAGTTAACCATTTGAGAAGTTAAGAAGGGATTGCATTAAGTAATGTGGCATGTTGCTAATTGACAAATTCATCTTTTCTAAGTATCGTATATACGTGTACAATAGTACGTATGATTTGAATGTGGAGTAAATATGACCGAAAAACATAGTTATGAGATTATCGTCCTGGATCTGGACGGAACCTTAACAAACAGAGATAAGGTGATTACGCCAAAGACGAAGCAGCGTCTGATGGAGCTTCAGGAGCGCGGAAAGAAGATTGTACTGGCGTCCGGGCGTCCGACGCCGGGAGTGCTGCCGCTTGCGAGAGAGCTGGAGCTGGCAAAATACGGCAGTTATATTCTGTCGTTTAATGGAGGCAGGATCACGAACTGCAAAACCGGCGAGATCATATTCAGCCGTTCCCTGCCGCAGGAGGCAAATCAGAAGATTATACGCTTGGCCGAGGAGGAACAGGTGGGGCTTTTGAGTTACGATGAGGCGGGGGCAAAGCTTCTGACGAACCAGAGTGACAGTCCCTATGCGAAGTTGGAAGCGCGGATCAACGGCATGGAGTTAGTACAGGTGGACGACATAGAAGCTGCGATCACGTATCCGGTACCGAAATACCTGATGATGGAGGATGGAGACTACCTGGCGATGGTCGAGCCGCGCGTCAAGGCGGCGATGGGGAAGAATTTCAGCGTTTACCGTTCGGAGCCGTTTTTCCTGGAGGTGCTTCCGAGGGGCATCGATAAAGCACAGTCGTTAGAGCGCCTTCTTTCTCACATCGGGCTTTCGCGTGAGCAGATGATTGCCTGTGGGGACGGCTATAACGACCTCACGATGATTCAGTATGCCGGATTAGGCGTAGCGATGGAGAATGCGGTGCTTCCGGTGCGGAAAGCTGCAGACTTTATTACCTATTCCAACAACGACGACGGTGTGGCTCATGTGGTGGAGAAGTTTATGCTGTAGAAGATTTGACAGATTCGCATAAATGTATATTGCGTGAACAGATGAAAAATAAAATATTCATAAAAATAGGCAAGATACTAGACTTTAAAACTTTAATATGTTAATATAAGAAAAACGGAAAAATGAATATATTTTCGGAGTACATATTAAAAAGGGGTGCCTTGCATTATGAATAAAAAACTGAAAACCGAAGCTGTGGATCATCTGTTCCAGGCGATTCTGACACTGAAAAATACCGACGAATGCTATAGCTTTTTCGAGGATGTATGCACAGTTAATGAACTTTTATCATTTTCCCAGAGATATGAAGTAGCGAAGATGCTGCGCGAGAAGAAGACATATCTGGAGATCGCGGACAAGACCGGCGCATCGACAGCGACGATCAGCCGTGTCAACCGTTCTTTAAATTACGGAAGCGACGGATATGATATGGTATTTGCGCGTGTGAAAGAGCAGGAAGAGGCGGAGAAAACGGAAGCGTAAGACGAAGTAGGAATATACGCACGATAGATAAAGCGCGTACTTTCATAGGTGTAGCAAACCAACCTGCCAAAGATGGACAAATTTGGCTTGGGGTGGAATTGTCCCAGGAGCCGGCAGCTGGTTGAATGAAAGATAAAAAGAAATGAAAGAAAAAAGACATTGAAAGAATTTCCACAAGGGGAAGTGATTCCAGTGTCTTTTTTATCGTGTATGGTACAATGGGTTGAAATTTTTGTTGTTTAGCCTATTTTTGAGTGTGGCGGTACAGCGGAAGTGCTGCCTATTTCTTCTTCTTCGGATTCACCGGCGTCTCCTGCCGGAGCTGTTCCGCCAGGATTTCAATCATCTGTTTTTTCAGATAGACATCAAACGCCAGCTCACTGATAAAGGCGAACAGCTGTAAATACTCGCGGTCTTCACAGTCATAGTCCTTGAATGTCTGGCTGGCGGCGTCAAATTTTGCCATGACGTCTTCCTGCAAGCGCTTGCGCTGCCCTTTTTCCAGCGAAAAGATTTCGTTGTAAAGCTCTTCTAATTCCGGGCTGGAACCATGGGAAAAGTGGTGCTCGCTGATGGGCGAGAAGAGCTGCTCAATATCTCGAAAGGATATCACATTTTTAAAATAATAAATCAGAATCAGCATCAGCAGATGATTCTTGGAGTAGCGTTTTTTGACGGGCGGCGGCAGCAGGTTATTTTTGGCATAGTTATTGATCATGGTTTTGGTCAGGATCTTATCCTCGCTCAGCCATTTGGAAGTGTTCAGGTGGCTGTCCATGAAGGTCGTGACCTGATCCATATATAAATCAATACCGGGAATCTCCGACGGATGCACCCGGGTCAGACTATCAACATAAGCCAGCAGATCCTGCAGGCGTTCTTCGTTCGATTTCATGTATGTACCTCGCTGCGTTGAAATTCGAAAGCTGCGAAACAGGGAGGCGATTTTGGCGCTTCCGCTGTCATGAACTCTCTATGTGATATTATATAGTTTTGAAAACCAGATAGCAAGGAGAAATTTAAAATCAATGAAAATTCCGTGACATCCAAGAGAAAATAGATTATACTAGAGCGTATTCGAACATACTTTTTGTCATTAAAAATAGATTATATAAGAGGATAGAAGGGAACGAAATATATATGAGCAAATACGACACACTTAACCCGATGCAGCGGGAGGCGGTTTTTCACACGGAGGGACCACTCCTGGTTCTGGCAGGCGCCGGTTCAGGAAAGACGCGCGTCCTGACACACCGGATTGCGTATTTAATCGAGGAAAAACGGGTGGCGCCGTGGAATATCATGGCGATCACATTTACCAATAAAGCGGCGGCGGAGATGCGCGAGCGTGTGGATAAGATTGTGGGGGAAGGCGCGGAGGCGATCTGGGTCAGCACTTTCCATTCGAGCTGCGTTCGGATTCTGCGCCGGTTTATCGACCGTCTGGGATATGACACGAATTTTACTATCTATGACGGCGACGACCAGAAAACGCTGATGAAGCAGGTGCTCAAGAAAATGCAGGCGGATCCGAAGCAGTTTAAGGAGCGGGCGGTGCTGTCACGGATTTCTGCGGCGAAAAATGACCGGATCACGGCGGATGAGTTCGAGCAGCAGGCGGGAGCGGACTTCCGGGAGAAAAAGATTGCTCAGATTTACCGGGAATACCAGAAAGAACTCAAGAAGAATAATGCCCTGGATTTCGACGATCTGCTGGTGAAAACGGTAGAACTTTTTGAGGCAAACGCGGATGTGCTGGAATATTATCAGGATAAATTCCGGTATATCATGGTGGACGAGTACCAGGACACGAACCTTGTACAGTTTAAGCTGGTCGATCTGCTGGCAAAGAAGTACAGAAATATCTGTGTGGTAGGTGATGATGACCAGTCGATCTACAAATTCCGCGGCGCAAATATCGAAAATATTTTAAGTTTTGAGAAAGCATTTCCGGGCGCACGTGTTATCAAGCTGGAGCAGAACTACCGTTCCACCCAGAGCATCCTGAACGCGGCAAATGAGGTGATCCGCCACAACCGCGGCAGAAAGGACAAGACGCTGTGGACGGCGAATGACGAGGGACCGAAGGTGCGCTTCCGTCAGTATGACACGGCATACGAGGAGGCAGACGCCATTATCCGTGATATTGAGCGTGAGAAAGAAGAGAAAAATGCGGAATATTCGGATTTTGCCGTGCTGTACCGTACCAATGCACAGTCGCGTCTTCTGGAGGAAAAATGTATTTATTACAGCATTCCGTACCGGCTGGTCGGTGGCGTCAATTTCTATCAACGCAAGGAAATCAAGGATATTCTCTGCTATTTAAAGACGATTGCGAATGGGCGTGATGATCTGGCGGTTCAGCGTGTTATCAATGTGCCGAAGCGCGGCATCGGTGCGACCTCGATCGGAAAAGTGACGATCTATGCGTCTGCCAATGGCATGAGCTTTTATGATGCGCTGCTGCGCGTGCGCGGCGTGCCGACGATCGGCAAGGCGGCGGATAAGATCGAGAAGTTTACGGAGCAGATCGAAAACTTCCGGTCGCGGCTTTCGGCCCTTTCGATCCCGGAACTTATCGAGGCGATTCTGGAAGAGACGGGATATAAGAAGGATCTGGAGGCGGAAGGCGAGATCGAGGGAGAAACACGTCTGCAGAACGTGGAAGAGCTGGTTAATAAGGCGACCGGCTATATGAGCACGGCGGAGGAACCGACGCTGGACGGATTTTTGGAGGAGGTTGCGCTGGTAGCGGATGTAGATAGTCTGGACGAATCCGAAAACAGGATTGTCCTGATGACTTTGCACGGCGCAAAAGGTCTGGAATTTCCGTATGTCTATTTAAGCGGCATGGAGGACGGGCTGTTTCCGAGCAGCATGTCCATCTTTTCGGATGATAAGGACGCCATCGAAGAAGAACGGCGTCTCTGCTATGTCGGAATCACCCGTGCGGAGAAAGAACTGACGCTGACGGCGGCGAGACAGCGCATGGTCAATGGAGAAACGCGGTTTGCGAAGGTCAGCCGCTTCATCGAGGAGATTCCGCCGCAGCTTCTGGACGAGGAAGAGCAGCCGACCGTCTTTGAACGGACTGCCGGTATGAGCCGGGGCAGACGCGGATTTGAAGATTCGGGGACTTCTGGCTGGACAACGGGCAGCTTTGGTGTATCTGGCGCGGGAGACGGCGATCGGGTGCGGATTGGCGGAATGTCTGGAAAACACCCTCTTTCAGAGAACGATGCCGTCTGGGAGCGCGGCGCAGCCCGGATGAGCGGCTGGGGCGGTGTGAATGGTTCCGGAAGTGCTGGTTCTAGCCGCACGCTGGATCCATATAAGAGCGCTTATAGTTCCAGCAGCCGTCCAGCCAGCCCGGCACCGTCATTTGGCAAGGCATTTACGGTCCAGAAGGTCGACCATCTTTCCTACGGCGAGGGCGACCGAGTCCGCCACCTCAAATTTGGCGAGGGAACGGTGCAGAAGATCGCGGACGGCGGCAAGGATTTTGAGGTGACGGTTAATTTTGACCGCGTGGGCGTGAAAAAAATGTTTGCTTCATTTGCAAAACTGGTGAAATGTTAGACCGTGTTTGCCGTATTGTTACGGTACACGTATGCGAAAACAGTAATGCCGTATTAAAACATTTTCGCCAGATCCAATAAAAAATATAGTAAAATCGGCTGAGAGATGGTATAATAAAATCAAGAATTGCGGATCAAAACGCGGGAAAGGATGTGGAGTGTATGAATAAATTTGATATGATGAGCAAAGATGCGCTCTCCAGAGTAGAAGAGATCATGAATGCAACCAAACTGAATGAATTCCTTCACAGAAAAGAAGAAGAGGAGAAACAGAAAAACTGTATTCTCTGGATTTTAGCCATTATCGGTATTGTAGCAGCAGTTGCAGCGATTGCATACGGCGTATATCGTTTCTTTACTCCAGATTATCTGGAAGATTTCGAGGACGACTTCGATGATGATTTCGACGACGATTTCTTCGAGGATGAGAGCGACGAGAAAGAAAAGAAAGACTGATTGTGATAATTTAGTCAATGAATCAGAATAAATACTGCGCGGAACCGGAAAATCGGTTTCACGCAGTATTTTTTATGCCATAGGAAAGTTTGTAGATAAGTTTGTATTTTTTATATCTTGGAAAAAGAAAAAAATTCCTGTATACTATAAAGATATGAATTAGAACCGCAGATGGAAATTAGCTGTGAGTTGAAGAAGCATTTGCAGTTGGTGATTATAGTGCGGTAAAAGCCACTGAGAGAAGGAGCTATATAGTTATCAATGAAAAAAGGTGAGATTTACGAAGGAACTGTAGAACGGATTGAGTTTCCAAATAAGGGCGTAGTTGTGATAGATGGAGAGAAAGCGATCGTCAAAAATGCGCTTCCGGGACAGAAGATCCGGTTCCGTATCAATAAAAAGCGCGGCGGTCGATGCGAGGGTATGCTTTTGGAGGTTGTCGAGCACTCAAAGTTAGAGACGGCAGAGGATGTATGCCCGCATTTTGGTATCTGCGGCGGATGTCTTTATCAGCCGATTCCGTATGAGGAACAGCTTGCGATCAAGGAAAAACAGGTTCGTTCCCTTCTGGATGCGGTATGTCCGGAATATGAGTTTGAGGGCATCTTAGGCAGCCCGCTGGTGCAGGGCTACCGGAATAAGATGGAGTTTTCCTTCGGTGATGAGGTCAAGGATGGTCCTATGTCGCTGGGAATGCACAAGCGCGGCAGTTTTTATGATGTGGTTACAACCGGCGAATGCCATATCGTGCATCCGGATTTTTGCAAGATTCTTGTCTGTACAAAAGAATATTTTGAGGAAAAGAAAGTTGGATTTTATAAAAAAATGCAGCATACCGGCTATTTGCGCCATCTTCTGGTGCGCCGTGCGATCAAGACAGGGGAAATTCTGGTTGATCTGATCACGACGACACAGACGGATACCTTTGAGGGAACCGAGGAAGCACTTTTACGGGGATGGACGGAGCGCCTTCAGGCACTTCCTATGGAGGGAAGCTTTGCGGGCATTCTGCATACCAAAAATGATACATTGGCGGATGCCGTAAAAGATGAGGGGACGGACATTCTGTTCGGACGCGAGCATTTTTACGAAGAGCTTTTAGGGCTGCGGTTCCAGATCTCGCCGTTTTCTTTTTTCCAGACGAACTCATTGGGCGCGGAGGTGCTGTACGAGAAAACGCGTGAGTATGTGGGTGAGACGAAGGGAAAAGTCGTATTTGACCTTTACAGCGGCACCGGTACGATCGCGCAGATCCTCGCACCGGTGGCGGAGAAAGTAGTCGGCGTGGAGATTGTCGGGGAAGCAGTCGAGGCAGCCCGTGAGAATGCGGCGCGCAACGGACTTGGCAACTGCGAATTTCTGGCGGGGGATGTCCTCAAGGTGGTGGACGAGCTGGAAGAAAAGCCGGATCTGATCGTTCTGGATCCGCCGCGTGACGGAATCCATCCGAAGGCGATCGGAAAGATTTTGAATTTTGGCGTCAGCCACATGGTTTATGTGTCCTGCAAACCAACCAGCCTTGCGAGGGATCTGGAACCGATCCAGGCGGCAGGATATCAGGTGGATAAGGTGTGCTGCGTGGATATGTTCCCGCATACTGCCAATTGTGAGACGGTGGTTTCATTGACGCGGAAGAAATAAGATCCCAAAATGGATGTGGGAAAAATGGATGAAACAAAAGAGAATGAAATAAAACCAGATACAGCAGATTGCCAGGTACAGGAGACAGCTGTGCAGCGCCGGAAGAGGGAGACTTTACTGCGCGAACAGACGCCGGATGCCCTGTGGGAAGCGATTCTTGCATTTGAGGGGGCAATATTTTACACGGCGAAAGGGCTGGAATATTCGTACACGATCCGGGGCAACGAGATGTTTGTCAGCCGGAAAGAAAAGTCGGTCACGCGTGCAAGCATCCTGGTGGCGTATAAAAAAGCGCAGGAGCTTGGCTGCGTGACCGGACCAAAGCAGCTGGGAGTGTTTGGGGCAAGCTATCTGTATCCGGTGTTCCTGAGGCTGGGGATTATCTGCGCCAGTGCTGGTTGATTTCCGCACCGAAAAACAGGATGCAGATGCAGGCGTACAGCCACAGCATCAGGATCACGACGGCGGTCAAGCTGCCGTACATATAAGAATAATTACTGAAATGGTTGAAGTAGATGGAAAATCCGTAGGAACATCCGATCCATCCGACGGTGGAAATCAGCGCACCGGGAAGCTGGAGACGGATATCCTGCCGTTCATAGGGCAGCCAGGTGTACAGCGCGACGAAAAAGAGCGTCAGCAGCGCCAGCGCAAGAAACGTCCGGAGACTAATCAGGCAGGAAACGAATCTGTCCAGCATCGGAAAGTAACGGAATAGCAGGCGCTGCAGGGAGGAACCGAACACCATCAGAACCAGGGAGAAAATGCACATCAGGAGAAAAACAATGGTATAGCCAGAGTTGATGATACGTCCTAAAAGGTAATTTCTGCGCTTGCGGCAGCCGATGATCCGGTTTAAGCCGCGCTCGATCCCAAGCATGCCTCGGGCAGCCGACCAGATGGTTGCCACGGTGGTAACCGAGAGCAGGGCGGCCGGGGATACAGTCTGGATGTCCTGGATTACCGATTCAATCAGCGGGTGGATGCTGGAGGGAAGAAGCTGTGTCATCACGTGCATCAGATCCTCCGGGCTGACGGCGGGGATGAGCTGGATCAGCGTCAGCAGAATCATGATAAAAGGTGCGGCAGAGAGAACGATAAAAAAAGAAGCCTGGGCGGCGTACACCGTGACTTCGTCTTTGATGAAATCGTTGTAAATCCGTTTACAGTTCAGGAGAAAAGAAAGCATGAAAAACCTCGCTTGATTTATGTTATTAAGAAAATATCCGTAACTGGCTCATTTCCCTTTGAAAAATGGCTAACGATAGGTGAATGCCATTTCAGTGTTGTTAAAAGTATATTATCATGAGGTCGAAAAAATAGCAACGGATTTGCCTGTCTTGACGAAAACACCGGTTTCCCGTATGATAACAGGATAGAAATGATTCGGGTCTGCAGGGCATAAGGATGGCAGTGATGCGGACAGCAGCAAAAATCAGCCGGCAGCCAATTGGAAAATGGGACATGGGAGGAAACAAAATGAGCGCAATCACAGCATGTGCGGCGGCACTGGCAGCCGTGACAGTGGGGCTTTTGCTCCGCTCGGAATATGAAAAAAAACATTTTGTGACAGACCAGTATGAGATAGAGAGTCCGAAGCTGCCGGATGGCGCTGCGTTCCGTTGCGTATTTTTGTCGGATCTGCATGATAATGTGTATGGAACGGACAATGAGCCGCTGGTGGCGGCGATCCGCACATTCAAGCCGGATGCGGTGCTGATCGGCGGCGATATGATGGTCTGTAAGGGAAAAGGTGATTTAACCGTCACGGTATCGCTTCTGGAAAAATTGACCTCCTTTGTGCCGGTTTACTATGCGAACGGAAATCATGAGGAGCGGATGAATCGGGAGCGGGATGTGTACGGAGATTTGTATGATCGGTTCCAGATGGAATTAAAACGTCTGGGGGTTCATTATTTGTCGGATCGGAGCGAGGAGATCAATCCGTGGATCCGGGTGACTGGGTGCAATTTGCGGGAGATATATTATAAGCATCATTTCACGGTGCCGGAACTGCCGATGGAAGAGCTTTCGGAGCGGGTTGGAACTGCGGCAGAGAAGACGTGTTTTCAACAGATGAAAGAATCGTTTTTTCCTGACTTGGCGGAAAAGGAGCGAGAAGCCGGACATGAAATGTATGAGATATTATTATTTCATTCTCCCCTCTTTTTTGAGACCTGCCGGAAATGGGGCGCGGATCTGACGCTTTGCGGACATTTCCACGGCGGAACCATCCGGATCCCGGGGCTGGGAGGCGTGATGACGCCGCAGTACCAGTTTTTCCTGCCATGGTGCGCCGGACGGTTTGATGCGGACGGAAAGACGATGATCGTCAGCCGGGGGCTTGGGACGCATTCGATCAATGTGCGGCTGAATGACCGGCCAGAGCTGGTTTGTGTGTCGTTGCGGGGAAAACAATAGAGAGATTCTGGTTATTGTACACGGGTAGGCACTTTTGGAACCGAAAGTGCCGTAAGAAAACGTGGTGGCAGCAGGAATAACTCTTCGGCACAGGTGGATGTATACGGAATTTGGTATATGATTGTAGAAAAAGCTGGCTAAAAGAAGGAGTTCGGAAAGAATGGAAATTTCCTATAAATTAGATAATTTTGAAGGACCGTTGGACCTGTTGCTTCATCTGATTGAAAAAAATAAAGTAAGTATCTACGATATTCCGATCGTCCTGATTACGGAGCAGTATCTGGAATATGTTAATCAGATGGATCATGAGGATCTGGATGTGGTCAGCGATTTTCTGGTGATGGCGGCGACGCTTCTGGACATCAAATCGCGGATGCTCCTTCCGAAGGTGGAAAAAGAAGAGGAAGAAGACGAGGAAGATCCGCGCGCCGAGCTGGTGCGCCGGCTGTTGGAATATAAGATGTATAAATATATGGCGCAGGAGCTGGAAGAGCGGGAGCAGGAGGCAGAGCTTCTCTTTTTTAAGGAACCGACGATTCCCCGGGAGGTGGCGAAATATGAAGAACCGCTGAATCTGGACAAGCTTCTGGATGGTCTGACGCTGGCAAAGCTGCAGAAAGTGTTTGACGCGGTCATGAAGCGGAATGCCAATAAGCTTGACCCGGTGCGAAGCCGGTTCAGTACGATCCGCAGGGAACCGATCAGCCTGGAGCAGAAGGTAAGGTCGGTGCTTTCTTATGCGCGGGAACACCGTCATTTTAAATTCAGCGATGTGCTGGAGAGGGAATCCGATCGCCTGGAGATAGTCGTGGCGTTTCTGGCAGTGCTGGAGCTGATGAAGATGGGACGGATTCATCTGGTGCAGGAAAAATTGTTTGATGAGATGCAGCTCGATACGGTGGATGTGGATGAAACGGAAGACGAGGCAGAGCTGGAACTTTCGACGGAGGAAGGAGAAGAGTATGCCAGAATTAGATGAAAAACGCGAGGAAGCCATCGTGGAATCGGTTCTCTTTACAATGGGAAAATCGGTTGAGCTGCGCCAGCTTGCGGCGGCGCTCGGGACGGATACAGAGCGCGCGGAAGCGGCGGTCAGACGATTACAGAGCCGTTATGAGGCAGAAAAGCGGGGCATGCAGATCACGCAGCTGGAGGACAGCTGGCAGATGGCGACCCGCGCGGAATATTATGAGAATCTGATCCGGGTGGCAGCAACGCCGAAGAAGCAGATTTTAACGGATGTTGTGCTTGAGACACTCTCGATCATTGCTTATAAACAGCCGATCACGAAGCTTGAGATTGAAAAGATCCGCGGGGTTAAATCGGATCACGCGGTCAATAAACTGATTGAGTACAATCTCGTTTACGAGGTAGGGCGTTTGGATGTGCCGGGACGTCCGGCATTGTTTGCGACGACGGAGGAATTTTTGCGCCGGTTTGGAGTCGGATCGACGAAAGAACTGCCGGAACCGGCACCGGGACGAATCGACGAGTTCCGCATGGAGGCGGAGGAAGAGCTGAAGTTTGAGGGGAAACTGCCGGAAGAGGCAGAGAAGGAAATGAAATATTAACGCTTTCTTAACAATATTCATTCAATTCTGACATTAACAGATTCTTAACATCATATTTCTGTATTTTCTTGTAACTTTTTGTAGCCAACGTGGAAAATGAGGTCAACACAAACAAACAAGCAGCTCTTTCAAATCGCTACATAAATGAAAGAAGCCAGCAAAACAAAAGGGGGAATTGTTTATGTTGACACTTGAGCTTGATATGTATCAGGCGTGTGCTCTTGGCGCACTGGTCTACTGTCTGGGAAGATTGCTTGTACAAAAGCTGCCCTTCCTGAGCAAGTATTGTATACCGGCTCCGGTTGCGGGCGGTGTCGTATTTGCATTCGCTCATCTGGCGTTGTATGCAACAGGAGTTCTGGAGCTTTCCTTTGATACAACCTTACAGAGCGTATTTATGACGATCTTCTTCTGCAGCGTCGGTTTTACCGCCTGCTTCCGTCTGTTAAAGAAGGGCGGCGTTCAGGTATTTATGTTCCTGGCGCTGGCAGTTGGTATCTGTATCGTGCAGGATGCAGTCGGCAGCGGTCTGGCAGCAGCGTTTGGTCTGAATCCGCTTCTCGGCTTATGTATGGGTTCTATGCCGTTAGTTGGAGGTCACGGAACGAGTGGTTCCTTCGGACCGCTTCTGGAGCAGGAATACGCAGTTGTAGGCGCAACTACAGTTGCCTTGGCATCCGCTACATATGGTCTGGTATCCGGCAGTATGATGGGTGGTCCTATCGCCCGTGCCCGTGTTGAGAAACACCATCTGAAATCAACCGCAGCCGAGGAAGGCAATGCAGTTGACGAAGTAGCATCGCCGATCGACGGTCAGAAATTCACCACCGCGGCTGTATTCCTTGCAGTTGCAATCGGTGTTGGTACCTTCATTTTCGCGTTCTTTAAGAGCATTGGTCTTACATTCCCGACTTACATCGGTGCGATGCTGGCAGCAGCCGCTATCCGTAACATCTGGGATGTACAGCACAAAGATCTTCCGATGGAAGAAGTTGACGCACTGGGCGGTCTGTCCTTGAACCTGTTCTTAGCGATGGCAATGATGAGCCTGAAGCTGTGGCAGTTAGCAGCTCTGGCGCTTCCGATGATTGTTATCCTGTTAGTTCAGACGGTTGTTATGTTCCTGTATGCAAACTTCCTTGTATTCAACATCATGGGCCGTGATTACGAGGCAGCTGCTATGACCACCGCATTCTGTGGTTTCGGTATGGGCGCAACCCCGAACGCAATGGCAAACATGAGAGCACTGGTAGAGCGCTATGGTCCGGCTCCGCGTGCATTCTTCATCGTACCGTTAGTAGGAAGCTTATTCGTAGACTTCTTTAACTCCATGGTACTGACTACTTTCATGAACCTCTTATAATTTGATGGCTGGTTCAGCAAAGTATCCATTTAAAATATTTTGATATTGAAGTAGCTCCAACCTATTTCCTTCCCGGCGGTTCTGGATTTCCAGGCCGCCGGGATTTTTCGCGTGCAACGAGCGAAAGTCCGTGCCTGCACGAATTAATACTTTCGGAAAACGCGCGCGTGTGGTATTATAGAGAAACTGGAAAGTTGAAAAATATTTTTCGGGGAGGTGCTTTGTGAAAAACAAACTTGCAAGGCAGCCATTACCAGATAAAATGTGACATAAGAAAGGATTTCATACAGATATGAACAGCATGAACATAAAGATCAAATATTTCACAGACGCCATTGACCGCCTCGCCTACATTGACGGCAAATCTGACTGGATCGACCTGCGTGCGGCGCGTGAGGTGGTGCTGAAAAAGGGTGATTTTGCCCTGATTCCGCTTGGCGTGGCGATGGAGCTGCCGAAGGGCTATGAGGCGCATGTAGTTCCGCGCAGCAGTACCTTTAAAAATTTCGGCATCATCCAGACCAATCATATGGGTGTGATCGATGAGAGCTACTGCGGGGACAATGATCAGTGGCATTTTCCGGCATATGCGCTGCGTGATACAGTGATCCATGTCAATGACCGCATATGCCAGTTCCGCATCATGGAGCATCAGCCGAAGATCATATTTGAGGAGACGGAGAAGCTTGACAATAAAGATCGCGGCGGGATCGGAAGTACGGGAAAGAATTAATAAAAAGGTTTGGTAAAAAATGAAGCAGATAAAGAGGTTAAAACGAGAAAAAGTAAGTCTTTTTCTGGCGGCAGCGGTGCTTTCACTGGGCATCCTTTCCGGCTGCGGCGGTGAATCGAAGGAAGCGAAAGAGGCGCGTATGACCGGAATCGAGCAGTTAAATGCAGGTAATTATCAGGATGCGATCGATTCGTTTGGAAAAGCGCTGGATGAGAGCGATGGGATCGTCAATTCTTTTGAGCTGGATGTTTTAAAATACCGCGGCGAGGCAGAATACAAACTGGCGGATTATAAGGCGGCAGCGCAGACCTATGGAATTCTGGCGGAGGTGGATGGAGGAAAAGCGGAATACCTCTATTATAAAGCGGCTTCGGAGGCAGCAGCCGGACAGGCGGAGGATGCCGAAAAGGATTTTGCGGCAGCGGAGGAAAAGGCGAAGAACAGCAAAAAGAGCAGCGCCGCGGCTCCGGGGGTGAGTCTGGCGTTTACGGCGCTTGCGTCGGCGGCGCGGGATGCCGGGGATAGTGAACTCGCAGCCCAGTACTGCAATCAGGCGATCGAGCGCGGCGTGTCGGGACCGGAGATTTATAATCAGCTTGCGATCAGTGAAATGGAGGCTGGCGATTATGAGAGCGCGATGTCCCATTATGAGGAGGCGCTTTCGCTGGCGGACAGTGAGACGGCGCTGGTAATCCGGCAGAATATTGCGGTTCTCTATGAGAAAGAGGGCGATTTTGCGAAGGCGCTGGAACAGTTTAAGGAGTGCCAGGCAGCCGGTGCGGACACACCGGAGGTACAGAAGGAAATCCGTTTTCTGGAAAGCCGGTAAATATTGGAGGTAATATGGCAGAATTGTTCGATATGAAAGAATTGGAGGAGCGCGTCATTCTGGTGGCGGTCAGCACTTCAGATGAAGATGATACGGAGGCGTCCTTGGATGAGCTGGAGGAATTGGCGGATACCGCCGGGGCGACGGCGATCGGACGTCTGGTGCAGAACCGGGAGAAGATTCATCCAGGCACCTATCTGGGCAGTGGAAAGATCGGGGAACTGCGGGAGATGGTCTGGGAAATGGGCGCAACCGGTGTGATCTGCGACGATGAACTGTCCCCGGCACAGCTTCGCAATCTGGAATCGGCGCTGGATACGAAGGTAATGGACCGGACGATGGTCATTCTCGATATTTTCGCGGCGCATGCGACGACGAGCGAGGGAAAAATCCAGGTTGAGCTGGCACAGCTGCGTTACCGCGCAGCGCGCCTGGTCGGACTGCGCAGTTCCCTGTCCCGTCTGGGCGGCGGTATCGGTACGAGAGGACCGGGTGAAAAGAAGCTGGAGATGGACCGCCGTCTGATTCATGAGCGGATCGGGCAGCTAAAGTCGGAACTGGAAGATGTCAAACGCCACCGCGAGGTGACGAGAAAACAGCGCGACCGGAAATATACGCTGTCGGCGGCGATCGTCGGCTACACGAATGCCGGTAAGTCAACGCTTTTAAACACTCTGACGGGTGCAGGAATCCTGGCACAGGATAAACTGTTTGCGACGCTGGATCCGACGACGCGTGGATTAAAGCTGGCGAGCGGACAGGAGATCCTGCTGACAGATACGGTCGGATTCATCCGCAAACTGCCGCACCATCTGATCGAGGCGTTCAAGAGTACGCTGGAGGAGGCACGTTATAGCGATATTGTCCTCCATGTGGTCGATGCGTCGAATCCGCAGATGGACACGCAGATGTATGTCGTATATGATACATTGCGTCAGCTGAAGATCGGCGATAAGACGGTGGTAACAGTCTTTAACAAGATGGATCAGGTGGAACAGCCGGAGACGCTGAAAGATCTGCATTCTGATTATCAGGTGCAGATTTCCGCGAAGACGGGCGCGGGGCTGGACGAGCTGAAGGATATTCTGGAAATGATTCTGCGAAACCGAAAGATTTATCTGGAAAAGGTATTTTCCTACCAGGAGGCTGGACGCATCCAGACGATCCGCAAATACGGTCAGCTTTTAAAAGAAGAGTACCGGGAGGATGGCATTTACGTGGAGGCGTATGTGCCGACGGAGCTCTACGCAGGGCTGATGCGCTAACAGGCAGATGATAGGTTACCGTGTTACGGTTCACGTATACGTGCCCAGTAACGGAATTTGCCGTGGCTTCGCATTTCAATACGGCAAATTCCTGCTGCCACCACGTTTTCTTACGGCACCTTTGAAATTCCCGGGAATTGACTTTTTATTTTAAATTTGTTAGAATGTAGCATATTTATGGCTGTACAGAATGCTGGAAGGCAGATGCGTACAGATCCATACGGTAAAGAGGTGTGCGGGGAAAAACCGTATGCCTCTTCTTCATGTTTTGGCGGATGCTAAGAAGTTGTTAAGATGAAGAGAAAAGAGATGACAGGGCGCAGGCTGCTTGTGTCGGATAGAATGACCGCACAAGTTTGCAGACATCTGGGATAAAGGAGTTAGAAGATACAGAATGGAACAGAAGGGACAAAACGGACAGGAACAGATTCTCGTCGGAATTGACGTTGGCTCAACGACGACGAAGGTGGCAGTGATGGAGGCGGCAACGGGGAAAGTCCTGTTTTCGGACTATACACGCCATCACTCGGATCAGCTTCAGAGTGTGTCGAGAGCTGTAAAATTGGTGAAAGAGACGCTTGCGGGGCGGTCATTTCTGACGGCGATGACCGGTTCGGGCGCAAAGCACCTCTCGGAAGAGCTGGGGATCCCTTATGTACAGGAGGTAGTGGCGAACTCGATCGCCTTGAAAGCCATGTACGGGGAAATCGGAACGGCGATCGAGCTGGGTGGACAGGATGCGAAGATTATCTTTTTCCAGAGGGATAAACGGACGGGCGAGCTGCAGGTCGCAGATATGCGGATGAACGGAAGCTGTGCTGGCGGTACAGGTGCGTTTGTGGATGAGATTGCTTCTCTTCTTAAGACACCGGTTGAGGAATTTGACGCGCTGGCGGCACAGGGAACAACCGTATATGATATATCCGGACGGTGCGGCGTGTACGCCAAGACCGACATCCAGCCTCTTTTAAATCAGGGGGTTAAAAAATCAGATTTGGCGCTTTCCTCCTTCCATGCGATTGCCAAACAGACGATCGGTGGTCTGGCACAGGGACTTTCGATCGAGAAGCCGGTCGTCTTTGAGGGCGGTCCGCTGACCTTTAACCGGACGCTGGTGCGCGTGTTTGCTGAACGTCTGGACCTTCGGCCGGAGGAAATTATAAGTCCGGACCGACCGGAACTCCTGATTGCCTGCGGTGCGGCGCGTGCGGCGGTGAAGCTCTTTTCGGAGGAAGAGGCGCTCGCCACGGCAGACGAACTGCTAGATCGGATCGAGAGGGTGCGTGCGGCGCGCGAGGAAGCAAAGAAACAAAGTGAAGCCGGAAATGGCGATGAGACGGCGGAAGGCTCGTTCCGTTCTCGTCCATTTTTTGCCGATCAAGCGGCGCAGGCAGAATTTCAGGAGAGACACAGACGCCTGGAACGAAAAACGGTATATCCGCAGTCGGGCAGTACGCTGCGGGCATATCTGGGTATTGATTCGGGCAGTACGACGACAAAATTTGTCCTGTTAGATGAGAATGAGGAACTTCTGGATTCCTTTTATGCGCCGAATCAAGGCGATCCGCTGACGGTGGCAAAGAAAGCATTGATTGCGATGCGGGAAAAGTATGCGTCCCACGGCGTGCGGCTGGAGATTTTGGCAGCCGGGACGACCGGTTATGGAGAAATGCTGTTTTCACGTGCATTTTCGGCCGAGACACACGCGGTTGAGACGGTGGCACATGCACGTGCGGCGGCAAAATACACGCCGGATGCGACGTTTCTTCTGGACATCGGTGGTCAGGATATGAAGGCAATCTGGCTGGACAATGGCGTTATCACAAATATTGTCGTGAATGAAGCCTGCTCATCCGGCTGTGGGTCTTTTTTGGAAAATTTTGCATCCTCCCTGCATATTCCGGCGCGGGAGATTGCTGAAAAGGCATTTTCTTCGCAGCATCCGGCTGCGCTCGGAAGCCGCTGTACCGTCTTTATGACGAGCAGTATCGTGACGGAGCAGAGAAATGGAAAGCTGCCGGAGGACATCATGGCGGGGCTGTGCCGTTCGATCATTGAAAATGTATTTACAAAGGTTATCCGTGTGTCGAACCTGGATTCTCTGGGAAAGAGGATTGTCGTACAGGGCGGAACGTTTGAAAATGATGCGGTTCTCTGTGCGCTGGAACAGTATGTCGGCCGCCCGGTGATCCGGGCGCCGTATCCGGGCATTATGGGGGCGATCGGTGCGGCGCTTTTAGCGAAGGAAGAAGCACAGAGCCGGAAACAGCCGCATTTTACCAGTTTGGATCAAATGGAGTCCCTGACCTGGCAGCAGGAGGCGAATGTGCCGTGTCCGTTCTGTATGAACCATTGTCAGCGTGCGGTGGTGCGGTTTTCGAATGGAACCTCATGGATCACGAACAACCGTTGTGAGCGGGGCGAGATTCTTGGCGATCCGAAGGATGTGAAGGTGCGCGAGCGACTGAAAATAGCGTCAGAAACCCGGAATAAAGTGCCAAATCTCTATAAATTGCGGGAAGAACTCCTGTTTGCAGATTATCTGGATCAAGCGGAAGAAGGGGATGCATCGTCTGCAAAAAGTCATTCAGAGCGGGCAGCCGCTAAGACTGGTCTTGTGCCGAATGCTGTGTCTGATACTGTGCGGCGAAATATAACCATCGGTCTGCCGCGCGTCCTTGCTTTCTGGGATACGATGCCGTTCTGGACGACGTTCTGGCGTTCGCTGGGCTTTGAGATTCAGATTTCATCCCCGAGCACGCACAAGATGTTTGAGGAAGGCTTAAGCGCGGTAACTTCAGATACCGTCTGCTTTCCGGCAAAACTGGTGCACGGGCATATCCGCGATCTGGTAAAGAAGAAAGTGGATCGTATTTTTATGCCGTCGATTGCGGCGATCGGATCGGAAAATACGGAATCAACGAGCGAGTCCATGTGTGCAGTCGTGAAGGGATATCCGCTTGTGATCCGCAACTCGGATTCTCCGGAGAAACAGTGGGGCATTCCGTTTGATGCACCGTTATTTTACTGGTACAGGGAGGAAGATAAAGAACGTCAGCTTATTACATATATGGAACAGACATTTTCCATCCAGCCGTCGGAAACGAAAAAGGCGGTTCTTGCAGGAAATGATGCGATGCGGCAGTTTGGGAGCCGCCTGAAAGAGGCGGGAGCGAAGGTTCTGGAAGAGGTGGAAAAAGAGGGGCGCTATGCGGTGGTGCTGGCGTCAAGACCGTATCAGAATGATGCGCTTGTCAACCACAGCCTGCCGGAGCTTTTGACCGAGTTCGGCGTTCCGGTTCTGACGGCAGATTCTGTTCCGGGCATTGAAAATGTGGATTTAAGCCACAGCCGTCTGGATGTCGTAAACAATTACCACGCGCGGATGCTGGCGTCCGCGGTTCTGGCGGCACAGAGCCAGAATCTGGAATATGTCCAGTTTGTAAGCTTTGGATGCGGGCATGACGCATATTTGTCGGATGAGATCCAGCGTATGATGCGGGAAATCTCCGGAAAATCACCGCTGATCCTGAAACTTGACGAGAGCGAGGTACAGGGACCGCTGCGGATCCGGGTGCGTTCCTTCCTGGAGACGATCAACATGCGGCGGAAGAAGCGGGAGATGGCGGAGAGGCTGCAAAACCAGCCTGGAACAAGCCGACAGGAGAATGCGGGCGGCGGAAATGAATGCGGGACGGCTGCGCTGGGACCAGACATTCAAAAATCCTGGCAGGTTCACGAACTTTCGGATCCATATCCGGTTAAATTTGAGGTGGAAGACCGCAAGAAGCGCACGGTTCTGGTCCCGAACACCTCTCACGCGTTCTGCCGGATTATGTCGGCGGCGTTGAAGACACAGGGAATCCGGGCAGTTCCGCTGGCGGTCGGCAGGGAAGAGGCGATCCGCCTCGGAAAGCAGTATGTCCACAACGATATCTGTTTCCCGGCGCAGATTGTCATCGGCGAGGCGCTGGCAGCACTTCGGAGTGGTCAGTATGTGCCATCTGAGACGGCGATCGGTATGGGAAAATACATCGGTGACTGCCGCCTGACCCATTACAGTGCGCTGCTTCGCAAGGCGCTTGACGACGCCGGCTACCCGGAGGTGGCGATTCTGACGAACGATGATGTCGATTATCATGATCTGCATCCGGGCTTCCGGATGAACCTTATGTCGGCGATCCGTCTGGCGGGATCGCTTCCGATGATCGATATTCTGGAAGAGCTGCTTCGCAAGATCCGCCCGTATGAGAAGGTTTCCGGAAGCAGCGATCAGGCATTTGACGAGGCGATGGATTTCGTCGTGGATGGTCTGGAGCAGCATGGGCTTTCAGGCGCTCTGCGAGGCTTTAAAAAGGCGATCCAGCGGATGAATGCGATCGAATATGACCGGAGCCAGCCGCGCCCGCGCGTCCTGATCATCGGCGAGTATCTCCTCAATTTCCATCCGGGCGCGAATCATGAGATTGAGCGCTACCTGGAGAAAAATGGATTTGAGATTATCGAGGCGCGGATGACGGATGTTATCCGGAAAACGTATTTCTGCCAGGATGAGCAGATTCGGACGTATCATCTGAAAAAGCCGTTTGTCAAGAAAAACTGGTACCATGTGGCGAACCGGGTATTTGACGCTGCGCACGCGGCAGCGGATCGGATAGCGAAACAGCATCCGCTCTATACGCCTGTCTGCCGCCTGCCGGAACTGGTAAAGGAAAGTGACCCGATCATCCCGCACACCTTTGATGCGGGCGAGGGCGTGCTGATTCCGGGCGAGATCCTGCACCATGCGGCGCATGGCTGCCGGGCATTTGTGATTTTACAGCCATTTGGCTGTCTGCCAAACCATGTGGTAGGACGCGGCATCGTAAAAAAAATGCGGGAAATGTACCCGGACGCCCAGATCCTGCCGCTTGACTACGATCCGGATGTGAGCTTTGCCAATCTGGAAAACCGCCTGCAGATGCTGATTATGAATGTGAAAGAAAGAAGCGTGGACACGGTTGCCCTGCCGGACGTGGGGCAGAGAAGCCCCGTGGAGACTATGAATAGAAAACAGAAAAACGCCGATAATAAAAAGCAGAAAGTTTCCTGATTTCGGGTTAGACAAAAATAGAAATCACATAAGCCCACGCGGCGGAAAGGGACAGGCTATGAAACATCTGGAAATTGAAAAGGTGATTGGACGGGAGATTGTTGATTCGAGAGGAAATCCAACAGTGGAGGCGGAAGTTTATCTATCAGACGGAAGCATAGGACGCGGCGCGGCACCGAGCGGTGCATCGACAGGTGAATTTGAGGCTCTGGAGCTGCGAGACGGCGACAAGTCGCGTTTCGGCGGAAAGGGCGTACAGAAAGCAGTCCAGAATGTGAATACCGTGATTGCAGAGGTGTTAAGGGGCATGGATCCGGCGGACGTCTATGCGGTTGATAAAGCGATGATCGAGGCGGACGGAACCAAGGATAAATCCAAGCTGGGCGCGAATGCGATCCTGGCGGTTTCGATCGCGAACGCACGGGCAGCAGCCAATGCGTATGGTCTCCCGCTGTACCGTTTCCTTGGCGGTGTGTCTGGAAACCGTCTTCCGGTCCCGATGATGAACATTTTAAACGGCGGTGCGCATGCGGCAAACACCATTGATGTACAGGAGTTCATGATTATGCCGGTTGGCGCAGAGAGCTTTTGCGAGGGACTCCGCTGGTGTACCGAGGTGTTTCATGCCCTGGCAGCATTGCTTAAAGAGCGCGGACTGGCAACCTCTGTCGGCGATGAGGGTGGTTTTGCGCCGGATCTGGGAAGTGACGAAGAAGCAATCCAGTGCATCTTAGAGGCAGTGGAGAGAGCCGGATATAAGCCGGGCGAGGATTTTGTCCTGGCGATGGATGCGGCATCCAGCGAGTGGAAGAGCGGCAGGAAGGGCGAATATCTGCTTCCGAAGAGCGGCAAACACTTTACCTCCGAAGAGCTGATTGCACACTGGAAACAGCTCTGCGGGAAATACCCGATCGCCTCGATCGAGGATGGTCTGGACGAGGAGGACTGGGAAGGCTGGCAGAAGATGACCGCAGAACTCGGCGGACAGGTGCAGCTGGTCGGCGATGACCTGTTTGTAACAAACACCGAACGCCTGAAAAAAGGCATTCGTCTCGGCTGCGGCAATTCGATCCTGATTAAGCTGAACCAGATTGGCTCCGTTTCCGAGACGCTGGAGGCAATCAAGATGGCACATAAGGCAGGTTACACGGCGATTGCATCCCACCGCTCCGGCGAGACCGAGGATACAACGATCGCAGACCTGGCGGTTGCATTAAATACCTGCCAGATCAAGACGGGCGCACCGAGCCGGAGTGAGCGCGTGGCAAAATACAACCAGCTTCTGCGGATTGAGGAAGAGCTGGGAACCGGTGCACAGTATCCGGGGAAGACGGCATTTAATAAAAAATAAGTTGTCTTTTTTGCGAGATATCGTACAGACAAGCAAGCTGTTACATTGCATAAAATGTGCGAATTGTTCCGAAAACTAACACATCTCTTCAGGAACAGACAAAAATCATCTGGGAAAATGCTGGATGGCGTCGAGGCAAAGGAAAATAGAATACAACTTTGAAAGGGAATGCGTTTTACCGTACAACTGGAACGGAGAGAAACGTATTCCTTTTTGTTTTGCATTAGACCGAAAAAGGAATATTGCTAAAAGTTTGACAATATTTTAAAAAATATTCGTTTTTTTACGAAATTTATTGACAAAACAGCGGGAGTAATTGTAAAATAACTGTAAAGCGAATATGAAAAAAGAATTTATTTTTTTTAAACGAATGGAAAAACGTTTTACCAAAGGAATGGTCCGGCGGATAACGTATTTCACATAAAAAAGGAGGATGAAAGAATGAGAAAAAGAACATTAAGCATTGTACTTGCAGCAGCAATGTGCGCCAGCTTAACAGCCTGCGGCGGTGGCGGAAGCACTGCTGAGACAACGGCAGCTGACAGCAGCAATACCGAGACGAAGGCAGCCGACGCTTCAGAGAAATCTGACAAACCGCTCCGTGTATGTGTTGTTTACACTGGAAACTTAGGTGATAAGAGCTACAATGACTCCTGCAACATGGGTGCACAGAAAGCAGTTGAGGATTTCGGCATTGAGCTTAAGAGTCTTGAGGGTACCACTGCTGAGGAGTGGAAAGCAAACCTGCTTCAGGCTTGTGATGATGGCTACGATTTAATTATCGGTGCTTCTTCCAACATCGCAGATTACATCACTGAGAATGCTTCCAGTTATCCGGATACCAAGTTCGCAGTTATCGATACAACCGTAGATCTGCCGAACGTTGAGTCTATCAGCTTTGCTCAGAATGAGGGCTCCTTCCTGGCAGGTGCAGCAGCAGCTATGTTTACCACCAAGACTGATATCCCGAATGTCAATGAAGATCATATCATCGGCTGGGTAGGCGGTATGGATATTCCGGTACTTCATGACTTTTATACAGGCTATGAGCAGGGTGCGAAGTACATCGATCCGGATATCAAGATTCTTCAGGCTTTTGCAGGAAGCTGGACGGATCCGTTAAAGGGCAAAGAGCTGACTTTAGCACAGTATGAGCAGGGCGCTGATATTGTCATGAACGTAGCATCCGGTACCGGTGTTGGTATTCTGGAAGGTGCAAAAGAAGCTGACAAATACGCAATCGGCGTTGACTTAAACCAGGATTCCGATCAGCCTGGACATATTCTTACTTCCATGGTTAAGAGAGTTGATAATGCCTGCTACCTGGTTATCCAGTCTGCAGTAGATGGAACCTTTGAGGGCGGCACAACTAAATATCTGGCACTGAAGGACGGCGGCGTCAGCCTGACTGATTTCTCTGTTATCAAAGAATCTCTGGGCGACAAATTCCCGCAGGATATCGTTGATAAGTGTGATGAGCTTGCCGAGAAGATCAAATCCGGCGAGATCGTAGTAGAAAACTATGAAGGATTTGGCCCAGAGGCATAATTGATAAAGACAAGGCCGGGAGCGAGTGAAACCTGGCGGCGAAGGGGGATCTGGATTCTTTCAGGTTCCCCTTCATTTTCAACAAAAATGTTTTTCTTGGAAAGAGCCGTCAGGCATTTCCGGACGAGAGGGTGATCGAATGAACGAATACGTAGTGGAGATGAAAGGAATTGTCAAAAATTTCGGACAGGTTCAGGCGGTAAAGCATGGCGAATTTACTCTGAAAAAAGGCGAGATCCATTCACTGATTGGTGAAAATGGAGCTGGTAAATCCACCATGATGAAGCTTCTGTACGGCATGTATCCCATTGACGAGGGCGAGATTATCGTCAAGGGGGAACCGATGGGAACCATCACACCGAAGATTGCAATTGAGCACGGTGTCGGCATGGTCCATCAGGAATTTATGCTGGTAAATGAGCTGACGGTTCTGGAGAATATTATTCTGGGATTTGAACCGAAAAAAGGATTGACAATTGACTTTGACAAGGCAAGAAAAGAAGTTAAAAAATATATTGAACAGTATCATATGGACGTGCAGCTGGATAAGAAGGTAAGCCAGATTTCAGTAGGCGAGGCGCAGCGTGTGGAGATTATCAAGACATTGATGCGAGGTGCTGATATCATCATTCTGGATGAGCCTACAGCGGTTCTGACCCCTCAGGAGGCGGAACGTCTGTTTGAAATCCTGAATAATCTGAAACAGGATGGAAAATCCCTTGTCTTTATTTCTCATAAGCTGAATGAGGTTATGGCAATATCAGACCGCATCTCTGTGATGCGTCAGGGACAATATATGGGCACTGTTAATAAAGAGGAAACCTCTCCGCTGGATCTGACCAAACGAATGATCGGACGTGAAGTATTCTTAAACATTGATAAGGCTTATTCTGAGGCGGGAGATACGATTCTGGAGGTTCAGGATGTGTGGATTCCCAGCCAGAAGGAGACATCGAAGATCCGGGGCATGTCCCTGCATGTCAAGGCCGGTGAGATTGTCGGCGTGGCAGGTATCGATGGAAATGGACAGAGTGAGCTGGTTGAGGCGATCACCGGACTTCGCAAGGTAGAGAAGGGCAAGATCCTTCTTTGCGGCAAGGATATTACGAATCAGAGTCCGAGAAAAGTAAGGGAGAGCGGTCTTTCCCATATTCCGGAGGACCGAAATACAAGAGGTCTGAACCGTGCCATGACCATTGAGGAAAACTTGATTGCAGTTCGGCTGGATCAGCCTCCCTTTACCAAGGGCATCATGATGAATAAATCGGGACAGGATGCTTATGCAAAGGAGATGGTAGAGCAGTTTGATATTCGCCCGGCGGATTATAATCTTCCTACCTCCTCCTTATCCGGCGGCAATGCACAGAAGGTAGTAGTAGCCCGGGAGGTATCTCTTGGCAATAAGCTTCTGGTAGCATCCCAGCCTACCAGAGGTGTAGATATCGGTGCCATCGAACTGATTCGAAATACCCTGGAAAAGGCGAAAAAGGCAGGCGCCGGTGTTCTGCTGGTTTCGGCAGAATTGGAAGAGATTATCTCCCTTTCGGATCGTATCGTAGTTATCCATGAAGGTAAAATTACCGGCGAGATGAGGGCCGACGAGGCCAATGAAAACAATCTGGGTCTGCTTATGATGGGCGGTACAGACACAGGGAAGGACGGTGAAGCAGCAGTATGAATCAGACATTAAATGGTATTCGAAGGATTCTTATTACGATACTCGTTGCGATGGGTGTCGGTGCGCTGTTTATCATAGCCATCGGGGAAAATCCGATTGATGCATATGCGGCGCTGTTCCGCGGTGCTTTTGACGGAAAGCTCCGTCTGGGCACAACCTTGGCAGGATTTACTCCGCTGCTGCTGACATCCATTGCCTTTGCAGTTGCAGCGAAAGCAGGTGCTTTTAACGTAGGTGTTGAGGGCGAGGTTTTCTTGGGCGGTATCACAGCTGCTTATATCGGCATCAACTGGACCTTCCTTCCGAAGCCGGCTCTGTATGTGGCCTGCTTCGTAGGTGCGATGGTGGTAGCAGCTGCCTGGGCCTTTATTCCGGCGATTTTGCGTGCCTATTATAATGTAAATGAAGTATGTACCACCATTTTGATGAACACAGTAGCCCTTTATATCACATCTTATCTGGTCAGCGGACCTATGAGTGCTGGTACTGCTAATGCTCAGTCCCTGCCGGTTACGGTAAGACTGTATCAGTTTATGAAACCCAGCAGTGTCAACGTTGGTATTTTCATCGCAGCCATCACCGTGATTGTGATTATTTTTATGCTTCAGAAAAGCAGCTGGGGCTACAAGATCCGTACCGTCGGCCTGAATCCGACCCATGCGGATTATGTGGGAATTGATTCCAAAAAGGTATTTGTCGGTGCTATGATGCTTTCCGGTATGTTAGGCGGCATGGCAGGCTGCATCGAGGTTCTGGGTGTTCACGGATATTTCCTGAACAACTTCGCAACTGGACTTGGAAGCAATGGTATGCTGGCAGCTCTGATTGTAAAGAACAACATGGTTTCAACTCCATTTATGGCATTTTTCCTGGCAGTTTTAAAATCAGGTGCTATGGGAATGCAGCAGTCAACCGGTGTACCAAAATCGCTGGTTGATACCATTACAGCAGTTTTCATTATCATAGCGACCATGGAGACTGCATTCCAGTTTACAAAGAAACGTAAAAAGAAAACGGAGGGGAAGAAGGAGGATAAGGCATGAATGCGATAATGCAGAATTTTGATAAAATCTTTAATGCGTCGCTGATTTATGCAACGTTTCGTTCAGCGACTCCGATCATCTTTGCCGCTCTTTGTGCGGCAATCACCCAGCAGGCCAATATCTTAAATATCGGTACTGAGGGTATCATGCTGGTAGGTGCTTTTACAGCAGTAGCGGTCAGCTACTTTACCGGAAGCTGGCTGTTAGGTATAATCGCGGCGATGATCGCGGGTGCTGTGATTGCGATGATCATGGCGGTCGGTCACATCCGTTATAACTCTGAGATCTGTGCGATCGGTATGGGTATCAACTTGCTGGCGCTGGCGCTCACAAAATTCATGGTAAATGCGATCTTCCACAGCACCGGCAGTTTTTCCAGCCCGGACATCAAAGCAATTCCGCGTGTGTCGCTCGGATTTTTAGACAATCTGCCGGTGGTTGGCGACCTGTTTAACAACTGGTGTGTGACCGAGTGGTTTGCCATCGTTCTGATTATTCTGCTTCAGTTCTTCTTTTATAAGACTGTATGGGGACTGCGTCTGCGTGCGGTGGGGCAGTTTCCGGAAGCAGCCAAGACGGCAGGTATCAAGGTAAATGCAATCAAATATCAGGCGATGCTGCTTTCTGGTCTCATCGGTGGTCTGGCAGGTGCACATCTTTCCCTGGGATACAGTACCCAGTTTATCGAGAACATGACCAATAACCGTGGTTTCATGGGCGTTGCAGCCATGTATTTCGGCGGCGCGAACCCGGTTCTGACCACACTGGGCTGTCTGCTCTTTGGATTTTCAGATTCCGTCGGTGCCCGTCTCCAGGCATATGGCATTCCATCCCAGTTCGTTCTGATGATGCCGTATATCGTGACCATTGCGGTACTGGCAATTTCCATGATTGCGAAGATTTCAACCAACAAGAAGAGAGAATCTTCCCTGCATGTGGGAAGCTGATGATGAAGAAAGATAAAACACTATAAGGAGGACATAATCAGATGGAAAAGACAAAAATTATTCTTGACTGCGATCCGGGACATGATGACGCGGTCGCGATCACGCTGGCGGCGAACAGTGACAAGATCGATCTGTTAGGTATTACAGTCGTAGCAGGCAACCAGACGCTGGAGAAAACGCAGATTAATGCGAGAAATGTGTGCCAGTGGCTCGGTGTGGATGTGCCAGTGTATGCGGGCTGCGGACAGCCGATGGTGCGTGAAAAAATGATAGCGGGCGATATCCACGGTGAAACAGGGCTGGATGGTCCGGTTTTCCCGCCGCTGACAAAAGAATTAGAGAAAGAGCATGCAGTCAATTTCATCATCAAAACCCTGATGGAGTCCGACGGCGATATCACGATGGTGACAACCGGTCCGATGACCAATCTGGCGATGGCGATGCGGATGGAACCGGCGATTATTCCGAAGATCAAACAGATTGTCCTGATGGGAGGCGCGTATACCAATGGTAACGTAACTCCAGCGGCAGAGTTCAATATCATCGCCGATGCGGATGCAGTATATGTATGCTTTACCAGCGGACGCCCAATCACGATGATGGGTCTGGATGTTACCCGCAAGGTACTGTGCTATCCGGAGATCGTTGACCGGATGGAGAAGATCGGCAATAAGGCATCCAAGCTCTTTGCGGATCTGATGCGCTTCTTCTGCAAGACCCAGAAAGAGGTATTTGGCTGGGAAGGCGGACCTCTGCACGATCCGGTTACGATCGCATGGCTGATTGATCCGAGCGTTGTGACCCTGAAACCGATGCATGTGGACATTGACATCCGCAGCGTCCAGTCCTACGGACGTACTAACTGCGATTTCTTCGGTTACGGCGGACAGGAGCCGACTGCAAACGTAGCGATCGATATCGATGCGGCGAAGTTCTGGGATATCGTTGAGGCAGGGCTGAGAAGATACAGCGAGGCATAGTTCATAATACTTGTGTTCGGAGGCAGATATAGATGAGAGACCTGAAAGAAGTTTTAGAGCAGAACAAAGAGAAATATATCGAAGAACTCAAGAATCTGGTGGGAATTGATACTCATGACTTAGGGCACGGAATCGACGGTGGTCTGGAGAAACAGGGACAGGAGTATATGGTAAACCTGTTTGAATCGATGGGAGCCGACGAGATCACGGTGGATCCGATGGATGAGGCTGTGATTCAGGAAAGCTACAAAAAGCATCAGGAAGGAAACCTGGGGCACAACCAGACCGACCGTGCCAATGTCTATGCGACATTTAAAGGAAAACAGGGCGGAAAAAGCCTGTTATTTAACGGTCATATTGACGTTATGCCGGCGGAGATGGAAGACGGCTGGACGAACCCGCCGTTTGAGCCGGTAATTCGGGATGGCAAGATGTACGGACGCGGCTGCACGGATATGAAGGGCGGTCTGATGGCATCGGTGATGGCGGTAAAGCTTTTGCAGGATGCCGGGTATGAGCTGCCGGGCGATGTGACAATTACCTCCGTGTGTGACGAGGAAGGCGGAGGCAATGGCTCGATCCAGGCGGTAATGCGCGGTCTGAAAGCCGACGGCGTTGTCAACTGCGAGCCGACCGACGATACCCTGATTCTGGCGCATATGGGCTGGGTATTCTTTAAGGTTGATTTTGAAGGAAAAGCGTGCCATTCCGGTGCAAAAGCCGAGGGCGTCAGCGCGATCGAGAAGGCGATCAAAGTAATTCAGGGGTTAAATGAGATGGAGCACCGCTGGCTTCTGACGATCCGCCACCGCCTGCTTCCGCCGCCGAGCTTAAATATCGGCGTGATCGAGGGTGGAACCGCCGGTTCTACCGTGCCGGGCGAGTGCAGTTTTTCTACCTGCGTCCACTATGTTCCGACCCTGATGAATCAGGATATGGTTGTAAAGGAATTTACAGAGGTCGTTGAGCGGATCAGCCGTTCCGACGCGTGGATGGAGGCACATCCGCCGAAGATTTCCATTTACCAGACCGGACACGGGTTTGAGATGGAGGAGGATCATCCGCTGGTAGACACCTTTAAGGAGGCGTACAGTGAGGCACTTTCGCGTAGCGTGAAGGTGGAAGGATCCCATTTTGGCTGTGATTCCCGCCTGTGGCGCAACATTGCCGGATGCCCGACGATCCAGTACGGACCGGGCGAGGGCGCACAGTGCCATACCGTGGATGAGTGGCTGAAGCTCGATTCCTATCTGGAAGCGATTCTGGTGTATGCGAAACTGATTCTTTCCTGGGGAGAGAAGAAATAAGGAATTGATAAATATATAAGGAGATAAAAATATGAGCAAGAAAGTTTTACTGGCAGGCGAGTCCTGGATGAGCTATACCACCCATGTAAAGGGCTTTGACGCGTTTTATACCTCTACCTATGAGACAGGAGAGAAATGGCTGAAAGCTGCATTGGAGGCAGGCGGCTACGAAGTAACCTTCCTTCCGAACCATCTGGCAAATGAGGAATTTCCATTTACAATGGAAGAACTGAAACAGTATGATCTGGTAATTCTGTCCGATATCGGAGCAAACACCCTGCTTCTGCCGGGCGCTACGTTTAACCGCAGTGAAAAAATGCCGAACCGCTGCAATCTGATCCGCGACTATGTCAACGATGGCGGCGCTCTTCTGATGGTCGGCGGCTATCTGACCTTCTCCGGCGTGGATGCAAAGGGCAAATGGCATGACACAGCCGTACAGGAGGTTCTTCCAGTCGAGGTTCTGACGGTCGATGACCGTATGGAACACTGCGAGGGTGTAAAACCGGTAACCGTGGGCGAGCATGAAGCTTTAAAGGGCATTCCGACCGACTGGCCGGAGGTTCTCGGTTACAATAAGGTAATCGCAAAACCGGAGGCAGAGGTTCCGGTTACTGTAGAGGGCGATCCGTTTATCGCATTTGCTTCTTATGGAAAAGGGCGCAGTGGTGTTGTCACAACCGACTGTGCACCGCACTGGGCACCGCCGGAATTCTGTGAGTGGGAATACTACAATAAATTGTGGCAGAATATCGCAGACTGGCTGATTCAGAAATAAGATAGCAGGAAAAAGGAGAGCGCGTATGGACGGAGCGGTGAAACTTTTAAAAGAGCTTCTGACCATTCGGAGTGTCAATGGACGGGATGACGAGGGAGCAGTGGCAGAATATTTGTGCAAGTATTTCGAACAATCGGGAATTTCTGCACATATACAGCGGATTGACGCGACACACGCCAATGTGCTGGCGGAGCTTGAGGGGGAGTCGGATGGCGCTCCGATCTTCTGGAACGGGCATCTGGACACGGTTCCTTACGGAGATACCGGAGAATGGAAGACTGACCCGGCGGTTCCGGTGGAACGGGACGGTTTTCTCTATGCCCGCGGTGCCAGCGATATGAAGAGTGGGCTTGCCGCGATGGTGTACGCGCTCTGTGAATATAAAAAATCCGGTCGTCCGGTGCCGCGTACGATCCACTTCCTCGGAACCTGTGATGAGGAAAAGGGCGGCATCGGCGCCAGAGAGATCTTAAAGGAAGTCCCGGAGACGTCGATTGGAACGCTTTTGATAGGAGAACCGACGGGATGCAGACTGGGCGTGGCGCAGAAAGGCTGCCTGTGGCTGGAGATAGAAGCACACGGAAAGACGAGCCACGGGGCATACCCGCAGGAGGGCTGCAATGCCGTGGAACAGGCGATGGCGCTGACAGGTGAGATTGAAACATATGTGAAAAGCTTCACACACCCGGTTCTCGGCGCATCAACCGCGCAGGTAACGCAGATTTCCGGCGGCGTGGCGCCAAATATGACGCCGGATACCTGCCGGATTCTCATGGATATCCGTATGACACCGGGACTGACAAGCCAGATGGTAGTCGGTCAGGCGGAGGCGTTTGCGGCGGCGCGTTCCGTTACATCAGAAGAAAAATTCCGCGTCAGCTGCCGGATTGTCAATGACCGGCGGGCGATCGAGATTGGAGAATCCCATCCGCTTGTGAAACAGCTCTCGAAGGGACTGGAGAAAAAAGGGCTTCCGGTGGAGACGACTGGGATTAATTTCTTTACAGATGCTTCGATCCTGGTGGAACACAAGCTGGATGCAGCCGTTCTCTTATTTGGTCCGGGCGAGGCAGGCATGGCGCATAAGCCAAATGAGCGGGTCGAGATAGAAAAATATCAGAAATCCATTCAGGTTCTCATGGATCTGATCGCATCGGAGGTGGATGAGTGAGGGCAACCATCAAGGATATTGCCGCTGAGACTGGTTTTTCCGTGACGACAATCTCACTGGTTCTCAATGGAAAAGGATATAAGATCTCGGATGAGACAAAGAATCAGATCCTAGCGAAGGCGCGGGAACTGAATTATCGTCCGAACCAGCTCGCGGTCAGTCTGGTAAAGCGGCAGAGCAAGACCATAGGATTTATCGTCCCGGATATTTCCAATGTATATTTTGCCAATATGGCGCGCGCGATCGATGAGGCGTGCCGCGAAAATGGTTGGAGTGTGATTCTCTGCAACACGAATGATAATTATGACCGGGATCGCGAGTATATCGATCTTCTGGCGGATAAAGGCGCGGACGGCATTGTGTTTATCATGGCTAAAGATAATACGCGGGAGATGGCGGCGGAGGAGATTGATTATCTGGAATCGATCCACATACCCTATGTGGTAGTTGACCGGATCCCGGAGCTTCGGAATTGTCCGGCGGTCGGTACCGACCATGAGATCGGCGGTTATCTGGCGGCGCGCCATCTGTTAAGTCTTGGACACCGGCGGATTGCCTGCGTCGTGGGACCGCATGCGACCCAGATGGATTCGGAGGCGCGTTACCATGGCTACTGCCGGGCGATGGAGGAGGCGGGAATTCCGGTGGATGAACGTCTCGTCTGTGTCGGCGAGTATACGCAGGAGGGCGGCGCGGCGGCAGTCGAAAAGCTCATTTCACAGGATTTTACGGCGATTTTCGCCTGCAACGACGCTTCGGCGTATGGCGTATGCAGAAAACTCAAGGAATATAGAAAGAAAGTGCCGGAAGATGTTTCGGTCGTCGGATACGATGACGTTTTCTATGCCCGGATGCTGGAGGTGCCGCTGACAACGATACGGCAGCAGGTACGGGAGATGGGAAGAGAGGCGGTAAGGCTGCTTCTGAAACAGATACGGGAACATAAAAGACCGGAGAGCAAGGTGATCTTTGCGCCGGAACTGGTAGTACGGGAGAGTACGGCGCGAATACAGCCGTCTTAAGCGATACATCAAAGATGCCGGCGGCAGATTTTGAAGGAATTGGTCAAGGAGGGGAGCAGAGTGAAGGTATTGAATTTTGGTTCACTGAATATTGATTATACGTATCAGGTGGATCATTTTGTAAGAGCGGGAGAGACGATGTCCTCCGAGTCGCTGCAGGTATTTAGCGGCGGCAAAGGGCTGAATCAGTCGATCGCGCTGAGCAAGGCGGGCGCAGACGTATGGCACGCCGGAGCTGTCGGAGCCGGGGATGGAGATTTCCTCATCGAGCAGATGAAGAAGGCGTGCGTCCACACGGAGCTGATCGAGCATCTCGACGGGCAGACAGGACACGCGATCATTCAGAAAGATCCGGCAGGGCAGAACTGCATTCTGCTGTATGGCGGTGCCAACCAGCGGATCACGAGGAAAATGGTGGATCGCGTCCTGACACAGTTTGAGGCGGACGATTTCCTGATTTTACAGAATGAGATCAGCGAGATCGGCTATATCATGGAGAAAGCCCATGAAAAAGGCATGAAGATCGTTCTGAATCCGTCCCCGATGAATGCGAAGATCCTGTCCTATCCGCTGGAATATGTGGATTACTTCTTATTAAATGAGGTGGAGGCGTCGGATATCTGCGGCATTGAGGCAACCAAAGATCCGCAGGCGCTGATGAACGGACTGGTAAAACAGTTCCCGGAGGCGAAGATTGTCCTGACACTCGGCGGCGATGGTTCCGTGTACCGCGATGGTGACACAGTCCTTCGTCAGGGAATCTATAAAGTATCGGTTGTGGACACGACGGCGGCAGGCGATACATTTACCGGTTATTTTATCGGCGGCTTACAGCTCGGTGAAGACCCGAAGACGGCGCTGGAACATGCGGCAAAAGCGGCAGCGATCGCCGTTTCCCGCCCAGGAGCAGCTCCGTCGGTGCCGAACCGGGAGGAAGTCGAGACGTTTGAAGGATAAAAAGCACCTGAAAACTTGTCTTTTAAAACAGAATATAGTAAAATACCATTTGGTGGCGTTTCCGAAATTCGGGCTGGTACCGGGATTTGCGGAGGCGCCTCTTTTTTGCGCCCGTCTGACTCTTGTCAGTGTGGGCCTGTAGAAATAAAAAAGGAGAAGGTAAGTAGAAATGGGAAGAGAACGTTTTTCCTCTCGGCTGGGATTTATCCTGATTTCCGCGGGCTGTGCGATCGGTCTGGGAAATGTGTGGAGATTCCCGTACATCGTCGGTCAGTATGGCGGCGCGGCGTTTGTACTGATTTATGCGGCATTTCTGGTGCTTTTAGGTCTTCCGATCATCGTTATGGAATACTCGGTCGGCAGAGCGAGCCAGAAGAGTGCGGCGCTTTCATTTGATGTGCTGGAGCCAAAGGGTACTAAGTGGCATTTTGAAAAATGGTTCGCGATGGCGGGCAACTATGTCCTGATGATGTTTTATACGACGGTAGCCGGATGGCTTCTGCTGTATGTGTTCAAGATGGCGAAAGGCGATTTCGTGGGTCTGGATGCGGACGGTGTAGCCGGGGAATTTGGCTTTGTACTGGCAAATCCGGGACTGATGACGGTATTTATGCTGCTCTGTGTCGTATTCTGTTTTTCCATCTGTGCGATGGGACTCCAGAACGGCGTTGAGAAGATCACAAAGATGATGATGGTCTGCCTGTTATTCCTGATGGTTGTGCTGGCAATCAATTCGGTGCGGATGGAAGGCGGACGTCCGGGACTTGAATTTTACTTAAAGCCGGATTTTGGCAAGATTCAGGAGGTTGGTGTCGGCAAGGTCGTATTTGCGGCGCTGGGACAGTCGTTCTTCACGTTGAGTATCGGTATCGGTGCGATGGCGATTTTTGGAAGTTATATCGATAAAGAGCGCAGCCTGACCGGCGAGGCGATCAATGTACTGGTCCTTGACACGCTGGTAGCGTTTATGGCGGGACTTATCATTTTCCCGGCGTGTGCGGCTTACGGTATCGAGGCAGGACAGGGACCAAGCCTGATCTTCATCACGCTGCCGAATGTATTTAACCACATGGCAGGCGGACGTTTCTGGGGCACGCTGTTCTTTGTCTTTATGACCTTTGCGGCGGCATCAACGGTCACAGCGGTATTCCAGAATATCGTATCCTTTGCAACGGATCTGACTGGCTGTTCGATCAAAAAGGCAGTCTGCGTCAATCTGGTGGTGATTGCGGTCCTGTCGCTTCCGTGCGTGCTGGGTTTCAATCTCTGGAGTGGTTTCATGCCGTTCGGAGAGGGCAGCAACGTGTTGGATCTCGAGGATTTCATCGTCAGCAACAACCTGCTTCCACTCGGAAGTCTCGTTTACCTGATGTTCTGTACCAGCCGGTATGGATGGGGATTTGAGAATTTTCTCAAGGAGGCAAATGAGGGAAAAGGCGTGAAGTTCCCGCGCCAGGTGCGAGCGTATGTGACATATGTCATTCCACTGATTGTGCTGTTTATTTTTGTGCAGGGGTACTGGAGTAAGTTTTTCCAGTAGACTGTGCAGCTCTTTAGGTAACGAGAAAAAAGGAAAGTCCGGCAGAGGCAAACTCCGCCGGACTTTCCTTTTTTCGCCAAGGCTATTGACATAGTATTTAAGGGAAAGTTTTACGGGATTTTTACACAGTTTTGTTGATTCTGTATAAACAAAAGCTATATTATAACCATTTGTATTAATTTTTATACAGAGTGAAGGGGGCAGAAGATTCATTTTTCAATTGTGAATTTTTTTTACCTGTGTTATACTATACGCGGTAGATTCTAGCTCCTACGCCCGATAATATTTTCACAATTTCGGCAGAAAAGGCATCTGACGGGAGGTGAATGGGTGGAGGATGAAGGAAAATTTAGTAAGAGAAAGAGGGTTTAATTGATGGGTTTGGCTACATTTATAGGCGGCATTCATCCATATGAGGGTAAAGAACTGTCTGAGGATAAGCCGATCAAGGTTCTCGAACCGTTACAGGGCGAGATCATGGTTTATCCGCTGTCCCAGCACATTGGCGCACCTGCGAAACCACTGGTAGCGAAGGGCGATCACGTGCTGAAAGGCCAGATCATTGCAGAGGCAGGCGGATTTATTTCCGCAAACGTACTTAGTTCTGTTTCCGGTACGGTAAAGGGAATCGAGTCCAAGCTGGTTGCTAATGGTGCAATGGTTCAGTCAATCCTGGTGGAGAATGACGGTGAAGAAGAGGCGATTGAGGGCTTCGGAACAGACAGAGATGCAACAAAGCTGTCGAAAGAAGAGATCCGTAAGATCGTTAAGGATGCCGGTATCGTCGGCCTGGGCGGCGCTGGTTTCCCGACACATGTAAAGCTTACTCCGAAAGATGAGAACGCAATTGATTACGTTATCGTCAACGGTGCAGAGTGCGAGCCGTACTTAACCAGTGACTATCGTACCATGATGGAGCGTCCGGAGCAGATTATCGGCGGCCTGAAGGTTATGCTTCAGCTGTTTGACAATGCGAAGGGTGTTATCGGTATCGAGAACAACAAGCCGGAGGCTATCAAGAAGCTGACGGAGATGGTAAAGGACGAGCCGAGAATCGAAGTATGTCCGCTGCTTACCAAGTACCCGCAGGGTGGTGAGCGTACACTTATCTATGCAGTGACAGGACGTGAGATCAATTCTTCCATGCTGCCGGCAGATGCAGGCTGTATCGTAGACAATATTGATACCGTTGCTTCTATTTATAATGCAGTATGCAAGACAACTCCGCTGATCCGCAAGATCATTACGGTAACCGGTGATGCCATTGCAGAGCCGCAGAACTTTGAGGTACGTCTTGGTACCAACTATCAGAGACTGGTAGAGGCAGCAGGCGGCTTTAAACAGGAACCGGAGAAGATGATTTCTGGTGGTCCTATGATGGGACAGGCTCTTTTCAGCCTTGACTTCCCGGTAGCGAAGACTTCATCTGCTCTGACCACCTTTACCAAGGACCAGGTAGCAGCGATGGAGCCGTCAGCATGTATCCGTTGCGGACGCTGTGTAGGCGTTTGTCCGGAGCACCTTGTACCTCCGCTGATGATGAAAGCATCTACGGCTCACGATCTTGAGAAATTCCAGAGCTTAAACGGCATGGAATGCGTTGAGTGCGGATGCTGTGCATATGCTTGTCCGGCAAGACGGCCGCTGACCCAGGCATTCAAAGAGATGCGTAAGGCAGTAGCAGCCAGCCGCAGAAAGTAGGAGGTGGGAAGAAATGGAAAAATTATTAAAAGTATCGTCATCACCTCACGTTCGTGACGGAGTTACGACACAGCGCCTGATGTTTGACGTTGTGATCGCCATGATTCCTGCCAGTGTTTATGGTGTATGGCAGTTCGGCATGAATGCACTTCTGGTTCTGATCGCTACCGTGATCGCCAGTGTGGCAGCCGAGTATCTTTATGAGAAATTAATGCACAAGCCGATTACGATTTCGGACGGCAGTGCAGTTGTTACCGGCATGATTCTTGCACTGAATATGCCGCCGGAAATCCCGGTTTGGATCCCGGTTCTTGGTGCATTCTTTGCAATCATCGTTGTAAAACAGCTTTACGGTGGTCTGGGACAGAACTTCATGAACCCGGCACTGGCAGCCAGATGTTTCCTTCTGACTTCCTTCGCTCTGTTTATGAATAACTTCTCATCCGCAAAGCTTGGATTTGACAGTCTGACAGGTGCAACTCCGCTGGCACAGTTAAGAGCCGGTGAGACAGTGGATCTGGCATCCCTGGTAATCGGACGTATCCCGGGAACTATCGGTGAGGTATCTGTAATTGCCCTGCTGATTGGTGCGATTTACATGGTAGTCCGCAAAGTTATCAGCCCGGTTATTCCGCTGATTTACATTGGAACCGTATTTGTATTTACATTCCTGTTTGGCGGATTCAACCTGACCTATTCTCTCAGTGAGATCTGTGCAGGTGGTCTTATCTTCGGTGCATTCTTTATGGCAACCGATTATGTAACGAGTCCTCTGACTCCGAAGGGACAGATCGTATACGGACTGATCCTCGGAATCGTAACCGGAATCTTCCGTCTCTGGGGTGCTTCTCCGGAGGGCGTTTCCTATGCGATCATCTTCAGCAACCTGCTGGTTCCGCTGATTGAGCGCTATACGCTTCCGACAGCATTTGGAAAAGGAGGTCAGAAGAAATAATGAACCAGATTATCAAAAATACAATCATCCTTTTCGTTATTACTCTGGTAGCTGGTATCTGTCTGGGAACAGTACATGATATTACGCTGGATCCGATTGCACAGGCACAGGAGGCAGCAGCTACTAAAACTTATCAGGAAGTTTACCCGGATGCGGCAAGCTTTGATGAACCGCAGGAGCTGGCTGACGCAGTAACTGCTGCAGCGGACAGCATCTCTGAGTGGGGATTTGGAAAAGTTACCATCAATGATGCAAAAGAAGCGCTGGATGCAAGCGGCAACCAGATCGGTTACCTGATTACCTCTACCTCCGCAGAGAGCTACGGCGGCAACGTGCAGATCGCAGTTGGTATCACCAACGAGGGCGAGCTGACCGGTATCGGTTTCTTAAGCATCAGCGATACGCCAGGTCTTGGTATGAGAGCCAAAGAACCGGATTTCAAGGATCAGTTTATCGGCAAGAAAGCTGAGAACCTGGAAGTTACAAAGACAGGCGCGTCTGCAGATAATCAGATTGAAGCCATCAGTGGTGCAACGATCACTTCCAAGGCAGTCACCAACGCGACAGATGCAGCTATCTATTTCGTGGCTAACTGCCTGGCACAGTAGGAGGTGGAAAGATTATGAATAAATATGTAGAGCGCTTATATAACGGTATCTGGAAAGAAAACCCGATTTTCGTTCAGATGCTGGGTCTGTGTCCGACCCTGGCGGTAACCACTTCCGCCATCAACGGTGTCGGCATGGGACTTTCGACAACCGCCGTACTGATTGCGGCGAACTTTCTGATTGCATTGCTTCGTAAGATCATTCCGGACGGCGTACGTCTGCCGGCAGAGATCGTAGTCGTAGCATCCTTCGTAACCATCGTAGATATGTTGATGGAAGGTTTCGTTCCAAGCTTATATGCTTCCCTGGGACTTTACATTCCGCTGATCGTAGTTAACTGTATCATCCTTGGCCGTGCCGAGGCATATGCTATGAAGAACGGTCCGATCCTGTCTGCATTTGACGGTATCGGTATGGGACTTGGATTTACAGTTGCTCTGGCACTCATCGGTTCTTTCCGTGAGCTTCTGGGTGCAGGTACTATCTTTGGTATCCAGATTATGCCGGCTTCCTATCAGCCGATCTCAATCTTCATCCTGGCGCCGGGTGCATTCTTCGTACTGGCTTGCCTGACTGCTCTTCAGAATCGTCTGAAGATGCCGTGTGCAACAAACGGTTCCGTAAAAGAGAAGAAGAAGGGTGGCTGCTGCAGCGGCGACTGCTTAAGCTGTGCTGGTCATGATGCAGAAGTTAAGAAGGAACAGGAGGAGAAGTGATGAAAGAATTACTTATTATTGCGATAAGCTCGGCGCTGGTCAGCAACGTCGTACTGAGCCAGTTCCTCGGTATCTGCTCCTTCGTCGGCGTATCCAAAAAAGTTGAAACAGCAGCTGGTATGGGTGGTGCGGTTATCTTCGTTATTACCATCGCATCCATCGTTGCAAACCTGATTTATCAGTTCGTTCTGGCACCGCTTGGTATCGATTACCTGAAAACCATCGTTTTCATTCTCGTTATCGCAGCACTGGTTCAGATCGTTGAGATGTTCTTAAAGAAGTGCATGGTTTCCCTGTATAACGCGCTGGGTGTATTCCTTCCGCTGATTACAACAAACTGTGCCGTTCTTGGTGTTGCCCTGACAAACGTCCAGAACGGATATGGATTTTTACAGAGCGTGGTAAATGGTGTTGGTACAGCCGTTGGTTATACCATCTCCATCGTGCTTCTGGCAGGTATCCGTGAGCACATCGAGGGAAATGATATCCCGTATAACTTCCAGGGATCTCCTATCGTACTTGTAACGGCTGGTCTGATGGCGATTGCATTTCTCGGATTTTCCGGATTACTGTAGAAGGAGGAGACGAAAATGGATATGAATTCAATCATTATCGCTGCTGTCGTGATCGCGGCAGTCGGCATCATCGTTGGTGTCGGTCTGGGTCTGTTCGGCGCGAAATTTAAAGTTGAAGTAGATGAAAAAGAGGCAGCTGTTCGTGAAGAGCTGCCAGGCAACAACTGCGGTGGCTGTGGTTACCCGGGCTGTGATGGTCTTGCAAAGGCCATCGCAGAGGGCAAAGCTCCGGTTAATGCCTGCCCGGTCGGCGGTGCTCCGGTTGGCGAGAAGATCGCTGCTATCATGGGCGTAGAGGCTGGTTCCTCTGAGAAGAAGGTAGCTTTCGTTAAATGTAAAGGTACCTGCGACAAGACAAAAGTACAGTACGAGTACCATGGTATTGAGGACTGTGCGAAGGCATCCGTTGTACCGGGTGGCGGTGCAAAGGCATGTTCTTACGGCTGTACCGGCTTCGGTACCTGTGTGAAGGCATGTAAATTCGACGCAATCCACGTGGTAGACGGCGTAGCGGTTGTAGACAAAGAGAAGTGTGTAGCGTGTGGTGCCTGCGTGGCAGCCTGCCCGAAACACCTGATCGACCTGGTACCGTACAAGGCAAAACATCTGGTACAGTGCAGCTCCCACGATCGTGGACCAGCTGTCAAGGCAGTCTGCCAGGTTGGCTGTATCGGCTGTACGCTGTGTACCAAGCAGTGTAAGTTTGACGCAATCCATATGGATAACAACGTAGCTGTTATCGATTATGAGAAGTGCGTAAACTGCGGAGCTTGTGCAGCGAAGTGCCCGGTTAAGGTTATTCAGTAAATAACGTAAAAGAATACGGAAATAAAAAGTCCGGTTGAACCGTTTGAAAAGATGGTTCAGCCGGATTTTTTTGGTTAAAAGATAAGGTGCTTTTCTAAAGCATCCGATGAAGGGGTTCTTTGAAATTTTTGATGTTATGCTATACGAAATTTAAAGGATTGCTTTTGCTAATGCAGTATGTATCACATTTAATAATGCCTGTGAGGTATACTGGCTGCCACTTTCAAAGGAGAGATTTTCAAGCGACTGCGTGCTCACGATCTGCTCCGAGAGATGTGAAGCGGAAGAGGAGAGCAGCGGGTACATAGTTTCGATGGAATCGCTTAAAGGACGGCAGGTAACAGAGGTGATCTGGGTGGAATCAACCGTGACTTCGACGTTGACTGCCTGGCTGCCGAGTGTCAGGGTAGAACTGTACATACCAGGCAGATAGGAAATGCCGGCCGCAGCGGGAGCGGAGGCACTCTGCGTCTTCCTGCCCGGTCGGAACATGATGAGAAGAAGGGCGATGAGAAGAAGTCCCAGTCCGATAAAGATAGCAGTATAAATAATCTCTTTCATGCGGAGTACGACAATTTTTGTTTTTGAGCTCATAAAAAATCCCCGGAATTCGTTTAATACAGTGTATGAGCGAATTTCGGGGAAAATGTTTTTAAATTATATGGAAGGGGTATTAAACATTAAATCGGAACAGCACAACATCGCCGTCCTTCACCACGTAGTCCTTGCCCTCCATGCGTACCAACCCTTTTTCTCTGGCTGCATTATAGGAACCGCAGTCTAAGAGATCCTGATAGTTGACTACCTCAGCTTTGATGAAGCCACGCTCAAAATCGGAGTGGATTTTTCCAGCTGCTTGCGGTGCTTTGGTGCCGACTTTGATGGTCCATGCACGGGTCTCAGTTTCACCGGCAGTCAGGTAGCTGATAAGGCCAAGAATGCGGTAGCTGGCTGCAATCAGTTTTTCAAGACCGGATTCAGTCAGACCGAGATCTTCGAGGAACATTTTCTTCTCATCTTCATCTAACTCAGCGATCTCCTGCTCAATCTGGGCGCAGATAACAAATACCTCGCTGTCGTTCTCAGCTGCAAATTCGCGAACCTGTTTTACATATTCATTGGAAGCACCGTCATCTGCCAGATCATCCTCGGATACGTTGGCAGCGAAGATAACCGGTTTCCAGGTTAAGAGATCCAGCGTATTGATGAACGCGAGTTCATCCTCATCCTCCGGCTCAAAGCTCTTAGCCAGATTGCCGTTTTCAAGGTGCGCATACAGTTTTTTCAGAGTTTCCAGCTCTTTTGCAAGGGATTTATTTCCCATGGCGCTCTTGGTGGTCTTGGCGATACGGCGTTCCAGAACCTCCATATCGGAGAAGATAAGCTCCAGGTTGATGGTTTCGATATCGCGGAGCGGATTGACGCTGCCGTCTACATGGATAACATTTGGATCCTCAAAGCAACGGACAACGTGTACGATCGCGTCTACCTCACGGATATTGGCAAGGAACTGGTTTCCAAGACCCTCGCCCTTGGAAGCGCCCTTTACCAGACCAGCGATATCAACGAACTCGATCACAGCCGGAGTGATTTTGGCAGAATTATAAAGAGCTGCTAACTGACCCAGACGCGGATCCGGAACCGGTACGACACCGACGTTCGGATCGATGGTACAGAACGGGTAATTGGCAGACTCAGCGCCAGCCTTGGTCAGAGAATTAAACAGTGTACTTTTGCCTACGTTTGGCAGACCTACGATACCTAATTTCATTTTATGATTTACCTATCCGAAAACCCTTTGCTTATCAGGATTTCCGCCTTTCTTTCGGTTTCTTATTGCGCCTTTTTACGCCCTTTTTGTAATGTTTCTTAATTTTAATGAAAGAAATCAATGCAACTATGTATTATAGCAGAAAGACGGCGCTTTTTCAATCTCAAAGGAGACATTTTGTGGCTATAGGAATGCAGAAATGGTTACTGGGCACGCATGCGTGAACAGTAACCAGAAATGTGTAATGGTTGTCTATTTTCCTGTTTAAGAAGTAAGAAAGGATTTTTTAAGGGAGCTGCGGAGTGGTAGGATAGGGCTGAAATACATGATTTTGCAGTAGAAAGAAACTATAAAAATATAGGAATAATTAGAACAAATAAAAAAAAATAAAAAAAACAAAAAAATGCTTGCATTCGCGGAGCGCCTGTGCTATACTAAGCTTCGTCAGTGAGTGACTCACTCGACAGGCAAAAATAAAAAGCAGTAAGCGGGAGTGCTGGAATTGGCAGACAGGCAAGACTAAGGATCTTGTGGGTGTATGCTCGTGTGGGTTCAAGTCCCATCTCCCGCAGTAAGCAGAAGTGGCGGAATTGGCAGACGCGCACGGTTCAGGTCCGTGTGATGGCAACATCATGAGGGTTCAAGTCCCTTCTTCTGCATGACTGATAGCCCGGTACAGAGATGTGCCGGGTTTTTGCTATACTCTGATTCAATAAATTCAGATATAAATTTGCGGAAAACAGGCTTGCAATTCAAATGAAATTGTGCTATACTACTCTTTGTCGGTGAGAAAATCATCGGACAGAGAAAATTGAAAAACAGTAAGCGGGAGTGCTGGAATTGGCAGACAGGCAAGACTAAGGATCTTGTGGGTGTATGCTCGTGTGGGTTCAAGTCCCATCTCCCGCAGTAAGCAGAAGTGGCGGAATTGGCAGACGCGCACGGTTCAGGTCCGTGTGATGGCAACATCATGAGGGTTCAAGTCCCTTCTTCTGCATGATCGATAGCCCGGTACAGAGATGTACCGGGTTTTGTTTTGTTAAAAAAATAGATAGAATATGATGCTGGGATTTGCCATATAAGCATAAACTGTAAAATGAGTGAATTAGTGAATGGCAAGAGCCAGAAAAAAGAAAACCTTTTAAACTTATCTTTGGATGCGACAGAAGCGGAACGGGAAAAGTCCCCGGCACTTCAGATGGGATACGACCAGAATACGAAACGCTGGGAATTAATCATTCAATATAATGGAACTGTGGAAAAGTTGCAGGAACAGCTGCCGCAGGCGGAAATTTATCCACTTTCCGGCGGCTACGCGATTGTGCGGCTCCCTGAATCGCAGGTGGATGATCTGGCAGGATTATCACAGGTTGAGTATATAGAAAAGCCGAAGCGTCTTTATTTTGAGGTGAACCGGGCGATTCGTGATACCTGTATTGCGCCGGTGCAGAGCGGAAATCAAGTCTCTCAAAACGTGTATGGCAGAGATGCTGATTTAAGTGGTCGCGGCACATTGACTGCCATCATCGACTCCGGAATCGATTATTTCCATCCAGACTTTCGAAACGCAGATGGAACGACGCGCATCGCCGCACTCTGGGATCAGGAGCAGAACCGGATTTATACGCGGGAGGAGCTCAACCGGGCATTGGAGGCGGGCAGCCGGGAACGCGCTTACGAGATCGTCCAGTCGCGGGATGTGAGCGGGCACGGGACGGCAGTTGCGGCGATTGCAGCCGGAAATGGCTGGGAGGGCGGCGGACACTACCGGGGAGTAGCCTGGGAGAGTGAACTTCTGGTCGTGAAGCTTGGAACGCCGCTTGCGGATTCATTTCCCAGGACAACAGAGCTGATGCGGGCGCTGGACTATGTGGTGGGAATCGCACAGGAATGGCGGATGCCGGTGGCGGTGAATCTGAGCTTTGGAAATACCTACGGTTCTCATGACGGAACCAGCCTGCTGGAGACGTATCTAAATTCGATGGCAGAGCGGGGGCGGACTTCCATCATCGTGGGAACCGGAAATGAAGGATACAGCATGGGACACCGGGCGGGATTTCTGCAGATGGGACGTCCGGTGGAGATAGAGCTTGCAGTGGGGGAATATCAGACGGGCTTCGGTGTGCAGCTATGGAAATTGTATCAGGACCGGTTTTCAGTAGAAATTTTCAGCCCGGGCGGCAGCAGCACCGGGGTGATCCGGGAATCGTTGGGAGCACAGCGGCTTTCCTATGAGACGGAAGAGATTCTTCTATATTATGGGATGCCGAGTCCATACAGTCAGGCGCAGGAGATTTATCTGGATTTGATTCCAAAAGGAAGCTACATTCAGGACGGGCTCTGGAAAATCCGTCTGATTCCAGAAGAAATACGGGATGGTCAGTATGATCTGTGGCTGCCAGCGGGCATGGCACTGAACAGGGAAACACGTTTTTTGACGGCATCGCCGGACACGACGCTGACAATCCCATCGACCGCCAGCCGGGCGATCTCGGTGGGGGCGTACGATGACGCCACGCAGGCGTATGCAGATTTTTCCGGTCGTGGATTTGCAAGATTGGGGCATCCGATCAAACCAGAGCTGGCGGCACCTGGTGTAAATATTATCACCGCTCGCGCAGGCGGCGGATATGAGGCGGTGACAGGAACTTCCTTTGCCGCTCCATTTGTGACCGGATCGGCGGCGCTGATGATGCAATGGGGGATTGTAAATGGGAACGATCCCTACCTGTATGGGGAGAAGCTGAAAGCATATTTCATCCGCGGGGCGCGGAGTCTGCCGGGGGAGACGGTATATCCGAATGAGCGGGTAGGGTATGGGGCATTGTGTCTGGAGCGAAGTTTCCCGTTGTAAAAACAATAGGAAGTGCAAGGTGCACAAAAAACAATAAATGAAATTGTAAATTATATTTAAAGTGTTAATTGAATTTTCCACTCAAAAGAGTATAATTTACATGATATAAAATGCAATGAGCATGGAAAGACATAAAAGAACGGAAATACAGAGAGTCACTGGATGGATCGGGAAAGCTGTTGGGATAGAAAATTCGCCTTTGTTATCCGACTGGATAGCAGAGGCGTTTTTTTATAAATAAACAAAGGAAAGAGGTTTAACTATGAGTGGAGTAATGATGATGATAATCGCCATCGTTGTTCTGGGAGGAGCATACCTCCTGTACGGGCGTTATCTCCAGAATAAGTGGGGCATCGATCCGAATGCCAAAACTCCGGCATATGAGATGGAGGACGGTGTCGATTATGTACCGGCTGATACAAACGTTGTGTTTGGTCATCAGTTCGCGTCGATCGCCGGTGCGGGTCCGATCAATGGTCCGATCCAGGCGGCAATTTTTGGCTGGCTTCCGGTCCTGCTTTGGATTTTAATCGGCGGCGTATTTTTCGGCGCCGTTCAGGATTTTGCATCCATGTATGCGTCTGTCAAAAATAAGGGACGAACAATCGGATACATCATCGAAGAGTACATTGGAAAATTAGGAAAGAAATTATTCCTTTTATTCTGCTGGCTGTTCTGTATTCTGGTTGTTGCAGCGTTTGCAGACGTTGTAGCGGGAACATTTAAGGGATTTACGGTCGATGAGGCAGGTGCTGTCACAAAGATAGCGGCAAATGGAGCCGTTGCAACTACTTCTATGTTATTTATCATCGAGGCAGTTGCACTTGGATATTTCCTCAAATATACCAAATTCAACAAATGGATCAACACAGCCGTCGCTATTTTATTACTGGTGGCAGCGATCGCACTGGGACTGAATTTCCCGGTCTATGTCGATCTTGGAACCTGGCATATTATTATCTTTGTGTACATTCTGATTGCCAGTGTCGCTCCGGTATGGGCGCTGCTTCAGCCGCGTGATTATCTGAACAGCTATCTGCTGATCTTTATGATCGTCGGTGCAGTTATCGGTGTATTTGTGGCCAATCCGGCATGTAATTTGAAACCGTTTACAAGCTTTAATGTAAATGGACAGTATATGTTCCCGATTTTATTTGTAACGATTGCCTGTGGCGCAGTTTCTGGTTTCCATTCTCTGGTATCTTCCGGTACTGCATCTAAACAGATCAAAAATGAAAAGAACATGCTTCCAGTTTCGTTTGGCGCAATGCTGATGGAGAGTATGCTTGCTATCATCGCACTGATTGCAGTTGCTTCCTTTGCAGATGGCGAGGCAGCAGCACAGGGACTTACCACCCAGCCGCAGATTTTTGCAGGCGCGATCGCAAACTTTCTTTCCGTAGTTGGTCTGCCGCATTCGCTTGTATTTACATTAATCAACCTGGCGGTATCTGCATTTGCACTGACTTCCCTGGATTCGGTTGCCCGGGTAGGACGTCTGTCGTTCCAGGAATTTTTCATGGATTCGGACACAGACGAGGAAAATATGAGCCCGTTTGTAAAAGTAGTAACCAATAAATATTTTGCAACCATCATCACACTGGTACTCGCATACCTGCTTACCAAGGTCGGCTATGCAGAGATCTGGCCGTTATTCGGTTCTGCAAACCAGCTGTTATCGGTACTTGCTCTTGTAGCTTGTGCAGTATTCTTAAAGAAAACCAAGCGTCAGGGCTGGATGCTCTGGGTGCCGATGCTGTTCATGATGGCAGTTACCTTTACTGCACTGAGCATGACCATCATAAAGCTCACAAACGCATTTATGACGACCGGTCTGGATCTGGGAAATACACTGCAGCTTGTATTTGCAGTGCTGCTGTTAATCCTGGGTGTATTAGTAGCAATTCAGGGTATCAAGAAACTGCTTGAAAAAGCGGATAAGTAAAAATAATAAGTGAAAATAAAATGTAGATGAGGTCCATCGGGGACAGCCGTTACGTTTTGTATGTGTGATAGTAAAGAGAGGATGTCTGTATTCAAAAGAACAGATGTCTTCTCTTTTTCATTCTAAGCCCCTTTGTTCAATAGATGGAAATAAGTAGTCATAATTCCCCTTCTTTCCACATAAAATAAAAAAAGAAAATAGAAAAAGATCAAAAATCCATGGAAAACCTCTGTCCCAAATTACAAAAATATGATATTATTATAAGATAATGGGCGAACTTTCGAATTTATTCCGTAAATTATTCTGAATAAAGGTGGGATCTGGATGAATATCAGAGAAACGATCGAAAAATGGGAACAGGAAACCCTGAGTCTGTATGCGTCGCTGAGTGCGAATACACGGGGACGGGAGCGGAAAGAACCGCTCTGCGACATCCGGCCAGAGTATCAGCGCGATCGCGACCGTATTCTGCACAGCAAATCGTTCCGGCGTCTGAAACAGAAAACGCAGGTTTTTCTGGCGCCGGAGGGCGACCATTACCGGACGCGCCTGACGCACACGCTGGAAGTATCGCAGATAGCGCGCACGATCGCGAAAGCGCTGCGGCTGAATGAGTCTCTGGCGGAGGCGATCGCGCTGGGGCACGATCTGGGACATACGCCGTTTGGTCATTCGGGGGAGGCGGTGCTCAACCGGCTCTGCAGCGAGGGGTTCGCGCATTATCAGCAGAGTGTCCGCATTGTGGAGGTGCTGGAGCAGAAGGGGCAGGGGCTGAACCTGACCTGGGAGGTTCGCAACGGGATCCTGAACCACCGGACGAGCGGTCATCCGGCGACGCTGGAAGGGAATGTTGTGCGGCTTTCAGATAAAATTGCCTACATAAACCATGATATAGATGATGCGATCCGGGGAAAGATCATGAAGGAAGAGGATTTGCCGCGGGAGTACACGGACATTCTGGGAAACAGTGTGCATGAGCGGCTGAATATCATGATCCACGACATCATCGAGCATAGCCAGGACAAGCCGGAGGTGGCGATGTCACCGGAACGCGAGGAGGCGATGCACGGGCTGCGCCGCTGGATGTTTGACCATGTCTACCATGACGGGATTGCGAAAGCGGAGGAAGGGCGCGCACAGCAGATGATCGAGATGCTGTATGGATATTATATGGCGCATCCGGAGGAACTTCCGGAAGAATCCCACCGGATTATGGAGATAAGAAATGAGACGAAAGAGCGCGCGGTATGCGATTATATCGCGGGTATGACAGATATTTACGCGATTGACCGGTTTAAGGAATTGTTTATTCCGAAAGCCTGGAGCGTATAAGGAGGAAGAAATGTATTATCCGGAAGAGGTAATCGAGGAAGTCAGAATGCGTAGCGACATTGTGGATGTGATTTCCGGATACGTGAAGCTGCAGAAGAAGGGAAGCAACCTGTTTGGACTCTGCCCGTTTCATCATGAGAAATCGCCATCCTTTTCGGTGTCGCCGTCCAAGCAGATGTACCACTGCTTTGGCTGCGGTGTCAGCGGCAATGTGATTACGTTTGTAATGGAATATGAAAATTATTCATTCCGCGAGGCGGTTGAGATGCTGGCGGACCGTTCGGGCGTGAAACTGCCGAAGATGGAATATTCTAAAGAGGCAAAGGCGAAGGCGGACCGCAAGGCGGCGCTTCTGGAGATCAATAAGCTGGCAGCCAATTATTTTTATTACCAGCTCAAGCAGCCGCAGGGAAAGATAGGATATGATTATCTGGTAAAGCGGAAGCTGACGGATGAGACGATCCGGCGGTTCGGACTGGGATTTTCCAATAAAATCAGCGACGATCTGTATCGGTATCTGAAAAGCAAGGGCTATGAGGACGAGCTTTTAAAGGATACGGGGCTGGTGACGATCGAGGAGCGCGGCGCCAGGGACAAGTTCTGGAACCGTGTCATGTTTCCGATCATGGATGTCAACAGCCGGGTGATCGGGTTTGGCGGACGTGTCCTCGGGGACGGGGAACCGAAATACTTAAACTCACCGGAGACGATGCTGTTTGACAAAAGCCGGAATCTATACGGACTTAATTACGCGCGTACTTCGAGAAAGAAATATATGATGCTCTGCGAAGGCTACATGGATGTGATTTCCATGCACCAGGCGGGTTATACGAACGCGGTCGCATCGCTGGGAACGGCGCTGACCGAGCAGCATGCGGCGCTTCTGAAGCGGTATACGGATCAGGTCATTCTGACCTACGACAGCGATGGCGCGGGCGTCAAAGCGGCGCTGCGGGCGATTCCGATCCTCAAGCGGGCAGGAATTTCAACCAAGGTATTGAATATGCGTCCGTATAAGGATCCAGATGAATTTATGAAAAACCTGGGAGCAGAGGAGTTTGAAAAGCGGATCGAGACGGCTAGAAACAGCTTTCTCTATGAGATCGATGTGCTGAAAGCCGGCTTTGATATGGAAGATCCGGAGCAGAAGACGGCATTTTACAATCAGACGGCGCGCAAGCTGCTTGAATTTGGCGAGGCGCTGGAGCGGGATAATTATATACAGGCGGTTTCGCGGGAATACTTTATCAATTATGAAGATCTGCGGCGGCTGGTCAACCAGCTCGGAAGCCGGTATGGCGTCGGGGAGACGGCAGTAGGCGGATATGCAGGTCGCTATGGTGATTCATATAGAACCGGAAATACGACTGGTGCTGTACAAAACAGGGAGGTAGGCGGAAGCGTCGGCAGTGCCGGGGCAGTGTCGGAAAACCACGGTGCTGGAAATGCAGAGCTTCCGGGAAATGCGGGACCGGCGGTGAGACCGGTGGGCAGGAAGAAGGAGAAGGACGAGGGCATCCGCCGTTCAGAACGCCTGCTTCTTACATGGCTGATTGAAGAACCATCGTTATATGCCCGGATCAAGGACATCATCGGACCGGAGGATTTTGTAAAACCACTTTATAAAGAAGCGGCAAAAGCTGTATTTGAGGGTCTGGAAGCTGGAAATGTCAATCCGGCGGCGATTTTGAACCGCTTTATCGACGACGAGGGCAATTATAAAGAAGTCGCGGCGCTTTTCAATGCAAGTCTGGAAGAATCCTTAAACAATGAGGAGCAGAAAAAGGCATTTGCGGAGACGGTGCGCCGGATCAAGAAGAACAGCCTCGACGATCAGATCCGGCGGGCGTCGGATTTGAATGAGCTGCAGCGGCTCATACGGGAACAGGCGGGATTGCCTTCGCTCGTAATTACGTTGGAGTGATTGCGGATTGGGAAAAATTGGGTTACTGTACACGGGTAGGCACTTTTGGAACCGAAAGTGCCGTAAGAAAACGTGGTGGCAGCAGGAATTTGCCGTATTGAAATGCGAAGCCACGGCAAATTCCGTTACTGGACACGTATGCGTGTTCAGTAACAAAATTGGAAATGGTCGGGCAGGTTCTGAGGATGGAAGGAAGGACGAACTATGGAAGAGAAAAAAGTTACATTTGAAGAAAAACTCACACAGCTTCTGGAATTGGCAAAAACAAAGAAAAATGTACTGGACAATAAAGAAATATTGAATTATTTCCATGGTGAGATACTGAGCCCGGAACAGCTCGATCAGATCTATGATTTTCTGGAAAATCATCATGTAGACGTTCTCCGGATGGATGACGATGAGGACATGGAGCCAGAACTTTTTGAAGACGGCGAGGAGGAGGAGCCGATCGACGTGGACAACCTGGATCTCAGCATCCCGGATGGCGTCAGCCTCGATGATCCAGTTCGGATGTATCTGAAAGAGATCGGAAAAGTGCCGCTGCTTTCCCCGGAAGAGGAAATTGAACTGGCGAAGCGGATGGAGCTGGGAGATGAAAATGCCAGAAAACGTCTGGCGGAGGCGAATCTGCGCCTGGTTGTCAGCATTGCGAAGCGCTATGTCGGCAGAGGTATGCAGTTCCTTGACCTGATTCAGGAAGGAAATCTGGGTCTTATCAAGGCGGTTGAAAAATATGATTATTCAAAAGGATTTAAGTTCAGCACCTATGCAACCTGGTGGATCCGTCAGGCGATCACGCGCGCGATCGCGGATCAGGCGCGGACGATCCGGATTCCGGTTCACATGGTGGAGACGATCAATCGTCTGATCCGGACTTCCAGACAGCTTTTACAGGAACTTGGACGGGAACCTACCCCGGAGGAGATCGCGGAAAAGATGGAGATGCCGGTTGAGCGTGTGCGGGAGATCATGAAGATTTCACAGGATCCGGTTTCCTTGGAGACACCGATCGGCGAGGAGGAAGACAGTCATCTGGGCGATTTCATTCAGGACGATCATGTGCAGGTTCCGGTCGATGCGGCAACCTATACATTGCTGCATGAACAGCTCATGGAAGTGCTCGATACGCTGACCGAGCGGGAGCAGAAGGTGCTGCGTCTGCGCTTTGGCCTGGACGACGGCAGACCGCGCACGCTCGAAGAGGTAGGACGGCAGTTCAATGTCACCCGCGAGCGGATCCGCCAGATCGAGGCGAAAGCGCTGCGGAAGCTGCGCCATCCGAGCCGGAGCAAAAAATTGAAGGATTATCTGGATGAATGATCTGGAAAGAAGAAATAAAAAGTAGAACACAGGAGAATAAATCATGCGGACAGAAGTAAAACTCTCGAAGCGTCTGGAACGGATCGCTTCTTTTGTACAGCCGGGCAGCCGGGTGGCAGATATCGGCACCGATCACGGTTATGTGCCGATCTGGCTGGTGCAGAAGGGCGTGTGCCCGTCGGCATTGGCGATGGATGTGCGGAAAGGCCCGCTGGAGCGGGCGGAAGAACACGTGGAAGAGGTGGGGCTTTCCGGGAAAATTGAACTGCGCCTGTCAGACGGACTGGCAAAATTGAAGGCAGGCGAGGCAGACACAGTTGTGATCGCAGGAATGGGCGGAAAACTGACCTGCCGGATTCTGGAACAGGGACGCCATGTGTGGGAGAATTGGAGCGAGGGAAAAGAACGCCTGATTCTGTCGCCGCAGTCGGAGCAGGACGAAGTGCGTCATTTTCTGGAAAAACAGGGATTTTCGATTCTCCGGGAAGCGATGGTGACGGACGAGGGAAAATATTACATAGTGATAGAAGCGGCGCGAGGCACGATGCGGCCGGGGAGAGAGCAGGATTACCGTTTTGGAGCCGATTTGATCCGGAAGAAAGATCCGGTGCTGCTTGCGTATCTGGAGAAAGAAGAGAAGATGACGCGGCAGGTGCTGGCAGGGCTGACAGAAAATGATGCCCAGAACAAGAAGAGAACTTTAGAAGCCAGTGAAGCGGGAGAGGCGGCGATCAGCCGCCGTGGAGCGCGCATCAACGAACTGACCGCCTATCTGGCGCTGATAGAGGAGACGAGACATGAAATGCAGTGAGATTATCAAGATCCTGGAAACACTTTCGCCGCGCAGCATGGCATGTGACTGGGACAATCCGGGGCTTTTAGCGGGGCGCAGCGGGAAGGAAGTGAAGACGATCTTTCTGGCGGTGGACGCCACCGATTCTGTGATTGAGCAGGCAGAGCAGGCGGGGGCGGATATGATTTTGACGCACCATCCGCTTATTTTCAAAGGAATCAAGCAGGTGTCCGATCAGAATTTCATCGGCAGAAGAGTCCTGCGGATGATTCAGGATGATATTTCCTACTATGCGATGCACACCAATTTTGACGCGGCGCCGGGCTGCATGGCAGATCTGGCGGCAAAGAAGCTGGGACTGACGGATTGTGAGGTTTTAGAGAAAATGGGAGAGACCGGGGACGGCACTTCCTACGGAATCGGATGCACTGGACGATTCGAACAGCCGATGACGCTGCAGGCAGCTGCCGAGCGGGTCAAGGAGGCATTTGGCCTGCCGTATGCGGCGGTATTCGGTAAGCTGGACGGTGAGGCAGTGATTCAGAAAGCGGCGGTCTGCCCGGGCGCGGGAGGAAGCACGATGGGAGAGGCACTGGCAGCCGGGGCGCAGGTTTATATCACAGGAGATATCAGCCATCATGAAGGAATCGACGCGGTTGCACAGGGCATGGCGGTCATTGACGCCGGACATTATGGAATTGAACACATTTTTACAGAATTTATGGAGAAATATCTGATGAGGAAGCTGGGTGATGCCGTGAAGGTTGTACGGGAGAAACCGGCGTTTCCAATCCAGATTGTTTAGGGAGGGGATTACATGCCGGAGGTACGGATTGGGAGTGAGATAAAAACATATCCGCAGGGAACCGCCTACGCGGAGATTGCGGAGGAATATCAGAAGAATTACGAGAATGATATTCTTCTGGTCTCGGTAAATGGACGGCTGCGGGAGCTGCATAAAACACTGCAGAAGGACTGCCAGATGGAATTTATCACAGCGGCAGATACGGCTGGCTATCTGGCATATCAGAGAAGTGCCGTTTTTCTGATGATGAAAGCCTTTCAGGATGTGGTGGGGAAAGATCATCTAAAGAATCTGACGGTCTGCTTTTCCGTGGAAAATGGTCTGTATGTCGAAGTGGAAGGCGAGGTGACACTCAGCCAGAAGCTTTTAAATCAGGCAAAGGAGGAAATGGAGCGCCTGGTAAAGCTGGATCTTCCGCTCTTAAAGCGCAGTGAAAATACGGATGAGGCGATGGATCATTTCCAGGAGCAGGGCATGTATGACAAGGCGCGTTTGTTCAATTACCGGCGGGCGTCGCGGGTCAATGTTTACCGGCTCGGCGATTATGACGACTATTTCTACGGATATATGGTCATGAGCACCCGGTATCTCAAATATTTTGATTTACAGATGTACGAGGAAGGATTTATCCTGCGTCTGCCGAACAAGAAGCAGCCGAAGGCGATTCAGCCGTTCCATCCGCAGAAAAAATTGTTTGATGTCCAGCAGGAGGCAGAAAAGCTTGGTCACAAGCTCGGTGTATTTGACGTGGGAACACTCAACGATACGATCGCGCAGGGGCGCATGAACGACCTGATCCTGATGCAGGAGGCGCTGCAGGAAAAGAAGATCGGAGATATCGCGGAGCAGATTCATGAGAGCGGACGCAAGCTGGTCATGATTGCGGGACCGTCCTCTTCGGGAAAAACAACTTTTTCGCACCGTCTGTCGATTCAGCTCGGTGCGCTGGGACTGAAACCGCATCCGATCGCGGTGGACAACTATTTTGTCAACCGTGTGGACAGTCCGCGGGATGAGAACGGAAATTACGATTATGAGGCGTTAAACTGCATCGATGTGAAACAGTTTAATGAAGATATGGAAGCACTTCTGGCGGGAAAACGCGTGGAGCTGCCGGTTTACAACTTTGTCAAGGGCGAGCGCGAATATAAGGGCGATTTTCTGCAGCTTGGGGCGGAGGATATTTTGGTCATCGAGGGAATTCACTGTTTGAATGATGATTTGTCGTATTCACTGCCGCGTGATAAGAAATTTAAGATTTATATCAGTGCGCTGACCCAGTTAAATATCGACGATCACAACCGCGTTCCGACGACGGACGGACGTCTGATCCGGCGGATGGTCCGCGATGCGAGAACGCGCGGCGCGTCGGCACAGGACACGATCCGGATGTGGGATTCCGTCCGCCGGGGCGAGGAACGGAACATTTTCCCATATCAGGAACAGGCGGATGCGATGTTCAATTCGGCATTTTTATATGAGTTTTCGGTGCTCAAACAGTATGCGGAGCCGATCCTATATAGTGTTCCGCGTGATTCGGCGGAGTACAGTGAGGCGAAGCGGCTGCTCAAATTTCTTGATTATTTTCTGGGTGTCAGCAGTGAACAGGTGCCGCACAATTCGATCGTGCGTGAATTTATCGGCGGGAGCTGTTTTAAAGTATGATTGACTGGACAAATGCCTGAAAATATGGTAGAGTTAGGATGTTTTGAGTAAGACAGATGGTCGCGGCTGCAGAACCGAAAGGCTGCAGGTGAGGAAAGTCCGGGCTTCACAGGGCAGGATGCCAGATAACGTCTGGTGGAGGCGACTCCAAGGACAGTGCAACAGAAATGTACCGCCCGGTTTACCGGGTAAGGGTGGAAGGGCAGTGTAAGAGACTACCGCCCGGCTGGTAACAGCCGGGGCACATGTAAACCCCATCCGAAGCAAGACCGAACAGAGAGCGCAAGGCGGCCCGTCTGCTCTCGGGTAGGTCGCTTGAGCCTGCTGGCGACAGCAGGACTAGATAGATGACCATTCAACGACATAACCCGGCTTACCGTTTTGCTCAAATCATTTAAGAGGGCTGTTGCCGAATGCAGATACCAAAGAGCATCTTTATCCGGCAGCGGCTCTTTTTTCTATATTGCATACAAAAGAAAAGGGGGAAATTTTATGTTAGAAGGATTTGCATCACTCGTTGGTGTGATCAGCAATGTTATGTACAGCTATCTGTTGATTATCATGCTGCTGGCGGTCGGACTGTATTTCACACTCCGAAGCCGTTTCGTACAGCTCCGTCTGCTTCCGGAATCAATCCGGGTAGTCGGAGAAAAGACAGACAGCAACTCCGTATCCGCATTTCAGGCGCTGATGGTATCGACGGCGAGCCGCGTCGGCACAGGCAATATCGTAGGTGTAGCCAATGCGATCGCGATCGGCGGTTACGGCGCGGTGTTCTGGATGTGGCTGATCGCGATTGTCGGCGGCGCATCGGCTTTTGTTGAGAGTACGCTGGCACAGATTTATAAGAAGCGCGACGCATCCGGCGGAAGCTACGGAGGTCCGTCTTATTATATCGAGGCGGCGCTGAAGAGCCGTGCGCTGGGCGTTGTCTTCGCGATTGCCCTGATTGCTACTTATGCTGGCGGTTTTAATATGCTGGCGTCCTTTAACCTAATTGACAGCATGTCGAATTACGGCTTTTACCATCAATTTATGATGGGGGACAGGAGCCTGGTTCCGATGATCGGCGGCGCCATTCTGGCGATTCTGGTCGGCATCTGTATCATAGGCGGCGGAAAACAGATTGTCCGCATTACCGGCGTGCTGGTTCCGTTTATGGGCGTTTTCTACATCCTGATGGCGATTGCGGTCATGATCTTAAACATCGGAAGACTCCCGGAGGTATTTGTCAATATCTTCTCCAATGCCTTTGATTTCAAGGCGATCTTCGGCGGATTTGCAGGTTCTGCCATGATGCAGGGAATTAAGAGAGGTCTGTATTCCAACGAGGCGGGTGTCGGTTCTGCACCGAACGCGGCGGCAGCGGCCGATGTCAGCCATCCGGTTAAGCAGGGACTGGTACAGATGCTTTCTGTTTTCATCGATACGATCCTCATCTGTACGGCAACTGCGATGATGTGTCTCTGCACCGGCATCGTTCCGTCGGAAGAGCTGAAAGGCGCTCCGTTTGTACAGGAATCGCTGGGAACAATATTTGGTGTGATTGGACCGTACTTCATCACATTTGCACTTCTTCTCTTTGCATTCACGACGCTGCTCGGCAACCTGTTCTACTGTGAAGGATGTCTCAACTACATCGCAGGCCGCACGCTGAAAAATAAAGAAATGAATGTGTTCCGCCTGTTTGCGGTGGTAGTTGTTTTCATTGGCGCACAGCTCCAGTTCGGTCTGGTATGGGATCTCGCGGATGTCCTCATGGGTATCATGGCGATCATCAACCTGCCGGTTATCGTGATTCTGGGAAATACAGCGCTCAAATGTCTGGATGATTACCTGGTGCAGAAAAAGGAAGGCAAGAATCCGTGCTTCAAGGCTGAGAGTATCGGGCTGGAAGGTAAGACAGAGTTCTGGAATTAAGATGTTCAAGGGTAGGCACTTTTGGAATCTATAATCTGGAAAATAATAAAAAGCCATGAAATCGCTTATGATCTGTAAATCTACAGAAAAGTCGTTCATGGCTTTTTTGATATTCATTTGATATATTCAGGAGAATTTACAGCGAATACTTCTCATCACAGTACTGGCAGCGGTATACCTCTTTTTCCTCATCCGCGAGATAGAAGATATGCGGAAGCTCCTGCTCGATCGAGGTAATGCAGCGCGGGTTCTTGCAGTGGATGACATTCGTGATTTTTTTCGGCATCTTGACATTTTTTTTCTCTACGATTTTTCCATCCTTGATGATGTTGATCGTGATACGGTGATCGATGTAGCCGAGCACATCAACATTTACCAGATCAAGGCTGCCGTCGATCTTGATGATGTCCTTGCGTCCCATCTTGCTGCTGCGCGCATTTTTGATAATAGCCACCTGGCAGTCCAGCTTGTCCAGCCCCAGTTTAAAGTAAATATCCATACTGCGTCCTGCCTGGATGTGGTCCAGAACAAAACCTTCTTTTAATCCGCTGATATTTAACATGGTTTTTCCACCTCCAGTAAAGTCATGATCAGAGCCATACGGACGTATACGCCGTACTGAACCTGTTTGAAGTAAGCGGCACGCGGGTCGTTGTCCACCTCAACGGAAATCTCATTGACACGCGGAAGCGGATGGAGCACAAACATATCATCACGGGCAAGTTCCATCTTCTTTTTGTCGAGAATGTAGCAGTCTTTCATACGGATGTAATCTTCCTCGTTGAAGAAACGCTCTCTCTGGACACGTGTCATGTAGAGAATATCAAGCTCCGGCATCGCCTCATCCAGGTTTTCAACCTCTTTGTACTCGATTCCCTTTGCATTCAGTGTATCCTCAATGATATAATCCGGGACGCGCAGTTCCGGCGGGGAAATGAGGACGAAACGGATGCCTGTGTAGCGGGACAGCGCATTGATTAAGGAGTGAACCGTGCGTCCGAATTTCAAATCGCCGCACAGACCGACTGTTAAATTGTTCAGGCGTCCTTTTAAAGAACGGATCGTCATCAGATCGGTCAAGGTCTGCGTAGGATGCTGGTGACCGCCGTCGCCGGCATTGATAACCGGGATGGAAGAGTGCAGGGAAGCAACCATCGGCGCACCTTCCTTCGGGTGGCGCATCGCGCAGATATCTGCGAAGCAGGAGATAACGCGGATGGTATCTGCCACACTCTCGCCCTTGGAAGCAGAGCTTGAATCGGCAGAAGCAAAGCCAAGAACCCGTCCCCCTAAGTTCAGCATAGCAGCCTCAAAACTTAAGCGTGTACGGGTGCTTGGCTCATAAAACAGAGTCGCGATTTTCTTTCCGTCGCAGACGTGTGCATATTTGGCTGGATTGGCTTCGATATCGGAAGCGAGATCCAGAAGCTGGTCGATCTCCTCAACGGAAAAATCCAGTGGATTCAGCAAATGTCTCATTTGATTCTCCTTCTCTATTCGTATTAGCATATTTTTCCCAACTATTATAAAACATTTCCAGATGGATTGCTATAGCTTTTAATGATCTGTGATATAAAAAATATGAATAGGGGGGATAGAAAATATGGACAATGTGATGACGGCTGGAAGATTACCTGCGATGAAATAGGAAATAAAAATGACTTTCCAGGGCAAAATAGATTAGCGTAAGGAACGGTCAGACAGGGTGAAAAATCTGGTAAGAAAAGCGTAAGGAACATTAAGAAAAATAAGGTAGGAGAATTGAAACAAATCCGGTATAATGTAGAAAGAAGAACTGGAATTGCAATGGTTGAAACTTGTATAAATCCAGGTTGTCAGGAATGGATTTCGATGGAATATTCAGGAGCATGAAATAAGTTAGAAAATGGAGAAGGCTGATGGAAGAGCGGAAAGTGCCGGGGAAGAATGAACTCCGGAAACGGGAACCTGTCATACAGGTAAAAAATCTATATAAAGTCTACCGCGTCGGCGAGACGAAGGTATACGCGCTGAACGGCGTTGATTTTACGATGTACCGTGGCGAATTCTGTGCGATTGTAGGTACCTCCGGTTCGGGTAAATCTACCTTATTGAATATGCTGGCGGGGCTGGAGAAGCCGACGAAGGGCGAGATTGTCATAGCCGGACAGCACATAGAAAAATTAAACGAGAACCAGCTGGTGGCATTCCGCCGGGAGCGGGTCGGATTTATCTTCCAGTCATATAACCTGCTCGGTACGATGAATGCGGTTGAAAATGTAGCGCTTCCGCTGTCCTTCCGCGGTGTGCCGCGCGTCAGGCGCCGGGAGATGGCGGAAAAATATCTGAAAATGGTCGGACTGGAAAAAGTCGGCGATCATATGCCGAACCAGATGTCCGGCGGGCAGCAGCAGCGTGTCGGCATCGCACGGGCGCTGGTGGTACATCCAGAGATCATTTTTGCAGACGAGCCGACTGGAAATCTGGATTCGCACACGACGATGGATGTGCTGAAACTGATGCAGCGGATCGTCCGGGAACAGAACCAGACGCTGGTTATGGTCACGCATGATAACCATCTGGCGGCGTATGCGGACCGGATCTTCCATATTATCGATGGTAAGATTGTGAAGATAGAGGAGAATCGGCAAATGGGTAAGGAAGATGGGAAAATAGAAGGCTAAAACACAGGAATGCTGACGATAGAATGAGAAATTGATAAAAGCAGCATTTAATGTGAGAGGATATGGAGGTATGAAAAATGAGAGGTATGAGAAAGTGGAAGAGATGGGCGGTGTTTTTGCTGCTTTTTGTGGTGCTGGCAGTGGGAGGAAGCCGGACAGCGCAGGCGGAGATGCTGGATATGACAAAATATAACAATGATTTAATTACCGTCAGCAAAGTGCCGCACGGAAAGGCCGGAAATAAAATTTCGATTAAGATGACGGTTCATAATAATGGCAGCAAAGGAGATAATTATTTAAGAACAATTCGTTTAGCCAATGCGGATCAATACGATCAATTTTATACATATGATGATGACGATGATGATGACAGTGATTCGGATTCCAATATTTCATGGTCTGGAAAACATTTTCCATTTGAAGCTGATTCAAATACGTTTAAAGAAAAAAGAATTGATGTAAAGCCAGGTTCGTCTAAAAGTGTAACATTGACGTATAAACTGCGCCGGGATTTGGCAGCAGGATATTATCAGGCGTTTTTCTATATTGATGACAGCCTAAAAGTCGGCATCAACATCTGGGTATCCGCCTACGATGGTTCCTCCACCGAGGAAGACGACAACACGAAGCTGGATTACGATTTTTCCATCGGCGATAACCAGCAGACGCCGTATGCGGGGTACAATCAGGTCATGGATTTTGGCGTGAACCTGACCAATACGGGACTTAAAAAGGTTTACGATGTCCGCGTGGATATGCAGCTTGACGCAGATATTACGAAATTCCCGTTTGATATCAATGAGGGCAACTATAACCGTAAAATGGGGGATATGGAATCAGGGCAGATGGTGACGGTTCCGTACAGCATGATGGTGCGTGAGGACGTAAAATCGGGCTTTTTCCCGATTCACTATCTGGTTACATACCGCGAAGAAGAGGGCGGCGAGTTTTCGGAGCCGGTGGACAAGGTGTTTTACGTGCGCGTCAAGGGAAAAGATGACGATGAGCTGTCGGCGGATGCGGGCGAGCAGGATCGAACCAAGGCGCGTATCATCGTGGACAGCTTCGAGACGATCCCGGCAGAGATCTATGCCGGGCAGCCGTTTGAGCTGCGCGTGCGGATGAAGAATGCCTCCTCCGATGTATCGGCTTCCAATATCATGTTTACATTTGCGTCAGAAGAGGTTGAAAATACACCGATCTTTACCTCGGAGAGCGGTTCGACTTCGGTGGTAGTCAACAATATGGCGCCGGGGGCGACGGCGGATTTGTCGATGGTGTTCAAGGCAGCGCCGACGGCAGAGCAGAAATCATACCGCATGACAATCCAGGAGCAGTACGACAGCCCGGAGTTTAAAAATGCCAAGGAAGAGGTCAAGATTGCACTTCCGGTCAAGCAGGAGCCGCGTCTGAACACCAGTACGATCGATGTGATGCCGGATGCGGTTGAGGTTGGTTCTGAGACCAATGTCATGTTTGGCATCAACAACACCGGAAAAGTAATTCTTTACAATGTTATGGCGCGTTTTGAGGCAGATTCTATCCAACCAGCTGACGCTTATGTGGGAAATATCAAGCCGGGCGAAACCGGCAATGTCGATACGATGCTGACCGCGATTGCGCCGACAACCGATGATGGAAAAGTGAAGATTATCATTTCCTATGAGGATGAAAATGGAGTCGTTTCAGAGACTGAAAAAGAAATGCTTCTGAACGTGAGTGAGGCGTTTTCCGATGACGGGATGGACGGCATGGATGGAATGGACAACGGCATGGATGCAGATGCCGATGCGGCGCAAGCGGGCGGCGCTGGGCGGATCGCTCCGATGCTTGTGATCGCTGCGCTGGTGGGCGCAGGTGTCGGTGTAGTTGTCTGGAAGAGGAAAAAGAAGAAAATAGCAGGAGAAAAGGCGCTTGAAGACGAATTAGAAGAGGAACTGGACAATGAGCTGGGCGAGCCGGAAATGACGACAGCAGATGTATCGGAAGACGAAACAAAGGACGTTGAAAAAGAACAAAACGATCATCTGAAAAGAAAGAAAAAATAGAAAGGACCGGTGAAAATGAGATTCAGTGATCTGCTGACGATGAGCGTCAACAACCTGTTTCGCAGAAAGCTCCGTACCTTTCTGACGGTTCTGGGAGTCGTGATTGGTACGGCATCGATCGTTGTCATGGTTTCCATCGGAATAGGACTGAAAGAATTTACCATCAAACAGTATTCTTCCTATGGAAGCCTGACCGCGATTCAGGTATATAATTATAACAATGGAAATTCCAGTGACAAGAAAAATCCGGAAGACAGCTTCATGACGGATGAGACGATGAAGACATTTGAAAAGATTCCGCATGTGACAAGTGCTTATCCGGATCTGAACCTGAATGTGATTATGCGTCAGGGTGCCTACGAGGGAAACGTGCAGCTGCATGGGATCCCCTTGGGAGCGATGAAGAATATCAAGCTGGGAGAAGGAAGCCTGCCGACAACTGAAACGAAGGACATGGAGATGGTAGTCGGAAATATGGTCGCACAGAATTTTAGCAATGCCAAGACAGGAAAAGGTTACTGGGACACCGGGGAGATGCCGGACATCGATTTTATCAACAAACCGATGTTTACGATCTTTGACACGGATGCGTACTATCAGTCCAAGGGAAATTCCAGCGGCGAGGATGGCAGCCAGAAAGTAGCGGCGCCAAAGAAATATATGATGAAAACGGCTGGAATGGTAGCGGGTGGACCGGAAGACTGGAGTGATTACAGCTACGGCGTCTACGTGGATCTGAATAAGCTCAAGACACAGCTGAAACAGATATTTAAGAAAAAGCCGATTCCGGGACAGCCGACCAACAAAAAAGGAAAACCTTACAATTATTTTGTCTATGAGGAAGCGACGGTAAATGTGGACGACATGGATCATGTAATTGAGGTGCAGAAAGCCATCAGCAACATGGGCTACGAGGCAAACAGCCAGATGGAGTGGCTGGAACAGTCCAAGCAGCAGTCTAATATGATTCAGGCAGCCCTCGGCGGCATCGGCGCCGTCTCCCTCCTGGTTGCTGCGATTGGCATCGCCAACACGATGATGATGTCCATCTATGAGCGGACGAAAGAGATTGGCGTGCTGAAAGTGCTGGGATGTTCCCTTGCAACCATCCGAAATATGTTTCTGATTGAGGCAGGTTTTATCGGTTTCATGGGAGGACTCATCGGACTGGCGCTGAGTTTTATGGTTTCCGTGCTGATTAACCAGTTTCTGGCAGCGACTTTTTTATATGGAATGGATGGAAAACTGTCCGTGATCCCGATCTGGCTGGCAGTTCCATCGGTAGGATTTGCCATCATCATCGGCATGGCAGCCGGATTCTTCCCGGCAATGCGCGCGATGAAGCTGAGTCCGTTGGCGGCGATACGGAATGAGTGATACGTTTGCTTATGCGATAAAATAGGCAGATGCCAGTTTTCCTCCTTGCAAATCCCCCCAACTTGTTATATACTTAAATATACTATGTTATTATAGTAATGAAAGAACGAAAAAAGGAAGGAATTACCGATGACACTGTTAGAAAATTGGCGCAATCTGGCATATGGTGACGGGCTGGATGATAAAAAGAAAGAGGAACTCTGGTCTGGATATTTTACGATTGAGAAAGGCATTTACGAGCAGATTCTTGCAAACCCGACTGAGGTTGTAGAAGGTACCGTTAAGGAACTGGCTGAGAAGTATGATACCGAAGTTATGATCATGACCGGTTTCCTGGATGGAATCAATGAGAGCTTAAAGGGCTATGAGAACCCGATCGAGACCATGGATGAGGATACCAAGGTTAAGATTGAGATCGACCCGGAGAAGTTATATTACAACATGGTAGAGGCAAAGGCTACCTGGCTGTATGAGCTTCCGCAGTGGGATGCAATCCTGACTGAGGAGAGAAGAACAGAGCTGTACCGCGAGCAGAAGGCATCTGGCACAGTCCGCAATACACATAAGATTTACCCGAACGATCCGTGTCCATGCGGAAGCGGTAAGAAATATAAGAAGTGCTGCGGAAAGAATAAATAATAGATTTATGAATCAGAGAAGCACATCCGGAACACAGAGAGAACCGGATGTGCTTTTTTATGGAAATATAGGACGTGCTCTTGTATAATAGATATAGAGAAAAGACAGCAGACGAATGATGGCAGGAGGCATGATAAAAGAATGGCAGGTACAAAGCAGTGGAGGGCGGCAGATGGGAGACTGCAGCCGGGATTTCAGACAGCAGGTTTTACATTGAAACAGGTGGGAAAACTGCAGGCGCTGGGAGCGCAGACACTGTATTTTGAACATGAGAAAAGCGGGGCGTCCCTGTTTTATATCAGAAATAAAGATACAAACCGGGGATTCTCGATTTCCTATCGGACACCGCATCTGGATGAGACGGACACGAATCATGTGTTTGAGCATTCGGTACTTGCTTCCTCTGATAAATATCCGAGTAAGGATATTTTTTTTGATCTTTGCAGCAAGACATACCACACATTTGTAAATGCATTTACCTATATACCATTTACGGCATATCCGGTGTGCAGCCAGAGCGAGGAACAGCTGCTTAAGATGGCAGATGTGTATTTAAGCTGCATGAAAGCGCCGGGAATCCGGCGGGAACGCCGCTTTTTTGACCGTGAAGCGGTCCGCTATGAGCTGCGCGACCGCGAAAGCCCGATTACGCTGGCAGGAACGGTGTACAGCGAGGATTTCGGCATGCTGAATGATACAGATAATGAGGCACTGCGGAATGTTTTGCGGGCGCTGTATCCGGGGGAGACGGCGGCAAATGCGAATGGACAGGCGCACCGTTTTTATAAGGATCTGACGTATGAACATACGATGGAGATGTATGATCGATTTTATCGGTTCGATAATGCTCTGATTTTGTTGTATGGGGATCTGGACTGGAAACGGTTTCTGGCATTCCTGGATAAAGAGTATCTGTGTGATGCAAAGAAAAGCTATGGAAAAGAAGACGGATGGAGTTTCCAGTCAGGCAGCGGGCGACAGGAAAAACAGGAAATGCAGAATATAGGGATGAGTGCGTTTTACAGCCCCGAGCCAGATGGTTTGGAAAATGGGGGAGAATCATTCTTCCGTCAGGCAACCGTTCCCAGTCCTGCTTACCGGGGAGACGCATCGGAGAATGCGGCGGTGGTATCGTATGCGATGGATCTGAGCGGCATTTCATGGGAAAAGCTGATCCAGTACAGCATCATTGCGGGAATGATGAATGTGGATGGATCGGTTTTCAGGGAAAAGCTGCGGACGGCGGGCATCCATTGTGATGCGAGTGCATCGGTGATGATGGAGGCAGAAAAGCCATTTTTTGTTTTCGAAATGACAGACAGCAGTCCGAAGGATGCAGAACGGTTCCGGCAGGTGTCGGATGAGACATTATGCGAGATGCAGGAGCGCGGGATCGACCCGTCAGTGGTGGAGACGGCGCTCAAGGCGCGGGCGATACATGATTATACGGCAGGCGAAGATACGGATGTATTTGCGGATTCGATCGTGCCGGAAGTCAGCCTGAAATGGGCATTGACGGGCGATGCGGATGTGTATGCGGATGAGGCGGCAGCCTATGATTCTCTGGATGCAGGGACGGCACAGGCGGAGATTCGCCGGTTTGCGGCAGAGCTTGGCGCGGCGAAGCGGCGGGTTCTTGTCACGACGATTCCGACGCCGGGGATGGCAGAGGCGATGGAGCAGGAGCGCGACGCGTATCTGGCGCAGATGAAGGCGGAGATGAGCGAGGCAGAGCTGGATGCGCTGATTGCGAAGACCCTGGATTTTGATGCGTGGAATGCGTCGGAGTGTTCGAATGCGGATTTTATGATCCGGGTCGATGAGCTTCCGCCGCCGGAAGAGACGCCGGAATATCAGATATATGAGATAAATGGGATTTCGGTCTATGAATCGCCGTCGGATCTGGAAGCGATCAGCTATAACCGTTTATACCTGGATTTGAGCGGCGTGCCGGAAGAGGACCGTTTTTACATTCCTTTATATACAATGTTTGTTTCAGAGCTTGAAAATGCCCGGTATGGCAGAATGGAAAAGGAAAATCAGATTGAGCGCTATCTGCATGATTTTTCCATGAATGAGGGACATCCGGAGGTTCGGGCGGGACGAAACAGCCATCCGACGCTGGCGGTCAGCTGGTATGGGATGGCGGAGGATTATGAAGAGAGCCTGTATGTCCTGTTGGAACTCTTATCACATCCACTCTGGAGAGATAAGAATGCGGTTCTTCAGGCACTGGATGAGACGATTCCGTCCTGTGATGAGTCGCGCAGTGATGCGTATTCGCTGGCGGTGCGTCTGGCGGCATCTGGCTATAGCATCAATACGCGGTATCAGGAATATGTCGGCGGACAGGCGTTTTATGAGTTTTTGAAAAAACTGCGCGGGCGACTGGAACAGGAGGATGCAGCGATCTTCCAGCTGGCAGAGAAGATGGAGGAGGTGCGCGACCGCATCCTGCATGGAACAGCGGTGACGATCCTTCATGTTGCACCGAGGGAAAATCTGGAATGGATGCGGAACTGTGCAGGGCGGATTCTGGGAAATCTGCGGGGAGAACAGATGCCAGACCATGAGAATAAAACGGAAAACAGAGGGGAAAATGCTGGGTATACTTTCCCGGTTCCGGCGCGCAGGGAGGCGGTAATTGTGGAGAGCTCCAGCCAGTATACCGTCTTTTCGGCAGAGCTGAGCGCTGTAGATGGATTTTCCGGGCGGATTCTTCCGTATGTAAATGCGCTGGATGACCGGTATTTTGTGCCGCAGCTCCGTTTTCAAGGCGGCGCATACAGCGCGTCGTTTGCATTTACGCCGACGATGGACCGGATCGTGGCGAGTACATACCGGGATCCGAAGGTCAGTGAGACGATCGAGGCGATCCGGGCGGCAGCGGGTGTATTGGAAAAACTGCAGCTTTCGGAGGCAGATCGGAATGGCTATATTTTAAGCAGTTACGGCAATGCGACGGCGCCGTGCGGATGCCTGGGACGGCGGATGGCAGCGATGCAGTATGCGTACAATGGCCTGGATATTGTACAGATCCGTCGTTGGACAGAGGAGATCCGTGAGACGACCGCAGAGGATCAGAAAGAGGCGGCGCGGATCATCCGGCGGCTTCTGGAAGAAGCGTGGATTGTGACGACTGGAAATCAGACGGCGATCGAGATGGATCGGGACTGCTTTGACCGGATCCGGGATTTCCGCAGTAAAATGGCTGAATAACTAGATCCATATTTATAGGGAGGTAGAGAGAATGCGTACAAAGCGATTGGGAGACATGCTTTTGGAGCTGGGACTGATCACAGAAGGGCAGCTTAAAGAGGCGCTTGACTATCAGGCGAAGGAGAAAGAACGTCTGGGAACAACGCTGGTCAAGCATCATTATATCACGGAAGGTCAGCTGATCGATGCGCTTCGCATGCAGCTGGGCATTGACTATATTGATTTGACGCGGGTCGATATCAGCCCGGAACTGTCGCGTTTTGTGCCGAAAAACCTGGCAAAGAAAATGACGATCGTACCGGTGCGTATTTCCAAAGACCAGCTTTATCTGGCAATGGCGGATCCGCTGAACTTCATGGCGATTGAGGAAGCACAGCATACTTCCAAAAAGAGAATTGTGCCGATGATCGCCTCTGAACCGGCAGTGAAGCGTGCGATCAATATTTTGTATGGCAACGAGGGAGCGGCAGAAGCGATGGCGCAGATGCAGGCAGAGACGGCAGCGGCACAAGAGGTGCGTCAGGGGCAGGGGCAGATGGCGGAAAGAGAAAGACAGGAAAATGTGACACCGATGATCCGCCTGGTCAATTCGATTATTGAGCGTGCCATTTCGGAAAATGCTTCGGATATCCATTTTGAGCCGACGGAGGAGGAGATGGTCGTCAGGATGCGTATCGACGGGCAGCTTCATCGGATCATGACGATCCCGTCGGAACTCAAGGATTCGGTCATTTCGAGGCTTAAAATCATGTCCCAGCTCGATATCGTCGAAAAAAGAATTCCGCAGGATGGTCGTGCGGTGATGCATTTAAGAGGAAAAGATATTGATATGCGTATATCCACCCTTCCGACCCTGTATGGAGAAAAAGTGGTTATCCGTATTCTGAAACGAAATGAGGAGACGCTGAACCGCCGCGGTATCGGTATTCCGGCAGTGGAGGATGCAAAGATTGATACACTTTTAGGGCTTACTTCCGGAGTTATCATGATTGTAGGACCGACTGGTTCAGGTAAATCTTCGACGATGTATACGCTGATCCGCGAACTTCTTTCGGATCGGACCAACCTGATTACATTGGAGGATCCGGTGGAATACCATATCAAAGGCGCGACACAGGTGCAGATCAATGAAAAAGTGGGGCTGACTTTTGCATCGGGTCTGCGCTCAGTTCTGCGTCAGGATCCGGATATCATCTGCGTCGGCGAGATCCGTGACGGTGAGACGGCAGAGATCGCGATGCGTGCGGCAATGACGGGACATCTCGTTATCACCACGATTCATACGGAAGATGCGATCTCGGCGATTGACCGTCTGCGAGATATGGGCGTGGCGCCATACCTGATTGCGGCGGGACTGCGAGGCGTTATTTCCCAGCGGCTGCTGAGGAAAATCTGTCCGAACTGCAAAACCCAGATTCATCCGCCGAAAAAAGCGCTTGAGATGGCAGGAATCCCGGAGAACCCTGGAAAATTATACTGGCAGGGAGCCGGATGCGATCAGTGCTTCCATTCGGGATACCGGGGCAGAATCGGTGTGTTTGAGGTAATGCTGATTCAGGAGGAGCTGCGCCGGTGCATTCTGGAAGGAGCTGACCGGACACGTTTCTTAGAGGCAGCCAGAAGAGCGAGCCAGTATGTTCCGATGCTGGAACACGCGCAGAAGCTGGTAGAAGAGGGTGTTTCGACGGTGGACGAGGTGATCCGGACGCTGCTGGCGCTGTAAATGGTGCAGAAAGAGAAGAGGAGACAGATGGTATGTATGGAATCGAGGAATTAATCGCGCTGGCAGCTGAAAAAAGGGCATCGGATGTGCATCTGATTGCAGGGCTGCCGCCAAAATGCAGAATTGACGGCAGAATCGAGACGCTGACGGATGGCGGGCTGACGCGTGAGGATTGTGAGGAATATGGACGCCAGCTGGCAGGCAATGCGGCAGATCAGATCGAGGCGATCGGACAGCTGGATTTTAGTGCTTCGTTTGCGGGACGGCGTCTCCGTGTGAATCTGTTCCGGCAGCAGGGCGCGCTCTCTGCGGCGATCCGTCTTCTGGGCAGTACGATTCCGAACCTGTCGGAGCTGGGGCTTCCGGAAGCAGTGAATCAGTTTTCAAGCTGGAATAAAGGCATTATTCTGGTAACCGGCGAGACGGGAAGCGGCAAGTCAACGACGCTGGCGGCAATTTTAAATGAGATCAACCAGAATCGTCCGCTCCATATGATTACGCTGGAAGACCCGATCGAGTATGTCTATGAACCGGCGCAGGCGATCATCAACCAGCGCGAGGTGGGCGTGGACGTAGAGAGCTATGATAAGGGGCTTTATGCGGCGCTCCGTGAGGACCCGGATGTCATTCTGATTGGAGAAATGCGTGATCCGGCGACGATCGAAACGGCGCTGATGGCGGCGGAGACGGGACATCTTGTTTTTTCCACCATTCATACCAATTCGGCAATCGACAGCATTGACCGGATTGTGGGTGTTTTTCCAGAGGATAAACAGCCGCAGATCCGGATGCAGCTCTCGATGACGCTGCGGGCGGTGCTGTCACAGCAGCTGGTGCCGAGGGCGGGTGGCCAGGGCAGGGCGGCAGCTTGTGAGCTTATGATGCTCACGCCGGCGATCCGGAATCTGATCCGCGATGGAAAAACACCGCAGATGCAGAGCTATCTGCTTTCTAGTGCAAAAGAGGGCTCTATTACGATGGATAATTTTCTGATCCGTATGGCGAAAGAGGGCGTGATCACACCGCAGACGGCAGTCGATGCGTCCCAGGATCCGCAGGAACTGAGAGAGAAACTGGCGGCGGTGCAGTATTAATAATATGGTAAAAACGGGTGAATGAAGCCTGCGAGGAATACAGATTACTAGAAAACATAAAAATGTATGTTTGTGTAAATACTGAGATTGTAGCGAAAGTTTGAACAGTATATTTTTGACAATGTTTTTATGTTTCAGGAGGAATTTTATGCAGGCAGGTAAATCAAGCATCCAGTTTGAGCATCCGCCCATCATCACATCGGCGGCATCGATCGTGGGGCAGACGGAAGGCGAGGGACCGCTGGCAAGTTTTTTTGACCGGGTGGAGCCGGATCCGACGTTTGGGAAAAAGTCGTGGGAGGAGGCGGAGAGTGAATTGCAGCGCCAGACGGTGCAGAAATGCCTGGATAAGGCGGGCAGACAGGCGGCGGATGTGAATTGCCTGTTTGCGGGAGACCTGTTGGGACAGATTGTGGCGACCTCGTTTGGTGTGGAGTCGTTTGATATCCCGTTTTTCGGGCTTTACGGCGCCTGCTCGACGATGGGAGAGGCGATGATTCTGGGGGCGATGGCAGCAGGGGCTGGCTATGCGGACCGGGTTCTGGCGCTGGCGTCGAGCCATTTTGCATCGGCAGAACGGCAGTTCCGGTTTCCGCTGGCGTATGGGAATCAGAGACCGCAGTCCACAACCTGGACGGTGACCGGGTGCGGGTGTGTGATGATCGAGGAAAATGAGAAAAATGAAGGGAAAGATGGGCGCAGAGCGAAAGAAAATGCGTCAGAATCACTGAAAAATGCTGGACAGGAAAAATTGCATCCCAAATTTCAACCTTGTATCCCAGCTGCCACCCCCGGAAAGATCGTCGATATGCAGATGCGCGATTCCATGAACATGGGGGCGGCAATGGCGGTGGCGGCGGTAGACACAATCTTGCAGAATTTCCGTGATTTTAACCGGAAACCATCTGACTATGATCGGATCATCACTGGCGATCTGGGAATGGTGGGGAAGGAAATCCTGCTTGATTTTATGCGCGAGGCAGGACAGGATATTTCCGGCATCCATATGGACTGCGGGATCGAAATGTTTGACCCGAAGACGCAGGATACCCATTCGGGCGGGAGCGGCTGCGGTTGCTCGGCGGCGGTGCTGTGCGGCTATATTCTTCCGAAAATACAGGCGGGTGAGTGGAAACGCGTCCTGTTTGTGCCGACCGGGGCGCTGCTGTCCCAGATCAGCTTTAATGAGGGGCAGAATGTGCCGGGGATTGCCCATGGAGTGGTGCTTGAGGGAAAAGAATCGTTCGGTGAATGATAGGTATTTGCAAGAAACTTTAGAGAGGGAGCAGAAAAATGGACTATATCAAAGCATTTGTGACCGGCGGACTTCTCTGTGCCGCCGTGCAGATTCTGATGGATAAAACGAAACTCATGCCGGGTCGGATCATGGTACTTTTGGTGGTATGTGGCTCGATTCTCGGTGCGATCGGCTTGTACGAACCGTATGCCAAATGGGCGGGTTCCGGGGCAACAGTGCCACTGCTGGGGTTTGGGAATACGCTTTGGAAGGGCGTACGGGATGGAATTGACAAGGATGGGGTTCTGGGGCTGTTCACCGGCGGATTCACGGCGGGTGCGGCGGGGATTTCCGGGGCGTTGATTTTCGGCTATCTGTCGTCGCTGATTTGCAAACCCAAGATGAAGGATTAGAGAGAAGACGAAAGAAAAGTAAAAGAAAGCAAAGCAAAAGAAAATCAGTTGCGGAAATAAAAAGCTGCTGTAAAAGAGGCATATGAATGTCACTTTTTACAGCAGCTTTTTGCAGATATATTATTTTGCTGTTAATGCTCCGGATTCGCCGGGACAATCGGAATATTATTTCCATTCCGTCCACTTCCCGCCATCGGGCGTGGAACCGCAGAGTGGATCGGAGCCGATAAATTATCTGAATCGGGGCTGTAGCCCGGAGCTGAGAAATCGGCGCTCTCAGAAGGATGGATGATCGTGGACGAACCATTGTGAATCTTGCACTCGCCCGGCATGGAGAAGCGGGAATCGTCCGTTTCTCCGCCGTCTTCCGGAACGACCATAACTGTCTTGGAAATCTGCTGGTTCGTCGGGCAGAAGGCAGTCGAGATGCCGCCGGAGGCGGAGCAGATCGTCACGCGGGTGTGGTGATCGCAGGTCTCGGTCGGAACCGTGCCCTTCGCGAAATATTCAGTGTAGACGGCCGTTCCGCGCGGGTCACTGCTGCAGACGCCGGAAACCGGAAGCTTGCCGGATTTGCGGCATACTTCAGCAGTTTCAATGCTGTCCGGAACCGTAAATCCGGGGTCGCTTAAGCTCTCATGGACACGTGTCATGATATTTCGCCAGATGCGCTTGTGGTAACTGGTACCGCCGTTTGAAACGGTGCCGCCTTTTAATGGCTGGTTATTGTCGCACCCGCCCCAGATACCGGCAGTGTAGTACGGCGTAAAGCCTACAAACCAGACGTCGACGTTGCTGGTGGTCGTACCGCTCTTTCCGGCGCAGCTCATATTGGGAATCGCCGCTGTCGTACCGGTCGATTTAACCCCGGAACCGGAACGAGTATACATGGTATTGCTCTGCATAACATCCTGCATCGCGCTGGTTAAAAGATAGGCGGTAGAGTCTTTGAGCGCCTGCCGCGTCTCCGGTTCATTGTCGATCAGTATCTTTCCGTTGCGATCCAGGATCTTAGTAAAGAAGACAGGCTTCGTGTAGGTGCCGCCGTTGGCGATCGCCGCAAATGCATTTGTCAGTTCCAGGTTGCTGACGCCCTTTGTCAGACCGCCGAGTGCTGTCGAGAGAGTCTGATCCTGGCTTACGAGGGAAGTGATTCCCAGCCGTTCGGCATATTCGACACCGAGCTGCGGCGTTACCGTGTCCGCCATGCAGCGCAGGGCGACGATGTTCATGGAATAGGTAATGCCGTCGCGGATCGTGTGATAGCCCTTGTAATCGCTGCCCCACCAGTTTCGGAACTCTTTTTCACCGGAAGAGTATGGCCCGTCATAGTAAACAGTTGATAGGGTCGCGCCGCAGGCATCCAATGCCGGGGCAAAGGAGGAAATGACCTTGAAGGTCGATCCTGGCTGCCGCAGGGAGTCGGTCGCACGGTTTAAGGTGCGGTTTGCCGTCTTCTGTCCGCGTCCGCCGTTGATTGCCTTGACATAGCCGGTGGACTGTTCGATCAGGACGAACGAGGTCTGCGGCTCTAAAATCATGGTAACTGATTCACCGAGAACGGTGCTTCCGTCCTGCGTGAGGGCGGTGCGGTATTCATCGATCGCCGTCTGCGCCTCTTCCTCGGAATTAAACAGCCCGTCAAAACCGCTTTGTCCCTTGACCTGCTGGATCCATGTTTTCAGAGTTTCCTGTGAATAATGCTGCGTTTCCCCGTCTGGATGGGTCAGGGAAAGGCGGTATTCAACCGAATAGCGAGCCGCGTCATAGTTGGCAGGATTGTTGACTTCCTCATCGACGATCGCCTGAATCTGCGGATCCTGCGGGGTGTAAATCTGCAGTCCGCCGCTGAACAGAAGATTGGACGCCTGCGTGTCAGTATAGCCGAGCTGCTCTTTGAGTGCTTCGGTGACCTGGCTGATCAGCTCGTCCGTGTAATAGGAGTACGGTGTCTCATTTTCCTTGAGCGCCGTGTCGACATTCTGGATACGGGCGTAGACGTCGTCTGCCAGCGCTTCCTCCTGTTCTTCTTTTGTGATATAGCCCTGCTCATACATTGCCTGCAAAATGACCTTGCGCCGGGCGGCATTTGCCTCCGCGCCGCTGATCGGATTCAGCTTTGACGGATTCTGTGTGATACCGGCGATGACCGCGCACTCAGAAAGAGTCAGATCGGAGACGTTCTTATTAAAATAGCGTAGCGCCGCTGCTTTGACACCAAGTGTATTGCTGCCAAGGTTGATTGTATTTAAATAGTTCGTTAAAATGACCTTCCGATCAACGTTTTTTGTCAGCTGCAGCGCCAGATATTGTTCCTGGATTTTTCGCTCGATTTTGGAACCCTTGCTTGTCTCCATACCGCCGTTGAAAACGGTATTTTTGATGAGCTGCTGGGTCAGGGTGCTGGCGCCGCCCTTATAATTATTTGTCAGGACGCCGACCACGGCGCGTGAAATGGAGCGCAGATCGATACCGCTGTGCTGCCAGAAACGCGAGTCCTCGATGGAGACGAACGCGTCAATTAGATCCTGAGGAAAATCCTCGTAGGATGCTTCGATTCGGTTCGAGTTGGAACCGACCAGCGTGTCAGTCACTTCCCCGGCGCTATTATATATAGTAGAAAAATATCCGCTTGGGGTGAAGCTGTCCGGGTTGAAGTCTGGCGAACTGTCCAGAATGCCTTTAAACATGCCGATAAAGGTGCTGGCACCCGTCACGCAGAGAAACAGAACAAGAACAAAGGCAGTCTTGAAGAAGGTCAGAAACAGCCGGTTGGCGTATTTCTTCTTCCGGGAATTGGCTGCCCGGATCCGTTTCTTGGTTGCTTTTACACCGTAATTCATGAGAACCTCCTTTGGGTTCGTAGTGGTTCATTCTATTAATAAATACAGTATTTCCAATTATATCAAAATTCATGGGATAAATAAATACTATTGTCATGAAGTTTTTTTTACGGTATCATAAAAGATAAGGTTTGTTACTGGGCACGTATGCGTGAACAGTAACTAAGGTTTACAAGCGGTTAAAGAAGTGAAAAAACGTCCGTTTTAAGGATGCGTAGTGTATAGATGGAGGGTAACTGTTCAGCAGGTCTGCGCATTTACTGAACAGTTACGATGGAGGAATAATCATGAAAGAGCGCTATAAAATCGTCTATCAGGGCGGAGAGGGCGAGATTGTGGAGAAGAAGTCCCGCTTTATCGCGGAGATCCGCCCGGTGGAATCGGAAGAAGAGGCGACGGCATTTATTGCGGAAGTCAAGAAAAAATATTGGGATGCGAGACATCATTGTTCGGCATTTACGATCGGAGAAAATAACGAGGTGGCGCGTTGCAGCGACGATGGAGAACCGGCGCAGACGGCGGGACGCCCGATGCTGGATGTGCTGCTGGGACGTGAGCTTCACAACGTCTGTGCGGTCGTGACCCGGTACTTTGGCGGGACACTTTTAGGAACCGGCGGACTGGTGCGGGCATATGGCGGCGCGGTTCAGGAAGGGCTTAAAAGCTGTGTGGTTCTGGAAAAATGCCTGGCTCGCAAATGGAAGATCGGGACAGACTACAGCGGGCTTGGAAAGGTGCAGTACATTTTGGCAGAAGCAGAGCTGCCGATTCTGGACAGCGAGTACGGCGAGGGCGTGGATCTGACGATCCTGGTGCCGTTTGACCAGGCGGGAGCAGCGGAGAAGAAGCTCATAGAGGGCACAAATGGAAGATGCCGGATCGAAAAACTGGATGAAGTTTATTTTGGCATGGATGACGGAAAAATCATTTTATTGTAAAAAAAGATTGAATAATGGATAAAAAAATGCTAAAATAACAAGCTGTATTATTTTGTGGGCGGATCCTTTGCCAAAGACGAAACGGCAGGATGCTTGTCTGTGACAGAAAATAATTATTAATTAGTACATGTAATGAATCATCATAAGAAAAGAGAGTAAGCAGATATGAAAATGAAACGGGAAGATGTCAGAAACGTTGCAATTATCGCTCACGTTGACCACGGTAAAACGACGCTGGTAGACCAGCTGCTCCGCCAGAGCGGTGTATTCCGTGCCAATCAGGAAGTAGTCGATCGTGTCATGGACTCTAACGATATTGAGCGTGAGAGAGGTATCACGATTCTGTCCAAGAATACGGCTGTTAATTACAACGGCACCAAGATCAACATTATCGATACACCAGGACATGCGGACTTCGGCGGCGAGGTAGAGCGTGTTCTTAAGATGGTAAACGGCGTTATCCTTCTGGTAGACGCATACGAGGGCGCGATGCCGCAGACCAAATTCGTTCTGCGTAAAGCACTGGAACTGGATCTGCCGGTTATCGTATGTATCAATAAGATTGACCGTCCGGAAGCACGTCCGGAGGAGGTTGTGGACGAGGTTCTCGAACTTCTGATGGATCTGGATGCATCAGACGAGCAGCTTGACTGTCCATTCTTATATGCATCTGCACGTTCTGGATATGCAAAGAAGAACCTGGACGATCCGAATGTGGATATGAAGCCACTGTTCCAGACCATTCTGGATTACATCCCGGCGCCGGAGGGAGATCCGGATGCAGAAACACAGGTTCTGATCAGCACGATTGATTACAACGAGTATGTAGGACGTATCGGCGTTGGTAAGATCGACAACGGCTACCTGAAAGTAAATCAGGACTGCGTCATCGTCAACCATCATGAGCCGGACAAGTTCCGCAAAGTTAAGATCGGTAAGCTCTATGAGTTTGAAGGTCTGAATAAAGTAGAAGTACAGGAAGCAAAGATCGGTTCGATCGTAGCGATTTCCGGTATCGCAGATATCCACATCGGTGATACCCTGTGCTCCCCGGAGAAACCGGAGGCAATTCCGTTCCAGAAGATTTCTGAGCCGACCATTTCCATGGATTTCATGGTAAACGACAGCCCGCTGGCAGGTCAGGAAGGTAAATTCATCACTTCCCGCCATATCCGCGAGCGCCTGATGCGGGAGCTGAATACCGACGTCAGCCTGCGTGTAGAGGAGACAGACTCCGCTGACTGCTTCAAGGTGTCCGGCCGTGGCGAGCTGCATCTGTCCGTTCTGATTGAGAACATGCGCCGCGAGGGCTTTGAGTTCGCAGTCAGCAAGGCGGAGGTACTCTACAAATATGACGAAAGAAACCGCAAATTAGAGCCGATGGAGATCGCTTACGTCGATGTACCGGATGACTTTACCGGTGCTGTTATCCAGAAGCTGACCAGCCGTAAAGGCGAGCTGCAGGGCATGAGCCCGATCGGCGGCGGATACACAAGACTGGAGTTCTCGATTCCGTCCAGAGGTCTCATCGGCTACCGCGGCGAGTTCATGACCGATACAAAGGGAAATGGTATCTTAAACACCAGCTTTGACGGCTATGCACCGTTCAAGGGCGAATTAAGTTACCGCAAACAGGGATCCCTGATTGCATTTGAGGCAGGCGAGTCCATCACCTACGGTCTGTTCAATGCCCAGGAGCGCGGAACCCTGTTCATCGGACCGGGCGTTAAAGTTTACTCCGGCATGATTGTCGGACAGAGCGCAAAACCGGAAGACATCGAGTTAAACGTCTGCAAAACCAAAAAGCTGACAAACACCCGTTCTTCCAGCGCCGATGAAGCCCTCCGCCTTGTTCCGCCGAAAATCATGAGCCTGGAGCAGTGCCTCGACTACATCGATACCGATGAACTTCTCGAGATCACCCCGACCAGCTTACGAATCCGTAAAAAGATTCTTGATCCGACTCTGAGAAAGAGAGCGATGATCAGCCGTAAAAATAGCTAAATAATCGTAAAGTGGGAGCAGCCGCGCAAGCCAGCTGCTCCTTTTCGTATATTCAAGCGAGAGATATCTAGGAAACGACGCGCCCCGCCGTTTCCGTCCCTCTGCCGATCCCATTCCCTCTGTCGATTCATGTCCCCCACCCTGTCGAAATTTCCCCCTCACTTCTTCTTCTAAAACGGTCATTCCCCTCATACATATATACAGTAAGAAGCAGGACTCCAAGAACCTGCCGTGAAAAACTGCAAAAAAGAAGAGGAGAGAGATACTATGTCGGAAAAAATGATTGAAAACAACAAGGTTAGCGTGATTGGTGAGGTCGTATCGGAATTTACATTCAGCCACGAAGTATTCGGGGAAGGATTTTATATCGCAGACCTGGCAGTCAGCCGTCTGAGCGATCAGGTGGACGTGATTCCACTCATGATTTCAGAACGGCTTCTGGATGTATCGAAAGACTACCGCGGAATGACGATGGAGGCGATCGGCCAGTTCCGTTCCTACAACCGTCATGAGGGCGCGAAAAACCGTCTGGTGCTGTCTGTGTTTGTCCGTGAGATTCATTTCCTGGAAGAATTTACGGATTACACCAAAACCAACCAGATTTTTCTGGAAGGCTATATCTGCAAGGAGCCAATCTACCGGAAAACACCGCTGGGACGCGAGATTGCCGATATGCTGCTGGCGGTCAACCGTCCGTATGGAAAATCCGATTACATACCGTGTATTGCGTGGGGCAGAAATGCCCGCTATGCGTCCGGATTTGGCGTGGGAAGCCACGTGTGCGTGTGGGGGCGCGTGCAGAGCCGTGAATATACGAAGAAACTGAGCGAGACAGAGTGCGAGAAACGTGTGGCATACGAGGTGTCGGTCAGCAAGCTGGAGTGCGTGGAAGAATAGGATAGGTTTAGGATGTTACAGCAAATTTTGAAGCCGGTTATGCAATCGATAGGACATGATAAATGGCTGGTTTTGCCATAGCTTGCCAAAACAGATAAAATATGCTAGAATAAGGCAGTTTACAGAATTCGTAAAACGATTATTGGATGGATAGAAATAAAACACACAGGCCTGTGTGTAAAAAGACATCAGGAAAGACAGTCTGTGCGCCAGCGCAGCGGGAGGCACAGAAAGAGGAGAGGGAAATGAAAAAGGGGAAAGTTCATATCATCTTCGGCACCGGGATGGGAAAAACAGCGATGGCACTGGGACGTGGTGTCAGTGCAGCCATGCACGGCCGGAAGGTAATTATGATACAATTCTTAAAGGGAGTGCTGAGCCATGAGACAGCAGATGGGTTAAAACAGCTGGAGCCGGCATTTAAAGTATTCCGATTTGAAAAACAGAATGAGTATTATGAAAATCTCTCTGAAGAAGGCAAAAAGGAAGAGCTCTGCAATATTCAGAACGGGTATAATTTTGCAAAAAAAGTACTCTGTACCGGCGAATGCGATATGCTGATTCTGGATGAATTTCTTGGGGTGTTAGATCAGAAACTGGTCGGAGACGATGCCCTGGAAACACTGCTGGCAGCGCGCGAGGAGAATGTCGATCTGATTCTGACCGGAAAAGTATGCCCGGCTGGGGCAGAGGAGCATGCAGACGAGGTGACGCGCCTGGAATGCCTGAAGCCGTCAAACGATCATGCCGTTACTGTTCACGGGTAGGCACTTTTGGAACCGAAAGTGCCGTAAGAAAACATGGTGGCAGCAGGAATTTGCCGTATTTGAATGCGAAGCCACGGCAAATTCCGTTACTGGGCACGTATGCGTGAACAGTAACATCATGCGTGCATGAACGGTTGACAAGTATTCAAAGTAATGCTAAGATAGAAAAAACAAGTAGAGGTTGCGTTGATTATCAGTAAGCGGTCGGATGCGGCAGGTGCAGGAGAAGACAGCTGAAAGGATGATACGCCGAAGGGCTGCGGCGCCTGTATCTGCAGTTCCTGGGTGCAGGATGAAGAATTCTGTAACTGTCATCGACAGATGGGGAGCTACTGGGAGTTTGGATTTGAATTCATAGAGCTGGCCATTGTGCCAGCTTTTTGTACGCTCAGGATCGACAGGCTGCAAACATTCGTTTGAAGCAGGGACAGAAACGGACTCTGGAATAGAAACTCAGCCATCGTGCAAAAGAATAAGGAGGAAACAAAATGTCTATTTTTGAAGGAGCAGGCGTAGCGCTGGTAACGCCATTTCATGAGGATGGAAGCGTAAATTATGAGAAACTGGAGCAGATCGTAGAAGAACAGATCGCTGGCGGTACAGACTGTATTATCGCCTGCGGTACGACCGGCGAGGCGGCTACATTAAGCCATGAGGAGCACATCGAGGTGATTCGTTTCGTATGTCAGGTCGTAAATAAGAGAATCCCGGTTGTAGCAGGAACCGGTTCCAACTGCACAGAGACAGCGGTATATCTGTCTACCGAAGCGAAAAAGGCAGGCGCAGACGGACTTCTGCTCGTATCCCCGTATTACAATAAATCAACCCAGAAGGGTTTAAAGGTTCATTTCTCAGAGGTCGCAAAGGCAGTTGATCTTCCGATCCTTCTGTACAATGTACCGAGCCGTACCGGCGTCAATATCACCCCGGAGACGATCGTGGCACTGTGCAAGGAATATGAGAACATCGTCGGTGTCAAAGAAGCAAGCGGCAATTTCTCCGCGATCGCACAGATTGCAAGCCTGTCAGGCGGATCAGTTGATATTTACTCCGGCAACGACGACCAGACGGTTCCGATGATGGCACTGGGCGCAAAGGGCGTTATCTCCGTATTATCCAACGTGGCACCGCGTCAGGTACATGATATGTGCGCGGCATTCAAGGCTGGCGATGTAGCGAAGGCAAGACAGATGCAGATAGATGCAATTCCACTGATTGAGGCGCTGTTCTGCGAGGTAAACCCGATTCCGGTTAAGGAAGCGATGAACATGATGGGCGAGGAAGTGGGTCCGTTCCGTAAACCGTTAGTGGATATGGAACCGGCAAACCGCGATCGTCTGAGAAGAGAACTGGTAAATTACGGAATCAGCCTGAAAGAGTGATAAGAACCGTTAAAATTAGGATGAGATAGGGAAATGAGGTTTTAACAGATGGTACGAGCAATTATGCATGGCTGCAACGGCGCCATGGGACAGGTTATTTCCGGAATTGCAGCGAAGGACGAGGAGATCTCTATCGTTGCGGGTATTGATATGAGAACCGAGCAGAAAAATGATTATCCGGTTTTTGCGTCTCTGAACGAATGCAAGGTAGAAGCGGATGTTGTGATTGATTTTTCCAATGCAGCAGCTGTCGATGAACTTCTCGACTGGTGTGCAGAGAAGAAAATGCCGGTTGTTCTGTGTACGACAGGACTTTCCGAGGTACAGCTGGCAAAGGTAGAAGAGACGGCAGAGAAGACAGCTGTTCTTCGCTCTGCAAATATGTCTCTTGGTATCAATATGCTCTTAAAGCTTCTGAAAGAAGCAGCGCAGATTCTGGCTCCGGCTGGATTTGATATTGAGATTCTGGAGAAACACCACAATCAGAAGGTGGATGCTCCGAGCGGTACGGCGATTGCGCTGGCAGATTCGATCAACGAGGCGATGGGCAATACATACCATTACAAATACGATCGTTCCGCTACACGTGAGAAACGTGATGCGAAGGAGATTGGTATTCAGGCGATCCGCGGCGGCACAATCGTAGGCGAACACGATGTCATTTTCGCTGGTCAGGATGAGGTGATTACCTTTAATCATACAGCTTATTCCAAGGCGATTTTCGCAAAGGGTGCGGTACAGGCAGCCAAATTCCTGGCAGGAAAGCCGGAAGGACGGTATGATATGGCGGATGTGATCGGCTAAGAGATTTTATACAGATGTGAAAATGAAACCCCGGCTGTGAGTAAGTTTATCCACTCACAGCCGGGGTTTTCATTTCTGGAACCTTTCCCGCCCTTGTGTTTGTGGATGAAGGCTTCTGAAAATCAATTTGTCAAGGTTAGTGTATCATTTTTTTACATCTTGTGTAAAAAAATGACATCTTGTGCAGTGCAAATTGTAGAAAAATAAAACAAATGATAAGATGAATACAACAAGAAAAGCTTGAAACCGTGAAAAAGAAGAAAAATTCCAGAATTAAAAATAAAAAATACATGAAAGACAGCTTTTCGATTAATAAAAATACGAGGAGGTATGAGGATGAGAAAACGCAAATGGATGAAGGTGGGTGCCTGCGCACTCAGTGCCGTTTTGATCATGGGCTTGTATGCCGGACCTGCTTTTGCCGAATGGGTAGGTACAGGAGCTGCAAGAGCCTACATCCTAAATGGACAGGTGCAGACAGGCTGGCAGCAGATCGATGGAAAATGGTATTACCTGAATGAACAGGGAGCACCGCAGATCGGCTGGGTAAAAGACGGGGACAAACAGTATTTCTGTACGGCGTCGGGGGAAATGGTCAGCGGTGTTGTCTGGATCAATGGAAAAACCTATTATTTTGGCACACCGGACAGTGGAGAGATGGCAACGGGCGTTGTCAGTATCAACGGAATTCCTTATACGTTTGAAAACGATGGCACATCGTTCGGCGGCCGCAAGCCGAGACCGGCGAGAAGCTTTGAGGTAAAAGTGGCAGAAGACGGAACGATGACCATCTTAGAGACGACCAATGCCGATACACCGAAGCTGAATTCCAGAACATCCAAAGAACGCAGACATTCTGGAGGCGGCGGTGGAAGTGAAACGCCGAGTGTGGTACCGAGTGATGCACCGGCGACGAAAGAACCGACCGAAAACCCGACGCCGAGCGTGAAACCGATCCAGCCGGAGCCAACACCGGAGCCAACGGGTGGGTCGGAGCCAACACCGGAGCCAACGGGTGGGTCGCAGGCACCACCGGCGCCGTACACAACAGGATAATGATCAATCTGAGACTAAGAGTACGAAGTGAAAATAATCGGCCAGGTTCAGATTTGGGGCGATTACAAACATTAATGATCTGTAACTGTTCAGTACCTTCACAGTTACGCGCAAAAATCCATCAAGAATTGCCTGCGGCAATGGGATTTTTGCCTGCTGGCCCATGTTTTCGTACGGTCAGCGCAGTAAATGCGCAGACCTACTGAACAGTTACAATAATCTATAATTTAACCTTGTTTTTGCTCTCCTGCATATAGGATGATGGAAACAGATTCATATACTCTCGAGCTCTTTCCTGCGTATGTGCAGGGAGGAGCCCGGGAGTATATAAGTTAGAGCGATGAGAAAGAAACGGCGTGTCTGAGGGGAGTGCCACTGAAATGGAGCACTTAAAAAGTCGTTAAAGGAGGTGCCAGAATGAAATCAGTTTACTGTATCGCCATTACGGCGTGCCTGACTGTCATCTGGCTGTATGAGGAAAAGAAAAAGCGGGGGATGGCGGGAAAGCTTTGCTGGAAAGCAGCGGCCGGGTATCTGATTACGCGCTTTGTATTCTTTGCCATTTCTAATCAGGAGGTTCATGGCTTCCTGGAAGTCATGGCAATGGATCTGGTGACAGCCGGACTTTTATATATTTTGTCCGGGAAAAACGGAAGCCGGGAATCAGCGTGGGAATGCCTGTATCTTTATATCTGGAATCCGATCCCGGTATTATCTGTTCTTTCACAGGGAAAAAAGCGGATGCTTTTTATCTGGCTGGCGGTATTGATTCTTTTCATGGGCAGTTCGTGGATAGAGCGCTTCAGAGCGCGCCTTGGAATAGAAAGATTCAAAAAGATTGGAATTTTTCTCACGGCTGCGGGAACCGGCATACTCTGGGCGCGGGATATCACCGGTGAGCGCTTCGGACAGTGCAGTCCGGGAGATGAATTTTATCCGCTGCTTCTGATGCTTTTTGCGGTACTGGGTGTGGGAACCTGTGTATATGGAATCGCTTCTTATGTTGGAATATTACATGAAAAATGTCAAATTCCTGAATCGAAAGTCGAGCTGGATGAAGCAAAAGCGGCACGCTGCGTATCAAAACGAATGACGGGGAGTGAAAAAATAGATGCCGGGAAGAGCTTGGGAATAAAATCCTGTGAAAAGAACACAGAGTCGGAAAAGACTGGCGCGCCCTGGTCCGGCCGTGACTGGTGTATGGCAGCAGGATTGACAGTTCTCTTTGCTGTGATGGCATTTGTGAATCTTGGAAGCATGAAGGCGCCGCAGACTGCGTATGAATTTGAAAAAAATGATAGCCACGGAAATGAGATGGTGCTTCGGTTTGATGGAAGTGTGACTATCTCAGAAGCGCAGGTTTATCTGGGTGGAAAGGAGAAGAGACATTTTGTATGCTCGGTTCCGAATGCCGAGGGAGATGACTGGGATGCCATCGGGGAAGAGACAGAATTGTTATCTGTATACTGCTGGAATCCAGTGGAAATTCATTACCGCACTTACGAACTAGGGATCGTGTCGATGGATGAGAGTGCAGAGGTTCTGGAAATCGTTCTTCTGGATCCGGATGGAAATCCGATCCTTCCATCCAATGCAGATGATTATCCAGAGGCATTTGATGAGCAGGAATTGTTTCCGGCGGATACAACCTATGAATACCAAAGTATGTTTGATGAGGTTTACCATGCCAGAACGGCAAATGAGATAGTAGAAGGGCGTACAATTTATGAGACAACGCACCCACCGCTTGGAAAATGGTGGATGAGTCTGGGAATCCGCGTATTTGGAATGACGCCGTTTGGATGGCGGTGTGTATGCGCTCTGTTTGGCATCCTGATGGTGCCGGTCAGCTATGCGTTTATGCGGAAAATCAGCCGGAGTACATGGATTGCCTCATTTGCAGCACTGTTGATAGTCTTTGATTTCATGCACTTTACATTGTCAAGAATCGGAACCATTGATGTGATAGTGGGATTTTTTATCCTGCTTACCTTTTATCTGATGTATCTGGTGCTGGATGACCTGAAAATGGGATGCAGCTGGAAAACGGTGTGTCTGATGATTTTAAATGGCATGGCAGCTGGAGCGGCGATGGCATCGAAGTGGACAGGGGTATATGCCTGCGCGGGGATTGCAGTCCTCTTTTTTACATTTTTGTTCCAGGAATATGGGACAGCTGCGGCACGGACCAGAAAGGGAATGTCTGGACAGGCGGCGATAAGTTACCTGGCGGGGCTGTCTGTCATCTGTATCGCTGTATACATTTTGATTCCGGCAGTGATTTACGTTGCATCCTATCTTTCTTATGGAAATGGTATGGGAAATGGAAATGTTTTCCAGACTATGTGGGAAAATCAGCAGCTTATGCTTCATTACCATGAGAAAACGGTGTTTGAACATCCATATGCCTCTGAATGGTATGAGTGGGCCTGGATTAAACGACCGCTTCTGGATGCATACACGTCGCTTAAGTCTGGTAAAATCAGTGTGGTTTCAACTTTTGGAAACCCGGTAATCTGGTGGTCGGCAATTCCGGCGCTATTTTATAATATATACCTGTGGCAGATTCGACAGGATAAAATAGCGGGATATCTGTGCATTTCCTATGCTTCTATGCTGTTTCCGTGGTTATTTATCCACAGAACCGTGTTTATCTATCAGTATTTTGCGTGCAGTATGATACAGATTTTAATGCTGGGAAATTGTCTGCATTTTTTCTGGGAAAGAGATCCGAAACGAACCAGGAAAGCAGCGCTGCTGTATCTTGCAGCAGTGATCGGCGCGTTCCTTCTTTTCTATCCGGTGCTGTCTGGATATCCAGTAAAACAGGAATTTGCCGAGCAGTGGCTGGAATGGCTGGAAGGTTGGGTGTTGTCATGAAAGAAAAAAAGAGAGACTGGGCGATCAGCGCTGGCTTTCTGGGGGTGCTTTTGACGGCTTATGTGATAAATTATAGATTTGGTTTTCTGGAAATTCTTGATTTTCATATCGAGAAAGTAAAGAAAGCATACCCAGCTTATTTTGGCACCTATGACCGGATGGGTGAATTGACTGCATGGTTGAATAAAATCGAAAATCTGTTCTGTATCGGACGGAATGGACAGCATCGCTACAATAACATGGATCATTCGATGATGACAGCATTTTGTGCAGTGGATCTCCTTCTGGCGGGAAGTGCGGATAAGGAGCATATCTGGAGTGTGAATACAGAAAAAGCGTATCATGAGAAAAAATAAACTGCCTAAAAACCACAACTTTCAGTTCGGAAAAGCCCTGCCTGTGAGCCGCATCATCTTTACAGATTTTTTTCTATTTGTTATAGTAAAAATGGAGAGGCACCTGCGGGAGGAATGCAGATGTCAGAGAAACATAGAAATGCACAAAAATCAATGCCGCAAAGCAGAAAGCTGTTTAAATATCAAAAACGGAAGATTCGCCGCTATCTGAAACGCGTCCGCTGGCGGAGGAAGCGGAGGCAGAGGTGTTTTCTGTATGGACTTGCACTGGCTGTATCCATGTACTTGGCGAGTATATGGAAGATGCGGGAACGGATCTGGTCGATCCGAGAGATGGATGTGATCGAGTATGAACTGCCGGAGGGGGAAAGAGCAGAGAATGGGGCGGAGGAAGCGCCTGCAGACTGGCAGGAGAAGAGAACAGTTGAACGGGAAAATGCCGGGGAAACATACGGAGCGACAGAAAAAACGGGAACTTCCACGAAAATCCGTCTGCATCTGAAGACCGGAGAGCTGGAAATCGTGCACGAACGGGTGGAATCAGAAGGAGAGTGACTGTTTGCGGCAGGAAAAACGTTTGGCCGGGCATGAATGATGAATGGAAGAGCAGGAACGGTTACTGTGGCAAATTCCGTTATTGGGAATGTATGCGTGAACAGTAACCAAGAACGAAAGAGCTGCAGCCGGAACAGCGAAAAGTGATTGATTTTGAAAAGTGCCTGTATTATAATTTGCAGGTAGGATATTGAGAAAATGTGTCGGTGACGCCTTCAAATGGCTGCGAAAGAGACTATTTTCCATACCCTGAAAAAAGAAAGCGAGGTAAATTAGCCATGTACGACAGATATGTAAGCCCTCTTTCCGAGCGCTATGCAAGCAAGGAGATGCAGTATATTTTTTCTCCGGACAAGAAGTTCCGCACCTGGAGAAGACTCTGGATTGCGCTGGCAGAGACGGAGAAGGAGCTTGGCCTTCCGATCACGCAGGAGCAGATCGATGAATTGAAAGCACATAAGGATGAAATCAATTTTGATGTTGCTAAAGAGCGTGAGAAACTGGTGCGCCACGATGTTATGTCCCATGTGTATGCGTACGGCGTACAGTGCCCGACAGCAAAAGGAATCATCCATCTGGGTGCAACTTCCTGCTACGTAGGAGACAACACCGATATCATCATTATGACAGAAGCCCTGAAGCTGGTACGTAAGAAACTGATCAGTGTTCTGGATGAGCTGGCTAAATTTGCTGATAAATATAAAGCACAGCCGACCCTGGCATTTACCCATTTCCAGCCGGCACAGCCGACCACCGTCGGCAAGCGTGCAACTCTGTGGATGATGGAGCTCAAGCAGGATCTGGATGATCTGGATTATGTGCTTGGATCCTTACGTCTCCTTGGCTCCAAGGGAACAACTGGTACACAGGCAAGCTTCCTGGAGCTCTTTGATGGGGATCATGCAAAGTGCCGCAAGGTAGATCAGATGATCGCGGAGAAGATGGGCTTTGATGGCTGCTATCCGGTATCCGGACAGACCTATTCCCGTAAGCAGGATACACGTGTATTAAATGTTCTTGCCGGTATTGCACAGAGTGCCCATAAATTCTCCAACGATATCCGTCTTCTTCAGCATCTGAAAGAAGTAGAAGAGCCTTTCGAGAAGAATCAGATCGGTTCCTCCGCTATGGCATATAAGAGAAATCCTATGAGAAGCGAGCGTATGGCTTCCCTGGCTAACTACGTGATGGCAGACGTGATGAACCCGATGCTGGTTGCATCTACCCAGTGGTTTGAGCGTACATTGGATGATTCTGCGAACAAGCGTCTGAGTGTTCCGGAAGGCTTCCTTGCAATTGATGGTATTCTGGATCTGTACCTGAATGTCGTTGACGGTCTGGTTGTATATCCGAAGGTTATCGAGAAACACATGATGGCAGAGCTTCCGTTCATGGCAACTGAGAATATCATGATGGATGCAGTAAAGGCAGGCGGTGACCGTCAGGAACTGCATGAGAAGATCCGTACTCTGTCGATGGAAGCTGGAAAGAATGTGAAAGAGAAAGGTCTGGATAACAACCTTCTCGAGCTGATTGCAGCGGATCCGGCGTTCAATCTGTCCTTAGATGATTTGAAAGCAGCGATGAAACCGGAGCGCTACACCGGCCGTGCAAAAGAGCAGGTAGATGAGTTCCTGGCAGAGGTAATCCAGCCGATTCTGGATGCAAATAAAGAAGATCTGGGCGTGAAAGCAGAGATTAATGTCTAAACAGGATTTACATGGAAGTGTGAATCTGGAGTATTACCGGGTATTTTGCAGCGTGTGCGAATGCGGCGGCATCACGGCGGCCGCAGAGGCACTCTGCATTTCCCAGCCGGCGGTCAGCCAGGCGGTCCGACAACTGGAGACCGCGCTTGGCTGCCGCCTTTTTTTGCGGACATCCCGCGGCGTGAAGCTGACGAGCGAGGGAGAATTGCTTCTGTCGTATGTCAGACGGGGAATTGATGCGATACAGGACGGGGAGACGATGCTGCGGCGCATGAAGGACCTGGAAACGGGCGAGATCCGCATTGGCGCGAGCGATATGACACTCCAGTTTTATCTGCTTCCATATCTGGAACAATTTCATGAGCAGTATCCGAATATCAAGGTGACGGTTTCAAACGGTCCGACGCCCGAGACCCTTGAAGCACTCTATCAGGGACACATTGATTTCGGTATTGTCAGCACACCTTTTGAAACCAAGCAGGCGGTAAAGAGTCTTCCGGTTCAGGAGATCCGCAATGTGTTTATAGCCGGACCCAAATACGCAGCCCAGTTAAAGGGCAGAAAACTTTCATATAAAGAGCTGTTGAACTGCCCCTGCATCTTCCTGGAGCGCAATACCAGTACGCGCCGCTTTATGGATGAGTTTCTGACAAAGCGCGGGGTTCGGCTGGAACCGGAGTTTGAACTGGCCACCAGTGAGATGATTGTCCAGTTTGTTAAGCGGAATCTGGGAATCGGCTGTCTGATGTCGGATTTTGCATCGGAGGCTCTTGGAAATGGGGATGTTTTTGCGTTGGAATTTGACGAAGAGATGCCATCCCGTGAGTTTTGTCTGGTGGCAGCTGAGAAAGCCTGGATGTCCCCAGCGGCTGCGAAGCTTTTTAATCAGCTGGCGAAGGTAACCACATGAGAAAAATAGGAGCTGCACAGTAGTGGTTTTTCAAATCACATTGCCTGGCATATGTGTGAGCATCAATGATATAAGTGTTAATTATGTAGTTTATAAATAATATTGATTTTACTTATATAAAAAAGTTGTGTATGATTATACAGTAAGAAGGCATGATCGTTTTTCGAACATGCCAAAAAGTATTTATATTCTTCTGAGGGAGGAAAATTCATGGTACGAGCAATAGTAGGAGCTAACTGGGGAGACGAAGGCAAGGGTAAGATTACCGATATGCTTGCTAAGGAATCCGACATCATTATCCGTTTTCAGGGAGGAAGCAACGCAGGTCATACGATTATCAACAATTATGGCCGTTTCGCACTTCACCTTCTGCCGTCCGGTGTATTTTACGGACACACAACCAGCATCATTGGCAATGGTGTGGCATTAAACATTCCATTCCTGGTAAAAGAGCTGGAAAGTCTGGTATCTCAGGGTGTTCCGATGCCGCATATTCTGGTATCGGACCGTGCACAGATCCTGATGCCGTACCATGTTCTGTTTGATACGTATGAGGAAGAGCGTCTGGGCGGCAAGTCCTTCGGTTCCACCAAGTCCGGTATCGCGCCGTTCTACTCTGACAAATACGCGAAGATCGGTTTCCAGGTCAGCGAACTGTTCGAGGACGAGGCGGCTCTGAAAGATAAAGTACAGCGTGTCTGCGAGACAAAGAATGTCCTGTTAGAGCATCTGTACCACAAACCGCTGCTGAACCCGGATGAGGTTCTGGCAGAGCTGATGGAATACAAGAAGATGGTAGAGCCGTATGTATGCGATGTATCTGCATATCTGCATGACGCGATCAAAGAGGGTAAAAACATCCTTCTTGAGGGTCAGTTAGGTTCCCTGAAAGACCCGGATCACGGTATTTACCCGATGGTTACTTCTTCTTCGACTCTGGCAGCTTACGGCGCTATCGGCGCAGGTATTCCGCCGTATGAGATCAAAGAGATCACAACCGTTGTAAAGGCATACTCCAGTGCAGTCGGCGCAGGTGCATTTGTCAGCGAGATCTTCGGTGATGAGGCAGATGAGCTTCGTCGTCGTGGCGGTGATAAGGGTGAGTTCGGTGCAACCACCGGACGTCCGAGACGTGTGGGCTGGTTCGACGCAGTAGCAAGCCGTTACGGCTGCCGCATCCAGGGTTCAACCGAAGTGGCTCTGACCGTTCTGGATGTTCTGGGATATCTGGACGAGATCCCGATCTGCGTTGGCTACGAGATCGACGGCGAAGTTGTTAAAGACTTCCCGGTAACCTACAAGCTGGAGAAAGCAAAACCGGTTCTGAAGACACTTCCGGGCTGGAAATGTGATATCCGCGGAATCAAGAAATACGAAGATCTCCCGGCAGAGTGCCGCAACTACATCGAGACGATCGAGGCAGAGCTTGGCGTACCGGTAACCATGGTATCCAATGGTCCGGGACGTGATGAGATCATTATGAGAAAGTAACTTTATAGAATCAATTTCAGCGGCGGTCCTGCATGATGAGTGCAGACCGCCGCTATTTTTGTGTAATAGGAAATTCCTTGAAATTCTCCATTACACAAAAAGGCACATTCTTTTTCAAGTTTATTCTGAAATCAGCCAGTCAATTAAATTTTTAGATTTTATGCCATCATAGGAAGAGTCCATTCCGGGATTCAGGGAAAGGACGATTTTTTCGTAATTGTCATTGATTTTTTGAAGAGGGAATAATTCAGGATAAGGTATGATTTGGTGTGAAGAAAGTTGGAGGGATGCCTTGGATAGAGTCTGTGAGAACCGTGTTTTTTATGGTATGATAGGTAAAAAGGAATTGTTTTGTAAATGAAAAATGAGACAAACGGGAATCGCCAGAGAATGAAAAATGGAAGCATATAGAGATTTACTATCGCAAATTCATACAAACTGTAAAAACGTACCATTTCATAAGAAATTATCAGCTTACAACATTTTTGATGTATTAGAGATACAGAGCCGTGAAGTGATCATGTGCCGTTTTTTGACCGATCTGCTGAATCCAGAGGGAATGCATGGCTGCGGAATCCGGTTCCTGAAATCGTTTATCCGAGATGTGTTGAAAATGGATCCGGTAAGCGATACATTGCTATTGCATACGGAGGTAGTCAAAGAGTACCCGATTGATAAAGAGAGAAGAATTGATATTTTCATACGGAATGCGGAGTATCAGATTCCGATCGAGGTAAAAATCTATGCGGGGGAACAGGAAGGACAGTGTTCGGATTACTTTGAGATGGCACAAAATTCCCGATTGATATATCTAACCCGTTTTGGAACTCCGCCATCTGAGTACAGCCGGAAGAAGAAAGGCGGAGGAAATTTATTGCCATTAGGGCAAATCCAGTGTATTTCATGGGCAGAAGATATCTATCGGTGGCTGGAAGGTGAATTGCAAAATTTAAAAGAGCCATTTCGGGCAGTGATGGAGCAATATTTGGATGCGGTACATAGCATAGCGGATGAAAGAGAGAAGAAAGTGGCAGATAAAGTGATTGAGGCATTGTACGAATCGCCGGAAAAATTTCTTGCCGGAATCGAGATTGAAAAATCGATGAAAAAGGCAAAGGTGCGGCTGATTCGCCAGGTGTTTGAAGAATTTCAGCAGCAGATGCAGCCAATTTTAGAAAAATATGGTTTGAAATTAGAAAAGGATAGTGGATATTATTCCTATCAAGATCCGCAGCATGATAAATTTTATGATTGTTACAGCACCTATCCTGGATTGAATTATGTCGTAAAAAAGGCAAAATTTCAAAAAGCGGGTCTGGAACTCTGGTTTCGGATTGAGGTAGAACATAATTTGTTTGCGGGATTTTGCCTGTTTGATAAAGAAGCCAGCTCCAAGGATGGCTTTTCGAAAGGCTATCAGGTAGATGATATAACCGACGGGCTTAAGCAGGAGGCATCCAGATATCTCAAAAAGAAAATAATTCTGCCGGAGGACTGGTGGTTTGCCTGGTGTTATCCGAACGGAAAACGCCACTGCGAAGAGGCAGAAGTGCCAGATTTTAAGCAGATGAATTCGTGCGCGGTTTCGCTTGTGGATGAAACGGCGCGGAGGGAGTATGTGAAGCGGGCGTTGGCGGTGTTCGAGAGAGAGCTTTTGGGGTGGCTTTTGTAAAGGGATAAATTGTCGCTGAAACAGAATATCATACTGCAATATAAAAACACATTTACACAAATACAAACATTGCAAATAACAAATATATTCTACCTTGAAACCGAAAGCGAGGCGTTTCACCAAAATGACAAGAGAAGAATTATTTCAATGGGTAAAACGGGAATATGGCACGGAAGCGGAATATCCGTGGAAGGATTCGAACGCAGTGCTGCGTCGGGCGGATAATGATAAATGGTATGGCGTGATTTTGAGTGTTGCAGGGAGTAAGCTGGGGCTGGAGGAGGATAATATCATAGATGTTATAAATCTAAAGAGTGATCCGATGCTGATAGGTTCTTTGCGGGGGCAAAAAGGATATTTTCCGGCATACCATATGAACAAGGAGAAGTGGATCAGTGTTTTGCTGGGGGATGCGGGGCTGGATGAGCCGATTAAAAATTTACTTGCGTTAAGCTATGAGCTGACAGCGCCAAAGAAAAAGAAGAATACTTCCAAATAGGGGGGATCTTATGTCAAACTTTGAATTTTTAAAGAATACAAAAGAATATGCATTATTTGCGCCAGCGGTGGTGGAAGCGAAGCGCACCAGCAAGGATCCGAATGTTGGTCGGAAACAGGTTATGCTGTATGCGGACTGTTTAGAGCGGAAGTTTGGCCGCAGACCGATGATGTTTACGACGAATGGATTTGAAACGTATTTCTGGGATGACAAGACTTCTCCACAGCGTCCGGTCAGTGGCATTTTCAGAGTTTATTAACGATCAGTCATTGAACCAACGGCAGCTCAATTTTGTTCATAAGATTATTAATCATATGGAGCAGAATGGGTATATGGAGAATGTGGCTGTTTTGCAGAAGCCTCCGTTTGATAAGCCAATTAGTTTTTTAAAGCTGTTTGATGTGAGAACGAGAACAGCGCTTATGAAAGCGATTAATGATGTCCGGGAGAATGCGGCTACAGTGGCGGGATGATGAAAAATGACAGGAGACTGCGGAGGCAGTCAGTATAGAAGAATGAAAGAAGCGAACGACTGCGTATTGTGTTAGAAATAGACAGTCGTTTGCTTTTTGAACGTTATTTTTTCTTTTTAAAATATCGCAGTGCCACCGCATACCCATAGAGCACCGCCGGTATAACGATCGTGCAGAACAGCGATGCCAGCAGCAGATTTTCTGCTAGTGGATTGTCCATCAGGGCGAAGATGATGGAAGAGACGTAGAGGGTGATTAGGATAACAGCACCCGTCAGCGCCAAAATGCGTTTTGATTTCATATATGGTATCCTTTCTAATTTTATAACTCTATAAAAAAGAGTGATTGGAATTTGTAATCATTTTTATATTGTTTCAAAGGCAGATTGGATATTGCTGTCTTTGATGAACTGTCTTTTATTTTATTATTATAAAGGATGTAAGAATTTTTTTCTATACTTTTCATTTGCGGTGCGGTAAAATAAGAAGAGATGTGGCAACTGTTCACAGTTTTTTGCTTAATTATGAACAAGAAAGGGGAGGCACACGATGAATTGGAAGAAAAAATTTATGTGGGCAGCATCCTTTTTAGTATCCCTGTTTGTTTGTGGGACAGCGCTGGCGGCAGGTAACGATGCGTCTGCGGACACCCCGGCGCAGGGCAAGGAAGAAAATCAGGTTTACAGGTTCGGCACCGAAAATAATGCCAATGATATAACGGAGACAGAGGCATCGGCGACAGAAAGTGGCGCGGCTGGTTTTGAAAATAAAGAAATGTATCTGTATGAGGGCGAGTGGGTCGGAGACGGCGAGGACTGGCAGTACCGCCTGACGGATGGCAGCTTTTTGAAAGCGTCCTGGCTGAAATCGAATGGTCACTGGTATTATCTGGGAAAAAGCAGCTATATGCAACGGGGACTCCGGAAAATCGGCACAAACCGTTATTATTTCGCCGAGAGCGGCGCGATGATGACTGGCTGGATTTATGAGGAAGAGACGGATCAGTGGTATCATGCAAACGAGGATGGAGCACTGACGACCGGCTGGTATCAGGCAGGAAATGCCTGGTATTGGTTTGATTCCAAATGTGTTATGTTCAGCGGCGGAAACCGGATGGTAAACGGGCATAAATATTATTTCTTTGACAATGGTCAGATGGCGGCGGATCAGTACGTGGAACTCAACTACTACGATGCAAATGGACTGCGCGACCGGACGCATGATGTGCGTTTGATGGGAAAACGGCGTCCGTCGGACAGTGAAAAAGAACAGATTACGAAAGAACTGGCAGGCGTGCCAAGAGAGTGGATCAAACGATTTGCAGAATCAGGCTGGGAGCTGATGTACTACACAGACAAGGCATACTTCTCAGCGCCGAAAACAGAGCAGGGTATCTATTTTGTCAATTATGATACAGATGTGCATTACAAGAAAATCAAATTTTCTAAACCGCAGGGACTTGCGATGGCATTCGGCGAGTTCGCTGCGTCGGAACTAAGCGACGAAGAAACCTCACGTGCCCTGACGGATTTCGAGCGATATCTGGCTGGCAGTGGACTGGTGCAGCCGCTTCCATCCTACTTTGACGATAAGCCGGAGATGCAGTTCGGCAGCTTTTTCGCCGCCTGCTGTGACGAAGATGTCCGAGCTGACATCCGAAAAAACAGTCCGGAATTATACAAATATGTCGTAAAGTTAGGATTCTGGCAGGAAGGACAAAAACCAGACGAAGCCGAAGGGATCGAGATGAACTCTGATCCGGAATTTGCCGGAAGCGGAGCCGGACCGGCTGGGGATGAATCTTTAAAGGCTAAGAGTGGTCCGGCATCACAAAATTAAACATATTATCGAACACGATTCGTTACTGTTTACAGGTAGGCACTTTTGGAACCGAAAGTGCCGTAAGAAAACGTGGTGGCAGCAGGAATTTGCCGTATGTAAATGCAAAGCCGCGGCAAATTCCGTTACTGGGCGCGTATGCGTGAACAGTAACCACTACTCTGCCAATTCCTCCCACTTCTCATACAATCCCTCTAACTTTGCATTCAGTTCTTCCTTCTCTTTATTCAGTTCCATCAAACGCGGAACATCGGAAAAGACAGTCTCATCGCAGAGAAGCGCATCGATCTCCTGATCGCGGGTTTCAAGGGTGTGGATTTCTTCCTCGACGCGTTTCAATTCATTCTGTTTCTTACGAAGCCGCGTCTGTTCTTCCTTCTGCTGTTTCCAGTCCAATTTGCCGGAGGAAGCGCTGGCTGCCGCCTGAACTGCAGCGGTCACGGCAGAAGCGGACGAAGCAGCAGAGGTACCAGTGCCATTTCCAGAAAGAGCAGTCGGATTTGCGCCTGCCGCAGCGGTCGGATGGCTGGAAGTCCCTGTGTTTCCGGCTCCGGAAGATTTTGCAGAGCGGTTGGCTGCCTGTGCGGCGGAAGCCAGATAGGCTTTCTCCTGCGTCTCCTTCTTTTCCAGATAATAATCGTAGTTTCCAATATAATTAATCAGTGTTCCCATCGTCAGATCGAGAATCCGGGTCGCAGTTTTGTTGATGAAATATCGGTCATGGGAGACGTAGAGAACGGTTCCGGTGTAATGAACCAGCGCGTTTTCCAGAATCTCCTTCGAGGCGATATCCAGATGGTTGGTCGGCTCATCGAGGATCAGGAAGTTCGCCTCCGAGAGCATCAGCTTCGCCAGGGAAACACGCCCGCGTTCGCCGCCGCTCAGATCGCGGATGCGCTTAAAGACATCGTCGCCGGTGAAGAGAAATGCCGCCAGCACATTTCGGATCTGCGTGTTGTTCATATCCGGGTAGGTGTCCTGCAGCTCGTCAAAGAGCGTCTTGTCCATGTGCAGAACCTGGTGTTCCTGATCGTAGTAACCGATATGCACCTTGGAACCTAACCGGATCTCGCCGTTGTCCGGGGTCAGAAGACCGTTGATCATCTTGAGGATTGTGGTCTTGCCGGTCCCATTGTTGCCGATGATGGCGATGCGCTCGCCGCGTTTTACCTCAAAGTTCAGATTCGTGAAGAGTGTCATGCCGTCGAAACTCTTGGCAAGCTCACGGACGGAGAGAACGTCATTTCCGCTGGTAACGCACGGTTCCAGCGTAATATGCATCGCGTCGTTGATTTCGGTCGGTTTTTCCAGAAGATCCATCTTGGAAAGCATTTTTTCACGGCTCTCGGCGCGCTTGATGGATTTCTCACGGTTAAAGGATTTGAGTTTGGTGATAACCTCCTCCTGATGGCGGATCTCCTGCTGCTGGTTTAAGTAAGCCTTGAGCACACCGGCGCGGATGATCGCTTTTTTCTCGCTGTAGGCGGTGTAATTGCCCTGGAAAGAGGTGGCGATGCCGCCGTCCAGCTCGACGATCTTGGTCACGACGCGGTCCAGAAAATAGCGGTCGTGGGCGACGATGATGACCGTCCCGGCGTAGTTCATCAGATAGGTTTCCAGCCACGCGATGGATTCCATGTCGAGGTGGTTGGTCGGCTCGTCCAAAAGGATGATATCCGGTTTGGAGAGCAGGAGCTTACCGAGGGAGACGCGCGTTTTCTGACCGCCTGAAAGTTCGGAAACCGGTTTGGAAAATTCTTCCTCGACAAAGCCGAGTCCCTTTAAGACACCGGTGATCTCGCTCTGCCATGCGTAGCCGTTTAAAAGTTCAAATTCATGGTTTAAGCGGCTGTAAGTGTTGAGCATCGTTTCGAGCTTTTCGCCCTCGGCGTGCTTCATCTGGAGTTCCAGCGTGCGGATCTGCTGTTCCATTTCCAGAATCGGACGTTTGACCTCCAGAAGAGAGTCATAAATGGTGGTCTGGCTGTGCAGATCCTGGTGCTGTGCCAGGTAACCGAGGGTTTTGCCCTTGGCGATGGTCACGGAGCCCTCGTCCGCTGCGAGTTCTCCGACAATTATTTTTAAAAGAGTCGATTTACCGGCTCCGTTGATGCCGACGATGGCAGCTTTTTCGTGATCTTCTACATGAAACGATACGTGTTTGAGGATTTCCTCTGTACCGAATGCTTTTGAAATATTGCTGCAAGATAAAATCATAGATTCCTCCTGTGGTTGTATCCATGTATTTCGGTTAAAAAATATACCGTCAATCTTAAATTATAATATAAATAAAGAAGCAATGCAAGAATGAGAACGGTTAATGGCTGTTTCTGGTCAGAAAATTTTGCGAAATACAATGTAAAATCCCTCATATGAAATAAAAAAATTGACAATTATTTATCATATGACTATAATAAATTTATCAGATTGTCCGAAGGTTTGCGTAAACCATATGGACAACGTTATAGGAAAGAAAGGTGGAAGAAAGCCGTGGAACAGAAAGAGATATCTAAAGCGGTCATTTCTAGGCTACCCAGATACTATCGTTACTTGGGCGAATTGCTCGAGGAGGGAGTAGAGAGAATCTCATCGAATGATTTGAGTATCCGCATGAAGGTGACAGCGTCCCAGATTCGTCAGGATCTGAACAATTTCGGCGGATTTGGTCAGCAGGGATATGGTTATAATGTAAAGTATTTATATTCGGAGATTGCCCGGATTCTGGGAATTGACCGTCAGCATAACCTAATTATTATCGGTGCGGGAAATCTGGGTCAGGCGATCGCGAATTATACAAATTTTGAGCGGCGTGGTTTTTTAATCAAAGGCATGTTTGATGTGAATCCGCGTCTGGTCGGTCTGGTAGTCCGAGGAGTGGAGATCCGCGGTATTGAAGATTTGGAGCAGTTTATCAAGGACAATGAAGTGCAGATCGCAGCGCTGACGATTCCGAAGTCGAAAGCGCCGGAGATTGCGGATCGGCTTGTCAAAGCCGGAATCAAGGCGATCTGGAATTTTGCCCATACAGATTTACAGGTTCCAGATGACGTTGTGGTGGAAAATGTCCATCTGTCGGAGAGCCTGATGCGCCTTTCTTACCGCGTATGCAGTATGCAGGATCAGAAAGCGAGAGAAGAAGCGCAGAGAAAGCAGGAAGAGGCAGCTGGTGCTGGAGAAATAAAATGATCGTCGGAATTGGTACGGATCTGATAGAGATAGAGCGAATCAAAAAAGCCTGTGAAAAAGAGGCTTTTTTGGTGCGTGTATATACAGAAGAAGAGCGTCGGCAGGCTGGGGGAAATGCGTCCCGGCTCGCCGGCGATTTTGCGGTAAAAGAGGCAGTCTCGAAGGTGTTTGGAACAGGCTTTCGGGGCTTTGGACTGCTGGATATAGAAGTGCTCCGGGACGAGTTTGGAAAACCGTGGGTGCAGCTTCACGGGGGAGCGAAGAAACTTGCGGACAGCCTGAAAATCACCCGGATTCACGTGTCGATCACGAATACAGGCAGTCTGGCATCTGCTTACGCAGTCGGAGAGGGGGAATGGAAATGAGACGTCTGGTGACAGGAAAACAGATGAAAGAGATAGATGGATATGCAATCCGGAAAGTGGGTATTCCCTCTCTGGTACTGATGGAGCGCGCGGCGCTGGCGGTTGCAGACGAGATGGAAAAACGGTATGGGAAGCTTTCAGGGCAGAGGCTTCTGGTATTTTGCGGAACGGGCAATAACGGTGCGGACGGCGCGGCGCTGGCTAGGATTCTCTTTCTGCGCGGCGCGCTTCCGACGGTGCTCACGGTCGGTGACAAGGCACACTGGACGGGGGAGATGACCTGTCAGGTGGCGATTGATCGGAATCTGGGGATCCCGGTGGAGGCGTTTGAAAATTATGTGCCGGGGCATGTGGAGATCATGGTGGATGCGATCTTTGGTGTGGGTCTTTCCAGAGAGGTCGGCGGTGAATTTGCCGAGGCGATCCGTTTTATGCGGGAGCAGGAGCCAAAGGCGGTAGTTGCGGTTGATATTCCGTCCGGCGTCAGCTCAGAGACGGGGGAGGCGCTTGGCGAGGCAGTTGAGGCGGATCTGACCGTTACTTTCGGCTATGAGAAGCTGGGAATGGTGTTCTATCCGGGACGGAAGCTGTGCGGCGAGATTGTGATTGCCGACATCGGGTTTCCGGCGTATACAAAATATGAAGGGCATACCTATTTTGCCTATGATCCGGAGGATCAGAACCAGATCCCGAAACGGCGGGCAGACGCCAACAAGGGAACGTATGGAAAAATCCTGATCGCAGCCGGTTCGGAGGGGATGTGCGGCGCAGCGTATTTGAGCGCCCTGGCTGCGTACCGGATGGGCGCGGGACTTGTGAAGATCCTGACCGTCCGGGCAAATGTGCCGATTCTGCAAAATCTCCTTCCGGAGGCGATCCTGACGCCGTATGATCCGGAACAGGCACAGACAGATCCGGCAGGTTTTAAGAGCCTGGTGGAACAGGAGTGCGGCTGGGCGAGCGCGATCGTGCTGGGACCGGGACTGGGAAAGGAAGCCCATGTCGCAAGTCTGGTGCAGAACGTGCTGCTTTCCGCCTATGTGCCGATCATTGTGGATGCGGATGGATTAAATGCTGTCGCACAGCATCCGCATTTGTCCGGGTATTTTACGGAAAATGTGATCGTTACTCCGCATCTGGGAGAGATGGCGCGTCTGACGGGACGTTCGATTGAGGAACTGAAACGGGATCTGGTCGAGTCAGCGGTGCGGTATGGCGAAGAAAAAGGCGTGACCTGCGTGCTCAAGGATGCCGTGACGGTGACGGCGGGGCGCGATGGCAATGTGTATATCGGCGACAGCGGCTGCGCCGCGATGGCAAAGGGCGGTTCCGGCGATGTGCTGACCGGTGTGATTGCCGGGCTTCTGGCGCTGGGATTTTCAGAGGATGAAGCGGCGGCGCTCGGTGTGTTCCTGCACGGAAGAGCCGGGGCGGCAGCTGCCTGTAAAAAGGGAGAGCATTCCGTGCTGGCAAGAGATATCGCGGACTGTCTGCTTGAAAAGATAGATTGAAAATAAAAAGGAAGACAAAAAGATGGAAAAAGCATATACAATGGCAGAAGAACCATATACCCGGATTTATGCGCGGATTGACCTGGATGCGATTGTGAAAAATATGGAGGCGATGCGCGAAAATCTTCCGGCAAAAACGAAGATGATCGGCGTGGTTAAGACGGATGGTTACGGTCACGGGGCTGTCCCGGTGGCGAAGACGATCGCGCCGTTTGTCTGGGGCTATGCGGTGGCAACCTTGGAGGAAGGACAGAACCTGCGCCGCCACGGCATTGACAAACCGATTCTGGTGCTTGGCAGCACGCACCCGCGGCATTTTGCGGAATTGATTGAGGACGATATCCGTCCAGCGATCTTTGAGGAAGACAAGGCAGAGCTGCTCTCAAAACTTGCGGTTTCGATGGGAAAGACGGCGAAAATGCATATTGCGCTCGATACCGGCATGGGACGAATCGGATTTCACCCGGATGAAAATAGCCTGAAAGAGATAGAGCGGATTGCAAAGCTTCCGGGCATTGAGATCGAGGGAATGTTTACACATTTTGCGCGTGCTGACGAGGCGGATAAGGCATTTACCCATTTACAGTATGAGCGGTACCAGAAATTCCATGAAGGTCTGGAAAATGCAGGCGTTCATATTCCGATGTGCCACTGTGCGAACAGCGCGGCGATCATGGAACTGCCGCGGATGGGACTGGATGCGGCGAGAGCCGGTATCACGGTATACGGTCTGTATCCGTCGGATGAGGTAGAGCGAAACATGAAGATTTACCCGGCGATGGAGATCCGCAGCTTTATTACCTATGTTAAGGAAGTGGAGCCGGGCACGCCGATCAGCTACGGCGGAACCTTTGTGACGGATCGTCCGATGCGGATCGCGACGATTGGCGCCGGATACGGCGATGGCTATCCGAGAAATCTCTCTGGAAAGGGTTATGTCCTGATTCATGGACACCGCGCACCGATTCTGGGACGCGTCTGCATGGATCAGTGCATGATCGATGTGACCGATATCCCGGAGGCTGCTGAGGACACGCGGGTAACGCTGGTCGGACGCGACGGGGACGACGAGATCACGATGGAAGAGCTGGCGGAATGGAGTGGCGGTTTCCACTATGAGATCCCATGCGTGCTTGGAAAACGTGTGCCGCGCGTGTACGTGAGAGGTGGAAAGATCGTCGGGAAAAAGGATTATAATGATGATCGGTATGAGGATTTTATGGAGTAAAGCCGGCGTTTGAACCATTTAGAAAAAGGATTCATAAGATAAAGTAGATAGCTTCGGCAAAGCCGGGAACCTGGACTGCCGGATGCATTTATGGGACGACCCGCGTATAGGCGGTGTAAATCTGTCCATACTAACGGTATAAACGGACTGTGGAGCTGTGAAAGTACAAAGCAGTTATTTATATCTTAAAATAGTTTGGACGGAGTGTGAATCGAGTGGTTATCAGACGAGGAGATATTTATTACGCAGATTTAAGACCGGTCATCGGCTCAGAGCAGGGCGGCGTCCGCCCGGTGCTGGTCATCCAGAATGATATCGGCAACAAGCACAGCCCGACCGTGATCTGCGCGGCGATCACATCAAAGATGAACAAAGCCAAGCTGCCGACGCATGTGGAATTAAATACGCGCCGCTGTGCGATGGTGAGGGATTCGGTCATTTTACTGGAACAACTCCGCACGATCGATAAGCAGCGGCTGAAAGAGAAAATCTGTCATATCGACGGGGCGCTTTTACAGGAAGTGGACCGTGCGCTGAAGGTCAGTCTGGAACTGGATACATAAAATCAGCCGCGAACCCCTTGTCAAGCATACAGAATGGTGTTAAAATAGTTAAGATGCAGCTTTTTAGTGCCGAAATCGGCGTGATATAAAAGCTGATGAGCGAAAAGATACAACAAAGAAGATAGAAAGAGGAGTGTTATTTTATGTCAGGACATTCAAAGTTCGCCAATATTAAGCACAAAAAAGAGAGAAACGACGCAGCAAAGGGAAAAATCTTTACCGTTATCGGCCGTGAGATTGCCGTAGCTGTTAAGGAAGGTGGTTCGGATCCGGCAAACAACAGCCGTCTGCGTGATGTGATTGCAAAAGCAAAAGCGAACAATATGCCGAACGATACCATCGATCGTGGTATCAAGAAAGCAGCCGGAGATGCAAACTCTGTCAATTACGAGAATCTTACATACGAGGGATATGGTCCGAATGGCGTCGCTATCATCGTAGATACCCTGACCGACAACAAGAACCGTACCGCAGCGAATGTCCGCAGCGCATTTACCAAGGGCGGCGGAAACGTAGGTACTCCGGGCAGCGTGTCCTTCATGTTTGATAAAAAAGGTCAGATCATCATCGACAAAGAAGAGTGCGAGATGGATCCGGATGAGCTGATGATGCTTGCACTGGATGCAGGAGCTGAGGATTTCTCCGAGGAGGAGGACAGCTACGAAGTGATCACCGCACCGGAAGATTTCTCTGCAGTCCGCGAGGCGCTGGAGAAGGCTGGTGTTCCGATGATGGAAGCAGACGTTACCATGATTCCGCAGAACTGGGTAGAGCTTACCGATGAGGAATCCATCAAAAAGATGCAGAGAATTCTGGATCTTCTGGATGAGGATGATGACGTACAGGCTACTTACCATAACTGGGATGAGTAATTGATATCATATTTGATATAGATTTAAAAAAATAAAGATACGATTCATATAAAAACTGTCGCTGAAATACAATGGCGGGCTGGACTTTTCAAAGAAGAGGGCTGGCAGCCGGATGTATTTGGCGGCAGTTTTTGTGTAATAGGAATTTCCTTGGAGACACATTCGTTTTTATTTTGCAAATTTTATGGAAGCGTTAAAGAAAAAAATACCATGTCCGGCAGCAATAAACTTGCCTGAACATGGTATTTACTCGTATTTTATCTACTAGTTGCTTGTATAATGATAGCTGTCTAACAGCTGTGCCTTCATATGCCACAGCTCGTTGGAGAGATCCACATGAATCTCATGCGGGTTTACCAGACGGCGGGACTCATCCCACAGCGTCTCCTGTTCTTTCTTGCAGTATTCGCGGATGTCCATAACCTTTGGAGACTCGTAAACGCATTCGCCGTTTTTGAAGATTGGAACGAGAAGTTCGCGCATAGTGTAGGTGCCCGGCGCGAGGTGTGTCTTTTTCCATGTCTCGATCGGATCGAAGAGCAGAAGGGAATTCTTCTCATCGAACTCTTCATCCACGAGACAGATCAGATCTGCGATAATCTTGCCAGTCTCCTTGTCATAGATTCGCTGGATGGTCTTGTTGCCCGGATTGGTAACCTTTTCTGTATTTTCCGAAAGCTTGATCTTCGGGATAAATTTGCCTGTGTGACGGTCCATGATGGCAGCCAGCTTATAAACGCCGCCGAAGGAAGGACAGTCCTTGGAGGTAATGAGGTTTGTGCCGACACCCCAGGACGTGATGGCAGCGCCCTGAATCTTCAGGCTGTCGATCAGGTATTCATCCAGATCGTTGGAGGCGGAGATGACTGCATCCGGGAATCCGGCGTCATCCAGCATCTTGCGGGCTTTCTTGGAAATATATGCAAGGTCGCCGCTGTCGAGGCGGATGCCGTAGAAAGTCAGCGGGATACCGGCGTCGCGCATCTCCTGGAAGACACGGATCGCGTTCGGAACACCGGAACCCAGGGTATCATAGGTATCGGCTAACAGGATGCAGGCACTCGGATAGAGCTTTGCATAAGCGCGGAACGCAGTCAACTCATCCGGGAAACTCATGATCCAGCTGTGTGCGTGGGTTCCCTTGACCGGAACGTCAAATAGTTTTCCGGCCAGTACATTGGAAGTGCCGATACAGCCGGCGATCATGGCTGCGCGGGCGCCATAGGTACCGGCATCAGCACCCTGCGCGCGGCGAAGCCCAAACTCCATGATTCCGTCCCCGCGTGCGGCGAAGACGATACGGGATGTTTTGGTCGCGATCAGGCTCTGGTGGTTGATGATATTTAAGATGGCAGTCTCAACCAGCTGTGCTTCCATGATTGGCGCGATGACCTTGACGAGAGGCTCGCGCGGGAAGACAACGGTGCCTTCTGGGATTGCGTAAATGTCACCCGAAAATTTGAAATTGTGAAGATATTCGAGGAAATCTTCATCAAAAATGCCGAGTCCGCGTAAGTATTCGATGTCGGCATCATCGAAGTGAAGATTTTTCACATAGTCAATGACCTGCTCTAAGCCGGCGCAGATGGAAAACGCATTTCCATCCGGGTTTGTGCGGTAGAACGCATCAAAAATGACGGTTTCGTTGGCATCTTTCTCCCGGAAATAGCCCTGCATCATCGTCAGTTCATACAGGTCGGTCAATAGGGTAAGGTTTCTTGGCTCCATAATATTCTCCTTTGTTGCGAAAGACGGCTGCGGGCACGCCCTTCTTTTTATATATAGTATACTTCATTGTTTATATTTGCAATGAATGTCTGTGTCTGTTTTTTAAAGTAAATACAGACATATTTTATATACTATACCATAAAATCAGGGGAATGGCAAAATAATGATAATTTTATAACATGTGAATCATATCCGAAACATTCCTTGACAACCATCTGGAAAAAAGATACAATGTCCATGTTAGTGATTTGATTACTAATTACGATAGGAAAAGCAATGATGGAGACAGTAGCGCCGCACGGAAAGCGGGAGCGAGGCAGGGACGGTGAGAGCCTGCTGTGAGTAAAGCGGATGCGAAGATCACTCCGGAGCTTCGGGCTGAACCATTTTTGGAAGTCTGAGCGCCGTTTCTGACAGCGCCCGGAAGGAAAATTCAGTAAGTACCGACGGTTTCCTCCGTTATAGGGAGCGCATATAAAGGTATGCAGTAATAGGTGGTTAAAAGCAAGTGGGCCCTTGTCCTGTTACAGGATGGGTCCATTTTTATTTCATATTTTTAGGAGGAATTTATCATGTACAACAAAGTTCCGGCAAACATGAATTTCGTGGAACGTGAAAAGAACATTGAGAAGTTCTGGGAAGATGAGCAGATTTTTAAGAAGAGTATCGACAGCCGTAAGCAGGGACCGACCTATACATTCTATGACGGACCGCCTACCGCAAACGGCAAGCCGCACATCGGACACGTGCTGACCCGTGTTATCAAGGATATGATTCCGAGATACCGCGCGATGAAGGGCTACATGGTTCCGAGAAAGGCTGGATGGGATACCCACGGTCTTCCGGTTGAGCTGGAAGTAGAGAAGATGCTGGGACTGGACGGCAAGGAGCAGATTGAGCAGTATGGTCTGGAACCGTTCATCGAGCACTGTAAAGAGAGTGTCTGGAAATACAAAGGAATGTGGGAAAAATTCTCCAACACCGTTGGTTTCTGGGCAGACATGGAGCATCCGTATGTTACCTACCACAACAGCTTCATTGAGTCTGAGTGGTGGGCATTAAAAGAAATCTGGAACAAGGGACTTCTTTATAAGGGCTTCAAGATCGTACCGTACTGCCCGCGCTGCGGCACCCCGCTGTCCAGCCATGAGGTGGCACAGGGATATAAGGACGTCAAAGAGCGTTCTGCGATTGCTAAATTCCCGGTAAAGGGCGAAGATGCATACATTCTTGCATGGACGACCACCCCGTGGACACTTCCGTCCAACGTGGCGCTCTGTGTAAATCCGGACGAGACATATGTAAAGGTAAAAATGAAAGAGGATGGCACGGTTTATTATATGGCGCAGGCGCTGTGTGATACCGTTCTGGGCGAGGGCACTTACGACGTCCTGGAAACCTTTGTCGGAAAAGATCTGGAATATAAAGAGTATGAGCCATTATTTGACTATGCCGTAGCAACCTGTGAAAAACAGCATAAGAAAGCATTCTACATTGTCTGCGATAATTATGTAACACTGACCGATGGTACCGGTGTCGTACACATCGCGCCGGCATTTGGTGAGGATGACTCTAAGGTCGGCAGAAAATATGACCTTCCGTTCGTACAGTTGGTAGACGGCAAGGGCGAGATGACGAAGGAGACTCCGTGGGCTGGTATGTTCTGCAAGAAAGCCGATCCGGAGGTTCTGAAAGCATTAAGAGAAAGCGGACTTCTGTTCTCTGCACCGGTATTTGAGCATAGCTACCCGCACTGCTGGCGCTGCGATACACCACTTATCTACTATGCACGTGAATCCTGGTTCATCAAGATGACCGCAGTCAAGGATGACCTGATCCGCAACAACAATACGATCAACTGGATTCCGGAGAGCATTGGTAAAGGGCGTTTCGGCGACTGGCTTGAAAATGTCCAGGACTGGGGCGTGAGCCGTAACCGTTACTGGGGTACTCCATTAAATATCTGGGAATGCGAGTGCGGCTGCCAGCACGCGATCGGAAGCCAGGCAGAATTAAAATCCATGAGTCCGAACTACACGGACGTTGTGAAAAAATATGCAAAAGAGATGGATCAGGAGGCAAATGGAGAGGTTGAGCTTCACCGCCCATTCATTGATGATGTGACGATCACCTGCCCGAAGTGCGGCAAACAGATGCACCGTGTACCGGAGGTTATCGACTGCTGGTTTGATTCCGGTTCCATGCCATTTGCACAGCATCATTATCCATTTGAAAATAAAGAACTGTTTGAGCAGCAGTTCCCGGCAGATTTCATCTCCGAGGCGGTTGATCAGACGCGTGGATGGTTCTACTCCCTGTTAGCGATCTCGACCCTGATCTTTAATAAGGCACCGTACAAGAATGTTATCGTTCTGGGTCATGTCCAGGATGAGAACGGACAGAAGATGAGTAAGTCCAAGGGCAACGCAGTTGACCCGTTCGATGCACTGCAGACTTACGGCGCTGACGCGATCCGCTGGTATTTCTACATTAACAGTGCACCGTGGCTGCCGAACCGTTTCCACGGAAAAGCTGTTATTGAGGGACAGAGACGTTTCATGGGTACATTCTGGAATACCTATGCATTCTTTGTACTCTATGCGAATATTGATAATTTTGACGCAACCAAATATACGCTGGAATATGATAAACTTCCAGTTATGGACAAATGGCTGCTGTCCAAGTTAAACAGCCTCATCAAAGAGGTGGACGACGATCTGGGCAACTACCGCATCCCGGAGGCTGCAAGAGCGCTTCAGGATTTCGTCGATGATATGAGTAACTGGTATGTCAGAAGAAGCCGTGAGCGTTTCTGGGCGAAGGGCATGGAGCAGGATAAGATCAATGCATACATGACACTCTACACTGCACTGGTAACCGTAGCGAAGGTAGCGGCTCCGATGATTCCGTTCATGACCGAAGATATTTACCAGAATCTGGTTCGCAGTCTGGATAAAGAGGCACCGGAGAGCATCCATCTGTGCGACTTCCCGGTTGCAAATGAGGCGCACATCGACAAGGATCTGGAAGCGAAAATGGAAGAAGTCCTGAAGGTTGTCGTTCTGGGTCGTGCAGCAAGAAATACTGCTAACATCAAGAACCGTCAGCCGATCGGACGTATGTTCGTGAAGGCAGAGACCGCTCTGCCGGAGTTCTATCAGGAAATCATCCAGGATGAGCTGAATGTGAAGAAGGTAGAGTTCACGGATGATGTCCGTGCATTTACCTCCTACAGCTTCAAGCCACAGCTTCGTACCGTTGGACGCAAGTATGGCAAGTATGTAAACGAGATCAAAGAGATTCTTGCAGGTCTGGACGGAAATCAGGCGATGGATACCTTAAATGAAACCGACCTTTTAAGCTTTGAGACGCAGGACGGTACAAAGGTAGAGCTGGCAAAAGAAGATCTTCTGATTGATATGGCACAGGTACCGGGCTTTGTATCTGAGGGCGACAATTTCGTTACCGTTGTTCTGGACACCAATCTGACACCGGAACTCATCGAAGAGGGCTTTGTCCGCGAGATCATCAGTAAGATTCAGACGATGCGTAAGGAAGCCGGTTTTGAGGTAATGAACCATATCAACGTCTTCCAGGACGGAAATGATAAACTTGCAGAAATTTTAAAGAAGCATACAGAGGAAATCAAGAAAGAGGTTCTGGCTGATAATATCCTGATTGGCACCATGAGCGGATACACAAAAGAGTGGGATATCAATGGCGAAAAAGGTATGTTTGGTGTTGAAAAAACGACTGACTGATGTGCTTGACGGGAAACTGTGATACTACGAATATTAGGAGGACAGGATGCGCGAGATCAGCAAAGAAGAGTTTAAAAAGAGTATTATCGAAAATGTAAAGAACCAGTACCGCAGAACGATCGACGAGGCGACACCGCAGCAGATATTCCAGGCTGTGTCCTATGCGATCAAGGATGTGATTATCGACGACTGGATTGCAACCCAGAAGCAGTTTGACGAGACAGGCGCAAAGAAGGTATATTACCTTTCTATGGAGTTTCTGATGGGACGTGCGCTTGGTAACAATATCATCAACCTGGGTGCGAAAAAAGCAGTGAAGGAAGCACTGGAAGAGCTGGGTTTTGACCTCAATGCGATTGAGGATCAGGAGCCGGATCCGGCACTTGGAAACGGCGGTCTGGGGCGTCTGGCAGCATGTTTTCTGGATTCCCTGGCAACGCTTGGTTATCCGGCTTACGGCTGCGGCATCCGTTACCATTACGGTATGTTCAAGCAGAAAATTAAAGACGGCTACCAGGTGGAGGTGCCGGATGAGTGGCTGAAAAACGGTTATCCGTTCGAGCTTCGCCGCCCGGAGTATGCGATCGAGGTTAAATTTGGCGGTTATGTCAAGACCGAGTGGGACGGTGAGCGCAACCATTTTGTACAAGAAGGTTATCAGTCTGTTCTGGCAGTTCCGTATGATATGCCGATTGTCGGCTACGGCAACAACGTAGTCAACACCCTGCGTATCTGGGATGCACAGCCGATCGACACGTTCAGCCTTTCTGCATTTGACAAGGGTGATTACCAGAAGGCGGTCGAGCAGGAGAATCTGGCGAAGAACCTGGTTGAGGTCCTTTATCCGAACGACAACCACTATGCGGGTAAAGAGCTGCGTCTTAAACAGCAGTATTTCTTCATTTCTGCCAGCTTACAGGTTGCTCTGAAGAAATTCAAAGAGACAAACGATGATATTCACAAACTGCCGGAGAAGATCGTATTCCAGATGAACGATACGCATCCGACCGTGGCAGTTGCTGAGCTGATGCGCCTGCTCCTGGATCAGGAAGGCTTAAACTGGGATGAGGCGTGGGGTATCACAACAAAATGTTGTGCATACACCAACCACACTATCATGGCAGAGGCGCTGGAAAAATGGCCGATCGAGCTGTTCTCCCGCCTGCTTCCGCGTGTATACCAGATTGTGGAAGAGATCAACCGCCGTTTTCTGATCGAGGTACAGAATAAGTACTCGAATAACTACGAGAAAGTTAAAAAGATGGCGATCATCTTTGACGGTCAGGTCAAGATGGCGCATCTGGCGATCGTAGCCGGATATTCCGTCAACGGTGTGGCAAAACTTCACACCGAGATTCTGAAAAATCAGGAGCTGAAAGATTTCTACGAGATGATGCCGGAGAAATTTAACAATAAGACAAACGGTATCACCCAGCGTCGTTTCCTGCTGCATGGCAATCCGCTTCTGGCAGACTGGATCACGGAGCAGATTGGCGACGAGTGGATTACCGATCTTCCGCACCTGGCAAAATTAAAAGTATACGTCGATGATCCGAAATTCCAGCAGGAATTTATGAACATCAAGTACCAGAATAAACTGCGCCTGGCAAAATACATCAAGGAGCACAACGGCATCGACATTGATCCGCGTTCCATTTTCGATGTACAGGTAAAACGTCTCCATGAGTACAAGAGACAGCTTTTAAATATCCTTCATGTAATGTACCTGTATAACCAGCTCAAAGACAATCCAAACATGGATATGGTTCCGAGAACCTTTATCTTTGGTGCGAAAGCAGCGGCAGGTTACCAGATTGCCAAGAAGACGATCAAACTGATTAACTCCGTAGCAGATGTTATCAACAATGATAAATCCATCAATGGTAAGCTGAAAGTTGTGTTTATCGAAGATTACCGCGTTTCCAACGCAGAATTGATTTTTGCGGCAGCGGATGTCAGCGAGCAGATTTCCACCGCCAGCAAGGAGGCGTCCGGTACCGGCAACATGAAGTTCATGCTGAACGGTGCGCTGACGCTGGGCACGATGGATGGTGCGAACGTGGAGATCGTCGAGGAGGTAGGCAAGGAGAACGCATTTATCTTCGGTCTGAGCGCTGACGAGGTTATCAATTATGAGAACAACGGCGGTTACAACCCGGAGGAGATCTTCAACACCGACCAGGATATCCGCCGCGTGCTGATGCAGCTCATCAACGGCTACTATTCACCGCAGGATCCGGAGCTGTTCCGCGATATTTACAATTCCCTGTTAAATACAAAGAACAGTGCCAAGGCAGATACCTACTTCATCCTGAAAGATTTCCGTTCCTATGCGGAAGCACAGAAACGCGTCGAGGCAGCTTATCGTGACGAGAACTGGTGGGCGAGAGCAGCCATGCTCAACACAGCAAGCGCTGGTAAATTCTCCTCTGACCGTACCATCGAGGAGTATGTGCGCGACATCTGGCATCTGGAGAAGATCCATGTGGACGATGATGATGTAAAGGCACTGTAAAAGGAGTAAAAAGAGGGAGGACACACTATGAGAGGATACAGAAAAAGACCGGGGACACAAGGATTTTCGGTTCCTCTTGTGGGTGCTTCCCTCTTTTTTATCATTTCGCTGTTTTTGTTTGCTTCTTATAAAAACAGCGCCTATCAGCAGGCGAAAAAGGAAATCTATTCGCTTTATACGGCGAACCGGGCGTTTGATCTGGATGAGGTGTATCAGGACGGTCTGACGGCGATCTATGCGAAAGAGTATGGAAAGACGGCAACCGAGGCTGGATGCGAGGCGCTGGAGCAGACGGGGCTTCCGTATGTCCTTTTATTATCGCAGTTTTCCGCTCCGGTGGAACGCGTGTATGTGACGAGCTGCCAGCTGAGCGAGACGGGGCGGGAGAAGAAGGCGCGGACGTATGACTACACGGTTTCGGTGCGTTTCTGCCTGGAAAAAGGTAATGAGGTGCTGGCACCGGAGAAGACGATGGACTTTCATGGAACTGTGGTGATGAAGAAAAAGGGATGGTTCCGCTGGCTGCTGGATGGTGTGACGCTGGGGGAGTAAAAGAATGATAGAGGGGAAACTGGAAGAGACTGCAAAGGGCGGCGGAGGAGAAGCCGGAGCGTAGACTTGTGATATTTTTTGAGTGCCTGTCATAAGATAAGGAAGGCAGAGAAAAGAAGCAGGTTTGTAAGGCATTGAAACCATAAGTTTACTGGTATGGCAAAACAGAAAATGCGTGAAACCGTACTGGAACAGTCAAAACAGGAGAACCGAAATGAAGAAGAGAACTGCCGCCGTACTGGCGGCTTTTTTGATCCCATATATCACAACACTGGCAGTTTCCGGGCGTGTGCAGGGGGCGGATGGAGGAAAAATCGGAGAAAATTCAGATAGAACATCTGGATGGGGAAGTCAGACGGATGATCGGCAGATCCTTCTGGATCGGGAGGATGGCGACCGCAACAACGGAACCGGGTATGCTGTCCCACTGGAAGAATATCTGATCGGTCTGACTGCAGTGCAGATTCCGGACGGCTATCCGAAGGAGGCGGTCAAGGCGCAGGCAATTCTGGCGCGGACGGCGCTGTACCGGGAGATGGACGGGGCAGATTCGATCGAGGAATCGGCGTTAGATATGGATTATCTGGAGCCGGAGCAGATCGAGAGCCGGTTTGAGGCGGCTGGAATGCCGGAATATTACCAGACGATCTGTGGGGCGGTGCGGGAGAGCGCAGGACAGACGGCGATCTGGGCTGGGGATTATATTGAGCCGCTGTTTCATGCAGTGAGCGCGGGGCGGACGCGCGAAGGGGATGAGGCGCATCCGTATCTGGCGTCGGTTGCGGCAAAGGAGGATGAGGGCGCTGGCGGCTACCTGACGCGGCAGGGCATGACACGGGAAGAACTGAAAAAACGTCTGGAAGAAGGACTGAATGCATTGGGAGAACACCCGGATCTGGAAAATCTGGAAGAAGATCGGATTCTGGAGGAGATTCAGATCGTGAAACGGGACAGCGCCGGTTATGTGGAAACAGTGCAGATTGGGGCGGAGACGTACAGCGGGGACGCGGTGCGCTATGCGTTAGGCGTGCCGTCGCCAGCTTTTTCCCTCGAGGAAGACGGGGACGAAATCCGCTGTGTTACTTATGGGCGCGGGCATGGTTACGGGTTGTCGCAGTACGGGGCGGGACTCATGGCGGAGAATGGGAGTAGCGCGGAAGAAATTTTAAAGCATTATTTTAAAAATATTCAAATCGTTTCTGAATAAAACGATTCACTTCGGCAAGACTAATACCGAGGTGATAAACGTGAAAAATAAAGTAAGACAGTTATTCAGGGACAAACTTGTTCTGGTAATGACAGTGCTTGGTCTGCTGACAATCGTAGCCGCAGCAGGAACCGTAAAAATTCGAAAAGATAATGCGCAGGATGGAAGAAATCCGTATCTGGATGTGCCGCAGACGGAGGGAATCCTGGCGGAAGAGATGCCGCAGAACCGTTTAGAAGAAAACGACGGACAGGCGGAAACACGCGCACAGGTGGCAGGAAGTTCGGATGCCTCGTATTCGGTCAATAACCGGGATGAAGCCGATCAGAAGCCGATGGAGGAGGAAAAAGAGAGCAGTCTGGGAGCCGGAGCAGCTGCCGCACCCGCACTTTCCTACAATGGAACCGATCGCTTAAGCTGGCCGGTCCAGGGCAATGTGATTCTCGATTACAGCATGGATTCGACCGTCTATTTTCCGACGCTCGATCAATACAAATGCAATCCGGCGCTCATTATCCAGGGCGATGTGAGTGAGCCGGTCGCCGCACCCGCCGAGGCGCAGGTAACCGAAGTCGGTTCCAATGAGGAGATCGGCAATTATGTTGTGCTGGATCTGGGAAGCGGCTACACGGCGGTCTGTGGACAGCTCAAAGACGTTCAGGTGGCGCAGAAGCAGTATGTGGCAAAAGATACGATACTCGGATATGTGGCAGAGCCGACCAAATACTATTCGATTGAGGGAAATAACGTATATTTCGAGCTGATGCACGACGGAGAACCGGTGGATGCGCTGGATTATCTGGAATGACAGGCTGAAATGCTGTTTATGATGCGCCTTGCAGTCTGGTTCTGGCTGTGGCAGAAATTGGAAATGAAGGGATAAGTTTGTGTTTTGTGACAGGTGGTTTTGAAACAGAAAGCTGCTGTATGAAAACATGAAGACAGGGAATTTTGTTGACTTGATACTGTTTACGGGTAGGCACTTTTGGAACCGAAAGTGCCGTAAGAAAACGTGGTGGCAGCAGGAATTTGCCGTATTTGAATGCGAAGCCACGGCAAATTCCGTTACTGGGCACGCATGCGTGAACAGTAACTTGATTTGAAGCAAGGCGGGCAGCTAATTTGCTCTGCCTTGTTTTTCTGCCAATATTTGATATACTATAGGTAAAGTACGAATATTTTCAAAGATCAAAGGCTGTCAATGTAGGTTATAAATAAAAGTTACTATAAATTGAACGATTTAATAAGGAGGACAAAGATGGAACAGGAATTGTTGAAGAATAATTTTGAACGTCACGGATTTAAAACGAGTTTCTTTGATACAAAGGAGGCTGCGTTGGACTATCTGAAAGATCAGATTTCCGGGAAAAAAGTTGCGATAGGCGGAAGCGTGACGGCACAGGAGATGGGACTTTATGAAGCACTTTCCGAGAAAAATGAGGTGATCTGGCACTGGAAAAAGGCAGGGCGCGAGACGCTTATGGAAGCGAGAAGTGCCGAGGTGTACATAACCAGCGCCAATGGTGTTTCCAAAACCGGAGAACTGGTCAATATCGATGGAACCGGAAACCGCGTGTCGCAGACCTTATTCGGACCGGAAAAAGTATATTTTGTCATTGGAAACAATAAAGTCTGTCCGGATTTGACATCTGCGATGGAACGTGCAAAACAGATCGCAGCACCGAAGAACGCAGCCCGTCTGCAGGTCCAGACCCCGTGTGCGAAAACGGGCGTTTGCGTAGACTGCAACAGCCCGGCACGGATTTGCCATTCGATCGTGATCCTGGAGCGTCCGAGCAATGGGATGGAAGTAGAGGTTGTGTTTGTGGATGAGGAGATGGGTTATTAGGAGCGGAATATAGTTACTGGTCACGGGTATGAACAGTACCGATTATAGAAAAATTTGATGGAAAAATAAGGATTTCTTTATATCTTTTTTGGACGGATTTGGTATAATCAAGAAGAACGAAGGCAGATTTGAACGAAAATATACAAAATCTACAGATACGTATGGGGTACGTATGGGGAAAGATGAAAGGAGAACAGGTAAACCATGAATATATTATTTTTTCTGACACCGAAAAGTGAAGTCATTTATGTGAATGAGGAGGACACGGTTGGGCAGGCAATGGATACGATGGAAAAGTACAAGTATTCTGCGGTGCCGATCATCACGAAGGCAGGGCGTTACGCAGGAACATTAACCGAGGGCGATCTGCTGTGGGGACTCAAAAATAAGACAGATCTGGTGCAGAAAGGACTGGAAAAAGTGCGGATCACTGAGATTCCACGCCGTTCCGATAATCAGCCGGTACTTGTCAATGCGGATATGGAAGATCTTCTGGGAAAGATCATGAACCAGAATTTCGTGCCGGTGCTGGATGATCAGAAAAATTTTATCGGTATTATTACCAGAAAAGATGTTATCAGTTACCTTTGTAAAAAATAGTACATAATGATCGCTCTGTTTTTCAGCGGCGATCGCATTTATATATTTCCTGCATAAGATAAAGTATAACTGCTTTTGTAGGAGAATGAAATATGAATGGTTATCAGGATAACTCCAGCCGGAAAAATGCCTGCCGTTCGGGAATGCCTCTTATGTCATGCCCGGTGGCAGGCATTTCTGGCAATCGCTGCATAAATACTGCACCGCCAACCTGTCCGCCGGAAATACCTTGTGCTGGTTCGGTGCATCCTGTTTTGGAAAATGGGGCATTTTGCCCGCAGGGGCCAGAAATCCGACCTGCCCGCCCGTATCCGCAGACAGGAGGAAACAGGCCGCCGCAGACATTTCTGGGAGGCGGAAATTATCCGGTCGGCATGGGATATGTACCGGTTCAGTCCTGGCAGCAGCCGTATGCGCTGGAAACCGCATTCAGGCGGGGAACTATTTTTCCGGATCTGGATCTGCCGTTTATGATGGGAGGTGCCTGCTGATGAATGAGACTGCCAGAAAATTGATGAAACGGATTGATGATGCCAGCTTTGCAATGGATGATGTGATTCTCTATCTGGACACCCACCCGGATGACAGGAATGCGCTGAATTATTACCGGTATGTGGTGGCACTTCGGAAAGAAGCTGTTAAAGCGTATGAGGCATCGTTTGGACCGCTCACGATCGAGGATGCGGACGATGCATGCACATGGTCCTGGCTTACAGAGCGCTGGCCGTGGGAAGGGGAGGTGTAGCGTATGTGGAGATATGAAAAAAGATTACAATATCCAGTCAATATCAAGACGCCGAATCCGAAGATCGCGCAATATATAATGAGCCAGTATGGCGGTCCTGACGGCGAAATCGGAGCCTCTATGCGCTACCTGTCCCAGCGGTATACGATGCCTTATAAGATGCAGAAAGGACTTCTGACCGACATCGGAACCGAGGAACTAGCCCATATGGAGATGATTGCCGCCATTGTCCAGCAGCTCACGCGCAACCTTACTCCGGCACAGATCGAGTCATCCGGGTTCGGACCATACTATATCGACCACACCACGGCAATCTGGCCGCAGGCAGCAGGCGGAATCCCGTTCAATGCGTGCGAGTTCCAGTCGAAGGGCGATGCGATCACGGATTTATATGAGGATATGGCAGCAGAGCAGAAAGCCCGCACAACCTACGACAATATTCTCCGCGTGGTCAAAGATCCGGAAGTATGCGATCCGATCCGTTTTCTGCGCGAGCGCGAGATTGTACATTTTCAGCGGTTTGGTGAAGCTTTAAGAAATGTACAGGATCACCTGAGCAGTCGTAATTTCTATACGTTTAACCCAGAGTTTGATAAAGTGAAAGCGAAGGGATAAAACAAAAACCTCCGTAAACAATGTCAAATTCATTCTTTACGGAGGTTTTCAAACCAGCACCGAGTGCGGATAAATCCGAACCCTCAACCTCCGCCAGTGTGATGGTCTTAGAACTGTTCTTACAGTTAAAAGTAAGGAATTATCTTGTCCTCATAAAGATACACCGCATTTACAAAACTGTCAATCAGTCTTTGCCGCTGTTCCCGCTTTGTCACATCAAATTTACGGAAGCGGTAAATGAAAAATGCTATCTGTTCTCTTGTAAGCAGGGGCTTGTGCATTTCCTCCTGCAAAATGCTGACTTCAAGCTGCCTTTTGGTTTCCTCCAACTCGTCCAGTCTTTGCTTGGTGGACGGAGTAAAAATCCCTGCTTGAATGGAGTTGAGCATATTGTTAATACCTTTTTCCGTTTCTGCAAGCTGCTTTTTCAAAAGAGGCAGATCGGTGCTTTCTTTCTTCTGCAACTCCATCAGCGTATCAATCAGTCGTTCCATGACTTCATCATTCATAATTGCTTTCATACAGTAATTGAGCGTACATATAAATTAGAGGAGACCGAGGCAGTGATGCAGGAACAGATCCGGGTAGCAAACCATCGGATCGCAGATTTGGAAAAGCAGATGGAGGGATAAGGTATGCAGATTAAAGATTATGTAAAGCCGGAATTACTTGTGGTAGCAGTAGTGCTGTACTTTATTGGGATGTGGCTGAAGCAGAGCGAGACAGTGAAAGACAAATACATCCCACTCATTAATGGGCTGATTGGCGTTGCGATTTGTGCCATCTATGTGTTCGCCACCTGTGCCTGCGGCAGTGGTCAGGATATCGCGCTGGCAGTTTTCACGGCACTTACACAGGGCGTCCTTGTGGCGGGATTGTCTACGTATGTAAACCAGATTTTTAAGCAGTCAGGAAAAGAAGAGTAGAAGGAGGCGATCCGACTATCTCCCGCGGCAGTTCGGGGCATGGCTGCCGTTGCGGCATCGCAACAATAGGGAAAATCGACGAAATCCGATAGAGTGAAAGAAATTTATATGCTATAATGTCAGAGTTACCGCCTCCGAAACTGGTGACAGGAAGGAGGTGCCTGCGGTGGAAATACTATTATCTCTTATTGTTTCCGTCGTGGCGGGTGTGATTAGCCATTTCATCTGCAAATGGTTAGACGGTCACAAATAGTCGGTAACTAGCCTGCGGGTTTAAGCCTTCCCGTCGTGAAATTAGGAATAAAAACCCCCAAGGAGTCGCGATCCTTGGGGGTTTTGTCGTTGCCTGTGATGGACAACTACTATCTCTTAGCCTATCGGCATTATAGCATATGCGAAAATTCTTTGCAAGATACCCCCGGAAAACAAAATGTCATATTTTTCATATCATAAAGAAAAGAGGACAAATCTATGAGAGATATCACATTATGCCATCCGCGTCTCCAGGCGCTGACTGCGCAGCTCGTTGATAAGTGTGTCGGTGCAGGTTTGCCGATTAAAATCGGGGAATCTTTCCGGAGCGTCGCCGAACAGGACGCTTTGTATGCACAAGGGCGGACTCGGCCGGGCAGTATTGTCACGAATGCTAGGGGCAGCAGCTATAGCAGCCAGCACCAATGGGGCATTGCAGCGGATTTCTACCGGGCAGATGGAAAAGGCGCCTATAATGAGTCTGGAGATTATTTTAAGAAAGTCGGAGAGCTTGCCAAAAATCTGGGGCTTGGATGGGGCGGCGATTGGAAAAGCATCGTAGACAAGCCACACGTATATTTGCCGGATTGGGGCAGCGGTACTGGGATTTTGAAACAGAAATATGGGACATTTGAGGCGTTTAAAAAGACCTGGGCGGCGGAGAACAGCACGGTACCAGAACAGTCAAAAACGGTGATCACCGATCTTAAAGAAATTAAGAGCGGCATACGCGGGTTGAGAGTCACTGCGTCCTCACTTATCATACGAACAACTCCAAAAGGTACAGACACAGGCAAGCGCTACACCAAGGATCAGCGTGTGCAGCCAATTAATAAATGCTTTGCCGACGGCGATCCGTGGATCCAGACTGCGGACGGCTGGGTGTCTGGCAAGTATCTTACTGGCTGGGTGTGCCAGGACGGGCGCTGGTGGTATCTGCTGAGTGGGTACACCTACCGGCACGATGCAGTCTGCCAGATTGACGGACAGGCGTATGCGTTTGATTCGGATGGCTGGATGATTACCGCAGATCGGATAGCAGAGGACGGACACATACGATAAAATATGATGAAAAACACAATATAAGCGCATAATAAGGGGCTGTCATTCCTTGAAAATAAAGGAAAAACAGCCCTTTTTTCGTGTGATATTTCCCCGGAAAAGGGGGTTCTTTATACTGAAATATGCTTTCGTGGTAGATGCTCCAAAAACACCAAAAACCCTTGTAAATAAAGGAAAAATCCAGCATTTACAAGGGTTTCCGCATCCATCAAAAAAAGCAGATAACGGGAATCGAACCCGCCTTTCCAGCTTGGGAAGCTAGCGTTCTACCGATGAACCATATCTGCAAATATATATTAAGTATACTGTTTTTTCTGAAAAAGTCAAGAAATTTATCTTGCCAAAAAGGGAGGAAAGTTACTGTACACGGGTAGGCACTTTTGGGATCGAAAGAGACAAATATATTCAAAACACCCACAAAATGCCCTCTTAACACAATTTATATTTCAAAAACTCGCAGAAGGTGTTATAATAATTCCGTATGGATTAGGGCGTGGTTTTCAGGCACCCTTTTTCCGTCATAGGAAAGTGTTAAGGCACATTTTTTATTTTGTATATAAATCTGTATCGGTATGGCGGATAAACAGAAAATAACGGAGGAAACTATGGATATAATCATTATCGGATGCGGCAAGGTTGGTACGACGCTGGCGGAGCAGCTTGTCCGGGAAGATCACAATGTGGTGATGATCGATACGTCTGCGGAGCGGATGCAGCGGGTGTCAGATGATATCGATGCGATCAAGCTGGTGGGAAATGGTGCCAGCATTTCCATGCAGATCGAGGCAGGTGTGCAGACGGCGGACATGCTGATTGCCGTGACAGGGTCGGATGAGATGAACCTTCTCTGCTGCCTGATTGCGAGAAAAGTGGGGCATTGCCACACGATTGCGCGTGTGCGGAATCCGATTTACAGCAACGAGCTTACCTTTATCAAGCAGCAGCTGGGAATTTCCATGATTATTAACCCGGAATATGCGGCGGCGACGGAGATTTCGAGAATTCTGCGCTTTCCGTCAGCGATCAAGATCGATCCATTTGCCAAGGGAAAGGTAGAGCTTCTGAAATTTAAGGTAAAACCGGAGTTTAAGCTGGACGGGCTTTCGGTCATGGATATTGACAGCCAATTCCGCTGCGATGTCCTGATCGGCGGTGTTGAGCGCGGCGATGAGGTGGCGATCCCGGATGGTAAATTTGTGATCAAAAACGGGGATATGGTGTCGATTATCGCCTCCCCGGCAAATTCGGCAGAATTTTTCCGCAAGATCGGCATCCAGACAAACCAGGTCAGAAATACGATGATTGTCGGAGGCGGTACGATTGCTTATTATCTGGCGAAACTTTTGGCTGCGATGAAGATCCGGGTTAAAATTGTGGAGAAAGATAAAGCGCGTTGCGAGGTTCTGACAGAGCTTCTGGACGATGCGTTGATCCTCAACGGTGACGGAACGGACCGGCAGCTTCTTCTGGAAGAGGGGCTGATGACGGCGGAGGCATTTGTCACTCTGACGAATATGGATGAGGAAAATGTATTCCTTGCGCTGTATGCGAAGGAAAATTCCAGCGCGAAGCTGGTGACAAAGGTTAATCGGATCGCCTTTGACGAGCTGATCAGCAAGCTGGATCTGGGAAGTCTGATTTATCCGAAATACATCACGGCGGACTACATTTTACAGTATGTGCGCGCGATGCAGAATACCATCGGCAGCAATGTGGAGACGTTGTACCATATTCTCGACAGCCGGGCGGAAGCGCTGGAGTTTGTGATCCGCGAGGAGTCGGAAGTGACGGGCATTCCGCTGATGAATCTGAATCTCAAGAACAACCTGCTGATCGGATGCATCAACCGCGGCGGCAATATCAAGATCGCGCGTGGACAGGACTGCATCCAGCAGGGCGATACAGTGATCGTCCTGACGAGTCAGAAAGGTCTGCGGGATATCCGCGACATCCTGAGAAAGTAGGCGGCATAGATGAATTATTCGATTGTATTTTATATCATAGGCTGGATCCTGAATTTTGAGGCGGCTTTTATGGTGCTTCCGACGGTAGTGGCACTGATTTACCGTGAGTCAGAGGTATGGTGTTTTCTGGCAACGATGGCAGTATGCCTGATAGTTGGTATGCTTCTGGTACGCCGGAAACCGAAAAATCAGATCTTTTATGTGGCGGAGAGCTTTGTGGCGGTTTCTCTAAGCTGGGTTTTACTCAGTGTGATGGGAGCAGTGCCGTTTGTATTAAGCGGCTATATTCCAAATCCGATCGATGCCTTGTTTGAGACGGTATCGGGCTTTACGACGACCGGTGCAAGTATTCTGAGCAATGTGGAGCAGCTGCCGAAATGCTTATTATTCTGGCGGAGTTTTACGCACTGGATCGGCGGTATGGGCGTTCTGGTATTCCTTCTGAGTGTCCTGCCGATGGTGGGCGGTTCCCATATGAATTTGATGAAGGCGGAGAGCCCAGGACCCATCGTGAGTCGTCTCGTTCCGAAGGTTCAGATGACGGCGAAGCTGTTATACCAGATTTATCTGGGAATGACGATTCTTGAGGCTGTGATTCTGATTCTTGGGAAAATGCCGATTTTCGACGCGATCACGATCACGGTCGGAACAGCAGGTACGGGTGGTTTTGCAATCCGGAATGATAGTCTGGCGAGCTACACGGCATTTCAGAAAAATGTCGTGACGGTGTTTATGATTCTGTTCGGAGTGAACTTTAACTTTTACTTCTTTCTGCTGATGCGGAAGATGGGACAGGCCTTTAAAATGCAGGAGGTCCGGGCATATTTTCTAATCATTGCATCGGCGATTGGCATCATTACAGTCAATACGGTAGCACTCTGCGGCAATGCACTGCAGGCATTCCAGGATGCGGCATTCCAGGTCGGTTCGATTATCACGACGACCGGTTATGCCACGGTGGATTTTGATAAATGGCCGCAGCTTTCAAGAACGATTATGGTACTTTTGATGTTTATCGGCGCCTGCGCGGGCAGTACCGGAGGCGGTATCAAGGTGTCGCGTGTTTTGATTCTGCTTAAATCGGTAAAAAAGGAACTGAAACAGTACCTGCACCCGAGTGCAGTGGAGAAGATCAAAATGGATGGAAAGATCGTGGAGCATGAGGTTGTGCGCTCGACGAATGTGTTTATGGTTGCGTATGTGCTCATTTTTACGGTATCTGTTCTGCTGATTTCTCTGGATGAATACGATCTGGTGACGAATTTTACGGCGGTTACGGCTACGTTTAATAATATCGGACCGGGTCTGGCGCTGGTCGGACCGACCGGAAACTTTGGATTTTTCAGTAATTTCTCAAAAGTGGTTCTGATTTTTGATATGCTGGCAGGACGTCTGGAGATTTTCCCGGTACTTCTGCTGTTTTCAAGGGAAACCTGGAAGCGGTTCTAGGGAAGGAGAATGCGGATGGATATACTGTTCTTTTTAACGGGGTGTCTGGGACTGGCAGAGACAATTGATTTGTTCTGCGGCAAAGATTTCCTGATTTTTATATCGGATTCGATCGATCCGAAGAAATATAACCTGAAAAAGGTGTATGCGGTTGAAAAATGGCTGTTTGCGATTGATACGCTGTCGCTGTTTGGCATGGCGTTTCATCTGGGCGGCGGTACGGGCGATCTGGTGCTGGCGGCAGTTGTGCTGGTGACACTGTTCGCACATGTGTATGTGTTTAAGAGCCGGAACTTCCGGGTGTAAGTAGATAAAAGTGGGCGTGATGTGTCTGGCATGCGCCCATTTTTATTGCCATGATGCAGAGAAAATGGCTGGTGGCGTGTTTTGGGACAGATGCTTGAAACGGCTGACAGTGTGGCTTCCGGGGAAGTGGGACACACTTTGCGTTGACAGGCATATGATATAGTATCAATGAAAAATGAAAAGGAGATTATCATATGTGTTGGTCTTGGGGTAATGGTTGTGGACACTGCGGAGGATGCGGCGGCTGCGGAAACAATGGATGGGGCTGGAATAGCTGTGGAAATAATGGAAGAAATTCCTATCGGAGAGGTTTCAACGATGGTTATGCAATCGGCTATCGGGATGGCTATGATGCCGGAAGAGACAGCCAGTCTGGCTGCGGCTGCAGTAATAATGGCGGCTGTGGCTGCGGAAATTAGAGATGGAGATTCAGCTTGCATGGGGTGTGAACTGAGAGGAAGAAAGCCGGGCGGTGAGAGCTGCCCGGCTTTCTTCCTTTTATTTATTAAGAACTCTAAGAATATGCTAAAAATCGGGGCAACAGGATTTGAACCTGCGACCTCTCGGCCCCCAGCCGAGCGCGCTACCAAGCTACGCCATACCCCGAAAATAAATCATAGCTGTACTTTGCCAAATGTTCAGCTGACATATACCGCCATTTGTTGAAATATTATATGCATGATACCAGGGTCAAAAGGTCAGAAGTTCGACGCAAGCTTGCTTGCAGGAGAATTTTTGACCTTGGGACCCGCCAAAAACATGAGTAAGTAGCCATTTTTCAAAGAAAAATGAGCGAATTGCGAATGTTTTTGAGAATTGCGGGAGCACGCAGTGCAGAGCAATTCGGTATCAGAGGGGTCAAAAGCTTTTGCCCCCAACATCATATGCATATCATTATATCAAAATTACATCAAAAATCAACTATGACTTCTAAATTTTCGCTGCCGGATGTTTGTTTTTTTGATGTAATTTTGATGGTTGAGTGGAATTTTACGAATCAATGGAATGGATCAACAGAATGAATATTTTCCCAATATTGACTCCAAATTTGAAAAATGGTATGATGAAAACGTGGATAATTAAAAGAAAAGGTCATAGCAGAGTCTTCGGCTGTGACCTTTTGTAGTAACCAACCCCAAGGAGAACATCATGATAAGTTTTGACCTCGACATGACCCTCTTAGACCACCGGACGGATCAGATCACACCGAGTGCGCTGGAGGCGATTGAAAAGCTACGCCCGAAGTACAAGATTGTGCTGGCAACGGGGCGCGATATGGATAATTATTACAGTACATCGTACCGGGACATCGTCCGTCCGGATGCGATTGTACATATGAACGGGACGAAGATCACAGTGGGAGATAAGCTGCTGTTTGAGCACATCTTTGATCCGAAACTCCTGCGCCGGGTGCTGAGTTTTTGCGATGAAAAGGGCTTCGGAATCGGCATGACGGTGGGGGATGAAGATTACTATATCCATCCAGAGATCATTGCGGCTAATGATATCCGCTTCTGGGGAAGCTGCGGGCGGCAGTTCCAGGATCCGTGGAAGATGCTCACGATGCCGGTCCGGACACTGGCGTTTGTCGGCAGCCGTGAACAGGTGAAGGAGATGGAACGGGAATTTCCGACCCTGAAATTGCCGATGTTTGCGAGCGGACATGGCGCGGATGTGGTCGAGAAAGGCAATTCCAAGGCGGACGGACTCCGCAGGCTGGCGGTGTATTTTGGAGAAAAAGAAGATCTCTCCGATACAGTGGCATTTGGCGACAGCATGAATGATATTGAGGTTGTGCAGGAAGCCGGCATCGGCGTGGCGATGGGAAATGCAGTGGATGCGCTTAAAAAAGTAGCCGATTACGTGACGGCACCGATCGGGGAAGATGGAATTTATAAAGCGTGCGAACACCTTCATTTATTTTAAAGAAGTTATTTTCCTATTTTACCTGTTCCCATTTTCCTATATAAATGATATAATAGCTACCAAACGGTTATTGTCCACAGGTGAGTTTCTTTGAGTAGAAATTCCATGCAGTACAATAACAAGAAATGACTTAAAAGGCGCGTGCCTGCAAGCTTTGACTAAAAGGATGAACTGCGGCTGCAGAAATCGGCAGTGCGGCAGGGAACCGGACACGCACCGGGAAAAAAGAGAGGATGTAACAGATGGAACATTTAATTACTCCGGCTGGTTATAAACCGGTATTGGATTTGAGAGAAACACAGGTTGCTATCAAGGAAATCAAGGACTTTTTTCAGAGAGAACTGGCAAAACAGCTCAATCTGACCCGTGTGTCCGCACCGCTTTTTGTACTGCCGGAATCTGGTCTGAACGATAACTTAAACGGCGTAGAGCGCCCGGTGTCCTTTGGAATTCTGGAGCAGAAAGATCGGAAGGCTGAGATTGTACATTCTCTCGCCAAATGGAAACGTCAGGCATTAAAAGAGTACGGATTTCAGGAAGGTGAAGGCCTTTACACCGACATGAGCGCGATCCGTCGTGATGAGGATACAGACAACATCCATTCCATTTATGTGGATCAGTGGGACTGGGAGAAGATCATCAGTAAAAAAGATCGTACCCGTGAGACACTGGAATCCATTGTCCGTTCGGTTTACAAGGCACTGAAAGTGACCGAGGACTATATGGCATATGAGTATGAGTACATTGGACGTTATCTTCCGGAAAATATCACATTTGTGACGACCCAGGAGCTGGAAGATATGTATCCGGATTGCACACCGAAGGAGCGCGAGTACAAGATTGCGAAGTTGCATGGTGCGGTATTTATTGAGCAGATTGGTGACAAGATGAAATCCGGTGAGAAGCACGATGGTCGTGCTCCGGACTATGATGACTGGAAATTAAACGGCGATATTCTGGTATATTATCCAGTTCTGGATATCGGACTGGAGCTTTCTTCCATGGGTATCCGTGTTGATGAGGATTCCCTGAAAGAGCAGCTGGTAAAGGCGGGATGTGAGGAACGCGCGGAGCTGCCATTCCAGAAAGCAGTTCTGGAGGGAGAGCTTCCGTATACAGTCGGCGGCGGTATCGGTCAGTCCCGTATCTGTATGTTCTTCCTGCGGAAAGCACATATCGGAGAGGTGCAGGCGTCGATCTGGCCGGACGGTGTGCGCGCAGAGGCAGAGGCTCACAACATTCATCTGCTGTAAAAATAAAATTGATGAAAAGCTGCCCGGGAAAGTGATTTTCTGCGGCAGTTTTTTGTGTAATGGGAAGCCCATAGAATGAGAGGATAGGATATTTATATGGCGGATCATATCTATGATTTAATTATTATCGGTGCGGGACCGGCGGGATATACGGCAGCGCTGCGTGCGGCGGCGATGGGGATGGATGCAGTCCTGATCGAGAAAAAAGCGCTGGGCGGCTCATGCGTCAATACCGGCTGTATTCCTGCCAAGGCGCTTCTGCAGGCGACGGCAGTCTATCGGGATATGTTGAAAGCATTCCGGTTTGGCATCGTGGCGGAGAAGGTCAGCTTTGACTGGCGGCAGATGCAGATTTATAAAAATGAGTCCGTGGAATCATTCCGCTCAATGATTCAGGGAATGTTAGAAAAAGCGGAGGTGGAGATGATTCACGGCGATGCGCGCCTGCATGCGGATAATGTGGTGCGTGTGACGACCTCCAAAGGCGCATTGACGCTGAAAGGAAAAAATGTGATTCTGGCAACCGGTTCCAGCCCTGTGATTCCGGATATCCCGGGAATTGATCTGCCGCAGGTTATGACAAGCCGTGATATTCTGCGGATGGATGACTGGAATTTTGACTGTCTGACGGTCATCGGCGGCGGTGTCATCGGTGTGGAGATCGCGACGATCTTCGCGGCGCTCGGTTCCCGCGTGACGCTTTTGGAGCAGGCAAACCGTCTGCTGGAGTCGATGGATCCGATGATTTCCGAGCAGATGGAAGCAAATCTGCGTTCTAAGGGTATTGAAGTCCACTGCAATGTACAGGTCATGGAGATCAAGGATCGCGGCAACGACACGGTGTCGGTCAATTACCGTTGTGAGCGCGGCTGGAAGGAAAGCCCGGCGGACCGCGTGCTGGTGGCAGTCGGCAGACGCCCGAATATGTCGAAGGTTCTGGCGGACGATTGTCAGGTACAGCTGGAAAATGGGCGTCCGCTCATCAAGGGAACCTACCGCACGACGCAGGAAAATGTCTATGCGATCGGCGATACCGTGGCGCGGAAACGTCTTGCCCATGTGGCAGCGTCCCATGCGGCTTATCTGGTCGAAAACCTGGCGGGACGCGGACACCGGATGCAGCTTTCGGTCGTGCCGAACGGTATGTATGTCGTGCTTCCGGTTGTGCCGACCTGTATTTATACGGAGCCGGAGATTGCGGCGGTTGGATTTACGGAAAATGACGCCCGCCTTTATAATATGAAGATCAAGTGCGGTGTGGCATATATGACGGAAAATGGAAAAGCGCTTCTGGCGAGAAACAGCCGCGGTTTTGTGCGCCTGATTTTTGAGGCGTATACCAACACGCTGATCGGGGCGCAGATCATGTGTGCGCGTGCGACGGACATGATCGGAGAGATGGCAACGGCGATCGCCAACGGTCTTACGGCATATCAGCTCTCGACGGCGATGCGCGCGCATCCGACGTACAGTGAGGCGATCACGGAGGCGATCAAAGATGCGTTGAAAAATGGATAATAGAGAAACAACAGGAGGCAGAAAAATGGGACGTGAGGTTCGGGCGAGAATTGAACAGCTTCGCGAGAAGATGGCGGAGCGTGGAATGGACGCATATCTGATTCCAACATCGGATTTCCATGGCTCGGAATACGTGAGCGGGTATTTCAAATGCCGGAAATATATGACAGGCTTTACCGGTTCGGCGGGAACGGCGGTCATTACGATGGAGGACGCAGGTCTCTGGACGGATGGCAGATATTTTGTGCAGGCGGCAGCAGAGCTTTCCGGCAGCGGGGTGGAACTTTACCGCTCCGGTCAGGAGGGCGTGCCGACGACGCTGGAATTTTTGAAAAAACATATGCCGGAACAGGGTGTTCTGGGTTTTGACGGCAGAGTGGTCGATACGGCCGAGGGCGAGCGCATCGCGAAAGCACTGTCCGGGAAAAAGGTACGCATTTCGGAGGGTGAGGATCTGGTTGGAAACATCTGGGACGACCGCCCGGCGCTTCCGATGAACCCGGTCTGGATTCTGGAAGAGAAGTATGCGGGAAAATCGGCGGAGGAGAAGATTGCAGATCTGCGCGGGGAGATGAAAAAGCGTCAGGCGACGGTGCATCTGCTGACGAGTCTTGATGATATCGCGTGGCTTTTAAATATCCGGGGTGATGACATTGTACATACGCCGGTTGTATTGTCCTACTTGATTGTAACAAAACAGGAATTATTCCTCTTTATTCATGAGAAGACGCTGAACGAAGAAGTACGTGCCTATCTGCATGGACTGGGCGTTCGGATCATGCCATATGAGGCGGTATACCAGATTGCATCCGCATTCCGCTATGAGCGAGTTTTATTGGAAAAGTCGAAGATCAATTACCGTCTGTTCCGGTGCCTGGATGCGAGCGTGAAAGTGATCGAGGCGATGAATCCGACGGCAGCGGCAAAAGCAGTCAAAAATTCAGTGGAACAGGAAAATATGCGCCGTGTGCATGTGCAGGACGGTCTGGTATTGACCCGTTTCCTGCGCTGGGTGAAGGAACATGCAGGCGAAAAAGGACTGGACGAGTGGACCGCAGGGGAATATCTGGATAAGCTGCGCCTGGAACAAAAAAACTGCCTGGATATGAGCTTTACGACGATCTCTGCGTGGGGACCGAACGCGGCGATGTGCCATTATACGGCCTCTGAGACAGAGAAGAGCAGTGTGCCGAATAAGGGGCTGTATCTGGTCGATTCCGGCGGACAGTATTATGAGGGAACGACGGATGTGACGCGTACCATCGCGGTCGGACCGATCACGCAGGAAGAAAAACGCTGCTGTACGCTGGTGGCGTGTTCGATGCTGCGTCTGCTGGATGCGAAGTTTATGTATGGCTGCCGCGGTATCAACCTGGACTATATTGCGCGCGAACTCCTGTGGAGAAACGGTCTGGATTTCAACCATGGAACAGGGCATGGTGTCGGCTATCTGGGATGTGTGCATGAGCGCCCGAATTCCATCCGATGGAGGCTGCTCACATCGCCTGCTGAAAATGCGGTTCTGGAGGAAGGCATGGTTACCTCCGATGAGCCGGGGCTTTATCTGGAAGGAAAATTTGGCATCCGGACGGAGAATCTGATGCTCTGTGTGAAGGATGTGAAGAATGAATTTGGTCAGTTCATGAAATTTGAAAACCTGACCTGGGTTCCGATCGATCTGGACACGATCGATGTATCGCTTATGGAAGCGCGCGACCGCGAGCTTTTGAACGCGTACCATAAGGGCGTGTATGAGAAGCTGTCTCCGTATATGATGGAGGAAGAGAAGATGTGGCTGGCAGAGGCGACGCGAGCAATTTAGAAGAGGAAAACAAGGAAGATACGGCAGTAAAACATTAAAAAAGCGGTTAAAAACCGGCATAGATAAAAGATGCCGGATATAAACTGTAAATGACCATGTAAAATAAATGCGAGGCTGCGTGTATGCGCTATCATTCGTTCGACCGTGTCCGAATCTGTGAGACAACTGGAATGCAGGACGGCTATCTGCGGATCGATGTGGTAAACAGTGAAAACAATTTTCCAATTAAGGGAGCAGAGGCTTCGATCAGCTATGGAGAATCAGGACAGACGCAGGAAGTGCTTAGAACCAATTTATCCGGGCAGACGGAGGAGATTGCGGTAGCGGCGCCTCCTGCGTTGCTTTCACTGGAAGAACAGAACCGGGAAAAGCCGTATGCGGATTATACGGTGGAAGTGCGGGCAGAGGGCTATGGGCCGGTGAAGGTAAAGGGAACGGAGGTGCTGGCGGGCGTGCTGGCAGTCCAGCCGATCCGGATGATTCCGCTTCCGGCTCAGACCGGAGCGGAGGAGAATATCCAGATTCCGGACCATACCTTATATGGTTCCTATCCGCCCAAGATTGCCGAAGATGAGGTAAAACCGGTGCAGGAGAGCGGCGAGATCGTGCTGAGCCGCGTGGTGGTACCGCAGACGATCGTCGTGCATGACGGCGTACCGACCAATGCCTCCGCAAAAGATTACTATGTGTCATACCGGGATTATATCAAAAACGTGGCGTCGAGCGAGATCTACGCGACCTGGCCGCGCAGCACGATCGTCGCCAATGTGCTTGCGATCATGTCATTTACACTGAACCGGGTGTATACGGAGTGGTATCGGAACCAGGGCTACGATTTTACAATCACTTCCTCAACGGCATTCGATCACAAGTGGATTTACGGGCGTGATATTTTCGAGCCGATCTCAGAGGTGGTGGACGACATTTTTGACAACTATCTGTCCCGCCCCGGTGTGCGGCAGCCGATTCTGACACAGTACTGCGATGGGCGGCGGGTGTCCTGCCCGGGCTGGATGACCCAGTGGGGTTCGTGCAGTCTGGGAGAACAGGGATACAGCGCGATCGAGATATTGCGGCGCTTCTATGGAAATAGTATTTACATCAACACTGCGGAACAGATATCAGGAATCCCGATCTCTTATCCGGGGGAACCGCTTAAAGTGGGGTCCAGCGGCGATAAGGTGCGGCAGCTGCAGCAGCAGCTTGACGCGGTGGCGACTGTGTATACAGCGATCCCGCGGGTTACGCCGGACGGGATCTACGGACCCGGAACGGAGGCATCCGTACGGGCGTTCCAGTCGGTGTTTGGACTTCCGCAGACGGGCGTGGTCGATTTTGCTACCTGGTACAAGATTTCTCATATCTATGTGGGGATCTCGCGGATTGCGGAGCTGAATTGAGTTGGAAATGGGATTTGCGGGAGAAGAATAACGAAAAGACATATGAATTCCTATAGGTGAAATATCTGTGAGCAGGATGCATACAGGAAACAGAGACAAAGAACATAAGAGGGGGTGGATTGGATGAAAGATACCAGACGGGAAGAGGGAGTCAGACAAACCGGGGAGACTGGCCGGGCAAATGCGATCACAGAGGGAGTGATCTGGAAACAGCTTCTGCTATTTTTCTTCCCGATTTTATTTGGAACTTTTTTTCAGCAGCTCTATAATACGGCAGATGCGGTGGTAGTAGGCCGTTTTGTCGGAAAGGAAGCGCTGGCGGCGGTCGGCGGAAGCACATCGATGCTTACGAACCTGCTGGTTGGCTTTTTTGTAGGACTTTCTTCGGGTGCGACAGTTATCATCGCCCAGTTTTACGGGGCGGGACGCGGTCAGCGGGTCAGCGAGGCAGTCCACACGGCGATTGCCTTTTCGCTGTTGTGCGGTATCCTTATGACGGTTGGCGGACTCCTTTTTTCCGACACGGCGCTTCGCCTGATGGGGACGCCGGAGGATATCATGGACAATGCAAGCGGGTATCTGCACATTTATTTTGTCGGAATCACGGCGAACCTCTTATATAATATGGGTGCCGGAATCCTGCGGGCAATCGGTGATTCTAAAAGACCGTTCTATTTCCTTGTGATCAGCTGTTTTACAAACATTGCGCTCGATCTGTTGTTTGTAGTAGGACTTCGGATGGGCGTGCGTGGTGCGGCGGTGGCGACGATCCTTTCCCAGGTGGTCAGCGCGTGTCTGGTATTGGGAACGCTGATGCGTGCGGATGGCTCGTACCGGTTTGAGATCCGGAAAACGCGGATCACACCGGTGATTCTGGTGCGGATCATACGGATTGGATTTCCAGCTGGACTCCAGTCGGTTATGTATTCCTTTTCCAACCTCGTGATCCAGAGCAGCGTCAATGCACTGGGAACAGACACGGTGGCGGCGTGGGCTGCATATGGAAAGATCGACAGCACTTACTGGATGATCATTAATGCGCTGGGGATCTCCATCACGACCTTTGTCGGACAAAATTACGGCGCGGGGCGGCTGGACCGTGTGAAACGCAGCGTGTACGTCTGCCTGGGAATTTCCTGTATTATCACGGTGGGGCTGAGCACGATCCTGTATCTGACGGGCGGCTATATTTATCTGTTGTTCACAACGGATGCAGAGGTAATCGCGATCGGCATGAAGATTCTTCACTTCCTGGTGCCGGCATTTGTGACATACCTCTGTATTGAGATTTATTCCGGCGCACTGCGCGGTGTGGGAGACTGCTGGATTCCGATGATTATGACGGCGCTGGGCGTGTGCGTCCTGCGGGTTGTCTGGATCCTGATCGCTGTTCCGATCCGCCCGGATATCCTGACAGTGGTATTCAGCTATCCGCTGACCTGGACGATCACAACGGTTCTCTTTAATATTTATTATTATTTTTTCAGTGCGCTGAAAAAATGGAATGTGCCGCTTCCGTGGAAGAAAAAGAGGCGGGAGCTTCATAACCTGTAAACAGTTATGCATGGTTTCGAAAATGATTGACAAAACGGGGTGGTACTGGATTTTTTTCAGAAAGTGTGATATTCTTATGTTACAAAAGATAGGTGACAGTGTTTCTTCCTGGATGGATGCCGCGCAAGCGGCAGATAAAACGGAGATTCGAAACAGAGGGCAGAGGCACTTGCCGCTGGTCAGAAAGAGAGGCAGAATTATGGGCTATGAACCAATGAATGAGTCCTGGCAGATGGCGGGGGAACGCCATGAGACACTGGGACAGTATGTGGCGAAGACATATTTATGGATGTTTGCAGGGCTTCTTGTGACATTTGGCATCGCATTAGCCGGATACGTGACGGGAGCGATTTTGTATGTATTTCAGGTTCCGTATGCGACCCTCGCATTGACGGGACTGGAGCTTTTGACGGTGATCTGGCTGAGTGCCCGGATTCACAAGTTATCGGTGGGAGCGGCGAGAGGGCTGTTTCTATTCTATGCAGCTTTAAACGGCGTTGTTTTCTCGATGTATTTCCTGATCTTCGGTGTTGTGGAGATGGTGTTTGTATTTGCGGCGACCGCGCTGTTCTTCGGAATGATGGCGGGCGTCAGCCTGATCTTCAAGCTGGACTTGAGCGGAATCCGTCCATTGCTCGTTGGCGGACTGCTGTTTCTGATTCTCTTTGGTCTGCTTTCAATGTTTTTAAATCTAGGCAGCTTTGAGACAGTGCTCTGCTATGCCGGTATCGTGGTATTCTTAGGCTTTACCGCTTATGATACAACCAAGATCCGGGATAATTACCAGATTTTCTCCGCGGATCCGGAGCTGCTTCAGAAAGCATCGGTATTCTCAGCGCTGCAGCTGTATCTCGATTTTATCAACCTGTTTCTGTACATTATCCGCCTGATGAACCGGAATCGGAAATAGGAAAAAATCTTTCAGGAGAACAGAAGTTCCTTTGCAGGAATAAAGAAAAGTGGAATTTTGCGGAAAACTGAATATGCAAAAATGAAATGCCGGAACGGGGGAAAGCTTTGTTCCGGCATTATTGTGTTTTTCTGCTTGAAAATCCTGTTTTTGGCATGGACGGCTTCATTCTTTTAGCAGAAAGGGAAGCATTCTGTAATAAATTTGACAGATTTTATTTAAAGTTTCTCTATTGAAGTGGATGGGGAGTATCTGTTAAACTAGGTTATAATAGGAAATGTTCTGCTGTTGGTTACACAGTGTGTGGATGAACCATATTTGTTTCGCATATGCCCCCGCCGGATCAGGCGGGGAAATGTATATAAATGGTGAACAGACAACAGGTATAAAAGGATAATCAAGGAGGTTTTTTGGCATGAATCGGAATAGAATGAACAAAAAAAGGATGGGGCGCGCGCGTGTGCTTTCACGGGCAGCGGCTGGCATGCTGGCAGCAGCGCTGTGTTTTCAGCCGATGACAGCGCTGGCAGGACCGGCGGGAGATTCTTCTCTTACATCGTCATCCTCGAATGCGGGGCCGGGCGGCGGTTCGGGCAGCTCCAATTCGGGAAGTACAGGCAGCTCTGGCGGTTCGACTTCTGTTTCCAATGGGGGTGTGAGCGCGGTCACATCGGGGCTTGGCGTGTACCGGGTGACGGAGAATGAGGGGATCGGTGCGATTGCGCGCGGCGTGGATGTGTCCTACTGGCAGCAGAATGTAAATTGGAGCCAGGTGGCATCGGATAATGTACAGTTTGCGATGCTGGCAACCCGGTTCCGCGGTAATGTGGATCCGTTTTTCGCTATGAACGCGGCAAATGCGAGCCAGGCAGGGCTGCGGCTGGGCGCGTACATTTATTCGTATGCGACTTCGGTCGAAATGGCGCAGCAGGAGGCGGATTTTGTCCTGAATCTTATCAAGGATTATCCTATCTCCTTTCCGGTTGTCTTTGATGCCGAGGATGCTAATACGCTGGGAACTCTGACGCAGTCTCAGGTCAGCGATGTGATCAACGCGTTCTGTAAGCGGATTCAGGATGCAGGATATTATCCGATGGTCTATGCAAATGAATACTGGATTGCCAATAAGATCGATATGTCGAAGATTTCGTATGATATATGGGTGGCAAAATACCAGCAGAAGTATACATATTCAAAGACCTCGATGTGGCAGGCGTCCAACACCGGTTCGGTCAAGGGCGTGAACGGCAATGTGGATATTGATTATCTGTATAAAGATTATACGCAGATCATTCCGGGCAATACCTGGCGGACGATCGCGGGGAACCGTTACTATTATCAGAACCATGTGATGCAGAAATCGGCGTGGATTAACGATGGTCAGAATTGGTACTATATGAATGCGGCGGGCAATCCGTCTAAAGGATGGCTGGAGCTTTCAGGCAAAAAGTATTATCTGGAGGCGGATGGTCATATGATTACCGGCTGGAAGACACTGGACGGCGGCTGGCGTTATTTTGATGCATCGGGCGAGCAGGCGACGGGCTGGCGTGCGGTTGATGGGAGCTGGTATTTCATGGCGGACAATGGTCTGATGCAGATGGGCTGGCTGGAGACGGGCGGCAAGAAATATTATCTGAACGCATCCGGCGCGATGCAGGCGGGCTGGCAGAACCTGGGCGGAAGCTGGTATTACTTTGACGGCTCCGGCGCCATGACGACGGGCTGGCAGGCAGTCGGCGGAAAGTGGTATTACATGAACGAGTCCGGCGTGATGCAGACCGGCTGGCTGGATCTTGGCGGTAAGAAATATTACCTGGATGCCAGCGGCGCGATGTACGCAGGTATTACGTTCGAGATGGATGGAAATACCTGGCAGGCAGCGGCAGACGGAAGCTGCACGGTAGTTCTGCCGGAGGAGAATGCGGCGGGAAATGGCGGTTCGACGGATGGACAGACTCCGACAACCGGAAGCCAGTCACCGGTGCAGCCGTCTGGTCCGGCAGGGGTATAATATAAATATGATTTGAACCAGTACCCAGATATTGGAGCTGATTCAGTTAAAAAAATGAAAAAGTAAACAAATTCGAACGGAAATAACTTGCTTTTTTGCCAACCTCATTATACAATGTTAAACAGGCAAAAAAAGGACTTGCTTATGGGATGGAGGAAAACAGCATAAGTAATCTGGCATAACATGACGTTTCAAACTGCTATATCAACTGTATGTGCAAGATAAGCTGCGGCTGTTCCGGTGCGGATTTGACGAAAGATGCGAGGCTCTTCTGGCTGCAAATTAGGAAGAGCCTCGGTATGCGTTATATCGGCAAAAGCGCAGAATCGGGATGGCGGGCACAGAAGTAGTGCGAAAGCGGGGCGTTTGTCAGCAGGAAACTGTGAAAGCAGTGGTTCGCAGGCAGGCAGCTGCGCTAAGACGCAGGCAGGGAAAGGTCGGAGAATGCAGATTCCGGATTTAGTACTGCATGGAAGCAGCGTGTTTTTACATATTGTATAATGATTATATAATCAGAACCGTCGGCGGAGTTGTAGTGCTAAAAAAGGGATGTCAGTGCGGCTGGCTGCCGGAATCATTTCCGGAAACAGGGATGAGGGCAGTGTTTGTCATCAGTCAGGCACCGGACAGCGCTTATGTGAGAATCGAATAACAAGTCAGTGGTACAGATGTTTATGTATGCATGGCTATTAAAGTCGGATTCGCATAGACGGAAGTGCATGCCATTTATGTATGCAGAGGAGATTGTACAATCCTCTGCTGCCGCAGCGTGTCAGATGGAGAATTCCCGGAGTGGATGACAAGCTCTGGAAATTTTGCAAAAACACCTGCAAACACAGATAGGTGGGAAGTATCACGGATGGCGCCATGAAAGAAACATGGATGCTGTCAGGATATGATTCACGAAGAAAGAGGGACGTCCGTCAAAGCATGGAACGATCTAATTACGAGGTGACACATTTATGAAACAGAATATGAAAAGAATGCTGCTTGTACTTTGCATGGCAGTCTGCTTTTTCGCTCTGTCCGCCTGTGGTAGCGCTTCTGAAGAAGCGGTAGAGCCGATTTCTCCGGAGATCGAGCAGACCATGAGCGATGGCGCTAAGAGCTATCTGGAGCAGTTCGCCAGCTACAGTGACGAAGATCTGGCAGCACAGCTGAAACAGGCTGAGAAGCAGAAAAACACAGTCATTGAGTCTGCAATTTCTTCCTGGACCAGTTCTAAGGACGATTTAGGCAAGATGGGTGAGATTCAGAGCGTGACCGTAGAGCGCGCCGATGATGACAGCTACACAGCAGTTGTTCAGGCTTCCTTTGAGAAGAGAAACTTGACTTTCTCCCTGACCGCTGAGGAGAGCGTAAGCAGCTACGGCGGTACTTCTCTGGTACCGACTGAGTTATCCTTTGTTGTAAACTACAGCTTCGGTGAGAAGATGGAGAAGGCAGCATTAAATACCCTGATGGGTATGGGTACCGTATTCCTGGTACTGATCTTCATCAGCTTAATTATCAGCAGCTTCAAGAAGGTTAACGAGATTGAGGCAAATGTAAAGGCTAAAAAAGCAGGAGCAGAGGCACCGGCAGCAGCACCGGCACCTGTACAGACTGCAGCACCGGCAGCAGCGCCGGCACGTACCGCAGCACCAGCAGCAGGCAATGCGGCAAACGATGGAGAACTGGTAGCAGTTATCACTGCAGCGATCGCAGCAGCAACCGGCGTACCGGCAGACAGCGTAAATATCCGCTCCATTACACGTAAATAATCATCGATAAAATCTGGAGGAATTTAAAATGAAGAATTATACTATCACCGTAAATGGTACAGCATATCAGGTAACCGTAGAAGAAGGATTTGCAGGCGCAGCAGCACCGGCTCCAGCAGCAGCTCCAGCACCGGCAGCAGCTCCGGCAGCAGGCGGCGTAACCATCACATCCCCGATGCCAGGTAAGATCCTTGGTATTAAGGCAGCAGCTGGCACAGCTGTAAAACGTGGTCAGGTTATCCTGCTTCTGGAAGCTATGAAGATGGAGAACGAGATCGTAGCTCCTCAGGACGGTACCGTTGCCAGTGTTAATGTTGCAGTAGGCGATATGGTAGAACCGGGCGCAGTTCTTGCTACATTAAACTAATCTAATTTTTATAAAACTGGCTGAAAAAATACGGGATATGTTATTCCGTTTGGAGGAATTAATATGGAATATATAACAACTACATTGTCCAATCTTCTTCAGCAGACAGCATTCTTAAACCTGACATTTGGAAACATCGTTATGATTTTCGTAGCGCTGATTTTCCTGTATCTGGCAATCGGAAAAGGATTCGAGCCGTTACTGCTTCTTCCTATTTCCTTTGGTATGCTGCTTGTAAATATCTATCCGGATATTATGAGATCGATTGAAGACTCATCGAACGGAGTTGGTGGACTTTTACATTACTTTTATTTACTGGATGAGTGGAGTATCTTACCATCCCTCATCTTCATGGGTGTCGGTGCGATGACAGACTTCGGTCCGCTGATCGCTAACCCGAAGAGCTTCCTGCTCGGTGCAGCTGCTCAGTTCGGTATCTACGGCGCTTACTTCATGGCTATCTTCATGGGATTCAACGATAAGGCTGCGGCTGCTATCTCCATCATCGGTGGTGCAGACGGCCCGACCTCTATCTTCCTGGCTGGTAAACTTGGTCAGACAGGTCTGATGGGACCGATTGCCGTAGCAGCTTACTCCTACATGGCTCTGGTTCCGATTATCCAGCCGCCGATCATGAAACTCCTTACCACCAAAGAGGAGAGAGAAATCCGTATGGAGCAGCTTCGTCCGGTATCCAAACTGGAGAAGATTCTGTTCCCGGTTGTTGTTACAATCGTTGTCTGCATGATTCTGCCGACAACTGCTCCGCTGGTTGGTATGCTTATGCTTGGTAACCTGTTCCGTGAGTCTGGTGTTGTTAAGCAGCTGACAGAGACTGCTTCCAACGCCCTGATGTACATCGTCGTTATCTTCCTGGGTACTTCCGTAGGTGCTACTACCAGTGCAGAGGCTTTCTTAAACCTGGATACCATCAAGATCGTAGTTCTGGGTCTGATTGCATTCGCTCTGGGTACTGCAGCAGGTGTTATCTTCGGTAAGATTATGTGCAAGGTAACTCATGGTAAGGTAAACCCGCTGATCGGTTCCGCAGGTGTATCTGCAGTTCCGATGGCAGCACGTGTATCCCAGAAGGTTGGTTCTGAGGCAGATCCGAGCAACTTCCTTCTGATGCACGCAATGGGACCGAACGTAGCTGGTGTTATCGGTACTGCCGTAGCAGCAGGTACATTCATGGCTATCTTTGGCGTGAAATAGGTTTATTCTGAATAATGTATTTATATAGTAGGGTGGGATTCTTCGGGATCCTGCCCTATTGTTATATGCAAACGTCGGTTGCTGTTCACAGGTAGGAATTTTCTGAACTGAAAATTCCGTACGATACAGTTCCGGCAGCAGATTTTGCCGATTTGGAATGCGTAGCATCGGCAAAATCCCGTTGCTGGGCACACGTGTGTGAACAGTAACAAACGTCGTTTTTTGTCGAATTTAATCGGTCGAAATAGTTTGCTTTTTGCTGGTGGAAGACGTAAAATGACAGTGAAGTAAGGAGGAATGGCACTAGAGAATAGAAAAGGAGAATGCATAGGATGGCGGATATGAGAGAAGAATTAGTTCAAAAGATTGAACGGGCAAGACAGCAGCTGAATCAAAATATTGACACAAAGGCAGCATATGACACAATTTATCACTACAGTGTGGAGCTTGACAAACTCTTAAATCAGTATATCGGGCTGGAGACGGAGACTGAAAGAGGGCTGGAGACGGCGCTATAAAATAAGAGTGGAAATAGAAACAAATATAGATAAGTACAGAAAACTCAGGTACATGTGTTCGGAAAAAGAACCGGTGCCTGAGTTTTCTGATTTTTTTTCGATTTAGACCTTGCCATTTTGATGGGCATGTACTAAAATAAACATAACAAGTGGTAGAAAGTGGTGAAAAGTGGAACGAAATGGATTTTCGGGACACAAAAGTGGTACACATCGGATGACGGGTGATTGATATGTTCATGGGAGAATACAATCATACAATCGATGCGAAGGGACGTTTGATCGTTCCGTCGAAGTTCAGGGAACAGCTTGGAGACGAATTTGTGGTGACAAAGGGGTTGGATGGCTGTCTTTTTGTGTACGATAACACTGAGTGGAAAAAGTTCGAAGAGAAGTTACAGGCACTCCCACTTACCAATCAGAATGCCAGAAAATTCTCCCGTTTCTTTCTGGCAGGTGCCTCGGCGTGTGAGGTGGATCGTCAGGGACGAATCCTGCTTCCTTCGGTTCTGCGGGATTTTGCAGGACTCGAGAAGGAGGTTGTCCTGGTCGGCGTCGGAAGCCGGATCGAGATCTGGAACAAGGCGACCTGGGCGGAGAAGAATGTCTATGATGACATGGAAGAGATTGCAGAAAATATGGAAGGCCTTGGCATATGATATTTAATCACAAATCAGTATTATTAAATGAGACGGTTGACAGTCTCTGTGTAAAGCCCCAGGGTATCTATGTGGATGGGACACTGGGAGGCGGCGGTCACGCGAGCGAGGTAGCGGCACGGCTGGGAGACGGCGGACGCCTGATCGGGATTGATCAGGATGCGGACGCGATTGCGGCTGCGTCAGAACGTCTGGCTCCCTTTGGAGATAAGATAACCGTTGTGCGGAGCAATTATGAGCGGATTGCACAGGTGTTAGATGAGCTGGAGATTCCGCAGGTGGATGGAATTTATCTGGATCTGGGTGTTTCTTCTTTCCAGCTTGACACAGCGGAACGGGGATTTACCTATCGCGAGGACGATGCGCCGCTGGATATGCGGATGGATCAGAGAAATGAGCAGACCGCGAAGGACATCGTCAATACCTACAGTGAGATGGAACTGTACCGGATCATCCGGGACTACGGTGAGGATCGGTTTGCGAAGAATATTGCAAAACACATCGTACAGGCACGACAGAAAAAAGAGATTGAGACGACAGGCGAGCTGACGGAGATCATCCGGGCATCGATTCCGGCAAAGGTCCGGGCGACCGGCGGTCATCCGGCAAAGCGTACGTTTCAGGCGATCCGGATCGAGTTAAACCGGGAACTGGATGTGCTGGAAGATTCGATCGATACGATGATTGAGCGCCTGGCACCGGGCGGACGGCTTTCGATCATTACGTTCCATTCCCTGGAAGATAGAATCGTAAAGAACCGTTTCCGGACGAATGAAAATCCATGCATCTGCCCGCCGGATTTTCCGGTCTGTGTCTGTGGACGCAAAAGCCGCGGCCGGGTGATTACAAGAAAACCGATTCTTCCGACCGATCAGGAGATGGAAGAAAACCCGCGTTCCAAGAGCGCAAAGCTCCGGGTATTTGAAAAATCATAAACAAAAGCATAACTGCACCGCAGAACAGAGATCGTTTCAGGTGCGGGGGAGATAAAAGAGAGAAAAAGCGAAAGAGCAGGGAGGGAACGTTATGTCTGTCAGAAGGAGACAACATGTATCGGCCTCCACGTATGTGGACGGTAATACCGTGCGAAAAGTTCAGAGAACCGTGGAGATAAGACCAGAAAGAGATGAGAGAGAGGAGTACCGGCATAAACACGCCGTGCGCCGCAACCAGGAAAAGGCGCTTTACATGAACGGACCGTATGTGCTGGCGCTGACCATCGCTGCGCTGATCACGCTGGTTTTATGTATGAATTATCTGCATAAGCAGGCGTCGATCACGACCCGTATCAACCACATTGAGGATCTGGAGCTGAAACTGGAGAACCTGAAGTCCGAGAATGATGCACTTCAGACCCGGATTGACACGTATGTGGATCTGGATCATGTATATAAAGTGGCGACCGAAGAGCTCGGCATGGTATATGCAAATAAGGATCAGATTCTTTTATATGACAAGACGGAAAGCGAGTATGTAAGACAGTATGAGGACATCCCAAAACACTAACGGCAGACAGACCTTTCGGAAATATATGCAGGAAAAGCTGGCAATTACCGTCCTGGTAATTATGCTGGCTTTGTTTGCATTGGTGCTGGTGCTTTATAATCTGGTAAAAAGTAAGGGCGAGTCGTACAATCAGATAGTCCTGAGCCATCAGGACTATGAGAGCCGCACGATTCCCTACAAGCGCGGCAATATTATCGACCGGAACGGGACGTATCTGGCGATTAGCGAGAAAGTTTACAATCTGGTCATCGATCCGAAGCAGATTCTGGATACGGAGGAGAACTACCAGTATCTCGATGCCACGCTGGACGCGCTGGTGGAGTGCTTCGGTTACAAGCGGGACGAGCTGCAGGCGATGATCGAGGAGAAAAAAGACAGCCAGTATGTGATCTATGCGAAACAGCTTCCAGCGGAAGACAAAGAGAAGTTTGAGACTTATGAGAAGGACAAGAACAAGGAATACCGGGCGCTGCCGACGGAGGAAGGCGGCAACCAGCGTATCACGGGCGTATGGTTCGAGGAAGAATATAAGAGAACGTATCCGTACAATGAGCTGGCATGCAATGTGGTTGGTTTTGCCCTCAAGGATGGCAATGCATCCGGCGGTGTTGAACAGTATTATAATGATATCCTGAACGGTGTGAGCGGTCGTGAGTATGGTTATTTAAACGGCGATTCGAACGTCGAGCGAACGGTAAAACCGGCGCAGAACGGAAGGACGCTGGAGTTGACGATCGACGTCAACATCCAGAAGATTGTCCAGAAATATCTGGATGAGTGGCAGGCGGGCATTGGAAGTAATCTGGCGGCGGCGATCGTCATGGATCCGAACAGCGGTGAGATCCTGGCGATGGATACGACGACCCGTTACAATCTGAATGATCCGTACAATTTAAGCACCTACTATACGGATGAGGAAATCCAGGCGATGGATGAAAAGACGAAGTCCGAGGCGTGGTATAAAATGTGGAGAAACTTCTGCGTGAGCGACTCCTATGAGCCGGGTTCTCCACAGAAAGCATTTACGGTAGCCGGGGCGATCGAGGAAGGCGCGATTTCCGGAAACGAGGTCTTTGAGTGCGGCGGAAAACTGCATTTCGGAGACTGGGATATCCGGTGTGTTGCCCGAGCCGGTCACGGACCGCTGACGATCACACAGGGATTGATGAAATCCTGCAACGTCGTTATGATGCGTATTGTATCACTGGAAGGAAAAGAGAAGTTTGTCCAGTATCAGAAGATTTTCGGATTTGGCGAGAAAACGGGCATCGACCTTCCGGGAGAGGCGTCAGGTCTGATTTATCAGGCATCCAATATGGATCCGGCTTCTCTGGCGACCAACGCATTTGGACAGAACTATAACTGTACGATGGTGCAGATGGCAGCCGGATATGCGTCCTTAATCAACGGCGGTTCCTATTATGAGCCGCATGTGGTAAAAGAAATTCTGAACGACGAAGGATCCGTTGTCAAATCCGTTTCCCCAAATCTGGTGCGAGAGACGGTTTCGGAATCGACCTCGAACTTCATTAACAATGCGCTTTACCAGACAGTATCAGGTGACGGCGGTACCGCGGGCGCGGCGGCAGTTGCCGGTTACGAAGTGGCTGGTAAGACAGGTACGGCGCAGAAGCAGCCGCGTGCGGAGAAGAATTATCTGGTTTCCTTTATCGGATATGCACCGGCATACAATCCGCAGGTACTCTGCTATGTGGTAGTAGATACCCCGCATCTGCCGGGCGAGCAGCAGGCACATTCGACTTTTGCCAGCGAGATTTTCAGCAAGATCATGGCGGAAGTCCTTCCATATAAGAATGTATTCCCGGCAGGCGGCGCGGCACAGGATCTCGAGACCAATCTTTCCAGCCAGGAAGAAGGCATTATAAGCGGCACAGCGACCGAGGATCCGAATGCAGCTGAAACACCGGCAGAGACGACTCCGGCTCCGGAGGGCGGCTGGGCGAACTACGACGAGGAATTTATCGATTCCGGAGACGAGTACAGCTATCCGGATACGATGGGAAATGTGCAGGATGAATCGGCGGCGGTTGGAAACGGAGAAACGTCTGGAACGGGCAGAGACACCGGAACAGCGGATAATGCCGGAGAAACGGCAGCTTCCCAGGAAGCGCAGGCAGCGGGAGATTAAGAATTGTGCCTGTCGGGAAGACTTATCTATCCTGCGTGGAAAATACGTAACTGTTCACAGGTAGGAATTTTCTGAACTGAAAAATCCGTACGATACAGTTCTGGCAGCAGATTTTGCCGATTTGGAATGCGTAGCATCGGCAAAATCCCGTTGCTGGGCACACGTGTGTGAACAGTAACGAAAATACAGAATAAAGAAACGGTTCTTATGATATACTGTAGCAATGAGATCAGACAGGAAGCAGTATGAATCGGAACCGGACGCATCACAGAGGAAGAACTGTCTTTTTGTGCGCCGCCATCTGCCTGTGCATGGCAGGATTGGCGGGGAGGCTGTTCTTCCTCATGCTGTATAAAGCGGATTATTACAGCCAGATGGCGGAGGAGCTGCATCAGCGGGAGCGCAGTATCAAAGCGCCGCGCGGGCGGATCCTTGACCGGAACGGAACGGTGATCGCTGATAACCGGACTGTGTGTACTATCTCAGTGATTCATAATCAGGTAAAAGATCCGGAGACAGTTATCCGGGTTTTAAGCGAAGAACTGGGACTTCCGGAGGCGGAGGTGCGGAAAAAGACGGAAAAGCGATCTTCCAGGGAGGTGATCCAGTCCAATGTAGAGAAAACGCGGGGCGATGCGATCCGGGCAAGGCGCCTGGAGGGGGTCAAGGTGGATGAGGACTATAAACGATATTATCCATATGGACGTCTGGCATCGAAAGTGCTGGGATTCACCGGGGGAGATAATCAGGGGATCATCGGTCTGGAAGTACAGTATGAGAAATATTTAAAGGGCACGGATGGCAAGATCCTGACGCTCACGGATGCAGCGGGGATCGAGCTGGAAAATGAGGCGGAGGATCGCATCGAGCCGGAGGCAGGGCGGGATCTGCAGGCGAGTCTGGATGTCAATATCCAGATGTACGCGGAACAGGCGGCGTACCAGACGATGCAGAAAAAGAATGCGAACCGCGTCTCGATCATCGTGATGAACCCGAAGAACGGGGAAATCTATGCAATGGTAAATGCACCGGAGTTTTCATTGAATGAGCCGTTTGAGCTGGTGACAGATGGAAAAAACGAAGATTCAGAAACAGAAGAAGACATATCCTGGAAGAATGAAGTGCAGTCACACGCAGCATCAGCGCAAAATAAACAAGCTCTCCTCAATCAGATGTGGCGCAATCCCTGTTTAAATGATACATACGAACCGGGGTCTACATTCAAAATCGTGACTGCCGCTGCGGGACTGGAGGCGGGCGTGGTCAACCTGACTGATCAGTTTTCCTGCCCGGGATTCCGGATCGTGGAAGATCGGAAGATTCGGTGTCACAAGGTGGGCGGACACGGCGGGGAGACGTTTTTACAGGGAATGATGAATTCCTGCAATCCTGTTCTGATCGATGTCGGGCAGCGGCTGGGACCGGAGCGGTACTATCAGTATTTTAAGCAGTTTGGTCTGCTGGGAAAGACTGGGATTGATCTGCCGGGTGAGGCGGGGACGATCATGCACCAGCCGGATCAGATCGGACCGGTGGAGCTGGCGACCGTCTCTTTTGGGCAGTCGTTTCAGATCACGCCGATCCAGCTCATTACAACGGCATCCTCCCTGATCAACGGAGGCACGCGCATTACACCGCACATCGGTATCCGTGCCGTGCGGGCAGATGGTCAGGCAGTCCACGTGTTTGCCTATCCAAAAGGAGAGAGGATCTTATCGGAGCAGACGAGTGAGACGCTGCGTTATATTCTGGAACAGGTGGTGGCGGAGGGGAGTGGAAAAAACGCCCGGATCGAGGGCTACCGGATCGGCGGAAAGACGGCAACCTCGGAGAAACTTCCAAGGAGCCGGAAAAAATATATTTCCTCATTTTTAGGGTTTGCACCGGCGGACGATCCGCAGGTGATCGCGCTCATCACCATCGATGAACCGGAAGGAATCTACTATGGCGGGACGATTGCCGCCCCGGTGATCCGCGATCTGTTTGAGGTCATTTTGCCGTATCTGGGGGTGGAGAAAAGAGGTTGATTATTCCCCTAAAAAGACGTATACTATTGAAGTGTATAATTTGAGGAACTATCTCTGTATACATAGGAAGATAAGTTAGAGGTGTGACATGGTAAATGAAACAATACTGGCGGTTATCATCGCATTTGTGGTCAGCGCAGTGCTGTGCCCGATCGTGATACCGTTTCTCCACAGGTTGAAATTTGGACAGCAGGTGCGCGATGACGGGCCGCAGACGCATCTGAAAAAGCAGGGAACCCCGACGATGGGCGGTCTGGTAATTCTTTCCAGCATCATCATTACGTCTCTGCTCTATATCCGGGATTATCCGAAGATCATTCCGGTGCTGTTTATGACCGTTGGATTCGGCGTGGTTGGATTTCTGGACGATTACATCAAGATCGTGATGAAACGTTCGGAGGGCTTAAATCCGATCCAGAAGCTGATCGGACAGTTTGTGATCACAGGTATTTTTGCCTATTATATTGTAACCTCACCGGACATCGGAACAGGGATGCTGATTCCATTTACCGGCAAGTATTTACAGCTTCCGGTCTGGCTGTTTGTACCGGCACTGTTCTTCATCATTCTGGGAACTGACAATGGCGTGAACTTCACAGATGGTCTGGACGGCCTGTGCACCAGTGTGACGATTCTGGTAGCAACGTTCTTTACGATCGTGGCGATCGGGGAGAACAGCGGCATTAGCCCGATTACCGGCGCAGTAGTTGGAAGTCTTCTGGGCTTTCTTCTGTTCAATGTCTATCCGGCGCGTGTGTTTATGGGCGATACCGGTTCACTGGCACTCGGCGGTTTTGTCGCTTCCAGTGCCTTTATGATGCAGATGCCGATCTTTATCGCGATCGTGGGTCTGATTTATCTGGTGGAAGTATTATCTGTTATTATTCAGGTAACCTATTTTAAGAAGACGGGCGGAAAGCGTTTTTTCAAGATGGCGCCGATCCATCACCATTTCGAGCTCTGCGGATGGTCTGAGACCAGAGTCGTAGGCGTATTTTCGATTATTACGGCAATCCTTTGCCTTATAGCATACTTAGGATTATAGGAGGAAGATTATGAGTCAGAAAGTATTAGTAGCAGGAACAGGTATCAGCGGTATTGCAGCTGCAAAGCTCCTTCTCTCAAAAGGCGGAGAGGTAGTGCTTTACGATGGCAATGAAAAACTGGATCCAGAGGAGCTGAAAAAGAAATTTGACGAAGGCGCGACGATCACGTTCGTCCTCGGAGAGCTGAAAAAGACGGATTTGTTAGGCGTGGAGCTGGCAATTTTAAGCCCAGGCATCCCGACCGATGCACCGTTTGTAGAGATGATTCGTGAAACCGGTATTCCGATCTGGGGCGAGATGCAGCTTGCATATCACTGTGCCAAAGGACGTATGGCAGCCATTACCGGCACGAACGGAAAGACAACGACGACTTCCCTGACCGGCGAGATCATGAAGTCATTCTATGACAGCGTATTTGTAGTTGGAAATATCGGTGAGCCGTTTGCATTCCATGCATTGGAGACAACGGATGAGACCGTAACCGTTGCAGAGGTATCGAGCTTCATGCTGGAGACCATGACCGATTTCCACCCGAATGTAAGCGCTATTTTAAATATTACCCCGGATCATCTGGATCGTCATAAGACGATGGAATGCTACATCGAGACGAAAGAGAGCATTACCAAGAACCAGAAAGAGGGCGATGTCTGTGTCCTGAACTATGAGGATCCGGTACTGCGTGAATTTGGTGAGACTTTAAAAGACATCAAGGTGGTATATTTTTCCAGTCTGCGCACCCTGAAACAAGGTTTCTACCTGAAAGAGGATGAGATTGTATACAACGACGGCGAGAAAGAGACCGTGATTGTCAATATCCACGATCTGAAGCTACTTGGCCGTCATAACCATGAAAATGTTATGGCAGCGGTTGCTATCAGTATGAACATGGGCGTTCCGCTGGAGAAGATCCAGAAGGTGATCAAGGAATTCAAGGCAGTTGAACACCGCATTGAGTTCGTAACCGAGCGTTTTGGTGTCAAATACTACAACGATTCCAAGGGAACCAACCCGGATGCAGCGATGCAGGCGATCAAGGCGATGCCGGGACCGACCTTATTAATCGCAGGCGGATATGATAAGCATTCCGAGTTTGACGAGTGGATCGAGAGCTTTGGCGGAAAGGTACGCTATCTGGTGCTGATCGGTCAGACCCGCGACAAGATTGCCGAGTGTGCAAAACGCCACGGCTTCAATGATATCATGTACGCGGAAGATCTGCAGGAGGCTGTACAGGTATGTGCATCCTACGCAAATCCGGGCGATAACGTCCTGCTTTCACCGGCATGTGCAAGCTGGGGGCAGTTCAAGAACTTTGAAGAGCGCGGACGCAAATTCAAAGAGTTTGTGAGAAATTTGTAATACCAAGGTTCAAAGGTCGGAAATCCGACGCAAGATTGCTTGCAGGAGGAATTGTGACTTTTGAGAATTGCGGAGTGCAAAGCACGCAGCAATTCGGTATTGGAAGAATAAAGGCTTAATGTATTTAAGGGGTCTGTCGCAGCCGGCATTTGTCTGCGGCAGCCCTGATTTGAAGGAAAAACTGCCGTTTACAGGCAGAATTTCGAAACTGTAACAACAAAAAGCAGGGGAGTGGAAGTATGCCGGAACCGGGAAAAATTAAAAAGAAAAAACCACATCGGTTTTATGATTACAGTCTGCTGTTTACCATCATTTTCCTGACGGTATTCGGACTGATCATGATTTACAGCGCGAGCTCCTATAAGGCGCAGCTTGATTACGGCAATCCGGGATATTTTATGCTTCGTCAGGCGGGCATCGCGGGTGTCAGCTTTGTTGCGATGTATATCGTCTCCAAGATAGATTATCACTGGTTTGCGCGGTTTGCGATGCTGGGATATATCGCTTCATACGTGACGCTGCTTCTGACGCGTTTTACACCTCTGGGCGTGGCATCGCATGGTAAGAAGCGCTGGCTGCGCCTGGGACCGCTCCAGTTCCAGCCGACCGAGATTGTCAAGATTTCCCTGATTCTGCTTCTGGCGGTTCTGATTGCCAATCTGGGCGTGCGGATCAACCAGCTGCGGGCAGTCGGATTTATCGTGGCGCTGTCGGCGCCGCTGGCACTTTTGGTTACGGCGAACAACTTAAGTTCTGGTATCATCATCTGCGGCATCGTGTTTGTGATGCTGTTTGTGGCGTGCAAGATCAAATGGCCGTTTTTCCTCTGCATCGGAAGCGGCGTCGGACTTCTGGCGGTCGCCCCCTATATAGGGCATCTGCTGGTAAAGCTCCATATCCTGAAGGATTATCAGCTGGGACGAATCAATGTCTGGGTCAACCCGGTGCAGTATGCTCGTTCCGGCGGTTATCAGGTGCTCCAGGGTCTGTACGCGATCGGTTCCGGCGGTCTGTTTGGAAAGGGACTGGGCGAGAGTCTTCAGAAGCTCGGTTTCGTGCCGGAGGCGCAGAATGATATGATTTTTTCGATTATCTGTGAGGAATTAGGTCTGTTTGGCGCGATTTCGGTCATTCTGATTTTCATGTTTATGATTTACCGCTTCATGGTAATTGCTGGAAATGCACCGGATCTGATGGGTGCGATGATCGTGATCGGCGTGATGGCACACATCGCGATTCAGGTTATCCTAAATATCGCGGTTGTTACGAATACGATCCCGAACACGGGTGTTACGCTGCCGTTTATCAGTTACGGAGGTACGTCCGTCATGTTCCTGATGCTGGAGATGGGGATGGTGTTAAGCGTCTCGAACCAGATTAAGCTGGAGCAGTAGGAATATTTGGCGGAGTTACATATTTACTTCGGGAAATGTAGAAAATGAGAACCATTTTCTCTCGTTGGCATATAATAATACATAGATGCCGGTGGGAGGGGATTGTTTGGCTTTCATCGAGATTCACGGACCGTGCCGGATTCAGGGCGGACTCACGGTGCAGGGGTCGAAAAATGCAGTTTTGCCGATGATGGCGGCGTCGGTGTTAAACCGCGGAATTACCGTGCTTGAAAATGTCCCCAGAATACAGGATGTGTTCTGTATGATGGGGATTCTTGATTCTCTGGGATGCCGGTGTGCGTTGCACGGAAACCGTCTGGAAATCGATACTTCGAAGATGAATGGCTGGCGGATCGAGCAGAAAGCGATGGGGAGAATGCGCTCGTCCATTATGCTTTTGGGAGCGCTCCTGGGACGCTTTTGCGAGGCGGGGGTCTACAGCCCCGGCGGATGTATGATCGGAAAACGTCCAATCGACTGGCATTTGCGGGCACTCCGTGCGCTGGGCGCGGAAATACAGGAATCGGAGCCGGACGGCTTCCTGCATGCACAGACAACGGGACTTCGCGGGGCAGAGATTATTTTTCCGTTTCCGAGTGTCGGCGCGGTGGAAAATGCCCTGTTTGCCGCTGTGGCAGCGGTGGGGCGGACGGTTCTGCGGGGATGCGCGCGGGAACCGGAGATTGGACAGCTGTGCCATTTCCTAAATGGTATGGGGGCATCGATCCGGGGGATCGGGACGGATGCGCTGATAATAGAAGGCGGATTGCCGCTCCATGACAGTCGGTTTGTGATCGGCGGCGACCGGATCGTAGCCGGGACCTATCTTCTTGCCGCTGCGTCCTGCAGCGGTGAGGTGATCGTGGACGGCGTGCAGACACAGGAGCTGCGTGCATTGACCGGGGTGCTGGAGCATATGGGCGTTTCGCTTTATCAGGAACCGGAACTTATATATGTACACAGCGGACAGCGCCTGCGGGCGGTATCGGTGAAAACCGGACCGTATCCGGCGTTTCCGACCGATCTGCAGCCGTTTTTGATGGCGGCGCTGTCACGGGCAGATGGAACCAGTATGCTGCGGGAGACGGTATTTGAAAACCGGTTTGGCACAGCGGCGGAGCTTCAAAAAATGGGGGCGAACATCGAATGCAGCGGGAACATTGCCCGGATTGACGGAGTGGAAACCTTGCGGGGAGCTTTGGTGCGTGCCCGTGATCTGCGGGGCGGCGCAGCCCTGACGGTGGCAGCCCTGGGGGCGGACGGATGGACCAGAGTATCAGAATGTGAACATATTGAGCGGGGATATGAAGATATTTGCCGGGACTTGCGGGCATTAGGAGCAGAGATCCGGCGCCGGGAGGATGATGGAGATAGAGAAGATACAGAATGAAAAAAAGACAGAGGAAAAGGTATGGCGCCGCCGTGGAAAAAAACATATCTGGATCACGGCGGTAGCACTTCTTGTGGCAGCCGCGTTTTTTGTCGGTCTGTCGCTGCTTCAGATCAATACAATCCATGTCAGTGGAAACCGGCAATATACGGCAGAGCAGATAGAGGCGTCTATTTTCGATTCGCGGCTGAGCCGGAATCCGGTGTTCTGCTATCTGCAGTACCGCTTCCGGCCGCACAAGTCAATTCCGTTCGTGCAGGATTACAAGCTGGTGTTCCGCAGCCCGTCGGACGTGGAGGTGATCGTCTACGAGAAGAGTGTGGTTGGTTACGTTTCCTACATGAACAGTCGGATGTATTTTGACAAGGACGGCATCATTGTGGAGAGCACAAGCGAGACATTGCCGGGTGTGCCGAAGATTGCCGGACTTTCCTTTGGACATATCGTGCTGCATCAGCCGCTGCCGGTCGAGGATATCAGCGTTTTCAACGAGATTCTGAACCTGACGCAGGTACTGTCGGTCAACGAGGTTGCGGTGGACGAGATCCGTTTTAATAAGGAAAAGGAAGCGACGCTTCAAATCAGGAGCTTGAAGGTTGAGCTGGGAAGCAACAGTGAGATGAACGGGAAACTTTCGGAGCTGACGGATATTCTGCGGGATTATCCGGATCTGTCCGGAACCCTCTATCTGGACAGCTACGATGAATCGAATGCAAACCCGATGTACCGGTTTGATAAAAACTAGGAAGAATCGGCAAATTCCGTTACTGGCACGTATGCGTGAACAGTAACATTGTGACTGGTTTATTGAAAATTTATAAAAGAAACGATTGATTTTTTGCTGAAAATCAAATATAGTATTAGGTAGGCTAGATTTAAAAGACCCTAATTTTAGTATAAAGATGATAAAACCGGAACAGATGGGAAAATGAAGGAGGAAGTATCTTGTTAGAGATAAAGATAAATGAAGCAGAGAACTCTGCCAGAATTATAGTAGTAGGTGTCGGCGGAGCCGGTAACAACGCTGTCAACCGTATGATCGATGAAGATATTGCCGGTGTAGAATTTATCGGTATCAATACAGATAAGCAGGCACTGCAGTTCTGCAAGGCGTCCACAGCTATGCAGATTGGTGAGAAGCTGACCAAGGGACTTGGTGCAGGCGCAAAGCCGGAGATCGGTGAGAAAGCAGCTGAGGAAAGCCAGGAAGAGCTGGCACAGGCTCTCAAGGGTGCAGATATGGTATTCGTTACCGCAGGTATGGGCGGCGGTACCGGTACAGGTGCAGCTCCGGTTATTGCACGTATCGCAAAAGATATGGGCATCCTGACGGTCGGCGTTGTCACAAAGCCGTTCCGTTTCGAGGCAAAGACCCGTATGAGCAACGCGCTCAATGGTATCGAAAAACTGAAAGCAGCTGTCGATACTCTGATCGTTATCCCGAATGATAAACTTCTTGAGATCGTAGACCGCCGTACCACGATGCCGGATGCACTGAAGAAAGCAGATGAGGTTCTTCAGCAGGCAGTACAGGGTATTACCGACCTGATCAATGTTCCGGGTCTTATCAATCTTGACTTTGCAGATGTTCAGACCGTTATGGTGGACAAGGGTATCGCTCATATCGGTATCGGTCATGCGAAGGGTGATGACAAAGCACTTGAGGCTGTTAAGCAGGCTGTATCCAGCCCGCTGCTTGAGACAACCATCGAGGGTGCAAGCCACGTTATCATCAATATTTCCGGCGATATCAGCCTGATCGAGGCAAATGACGCAGCCAGCTATGTACAGGAGCTTGCAGGCGACGATGCCAATATCATCTTCGGTGCGATGTACGATGAGAATGCACAGGATGAGGCGACGATCACTGTTATTGCGACTGGACTGGATTCCCACGGTGTGAACACACCGGTCGCAAAAGCGATGACTGAGTTCAAGACTCCGTTCAAGGCAAAGACGACTGGCAATACATACGCTCAGCCGGCAGCACAGACTGCAGCGGCAGCGCAGCCGACCTACAAGGCACCGACCTTCCGTGCACCATCTGCAGCAGCACCGGCACAGCCAGTCGCTCCGAAGGAAGCACCGCAGTCGGCACCGGCACAGCCGTTCCGCCCGATGCGCCAGGAAACACAGATCAATATTCCGGATTTTCTGAGAAATAAGAAATAATATAAGAGTGAGAGATGAACTGCTCTTGCTTTAGTAAAAATACAAAATATATACAGAAGCAGTTGCTTTTGGAAGAGACACGCATTAGAAGTGAAAATTTCTGATGCGTGTTTTTTTTGTGTAATAGGAAATTCCTTGGAATCCCCTATTACACAAAAAGGCACTGACGTGCCAAGGCACATTCTTTTTTATCGTCGATTCAGACCTTCGATTTATGTCGAATCTATTCAAATTTCACGTTTTTCCCCCGATTTTTGGCGATCAAAACAGGCGTTTTGCGCCCTCGGTTTGACAAATTTTGCGGAACTTTTTTCTTATAATATCCCGTGTCGGACAGAAAGGTGGGAAGAGACAGTGACCTATCGTGTGTATGCGGATGTCATCCTGCTGCAAAATCTGGCAGCGGATTTCCTGCTTCTGTCGGTGGTGAAGAATTGCCTGCGTCTGCCGGAACGCCGGTATGGGCGGTTGGCAGGGAGTCTTCTGGGAGCCGTGTATGCGTTAGGAATGGTGTTAGCTCCGGTTCCGCTGGGATATGCCGGGCGGATGCTCCTAAGCGCCACGATGAGCGTGCTGATGGCATGGACGGCATTTTCCATCCGTAGGAAGTCGGAGGCGGCAGAAGCTGCGATCGGGCTTTACATAGCATCTATGCTGGCGGCTGGCTGCATGGAACTGGTTCAGCCGCTTGGAATACGGGTGAATCTTCTGTTCTGGCTGTTTACCGCGGGGGGCAGTTTTCTGATTCCATCTGCGGTGTGGCGGTTTGGTATGCAGCGGTGTATGAAGCTGGAACACCAGTACGCGGTAACGCTTTTTAACAAAGGCAGGGAGCGGCATGTGCAGGCGATTCTCGACACAGGCAACCATCTGACGATGCCGCTTTCGGGGCGTCCGGTGCAGGTGCTGGATGCGTGTGCGGCAGAGAGATTTTTTTCCTGGGAGGACGGTGTCCAATACATCCCATTTCGGAGTGTCGGAAAGGGCGGCGGCGTGATTCCGGCATATCAGGCGGAGCGGATGGAAGTGTCCGGTCAGGGCGGTATGCGGGTGATTGAGAAGCCGTGGATTGCCATTTCACAGGAGGCGCTGTCGCAGAAGGGCGAGTATCAGATGCTGCTCAATGAAAAATATTGGTTGTGAAGAAAAACAGCCGTTATGGTCTGAACCATAGCGAACAACATAAGGGGGAAAGCGTATGTTTATAAAAGTTTCAGTTCCAGGTCAGTTTCGTTTAAAAATGATGCCGTCGTTCCGGTCATTTCTGATGCACCGGGACGGAGAAGTTCATTATATCGGGGGAACCGATATCCTTCCGGCACCGTTTGACAGTGTGCGGGAGGCGGAGGTTTTAAGAAAATTTGGAACCAGTGAGGATAAAGAGGCGCGTTCAGCGCTGATCGAACACAACCTGCGCCTGGTGGTCTACATAGCAAGAAAGTTTGACAACACCAGCGTGGGAGTGGAAGATTTGATTTCGATCGGGACGATCGGTCTCATCAAGGCGATCAACACGTTTGACGTGGATAAAAATATTAAGCTGGCGACCTATGCATCCCGTTGTATTGAAAATGAGATTCTGATGTATCTCCGGAGAAATAATAAGACGAAGCTCGAGGTTTCGATCGATGAGCCGTTGAATGTGGACTGGGATGGAAATGAATTGCTTCTGTCGGATATTTTGGGAACGGATGAGGATATTATTTACCGGGATCTGGAGGATGAGACAGAGCGGAAACTGTTGAATGCGGCGATCGACCGCCTGAATCCGCGGGAACAGAAAATCGTGAAGCTGCGCTTTGGTCTGGGGAGAGAGCAGGAAGATGAAATGACCCAGAAGGAGGTTGCCGACCTTCTGGGTATCTCGCAGTCATACATATCGAGGCTGGAAAAGAAGATTATGAAACGCCTCAAGAAAGAAATTTCGCAGCAATGCGGTCTATACACCAGCCGATAAGTGCTGGAAGAAACAGACCGATCAGGATGTAAAACGGACCCATTTCATAGCGGAAGGAGACCGGGAAGTTGGAAAGCGTTTCCGGTATTTCCTTCAAAATGAAGCGGGCATAGGCAAAATCGATCAGCTTGAACAGCGTGAAATGAATCGCCATAATGTCAAAAGAATGGCGTCCTAAAAAGGCAAGGACCCTTGCCAGCGGTTTGATGCGCTCGGACAGGTCGGAGAGCGAAAGGACGAAGTAAATTCCAATGATGGAGATCGGATAAAATAAGACGCCCGGAATGTGCATGCTTGCCAGATCGATGAAAATGTGAAGCTTTGTGTTCGTCAGGTGCAGAAGCAGGGCGCTTATCAGGCAGCCGTACCAGACCGTATAGTGGCGGAAATTGGAGAAAAACTGCTGCATCAGCCAGGCGATGAGATAGACCGGAACAACGAGCAGCGCCGCCTGCAGATTGTAAGGGAGCGGGCAGCTTCTCATATTTAAGAAGACACCGGCAAGGCCAATCAGGATGCATGCAAATGCACATACAGGAAGCTTGACATTATCTTTCCGGGTAAAGCGGGCAGCTGCGCGTCCAAACCAGACGCATCCGGCAAAGAGTCCGGAGGACACCAGCCAGACCGGCAGAAACCAGAGGGCACCCTGAACCTGTTCCGGGGAGTTGAAGGAAAGACTGCTCATCCATGCCGTAAGCATTCTGGTGTGGTTGTAAAGTTCCTGTCCCGCATAGAGCCTGTGCGTCACAAAAAAGTTGTGGAGCAGGACAAAAAACAGCGTGTAGAACATATACCTGGGCCATGCACCGGCGAGACGGGAGCCGAAGTAAAGAAACGGCGTATCCCCGTATTTCGTTTCATTATAAAAATAGCCTGTGATAAAGAAAAACAGCGCCAGGTGGAACAGATAGACGAACGCACCGGCGAAATATCCGGTATGCCCCAGCACGATCGCAATAATGCCCCATCCCTTTACGATATCCCAGTAGAGGGAACGGGCTTTTTTTTGTGTGTTCATGAATGGATCTCCTTGTGGTTGAATTTTATTTTCTATAAATAATATTGATCGTAAAATCCTTGAAAATATATTTTACTATGGAACGGCAGAAAAGGCAAGAAATTGGAATGAGTGAAAACGGTTCTCATTTGTCCGGGTATAAATGAGCTTTGAATTGTCCATTCTAATGTATAGGTGACAAAACAAAAATCAAAACGATTCAACCGTTTGCGTTGATCGTCCATCATACGGAGGGAATGGAAATGCCGGTCTATAAAGTGGAAATCTGCGGGGTCAATACATCCAAGCTGCCTCTTTTAAGTAATGAGGAGAAAGAAGAACTGTTTCGCCGGATTCTAAAGGGCGATCGGGAGGCAAGAGAACAGTATATCAAGGGGAATCTGCGGCTGGTGCTCAGTGTAATACAGCGCTTTTCGGGCAGCCGGGAAAATGTGGACGATCTGTTCCAGATTGGCTGTATCGGCCTCATCAAGGCGATTGATAATTTTGATATTACCCAGAATGTCCGTTTTTCGACGTATGCGGTTCCGATGATTCTGGGGGAGGTGAAACGGTATTTGAGGGATAACAATTCAATCCGGGTCAGCCGGTCGCTCCGCGATACGGCATACAAAGCGATCTATACCCGTGAAAATCTGCTGAAAAAGCAGTCAAAGGAGCCGACACTCTGCGAGATTGCCAAAGAATTGGGAGTCAGCAAAGAGGAGATAGCGTATGCGCTCGATGCTATCCAGAGCCCGGTCAGCCTGTACGAACCGGTCTATACGGACGGCGGCGATCCGCTCTACGTGATGGATCAGCTCAGTGACAAGAAAAATTCAGAGGAACATTGGGTCGAGGATCTGTCGCTGGGGGAGGCGATGCAGCGCCTGCCGGACCGGGAACGCCGCATTATTGATATGCGCTTTTTTGAGGGAAAGACCCAGACGGAGGTTGCCGAAGAAATCCATATTTCGCAGGCGCAGGTGTCACGGCTGGAGAAGAGTGCGTTAAAAAGCATGAAGCATTATTTGAGCTGAATGTTGATAGGGATTGTGTTATAGGGATTGTGTGAGATTCTTCTGATTGATTGTTTGGCGGCTCTGTGTTAGAATATAGAAGATATAGTCTGCAAAAAGAATCTGAAAATCAAGCAGATGACTGTTATCTGAACTGGGGTTGAGCGGAGTATTCCATCTGATATAGTGATAAAGGCAGCTTGGCGATGCGGCGCTCAGGCAGTCATGGACAGCAGACAGAGTAGAAAAGACAGGCGCAGGCAGATTGAGCCTCGCGCATGATAAAATGTACTCTCGGAGTCTTTTCTGCACTCGCTTTTGTGGCTGATTTTCCGCCAGCCGTACCCGAATTTCATCAACGTACGCACCGCGTACGCCTCAGAAATTTGGGCACAGCTGACAAAAAATCATCTCACAAAATCAAGCACAGAAAGATTCCGAGAGTACATTAAAAAGAGCCGGAGGAATTCAAATGGAGAAATTACGTGAGCTGATGAAAGAACATCAGGATAAAGCAGATAAAAAAGTGATGGGAGAGGTTCTGGAGCTGCTTCAGAGAGAGCCGGGACTGTTTGTTGTGACTGTCCATGTGACGAAAAACTTCTTCCTGGGTGCAGAGAACGGCAAGGCGGCTGCTTTCCTTTACACCAGCCGCGAGTATGCAGATGAGTTCGTGAAAGGGCTGGAGATGGTCGGCGTAGAGACGAAGGTACTGGAGATCCGCCCATTACAGCGTATTTCCTTTTTCAACGACCTCTACCGCAGCGGTTTTGAGGCAGTTGTGATCGACAAGGGACAGGAAAATCATATGTCCATGTCGCTGTTCAGCATCATCGAGAAACCAAAGGATACATCCGAGATCGTGATGAACCCGTCCCTGGTCCGTTCTGCAAATCAGTTCTATCAGGCACTGGTACAGCACCAGGCATTCCCACAGATGCAGGATCTGATGTGCAAAGAGCTTTACGGTGCGCGTCTGCTGGTTCCGGTTGCTGACCCGCAGAAGACGACGGCAGTGCCGGTTCTGACCACCGGAAAGGGTGTACGCTATTACCCGGCATTTACGGATTTAGTAGAATTTGGCAAATTTGACCGTAAACATCAGTTTGGAGCGATGGAAGTCCGCTTCCGCGATCTGAAAAAATATCTGGATTACGTGAATGGAATCGTGGTAAATCCGTTTGGATTTGCACTCCGTCTGGACGGCGAGAAGCTGGATCGGATTGAGAAAGAGAATATGAAGCTGAAGGTTGTAAAATAAATGCTGCTGTGACCGTGACCGGTAATGAATAGATGTCAGCATAATAAACTGTGATAAAAAGGCTGTCTCCCATCAGAATGTATCATATAGATGCATCTGCCGAGAGACAGCCTTTTTGATTATTCGGTTCTCCTGTTTTTTTCATATAAATGTAATAATCCCTTCATCAACAGCGCCCCATCATACGTGATCGTATGCGAACAGAGCGGCAGGACAATCTTGGAGATGCCGCCGGTGGCGATGATGGAAGTTTTCTCTCCGAGTTCTTCCTCGATGCGATCCAGCATACCGTCGATCATCGCGGCATTGCCAAATATGACGCCGCTTCTCATGCAGTCTATGGTATTTTTGCCAATGACACGGCGCGGCGTATCGAGGCTGATGCGCGGCAGCTGGGCAGTGCTGGCGCTCATGCTGTCGAGGGAAACGCGAAGTCCCGGCAGGATCGCGCCGCCGACATAGCGTCCGTTTTTGTCGATGACAGACATGGTCGTAGCGGTTCCCATTTCGATGATGATGATTGGCGGTTCATGCTCTGCAAGGGCACCGACTGCGTTTACGATCATATCGCTGCCGACGGATTTCGGGTTGTCCATCAGGATGTTTAAGCCGGTTTTCATGCCGGAACCGACCAGCATTGCGTTTAGTCCCGTTATTTTACGGATGGCGGCAAGAATCGTCCGGTTAAGCGGCGGAACGACCGAGGAGACGATCGCACCATCAAGCTGATCTGGGGCGATATGGTAAATTTCAAGAATACTTTTCAGCGCCACGGCATATTCCAGATTCGGTTTTCCGATGGTGGTCGTGATGCGTTCTACAAAATGCGTTTTTTTTGCGTCGATCACGCCGATAATAATGTTGGTGTTTCCAACGTCGATAGCTAGAATCATAAAATAACTCCTTTATATCTCCTGCATCTCTACAATAATCAACATCTCTTATAAAATGTTGATTGTATAGTTATCGCAACGGTTTCATATGTTCAACTGTTACTATTTATTATATATCCACGTTAATAGTATGATTATATGTTTTTTAAAGAAAAGGATCAAGAAGAAGATGAAAAATGTTTTTAAGATCTGTTACCGATCGCGCGTGAGTGAACCGTAACTTGGACTTGCGTATTCGTTTAAAATAATATAGAATAAATACGTTTAGACAAAGTTAAAGAATGGTAGTAAGTTTGGAGGAAGATTTTTTTGGAAAATATAGCGGAGCAGATCAAAAAACGGCGTACATTCGCCATTATTTCCCACCCGGATGCTGGTAAGACAACCCTGACGGAGAAGTTTCTTCTCTACGGAGGCGCGATCAACCTGGCTGGTACGGTCAAGGGAAGAAAAGCGGCCAAGCACGCGGTTTCTGACTGGATGGAGATAGAGAAGGAGAGAGGTATTTCGGTTACCTCTTCCGTATTACAGTTTAATTATGAGGGATTCTGCATCAATATCCTGGATACACCAGGACATCAGGATTTCTCGGAGGATACCTACCGTACTCTGATGGCAGCCGATTCGGCGGTCATGGTCATCGATGGTTCTAAGGGTGTCGAGGCGCAGACGATCAAGCTTTTCAAGGTTTGCGTTATGCGCCACATCCCGATTTTTACCTTTATCAACAAGATGGACCGCGAGGCGCGCGATCCGTTTGAGTTGATGGATGAGATCGAGAGCGTGCTCGGCATCCGTACCTGCCCGGTCAACTGGCCGATCGGCTGCGGTAAGAATTTCAAGGGCGTGTATGACCGTGCCACAAAGAAGATCACAACCTTCACAGCAGCAATGGGCGGACAGAAGGAGGTTGCATCTGAGGAGTTCTCGTTAGAGGGCGATGAGGTTAACTCCATCATCGGTCCGGACTACCATCAGCAGCTGATGGATGATATCGAGCTTCTGGACGGCGCATGCGATGAGCTGGATATGGAGCGTGTCAGCCGCGGAAATTTATCCCCGGTATTCTTTGGTTCGGCGCTGACAAACTTTGGTGTAGAGACATTCCTGGAGCATTTCCTGAAAATGACAACCTCGCCGCTGCCGAGAAATACGACAACCGGCATGGTGGATCCGTTCTCTCCGAATTTCAGCGCGTTTGTCTTCAAGATTCAGGCAAATATGAACAAGGCGCACCGCGACCGTATCGCATTTATGCGTATCTGTTCCGGCAAATTTGAGGCAGGCATGGAAGTAACGCATGTGCAGGGCGGACGCAAGATCCGTCTCTCCCAGCCACAGCAGATGATGGCGCAGGATCGAAAGATCGTCGAGGAGGCATATGCGGGCGATATCATCGGTGTATTCGATCCGGGTATCTTCTCGATCGGTGATACACTCTGTACAGGTGAAAAGGTAGAATTTGAAGGCATTCCTACGTTCGCACCGGAACATTTTGCACGCGTGCGCCAGATGGACACGATGAAGCGCAAGCAGTTCATCAAGGGCATCAGCCAGATCGCGCAGGAAGGTGCGATCCAGATCTTCCAGGAGTTCAACACAGGTATGGAAGAGATCATCGTCGGCGTAGTCGGCGTCCTCCAGTTCGAGGTACTGACCTACCGTCTGGAAAATGAGTACAATGTAGAAGTCAAGCTGGAAAAACTTCCATATGAGTACATCCGCTGGGTAGAAAACGCTGACGAGATCGATGTAGCCAAGATTCAGGGAACTTCGGATATGAAGCGGATCAAAGACCTCAAAGACAATCCACTGCTTCTGTTTGTCAACAGCTGGAGTGTGGGAATGGTGGAAGAGCGGAATCCGAAGCTTAAGTTAAGCGAGTTTGGGCGTAACTAAAGCCATGCAGCGGAAAGCACCGTTTCAGCGAATGGAAAATTTATTTTTCAGGCGCTGAAAGGGGGATTTCTGCTATACGGCGCAGCCGGACAGGGGTGTGAAACCGCAGGTTTTGCACCTCTGGGCATGGTAAAACAAGAGAGAGTCCCTATCGCACCACTGGGCATGGTGAAACAAGAGAGGGTTCCCATCGTCCCACCTGGGCATGGTGAAAATATAGAAAAAATCAGAAAAGGAGACATTTCATATGAGCAGAGTAGATGTAGTACGTGCAGCCATGGTAGAAGCCATGAAAGCAAAAGACAAAGCAAGAAAAGATTCCTTATCCATGCTGTTATCCGCACTGAAAAATGCGGAGATCGACAAGCGTTCTCCGCTGACTGAGGAAGAGGCGGACGCAGTTGTAAAGAAAGAGATCAAGCAGACGAAGGAGACTCTGGAACTGGCTCCGGCAGATCGTGCGGATATCCGCGAGGAGGCACAGGCACGTCTGGCAGTTTATCAGGAATTTGCACCGGAGGATCTGACCGAAGAGCAGATCGCAGAGGTGATCAAAAGTGTTCTGGCAGAGCTTGGCATTGAAAATCCGGCACCGTCTGACAAGGGCAAAATCATGAAAACCCTGATGCCGAAGGTAAAGGGCAAGGCAGACGGAAAGGTAGTGAACCAGGTATTGGCTGGAATTCTGTCCAAATAATAACCAAAGGAAAAGAACGAGGCGGAAGATTTATGTATAAAAAGAAAATCGAGCAGTATATCGAGGCGCACAAGCAGGAGATGTTAGATGACATATGCACGCTGTGCAGCATCAACAGCGAGCGTTCGGCATACCAGGAGGGCGATCCGTTCGGCGAAGGTCCGAGCCGCGCACTGGCACAGGCACTCAAAATGGCGGAAGAGTATGGATTTTCCATCAACAATTACGATAATTATGTAGGAACCGCCGATTTAAACGACGGTGAGCACCAGCTGGATATTCTGGCACACCTGGATGTTGTCCCGGCAGGCGAGGGCTGGACTGTGACACAGCCGTTTGAACCGATTGTAAAAGACGGAAAGTTGTACGGACGCGGCACGGCGGATGACAAGGGACCGGCGGTAGCAGCTCTGTATGCGATGCGTGCGGTCAAAGAACTGGGAATCCCGGTGACAAAAAATGTCCGCCTGATTCTGGGAACAGATGAGGAGTGCGGCAGCAGCGATATTGAACATTATTATAAAGTGGAGAAGGAAGCGCCGATGACATTTTCCCCGGATGCTTCGTTCCCGGTTATCAATATCGAAAAAGGACGTTTCCCGGGGCATGTGACAGCTTCTTTTGAGGTATCGACGGAGAATGCGCGGATCCTGTCTATCGAGGCTGGCATCAAGATCAATGTTGTTCCGGGCAAGGCGCATGCGACAATTACAGGACTGACCGAGGAAGAGGTACGTCCGATGGCAGAGGGCGTGACGAAGGAGACTGGCGTACAGTTTGAACTTCAGGCAGAGGAAGATGTGATCGTGATCACCGCAGTCGGTGAGGGCGCACACGCCTCGACACCAGAGGAAGGCAAAAATGCGCTGGCATCCCTGCTTCTGCTTCTGGATCGCCTGCCATTTGCATCCTGCGGACAGACGAAGCTGATTCACAGCCTGACTGAGTGCTTCCCGTGGAATGATACCGAGGGTAAGGCGCTTGGCGTGGCGATGCAGGCAGAAGGATCCGGAGCGCTGTCTCTGGCATTCACGATGCTTACGATGACGGAGACACGGATGGAAGCGTACTTTGACGGACGTTTCCCGATCGGCGGCAATGATGACAACCTGTTGAAACCGGTGGAGGCAAAACTTGCGTCCCACGGCATGAAGTTAGAGTCCCCGCAGCTGCGAGAGCCGCATTTTGTAGACGGCAATTCCGAGTTTGTCAGAACACTTCTAAATGCTTATGAGCTTTATACCGGCAACAAGGGCGAGTGCAACTACACCGGCGGCGGCACATATGTGCATGACCTGAAAAACGGCGTTGCATTTGGCGCGTCGATGCCGGGCGTGGACAACCGTATGCATGGGGCGGATGAATTTGCCTATGTGAGTGATCTGGTGGCAAGCGCGAAGATTTTTGCACAGGTGATTGCGGATTTGTGTAAGTAACAGAAAATTTCGTTTTTTCCGCCGTAAGAATTAAAGAAACCTTAATTGATTCGCCGCAGGTTCTATGTTAGACTGAAATCCATAACCGAGAGGTACTGTGCATGTTTGAAGACGGCTGCAGGAACTCCGGCGAGAGGGAAAGGAGAGAACGATTATGAAAAAATCATTCCATACAGTTAAAAAGGCAGGGATTCTGACGGCGGCAGCGGTTCTGGGAACAGCGGCACTGGCGGGATGCGGCAGTAAGGCAGATATGGCAGAGAGTGCAGCGGCAAGCGAGGAAGCAACCGAAGCGGCCGGAGAGGCAGAAGCATCGGATGCACAGCTTGTCATCGCAGGCGGAGACAGCGCCGGACTGATCGCGGCGGTTCAGGCGGCAGCCGAGGGCATGGATCCGTCGAAGATCCTGATTCTGGCACCGGGCGAAGAGCTGGCGGCAGATATGACGGAGATGGCACCGTATGTCAATGCAGCCGATACGGATGAGCAGTTCCAGGCGAATCTTACGGATGATTTTGAGATTTATCTGTCCGATATTATGACGGCAGGAAATAATACGAACAATTCGGATATGGCGGCATATGTATCGGAGAACAGCGAAGAGGCGAAAGACTGGCTTGCCGACACACTGGGAATGGAGTATGGCGATCTGGCACAGGAGGCAGGTTCCTCGGTGGCCCGCAGTTTCCCGGCAAAAGAGGGAAATCTGAACGAGCTTGCACAGGAAGCGCTGCTTAAAAAAGTCGAAGAGCTGAAGATTCCGGTTGAATATAAGGCAGAATTAAAGAGCGTCGCTTACAATGAAGAAGGTGCGCTTGACCGCATCACTGTGACGGTGGACGGCAAGGATCAGGAGATTGACTGCCTGGCACTGGTAGCGACCGATGTCTCCCTGATTCCGGTTTTTGAGGAATCTCAGGTATATGAGGCAGATGGAAAGGCAGCTGCCTTGGTTGTCAGCAACAATGCGGAACAGCTAAACAAAGATAGCGGCGAGCTGATCAATGGTCTTTATGCAGCAGGTCCAATCCTGTCAGCGGCAGTAGACGGTGAAGGTGTGCTCTCCGGCAATGAGTTGACCGAGGCGGTTATGTTTGGTTCGACTGCAGGAACAGAAGCAGCGGTTTATGTTTCGGATAACCAGTAAAAGCTAAGCTGGTTCACCTGTAATGCCATTTCTAAAACAGTAGATGATGCAGACGAAATAAATAGAAATAAAATATGGAACCTTTAAGAAGAAGGTTCAAGCAAGAAGCGGGTAAAAGCGAAAAAACTTTTACCCGCTTTTGGTATTTTACAGAAAACAGCACGGAACTGATTTGCAAAAATAAAATTGTTTTTATTACGGAGACAATACCTAAAAAGTAAGTTGGAACTAACTCTGTATCACTGAATTATTATAACTTATTCGCGATTCGATATATTTGTTTATAATAATCTGGCTTTTTGATACTATGTAGTCAAACCTCATGAGGAACACGAGAAATAAAAAACCATTACATAAGGGGGTATTACATGGTGGAGAAAACTAAAAATGGGGCGGAGAAAAAAGAAACTCCGTTGTACGTGAAAATATTCATTGCATTGTTTGCAGGTATTGCGTTTGGTTACGTCTTAAATTTTATGGGCGGCGTGGAGAATGAGATCATTAACGGATATGTCCTTCCGTTCTTCCAGTTCATTGGAGATTTGTTTATCAAGTTGATCAAGATGATTGTCGTTCCGCTGGTGTTCTTCTGTATCATCGACGCGGCGCTCTCACTGGGTGATATCAAGAAACTTCGAAGCATCGGCGTTAAAACCATCATCTGGTTTTTAGCAACTGGCGGTATTTCAGCAACCATCGGTCTGATACTTGCCAATATCATCAAACCGGGACGCGGCTTGCAGCTGGGAACGGCAGAGACAGCAATGGAGGTGAAAGAACTTCCGGGTATCTACCAGACACTGCTCGACTTAATCCCGTCCAACCCATTTCAGGCACTGACAAGCGGCGAGATGATGCAGATTATCGTCTTCTCCCTGTTTCTTGGATTTGCCATCATCAGCATTGGCAAGGAAGCACAGCAGTTATGTGACATCATCAGCCTTTGTTCACGGACGATGTTTAAGGTTATCGACATGATTCTTGGAATCATCCCTTACGGCGTATTCAGTTTGATGACTGTAGCACTTGCAAAATATGGCGTTGCCATCTTCGGACCGGTTCTGAAATTCATCTTAACTGATTATCTTGCCTGCATTATCATGAGTACTGTTGGATACGGCATTTTCCTTACCGTGATTGGAAAGGTAAATCCGATGAAGTTCTGGCGCAAAGCGTTTGAACCTTGGATGATCGCATTTAGTACCTGTACTTCTTCAGCAGCTCTTCCGGTATCAATGGAAGTAGCACCGAAGAAGATGGGCGTTCCGAGAGATATTGCGAGTTTCGTACTTCCACTTGGATGTACCGCTCAGATGAACGGAACGTGTGCATACTTTGGTATCGTTGTTCTCTTTGCCGCACAGCTGTACGGCGTAGAGTTAAGTATTCAGCAGCAGATTATGCTGGTTGTACAGGCGACCTTCTTAAGCGTTGGCTGTGCAGCAACTCCGCAGATTGGTCTGGTTATCAGCTTAACCCTGATGACCCAGATGGGACTTCCGCTGGATGCATACGCGCTGGTAGCTGGAATCTATCGTATCATCGACCAGATTCACACATCTACTAACTCTGTAGGCGACCTGGTAGCATCTGTCTGTATCTCTGAAATGCAGGGTGAATTGAACCACGATGTTTTCAATCAGGTAGAACAGAAGAAAGCAGCGTAAGGCGGCTGGAAAGTAGTTAACAAATATGTGAATCAGTATATCATCCGGAAAATGGAAATAGGTAGATTGACCGAATGCTTTGAGCGAAGAATATTCCGGCTTAAGAGGCAGGAAATATTCAGATAAAACGGCACATGGGGCACCCGGCCCTGAGAAGAATCTGTTTTCCGGATTCAAATAAAAAAGAATACAACGCAGAAAATGCGAACCTTTTTGCAACGGCGCAAAAAATCAGAAAAATCAGATAAGAAAAGGAGATTTGAATTATGAGTGATAACAGAATTATCGAATGTATGGAACGTGCACAGTATCTTCTTGGCAACCTGATGGCTGTAAAACCGGGCGAGGAAGTTTTGATTGTCGTTGACCCTCAGACCGATGAGAGAATGACCCAGGCGATGGCAGCAGCCGCTTTAAACTGTGGCGCTGAGTACGGTGTATACATGATGCCGATTCGTGGAAAAGACAAAGCAACCATCTTCCCGAAATCCCTGGAACTTGGCATGGATGCCTGCGATGTATTTGTCGGCATGACTACTGCATCCGGTGCAGCGATTTACAATAACCACTTAAAAGAGCTCATCAACCAGAAGAGACTCCGTGAGGTTTCCATCTGCTTAAGAAACATCGACAACTTCACACGCGGCGGCGCACTGGCTGATTATGAAGCTGTTTACGCAGACGGCGAGAAGCTGCAGGCAATCTGGAGAGGCCACAAGATGGCTCACATCACCACACCGGCTGGTACAGACCTTTACATGGAAATGAACCAGATGGAGCCGATCATCGAGTGTGGTATCGCAAGAAATCCGGGCGATGCAATGGCGTGGTCTGACGGCGAAGTTTCCTTAGGACCGGTTATCGATACAACCCACGGAAAACTGGTAATTGATGGACCTATCTGCTACTACGGCTGCCCGACCACACCGGTTGAGTTAAAGATTGAGAAAGGTCGTATCGTAGAAGTAGTCGGCGGCGACCCGAAGATCTGCAAAGAGATCCGTCGTCAGATTGCAGAAGTCAAAGATTCCGACAACATCGCAGAGATCGGACTTGGCCTGAACCCGGCTTGTATGTTCAACGGAGACTTCGAGGAAGAGAAGAAGGCAAGAGGAACCTGCCACATCGCAATGGGCAACGGCTTCTACTATGGACAGCCGGCACGCTCGACCGTACATATCGACATGGTACAGTACAATCCGACCGTTATCTTCGACGAGGGAACACCAGAAGAGGTTCTGATTGTAAAAGACGGCAAGGTTGTTTGTTTGGGCGACAAATAAAACTATTGCATCCAACTAGACAGTTCACCCCAATTATAACCATATAAATATACCTTACTGTTTTGTATGACGCCAGGAATCCCCGTTCAGCCAGTGTATCGGCTGAACGGGGATTCTTGGTATTTTTAAGTCTGATTTGGATGTGAAGTACCGCCTCCCGAGCAAGAAAAACAGGTGACATTGAGCCGGTATGGAACTGCGGCTGGATGGCAAGCAAGCCGATGCAGGCGATTATCGTCCTGCTGTACGGCAGTACCGTATTCTACGCAATTTTCAGCGCACTGGGAATGCTTCCAGCAGGATGGTAAACCCCTTATCACGAAATATTTATAACATATTCGCAAATGGGTATATTTGTTTATAAGTGTGTGCGGGTTTGATAGTATATAGTCAAACCTCATGAGGAACAGAAAAAACTAAATAAACAGCTATGAAACAGAGAACAATGACAGGCAGATAGCTTAAATCGGCTGGATGCAGAGACTGTCAAATAATAACAAAAGCGAGGAGAATGAGTTATGAGTGATAACAGAATTATCGAATGTATGGAACGTGCACAGTATCTTCTTGGCAACCTGATGGCTGTAAAACCGGGCGAGGAAGTTTTGATTGTCGTTGACCCTCAGACCGATGAGAGAATGACCCAGGCGATGGCAGCAGCCGCTTTAAACTGCGGCGCTGAGTACGGCGTATACATGATGCCGATTCGTGGAAAAGACAAAGCAACCATCTTCCCGAAATCTCTGGAACTTGGCATGGATGCCTGCGATGTATTTGTCGGCATGACCACCGCATCCGGTGCAGCTATCTACAATAACCACCTGAAAGAGCTCATCAACCAGAAGAAACTTCGCGAGGTTTCTATCTGCTTAAGAAATATCGACAACTTCACACGAGGCGGCGCTCTGGCAGACTACGAAGCAGTTTACGCAGATGGCGAGAAACTGCAGGCTATCTGGAGAGGTCATAAGATGGCTCACATCACCACACCGGCTGGTACCGACCTGTACATGGAAATGAATCAGATGGATCCGATCATCGAGTGCGGTATCGCGAGAAATCCGGGCGATGCAATGGCTTGGTCTGACGGCGAGGTTTCCTTAGGACCGGTGATCGACACAACCCATGGCAAACTGGTAATTGATGGACCTATCTGCTACTATGGATGCCCGACCACACCGGTTGAGTTAAGAATCGAAAAAGGGCGCATCGTAGAGGTAGTTGGCGGCGATCCGAAGATTTGTAAAGAAATCCGCCGTCAGATCGCAGAAGTTAAAGATTCCGACAACATCGCAGAGATCGGACTTGGACTTAACCCGGCTTGTATGTTCAACGGAGACTTCGAGGAAGAGAAGAAGGCAAGAGGAACCTGCCACATCGCAATGGGCAACGGCTTCTACTATGGACAGCCGGCACGCTCGACCGTACATATCGACATGGTACAGTACAATCCGACCGTTATCTTCGACGAGGGAACACCAGAAGAAGTTCTGATCGTAAAAGACGGCAAGGTTGTTTGTTTGGGCGACAAATAATATGGCTATATATTAAGAAATATCAAGAACGAATTGTCAATGAAAGACTGCATGAATTGCGGCTGTGATTTCCCCTTGAGCAGCCGCAATATAAAACATCAGGAATTTGTAAAAGCTTAGGAATTGAATAAACCTCCATATTAAAAATGGAAGCTGTGGACGCAGGTTAGCTGCCTTAGATGTGCAGAGCGCAGGTGTTCGCAGCTTCTTTTGAGTGCTGATTCACGCACCTGGAAGTTTTGTAAAATAAGCTGGATTCTGCCTGAAAACGGACGGAAAATACAGTTTATTTGTTTACAGATATAGAAATCTTATGATAAAATAATAACAATAAAAAATAACTGTTAGATATGGCGGTTATATTCGTTTATAGCAGATTTTAGCATAGAGATATGGGAAAGCGGATCAGCCATATTTAAGTGTAGAGCCATGGCAAAATTCGTTATGGGTCATGTGTGCAAGAACCGTAACATCATTTAAGCAAAGCAGGATGGAAAATGGACAGGGGGAATTGACAAATGCTGAATGAAATGAAGTACGTGTATGAGGTTTACAAAGAAAAGAGTTTTTCCAAAGCGGCGAAGAAGCTTTTTATCAGCCAGCCAGCACTCAGCAACATGGTGCGGAAGGCAGAGAAAGAGATGGGAGCGCCGATTTTTGATCGCAGTACGATTCCGCTGACGGTGACGAAGGAGGGCGCGTATTACATCCGTACCGTTGAAAAGATTCTTTTTCTGGAACGGAATTTGGAACGGTATTTTCAAGATATTGCGGGGCTTCAGGGCGGCACGCTGGCGCTCGGCGGTGCATCTTATTTCTGCTCGTTTGTGTATCCGGATCTGATTGCCCGTTTTCAGACAAAATATCCGCAGGTTACGATTGACCTAACAGAAGGAAATACGCGGGAGCTGAAAGCGGGGTTGGAAAATGAGTCGCTGGATCTGGTGTTGGAGACGGCGATGGAGAAGGACGATACTTCGATCAAACGGTATTTATTCCGGAAGGAAAATCTGATTCTGGCAGTTCCGGAAAGTTTTCCGGTTAACCGGAAGCTGCAGCCATACCGACTGTCCAGGCAGGAGATTCTGTCCAAGTCCTTTTTAAAACCGGAGGTGGAGGCAGTTCCGTTAAAGGAATTTAAGGATGTGCCGTTTATCACGATGAAACCGGGCAATGATATGTATAAACGAGGCGCGAAAATGTGCCGCAACAGCGGTTTTACGATGAAAACTGTGATGATGGTGGATCAGGTGCTGACTTCTTTAAATATCGTCTCCAATGGGGTTGGAGCGATGTTTGTGCGTTCTGATATTGTACAGTGGCGTCCGGAGGACCCGAGGCTGGTCTATTATAAGATAGACGACCCGTTGTCTGAGCGGGAGATCACATTTTCGGTCAAGCGGGGGCGTTATGTGACGGCGGCGATGCGTGAGTTTATGCGTCTAGCAGGCATCCGGTCGGATGATCCGGACGCCGATCCGGCTGCCGGGAGGCAAAAGGAGTAACGGCAATTTCCGAAGACAGGGACTGAATGCGGCGTAAATTCCGAAATGCGGTTGCAAAATCAGTTAATCGTGTAAATTTTATATAATTTTACGTCGATTTAGACTTTACCAGCAGTCCAAAGTATGATAAACTATAACAATGAGGGTAAATGAGTTGCCGATTAAAGGCGGAAGAATTTCTATTCTGGAGAATTCGCGGGATGCTATGAGAGACAGGAGCAAAGGTGGATTTTATGAAGGAGACAGAGGGGATTTATTTATCCAAGACGATGAGGAATAGGAGGAATGGCGGGCAGGAACATGGAAATCACAGTTGCGAAGACGGCTGGCTTCTGCTTTGGCGTGAAGCGGGCAGTCGAGAAGGTATATGATCAGATAGCGACGGGGAAGAAGCCGATCTATACCTACGGTCCCATCATCCACAATGAAGAGGTGGTGCGGGATCTGGAAGAGAAGGGCGTACAGGTCATCAATTCGAAGGAGGAACTGGAAGCCCTGAAAGAAGGCGTGGTCGTCATCCGTTCCCACGGCGTAGGCAGGGAGATCTATGAACTCCTGGAACGCCAGGGACTGGAGCTTGTGGACGCGACCTGTCCATTTGTCAAAAAGATCCACAAGATTGTCCGGGAACAGTGCGAAGCCGGACGCCGCGTGATTATCGTGGGAAATGAGCACCACCCGGAGGTCGAGGGTATCAAAGGCTGGGGAAATGAGTATACTCTGGCAGTCGAGTCACTGGAGGAATTTGAAAATCTGGCACTCAGACCGGATGAAAAGCTCTGTATCGTGGCGCAGACGACATTTAACTACAATAAATTTCAAGATTTAGTTGAAAAAATTTCAAAAACGTATTATGATATACTTGTTTTAAATACGATTTGCAATGCAACACAGGAGAGACAGGTTGAGGCGAGGCAGATAGCTTCACAGGTTGATGTTATGATTGTGATTGGAGGCAAGAACAGTTCTAACACACAAAAGTTGTATGAGATTTGCCGCAGGGAATGTAAACACACTTACTACATTCAGACACTGGAAGATTTCAAGCCTGAGATAACAGGTACTGTGCGCAGCGTAGGTATTACAGCCGGGGCATCGACCCCAAATCAAATTATCGAGGAGGTTCATACTAATGTCAGAATTAAGTTTTGAACAAATGTTTGAAGAATCATCATTCAAGAGATTACGTACAGGAGAGGCTGTTACCGGTCAGGTTATCGGTGTCAAGGAAGACGAAATCATTCTCAGCATCGCTGGAAGCAAATCCGAAGGCATCATCACAAGAAGCGAATTCACCAATGAGCCGGGCGTAGATCTTAGAACCAAAGTTCAGGTCGGCGACGAACTGGAAGCAAAAGTTCTGAAAGTAAACGACGGAGAGGGCATGGCTGCTTTATCTTACAAGAGACTGGCTGCTGATAAGGGTCTGAAACGTCTGAAAGAAGCTTTCGAGAACAAGGAAGTTCTGAAAGAGAAAGTTACACAGGTTATGGAGAAAGGTCTCGTAGTAGAGGTTGAGGGAACCCGTGTATTCATTCCGGCAAGCATGGTTTCTGATACTTATGATAAAGACTTATCCAAGTACGCAGGTCAGGAGATTGAGTTCGTAGTTACCGAGTTCAATCCGAGCGGAAGAAGAAGCCGTATCATCGGCGACCGCAAGCAGATCCTGCTTGAGAAGAAAGCTGCTATGCAGAAAGAATTATTCGAGAAGATCGCTGTTGGTCAGACCGTAGAAGGTGTTGTTAAGAATGTAACTGATTTCGGTGCATTTATCGACCTTGGCGGCGCTGACGGTCTGCTTCACATCTCTGAGATGTCCTGGGGCAGAGTTGAGAACCCGAAGAAGGTTTTCAAAGTAGGCGATAAAGTAAAAGCTCTGATCAAAGATATCAACGGCGAGAAGATTGCTCTGAGCTTAAAGTTCCCGGAGAGCAATCCGTGGGCAAACGCAGCTGAGAAATATGCTGTAGGCAACGTAGTAGAAGGCAAGGTAGCACGTATGACTGATTTCGGCGCATTCGTTGAGCTGGAGCCAGGTGTAGATGCACTTCTTCACGTATCCCAGATTTCCAGAGAGCATGTTGACAAACCATCCGACGTACTGAGCGTAGGACAGGTTATCACTGCTAAGGTAGTTGATTTCAACGAGGCAGACCGCAAGATCAGCCTGAGCATGAAAGCTCTTGAGAATCAGGAAGCAGAAGAAAACTAATCAAACGGTTGACGCTAGTTTCTCATCGGACAGATAGTGCGTCAGTCGGAGGATGAAAGAATCATCAGGCTGTCACTTCCACAGGAAGAATGTGGAGGTGGCAGCCGTTTTTGTGATGGCGTGGGGCATGGTATTCTTGACCGGAACGCAGTTGGGTATTTCTGGGATTGGAAGAAAGAGCTGGCTGTTTCTGGTGCTGTAGAAAGCTATTTGGTGATTTTATTAAGATAAAAATGAAAACAGGCAGTATGGCGTATGTGATGGAACATAGGTTGTACGGTCTGTTTTTTTGCGTGATGAGGAGCGGGATACGGCGTGGTGAAGGGTTGTGGGAGCAGAAAGATGGATTGGAGTGAGTCATAAGGATATTTGGAAAAATATTGACAAAGAAGATACACTGATATATAATTCAGGTACAATATTATATAACATATAATATTAAACAAGAAAAAATATTATATTTTAAATCAGTGAATCTTAGGAGGGATAAGATGGTTTTTAATACAGGAGCTGCGCTTCTGGATGCGATCGTCCTTTCAGTTGTATCAAAATCTGCAGAAGGAACATATGGGTATAAGATCACGCAGGATGTCCGTCAGGCAATCGAAATATCGGAGTCCACGCTTTATCCGGTGTTGCGGCGGCTTCAGAAGGATGACTGCCTGGAAACATATGACCGGGCGATCGACGGCAGAAACCGACGGTATTACAAAATAACGGAGGCGGGACGGATTCAGCTGAATCTTTACCGGGGTGAGTGGAACGTGTATGCAGGAAAAATTTCAGAGATACTGAAAGAGGGATAAGGAGAGGCAGATCATGAAAAAAGAAGCATTTTTAGAGAGGCTGGAAGCGCTCTTGCAGGATATTCCGGAAGAAGAAAAACGGGATGCGATTGACTATTACCGCGATTATCTGGAGGAAGCGGGACCGGAGAAGGAAGAAGAGGTACTTGCAGAATTTCAGAGTCCGGAGCATATTGCCGAGGTAATCCGGATGGAGCTGCAGAGTGAATGGAGTGGCGGCGAATTTACAGACCGGGGGTACAATGACAGCCGGTTTGAAGAAAAGCGGACGACTTTATCCAGAAGCGGTGGGGCAGAACAGGGAGAACGAGAAAAAGAAGCAGGATTTCAGGCTGGAACCGAGGATGCCCCATTCCGGGAATTTCGGGATGAGGAAACGGGAGAAAATGCGGCATCCAATGAGAATCAAAGAAGCCGTCTGAGCGAGATGCTGCATTGCTTAAAAGAAAAAATAACCGGTTCCAAGATTGGAATGGTTGTGGCAGTTCTGGTAGTGCTTGCAGTTCTTCCATTTATCTTTTCGCTGGTAACGGGAACTGTGGGAAGTGTTTTTGGGCTGGCAGTCGCACTGGCAGCGATACTGGTGGTGCTGGGACTGATGACGGTGCTGGTGTTTGTTGGCGGAATTATGCTGTTTGTTCTGGGTACGGCGAGTCTGTTTGAACATTTTGCGATGGGACTGATGTTCATCGGATTGGGTATCGCGGCAGAGGGCAGCTGTCTGCTTCTGATATGCGGCTGTATCCTGTTTTACGGTGTATTTCTGCCGTGGGCAGTCAAGGGAATCATTCAGCTTTGCCGTCAGGCGGCAGGTTATCTGTCAGCCAGGGCGTAGGAGGATAGGAAAATGAAAAAATGGATGAAAAAAATGGCAATCATAGGCGCCGTCCTCTTTGTGGGTGGAATCGGCGTGACATCGATTGGCGCTGCCATCGGAGGCGCAGCTGCCGGGCTGGATTTTCTGATCGATCAGGAAAAAAATTTTCAGGATAAATATAACTGGGGAGATTCGGAGGAGATATGGGATGATACGGAGCAGCTGCCGGAAGAGATCGACGAGCCGGATGAGATGGAAGAGCAGCTGGACAGAGAAAAACAATGCGAATAGTTTTCCAGAAAATGGACATACTCTGAGTACACAAGGTGGAAAGGAGTATTTTTTATGGATGAAAATAAGGTGGATTTTGAGAAAATGACCCCGGCAGAGCGGCTGAAATATGAGGTGGCGGAAGAAATTGGACTGGCGGACAAGGTACGGCGGTATGGCTGGAGAAGCCTGACTGCCAAGGAGAGCGGGCGGATTGGCGGTCTGATGACGAAGAAAAGGCGGGAGATGAAACAGGATAAGAAAGGCTGATAGATATTTGCTTGAAAACACCAAAAGCCCTTGAAAATAAAGGAAAAATCCAATATTTTCAAGGGCTTTCAAATCTGCCGGCTGCGGGACTTGAACCCGCACGGTGTTGCCACCAATGGATTTTGAGTCCACCTCGTCTGCCATTCCGACAAGCCGGCTGTCTATCGACGCTTTTTATCTTACCAAAATTGGAGACAGATTGCAACTGTTTTTTTGTTTGTTTTGAAATTAAGAAGCGAAGCATTCGCAGGGGCTTGCGTGTTTCATTAAAATAAGGTATGATTAGGTTCAAATGGGTTTATGAACGCGTCATGCGTGAATGATAATTCATATGGAATGACAGACTGGAAAAGGAGGTGGCGTCTGTGACCTGTCGGGAAGCGGAGCGTCTTGTGACGCCGTATATCCAGGATAAACTGAGCGGGGATGAGCTGGAAGCGTTTCTGGAGCATCTGGAACATTGCCGCAACTGTCAGGAAGAATTGGAAATTTATTTTATGGTGGATGTCGGACTGAAACAGCTGGACACCGGATCGGGTACTTTTGATATCATGGGCGCACTGCAGAAGCGGATCGCTGAGTCATATGCCCGCGTGCGCCGGATGTGGCGCTTCCGGAAAATGGAGTATGCGGTCAATACGCTGGGCGTGATGGCGGTATTGGTGACGGTGATGCTGCAGGTCAGGATTTGGCTGGCACCATAGAAAAAAGCAACAAGTGATAGAACAGGAGACGGAAACAGATGGGCAAATTAGTGCTGATAGATGGTCATAGTATACTCAACCGGGCATTTTACGGGGTGCCGGAGTTGACAAATTCGAAGGGACTCCACACCAATGCAGTGTACGGATTTTTAAATATCATGTTCCGGGTGATCGAAGATGAGGGGGCAGACTATCTGGCAGTGGCATTTGACTTGAAAGAGCCGACATTCCGTCACAAAATGTATGCGGCATACAAGGGAACGAGAAAACCGATGCCGCAGGAGCTGCATGAGCAGGTTCCGGTGATGAAGGAAGTGCTGACAGCGATGGGCGTGCCGATTCTTACCAAGGCGGGATATGAGGCAGACGATATTCTGGGAACGATCGCGAAACACTGTGCGGCGGAGGGCGTGGAGGTTTCTATCGTATCAGGAGATCGTGATCTGCTGCAGCTTGCAGATACGCACATTAAGATTCGGATGCCGCGTACTTCGAAAGGTACGACGGAGATACGCGACTATTACCCGGAGGATGTGAAGGCGGAGTATCAGGTGACGCCGATCGAATTTATTGATGTAAAGGCGCTGATGGGCGATACTTCGGATAATATTCCGGGCGTGCCATCGATCGGTGAAAAGACGGCAACCAGCCTGATTACCACCTACGGAAGCATTGAGAATGCGTATGCACACATTGATGAGGTAAAGCCGCCGCGCGCACAGAAAGCGCTTCGGGAGCATTATGACATGGCGCAGATGAGCAAGGATCTGGCAACGATCCGCATCAATTGCGAGATTGGTTTTTCGCTGGAGGAGGCGAAGCTGGATTCGCTTTACACGCCGGAGGCATATCAGTATATGAAGCAGCTGGAATTTAAGTCCATTCTGCAGAAATTTGGTGAGGACGCCTTTGCGTCATCAGAAATGGAAAAATCTTTCCGTCTGGTAAATGATTTTGGCGAGGCACAGGTGATTTTTGACCGTGCACAGCGCGCGGAGGAGATCGGCGCGCAGCTGGTGATTGAAAAAGGAGAGGTTGTGGCACTGGCACTCTGCCTGGACGGGACATCGATCTATGCGATCCCGGCGGCTGGGTTCCTGACCGGACAGTATCTGGCGGAGGAGCTGGAACGCCTGATGGAGGTGGTTCCGTCTGTGACGGTTCTGGATCTCAAGATCCAGCTTCCATTTCTTAAAAATCACAGCCGCCGGATCGTGGACGGCATCCGGAATGCAGAAGGAAACCGTGCGGTTATGGACGCAGGCGTGGCGGCGTATCTGTTAAATCCGCTCAAGGATACCTATGGATATGATGACCTGGCGCGCGATTACCTGGATATGACCGTGCCGTCACAGGTCGATTTGCTTGGAAAAACGGCGCTGTCGGATGCATTTGAGACAATGCCGGAGAAAGCGTTGAATTGTGTCTGCTACATGGCATATACGGCGTGGAAATCGCGGGAAATCCTGCTGGGGCAGCTTCGAAGACATGGAATGCTGCATCTCTTTTATGAGATAGAGATGCCGGTTATTTACAGCCTCTACCATATGGAAGAGGAAGGTATTCAGGTGCGCCGGGAGGAATTGAAAGCCTACGGCGAACGCCTCCAGACGCAGGTAGAGAAACTGGAGCAGGAGATTTACGCCGAGACGGGCTGTGAATTTAATATTAATTCCCCGAAGCAGCTGGGTGAGGTTTTATTTGAAAAAATGTCCCTGCCGGGCGGCAAAAAGACGAAGACCGGCTATTCGACGGCGGCGGATGTGCTGGAAAAACTGGCGCCGGAGTATCCGGTTGTGCGGAAAGTATTAGACTATCGCCAGGTGGCGAAACTCAAATCGACCTATGCGGACGGGCTGGGTGCATTTATCCGGGAGGACGGACGAATCCACGGAACCTTTAACCAGACGATCACAGCGACAGGACGTATCAGCAGTACAGAGCCGAACCTGCAGAACATTCCGGTGCGTATGGAGCTGGGACGCGAGATCCGGAAGCTGTTTGTACCGCGCGAGGGCTGTGTGCTGGTTGACGCTGATTATTCCCAGATTGAGCTGCGTGTGCTGGCGCATATGTCGAATGACAAGAACCTCATCCAGGCATACCGACAGGCGGAGGACATCCACGCGATCACGGCGTCGCAGGTATTCCATGTGCCGCTTGAGGAAGTGACACCGCAGCTTCGCCGCAATGCAAAAGCAGTCAATTTCGGTATCGTATATGGTATCAGCGCGTTTGGGCTGGGCGAAGATCTCGGTATTTCCCGCAAGGAAGCAACCGAGTACATTGAGCGCTACTTTGAAACCTACCCGGATGTCAAACGTTTTCTCGATGGTCTGGTAAAAACGGGCAGGAAATACGGCGAGGTCAAGACTATGTATGGGCGTGTGAGACCGATTCCGGAGCTGAAATCCGGCAATTTTATGCAGCGTTCGTTCGGTGAGCGTGTGGCGATGAATTCCCCGATTCAGGGAACTGCAGCCGACATTATCAAGATTGCGATGATCCGCGTCGATCAACGCCTGCGCCGCGAAGGACTGCGTTCCCGCATTGTCCTCCAAGTGCACGATGAACTCCTGGTTGAAACCTGGAAAGAAGAGCTGGAACAGGTGCAGTCGATTCTGGCGACGGAGATGAAACGTGCGGCGCAGCTGCAGGTGGAGCTGGAAATCGATATGAAGACGGGAAATTCGTGGTTTGAAACGAAATAATGGAAAGGTACAGATAAACATGAAGATAATCAGTATTACCGGAGGCGTTGGTTCCGGTAAGAGTGAGGTCCTGCGTGTGCTGCAGGAGGAATTTGACGCGGAAATTATTAAGGCAGATGAAGTGGCTCACCAGCTCATGGAGCCGGGTAAGAAAGGCTATCAGCATGTGGTAGAGGCGTTGGGTGATTCCTTTTTAAATAAGGACGGCAGCATTGACCGCAAAAAGCTGGCGGCGCTTATTTTCCAGAATAAAGAGGCGGTGGAGACGATGAACGCCATCATCCACCCGATGGCGTGGGAGGAGATCCGCTATGCGATCAACCATTCCGACAAGGAGATCATCGTTGTGGAGGCAGCTCTCTATGATGACGACCATAATGCGATGTTTGATGAAATCTGGTATGTATACACATCGGTGGAAAACCGCATCAAGCGTCTGATGGCAAGCCGCGGCTACAGCGAGGAAAAATGCCGGGGCATCATGGCAAATCAGGCATCCGAGGACGATTACCGGAGTTTTGCGACGCGTGTGTTGGACAACAACGGCGGGATTGAGGATATTCGGAAGCAGATAGCGTCATTTTTAGGAAAAGAGGATTAGGATACATATGCGGATGGTTAGTATTGCCAGCGGCAGCAGCGGGAATTGTATTTATATAGGAAGCGACAACACCCACGTTCTGGTGGATGCGGGGATCAGCAACAAGCGTATTGAGATGGGGTTAAATGACCTGGGGCTGAATGCGCGGGAACTGGATGGAATTCTCATCACGCATGAACATTCCGACCACATCAAAGGGCTCGGCGTGCTGGCGCGCAAATATGGCACACCTATTTACAGCACAAAAGAGACATTAGAGGAAATTCAGGATTCCAAGAGTCTTGGCGAGATTCCGGAAGATCTGATGCACCCGATTACGCCGGATGTTGATTTTATGGTAGGAGATCTGGAAGTCAAACCGTTCCGGATCGACCATGATGCAGCGAATCCTGTTGCCTACCGGGTTCAGAATGAAAAAAGATCGGTGGCGGTGGCGACGGATATGGGGCATTATTCCCAGTACATCATTGACCATCTGCAGGGGCTGGATGCGATTTTGCTGGAAGCCAACCACGATGTCAAAATGCTGGAGGCAGGACCGTATCCGTATTACCTGAAGCGTCGTATCTTAGGCGATTACGGACACCTTTCCAATGAAAATGCGGGACGGCTTTTAAGTTCCATCCTGCATGACAATTTGAAGCATATTTTCCTGGGGCATCTGAGTAAGGAAAATAATTACGAAGAGCTGGCATATGAGACGGTGCGTCTGGAGATCACAGAGGGAGATACGCCGTATAAGGCGAATGATTTCCCGATCACAGTGGCAAAACGCGATGCAGTGTCGCAGATTGTGACGGTGTAGAAGACGTAAAAGTATTAAAATTGGTTATACAAAGTCTGAAAACAAGCCAGAAGATATATTTGGGGTTATGGCTTGGAGGCATGAACAAACGTGTGGGGTTGACAGAAATATCGTTACTGTACACGCATACGTGTCCAGTAACGGAATATCATTTTAGGTGTAAAAGTCAGCAGCCGGATGGCAGTTGAGTTTTTATAGAAATTAGTAAGTCATAAAAACATTTCCGCCATAGGACGGAGAGCACACAGGAGGATGAAAGCTATGAGTAAGATTATTATTACTATCGTTGGACAGGACCGCGTCGGTATCGTTGCAAAAACGTGTAACTATCTGGCTGACCACAACATGAACATTCTTGACATCACGCAGACGATCCTGCAGGAATATTTCAACATGATGATGATCGTGGATATTTCCGGTTCCAAGACATCCTTTGATGATATGGCGCATGAGCTGGACAAGCTGGGACAGGAGATCGGCGTAAAGATTCTCTGTCAGAGAGAAGAGATTTTTACCAGTATGCACAGAATCTAAGCAAATATTTTCAGAAAGGACGTAAAACCAATGATTAACATGCAGGAAGTTCTGGAAACTAATAACATGATCGCGCATGAAAAACTGGATGTGCGGACGATCACGATGGGTATCAGCCTCTTAGACTGTGTGGACAGTGATCTGGCGAAGATGAATGAGAAGATCTACAATAAGATTACAACTTATGCGAAAGATCTTGTATCGATCGGCGATGCCATCGGACGTGAATTTGGGGTTCCGATCGTCAATAAACGTATCTCGGTTACTCCGATCGCGCTGGTAGGTGGAAGTGCCTGCAAGAAGAGCGAGGATTTTGTAGAGATTGCGAAAACACTTGATAAGGCGGCGAAAGAAGTGGGCGTCAACTTTATCGGAGGCTATTCCGCATTGGTTTCCAAGGGGATGACACCGGCGGAAGAGCTTCTGATCCGCTCGATCCCGCAGGCACTTGCCTGCACCGACCGTGTGTGCAGCTCCATCAATGTCGGTTCTACCAAGACAGGTCTTAACATGGATGCGGTCCGCCTGATGGGCGAGATGGTTGTGGCAACCGCAGAGGCAACGAAGGACAATGATTCCCTCGGCTGTGCGAAGCTGGTTGTATTCTGCAACGCGCCGGATGATAACCCGTTCATGGCAGGTGCATTCCATGGCGTGACTGAGGCGGATGCGATCATCAACGTCGGCGTCAGCGGTCCGGGAGTTGTAAAGACGGCTCTGGAAAAGGTACGTGGCGAGAACTTTGAGGTGCTGTGTGAGACGATCAAGAAGACGGCGTTCAAGATCACCCGTGTTGGACAGCTGGTAGCACAGGAGGCGTCCAAACGTCTGGGCGTTCCGTTTGGCATCATTGATCTGTCGCTGGCACCGACTCCGGCAGTCGGAGACAGTGTGGCGGAGATTCTGGAAGAGATCGGCTTAGAGCGCAGCGGTGCACCGGGTACAACAGCAGCGCTGGCAATGTTAAATGATCAGGTTAAGAAGGGCGGCATCATGGCGTCCTCCTATGTTGGCGGACTCAGCGGTGCGTTTATTCCGGTCAGCGAGGATCAGGGCATGATCGATGCAGTTTCTGAGGGTGCGCTTACGATTGAGAAGCTGGAAGCAATGACCTGTGTCTGCTCTGTAGGTCTTGATATGATTGCGATCCCAGGCGATACGAAAGCGACCACGATCGCCGGTATCATCGCGGACGAGGCGGCAATCGGCATGATCAACCAGAAGACAACGGCAGTCCGCCTGATTCCGGTCATCGGAAAAACAGTGGGCGATACGGCAGAGTTCGGCGGTCTGCTTGGCTATGCGCCGATCATTCCGGTCAACCGTTTCTCCTGCGACAACTTTGTCAAACGTACCGGACGTATCCCGGCACCAGTACACAGCTTTAAGAACTAATAGGAGTTTCATATGGAAAAATCACAGGAACTGAGAGAGGTGCTTCTGCGGTATCTCGATGCCGATCTGGAGCGAATCATTTTCAGCAACCCGAGAACCCGTGAATCCTATCTGAAATTAACCGTGCGTCCTCTGCTTTTGCGGGGGGCGCTTGCTTTTCAGACGGAAGAATTTACGGAAAAACAGGCATTTCAGAAAAATCAGAACGCAGAAAAGACCGTCGAGTACCTGCTCGGAGAACTGGAAAACCGTTACCGCAATGCGGAGATCGCGTCGCTTCACGGGATTGTCAATATTCTGATCAGTAAGAAGGGGACAGTGACGATCAAAGAGAAGAAGGTGGGGGTTAAAAGGGCAGAGAATCGGACGGTATCGGTGGCAGCAGGTGATGTGCAGAAAGCTGGAAAGCAGATGCCGACGAAGAGTCATGCAGATGTGAAAGAAAATTCGCTCGAAAAATCGGGTCAGAGTCAGTCAAGTCACGAAAACGGAAAGATGCAGAGAAGTGCTAAAATACAGGGAAATGGTAAACTGCAGAGCAATGCGAAACAGCAGAAAAATGCAGGAACAGGACTGTCGGCTGGCATGGATGCCGCAGCGTTTTCAGAACGTCTGGCTTCGTTATCCCATAACCGTACTAAAAAATACGTCCTTCAGGAAGGCGTCCCAGTCCCATTTCTGGTAGATCTCGGTGTCATGACGGCAGAAGGCAAAGTTGTGAAATCCCGCTACGACAAATTTCGCCAGATCAACCGTTTCCTGGAATTTATTGAGGATGTACTTCCGAATCTCGATCCGAACCGGACGAATACGATCATTGATTTCGGATGCGGGAAATCATATCTGACGTTTGCGATGTATTACTATCTGCATGTACTGAAAAAATATTCGATCCGTGTCATCGGTCTGGATTTGAAAAAAGATGTCATTGCGCTTTGCAACCGCCTGAGCAAGAAGTTTGGATTTGAGAACCTGACCTTCCTGCACGGCGACATCGCCGGATATGAGGGCGTCGATCAGGTCGATATGGTCGTGACGCTGCACGCCTGTGATACAGCGACCGATTATGCGCTGGCAAAAGCGGTCAAATGGGGCGCAAAAGTCATTCTTTCCGTTCCATGCTGTCAGCATGAGATTAACAAGCAGATTCAGAACGACCTTCTGTCGCCGGTTTTACAGTACGCCTTCTGAAAGAACGTATGTCGGCGCTTCTGACCGACGGAATCCGTGGGCAGCTCCTCGAAATGTCCGGCTACCGGACGCAGATTCTCGAATTCATCGACATGGAACATACACCGAAAAACATCATGATCCGTGCGATCCACCAGGGCAAGAAAGCAGACGGGGCGGCATTGGAGGCAATGATGAAGGAATTGCATGTGAAGCCGACGTTGTATGGATTGTTGGTGGGGGATGAGTAGAAAAACTGTGGCAGGTATAGTTGTATACTGAAGCTTATTTTTTGAATGAACGTTCAAAAAGTGAGTTATTAGGAACAACTATACCTGTTTTTGTTTTGTGTATATTCAGCAGTTGGAACAGTTCTTAGAAAATTGTGATATTGCAGATTTTGGAAGCTTTTAGAATAAAGAATTGAAATGATAGATCAAATGCGAAATATCAGAAATTAAATTTGATATTTATCATATAAGATTGTTCACATCGCATTTTCATGATATGATAAAAGGAAGAAAGAGTATTTGTTAAAAAAAATGATAGAACAAGAGGTGACATTATGGCGGTTAGTTATAAAAAGCTGTGGAAAATGCTAATTGATAAAGATATGAGGAAGAAAGACTTACGTGCATTGACTGGATTTAGTACAACAACAATGTCCAGATTGGGCAAGGATGAGAATGTGAGTACGGAAATTTTATCAAAAATATGTTCTGCTTTAAGTTGTGATGTTGGAGACATCATGGAATTTGTTCCTGATAAAAAAGAGGAACAGTAAGGAGGTACGGTAGTATGGATCATTCTTATCCTTATATTGCGTCTCTGACCAGAGAACCGTTCCTTTTCTACGAGATGCGTTCTACCGCAAAGCTAATGGCAGAAGGAAATTCAGATGATGCGATTGTGAAAGAAATTGTAGAGCAGAATCTTTTCCAGTACCCAACGGAAAAATCTATCACACGCATGGCGAAAGCCTGTATCAAACGGCTTCATGCTCTGGAAGATGATTCTCTGGTTTCTGCGATTGCGTCACAGCCAACAGATGTAGCAAAACAGATTTGTCTGTATGCGTTGATGAAGCAGAGCCGACTGGTCTGGGAATTTATGCTGACCGTCATTGGTGAGAAGTACAGATTAAGGGACACGTCTTTTGGTAAGATAGATTTGAATACATTTTTTATGCGCTTGCAGGAGCAGAATGATACCGTGGCTTCCTGGTGCGATACTACAATAACAAAGTTAAAACAGATCATTGCCAGAGTGCTTGTTGAAACAGAATATCTCGACAATCTCAAGGCAGATCATTTGAATCCAGTATGGCTACATCCTGTTTTGGAGAATGCCATCAGAAGCAATGGCGACACAGCGATACTGCCAGCGTTTAATTGCTTTTCTTAGGAGGTAGCCAATGAGTGACATAAAAGAACGCCTGGACAAAGTTCGGGTATTGATTCAGGAACCGGAGTTCCTGGAAGGCAAAGGACTCAGCAATGAGGTGAATATCAGAATCTTCTGCTATGAACCGGAGAATGAAATGGTTGTCCGCCATTTTGTGAATCAGTTGGAAACCGATCAGTCCTTAGATTGCCATTTGATCGTTTGTAATTTATATAAAACATTTCTCTCTATCTGCGATGATATGGACATCACAGATGCGATTCCCGATATGGAGGAAGCTGACGGGAGTGTTTATCTTCTGGAGCAGCTTAACTCCGCAATCGGTAATGGAGAGTTTATTGATAAAATCCAGTATGAGCCACATGAACCGGGTGATGTGCTGATGCTGACAGGTGTGGGCGAGGTGTTCCCGTTTATGAGAATCCATACGTTACTGGAAGCCTTGCAACCGTATTTTTCGGATGTTCCGATTTTGGTTATGTATCCGGGTGAGTTTGATGGTCGTCATGTAAAACTGTTCAATCGGTTGACACCAAATGATTATTACCGGGCATTCAATGTCATAGATTAAGGGGGATAAAGCCATGATGATTCGAGATATGTTTGCGGATGATATTAACCGCAAAATCAATGGTGTAATTAAAGTAGATCAGGCTGCTGATGATGTAATCGAGCAAGAGTTAAATGAATATGTCATTACCAGAGAATTGAAGAAACACTTTATTACATTCTTCAATTATTACGGTGATGCTTTCGACCAGCCGACAGCCGATATGGGTGTTTGGATTTCCGGTTTCTTTGGAAGTGGTAAATCTCACTTCTTGAAAATGCTTTCCTACCTTTTGGAAAATAAAGAGGTAAAAGGCATTCGCAGTGTGGAGCGTTTCCGTAAAAAGTTTGAGGATGACCCGGCAACTTTTATGCTGATCGACCGTGCCACGAAGGGTCAGACGGAAACCATTCTTTTCAACATTGATATTGAAGGCTTCAGCAATAAAGACAAGACTGCTGTACTTCGTGTTTTTGCAAAGATGTTCTACAACCATCTGGGATTTTACGGTGAAAATCTTAAAGTTGCCATGATGGAGCGTTATATTGACCAGCAGGGTAAGACAGAGGAGTTCCGCAGAGTTTTTGAAAAAAAGAAAGGCAAGCCATGGCTTGAAATGCGCCGTGCCTTTGCTTTCAATGGAAAGTTCATCATCCCGACACTGATGGAAGTTTTAGATATGAGTGAGGACGATGCCAAGACGTGGTTCAATGATAAAACCGCAACAGAAATTTCTATTGCACAGCTTGTGGAAGATATGAAAGCCTATGTAGATACTAAACCTGCAAACTTCCGTCTGCTGTTTATGATTGACGAGGTTGGACAGTATGTTGGTACGGATACCGATATGCTTTTGAACCTCCAGTCTCTGACCGAAAAAATCGGAAGTGAGTGCGAAGGTAAGATTTGGGTGATCTGCACTGGGCAGGAAGCCATTGATGAAATCATCAAAGTTCGTGCGGATGAGTTCTCCCGTATTCAGGCTCGTTTCAAAACAAGACTGAGTTTATCTTCTTCCTCTGTGGATGAAGTCATCCAGAAACGTATTCTGAAAAAGAAAGCGGAAGCAGTCGAAGAGCTGGAAGATGTTTATGAGCAGAATGATTCAGTCCTTCGCAATTTGTTCAGCTTTAGCGGTTCCGTTTTGGATATCAAAGGCTACTCCGGTCCGAGGGAATTTACAGAGAACTTCCCGTTTGTGCCGTATCAGTTCATCATCATGCAGAAGGTATTTGCTGAAATCCGCAAGCACGGAAATTCCGGCAAGCACCTGTCCGGTGGTGAGCGTTCCATGCTGTCCGGTTTCCAGGAAGCTGCACAGAAAATTCAGGAGAAGGACGAGTATGCACTTGTTCCATTCTTCCGTTTTTATGATACCGTACATACTTTCCTGGACGGTTCTATCCGTAGAGTGATTGAGCGTTGCCAGAAAGCTGCTGACAATGGCGATGGAATCGAACAGCAGGATGTGGATGTACTGAAACTTTTGTACTTGATTCGATATCTAGATGATATTCCTTCCAATCTGGACAATATCGTTATCCTCATGGCAGACGATATTCGTGTAGATAAGATTATCATGCGTGAAGCTGTCCGTGGAAGCCTTGACCGTCTGATGAGCCAGAATTATATCGGCAGAACTGGCGATACCTACAATTTCCTGACGGATGAGGAACAGGACATTCAGCGTGAAATCAGAGATACCAATGTGGATACCGTTTCTATTGTGGAGCGTATTGCCAAGATGATTTATGGTGATATTTTTAAAACCAGTAAATTTCGCTATGGAAACAATGATTTTGCATTTGACAAGATGGTAGATGGTATTACGGTTGGTGTGGCAACAGGCGGCATGTGTCTACGTTTCTTGACCGTTGCTATTGATGCTATTGAAAAAACAGATTATCGTCTGATGGCAGAATCCAAGGGCAACGAAGCAATCGTTGTTCTGGCTGATACGCCTTATTATGAATCTCTGGAATCTGCCATGAAGATTCGCAAGTATGTAATGCAGAGAAATGTAAGCTCATTACCAGATACAGTACAGAAAATTATTGAAAATCAGCAGAGTGAAGCTGGAAAATATGAGCTGAGTGCTATGACTGAATTGCAAAATGCCATCGAAGGGGCACAGTTCTATGTAGATGGCGAGCATCTGGAAATCAAAGCCGGAAATGCCAAGAGCAAAATTGACCAGTCTCTTGAATATCTGGTTGCTCATGTATATAGCAAGCTCGACCTGATTACAGATAATGCAGGCAGTGACGCAGATATTATTGCGATTCTGACAGGTGCAGTAACGGCACTTCCAGGCATGGAACCGAACCGTGATGCTGCTTCTGCTATGGAAGAATATCTGGAAATGCAGGATGCGAAAAAGCTACCGACTTCTATGGCAGATGTGCAGAGCAAATACAGTGCGATTCCGTATGGCTGGAAAGAAATCGACATTGCTGCGGTTGCGGCACAGCTGATTTATTCCCAGAAAGTAACCATCAAGTATGCAGGCAATACCATTCAGCCGGATGACCCGAAACTGCCGGATATGCTTCGTAAAAAGAGTGAGATTGGCAAGACTTCCATCAGCAAGCGTAAAACCATTTCCGCTACGATGATGCGTGATGTGAAATCAATGCTCCGGGATTATTTCGATGTTATGGATGTACCGGACGATGAAGATGGTCTGATTCGCTTTGTGACTGAGAAATTCAGTGAACAGCGTGATTACTATGCTTCTCTGGATGCCCGTTATGACGGACATAAATACCCGGATCGTGCATTGGTGCAGGAAGCCATTCATCTGATGGATAATGTACTTTCTCAGAAGAAAGACAATATTGCCCTGATTGAGCGTGTGCTGAAAAAAGAGGATGCTCTTTTCGATAACAAAGAAGCCATGAGCAACGGCATTGAAAACTTCTTCAAGACTCAGGTAACAGTATTCGACCAGGCGGTGCAGTTTGAAAAATCTCTGCATGATGACATTGACCGTATTGCAGAAAATGAGGAAGCACACAAGGCACTGAATACTATTCGTCTGATTACGATGGTTCAGACTGGAAACGAGTTCAACTATACCCGGATTCGTGAACTGAATCCGTTGATGGATACGGTTCGTACCGCCCATGACAAGATGCTGGAAGAAAAACGTGCCGAGGTTCTGGAAACGGTTCGTCAGTGTATGGAAGCGACCCACACTGCCGCAAACGGCGATTCCAAGGCATCCCATCTGATTGAAAAATCAGATCGGTATTTCAGCCAGTGCAAGGAGAAAATCGCAGAATTAAAGAGCCTCGCCCTTTTGGATGCCATGTTCCTGCCGATGTGCCAGTATAAGGATGATACCGTCAGCAATATTGAGTCTGTTCTGGCTCCGCCTGCACCGAAGCCGCCAGTACAGCCGACACAGCCGGGGAAAGAAGCTGCTCCGGCAAAGAAAAAGGTTGTCCGTGCCTATAACCGACAGGTTGTATTCCATGCAAAGACCTTACAGACGGATGCGGATATTGATGATTATGTAGAGAAGATTCGTTCTCAGCTGAAACAGTTGCTGAAGCATTGCGACGAAATCAAGCTGAATTAAGGAGGAGTTATGAAAAGTACGATAGAACATCCAAAAGTATTTATTTCTTATGCATGGGGAACTGAAGACTATAGATTGAAAGTTCGTTCTTTTGCAACAGACTTAATAGAAAATGGTATTGATGTTTTGTTAGATCAATGGTCTTTGAAAGAAGGAAATGATACATATGCATTTATGGAGCAGAGTGTGACAGATCCAACAATAACAAATGTATTAATACTACTGGATCCGATATATGAGAAAAAAGCAAATGAAAGACATGGTGGGGTAGGAACAGAAACACAGATTATTTCACCGGAAATTTACAACAAAGTTAAACAGGAGAAATTTTTACCTGTAATTTTTGAACGGAGAGAAAACGGAGAAATTCCAAAACCTCAGTATTTAAAAACGATGTTACATTTTGATTTATCTCAGGAAGAAAAGTATGATTTAGAATATCAGAGATTAGTGAAACGCTTATACGGAATAGAAATAATAGAAAAACCAGAATTAGGTAAAAAACCATCATGGCTGGAAGAAAGCTCTATTATTTCAACAAAAACGCGTACAGGATATGAATGTTTAAAACAACAGAAATCAGATAATGTTAAGAAAGACGAATATAGAAATTTTTTATTTGCTGTAAAAGAGAAAATGGTAAATTTTAGTAAGGATGAACTGGAAAATGGCGTATCAGCAGATGAGTATATAGAATTATATTCTAATACAAAATTATATCGGGATGATTTTTTGCATTTATTAAAATATTCACTTTATGTTCCAGAGGCATATAAAATTATAGCATCGCTTATGGAAGAAATATGTGTGGAAATAAAGGAAAAAGGTGGATGTGAAGGCGAAGTCGTAAAAACCTTGCTGCACGAGATATTCATTTATGTAGTGGCATTTTATTTGAAAAATAAAAATTCTGATGCTGTATCGTATATTTTGTCAAAGACATATTTTGTAGGTAGATATGGATATAATGAAGCTCAGAGTTTTGATGCCTTTTATTATAATAATGAGAATTTAGACAGAGCTGTCTCACAAAAAGATGGTAAAAATTATTATTCTGGGACAGCTAGTTATTGGATTAATAATATCAATGTAGAAGTATGTAACAAGAATGAATTTGTTTTTGCTGATATCTTTTGTCATAATGCATCTATGTTTATTGAAAATTACACTAGAAAGTGGTTTTGGTTTCCAATAACATATATATATGATAAAGCGGAATATGGAAGTAGTCTTTTCAGGCAATTTGCAATGCGTTTGAAATCAAAGGAGCATTTACAAGAAGCTGTTAAAATAATGGGATTTTCAGATACAGATGCATTTAAAAAGAAATATATTGAAATCGAAAGCAAAATTAAAGAAGGAAAGATTGGAGAATATCGATATAACAGTGCGTTTGAATCAGCACCAGTTATATGTCAATATGTTAAATCGGAAGAATTAGGGATCAGAAATTAATAGAAAAGTTTGGTAAAGGAAAATTAGTAGAAAATAAATGGATAAGAATGCGATTAAAAAATTTGCTGTCTGGGCAAGAACAGAGCTAATTGCCCGTGTTTCCCTGAAAGGTGTGGAATACGGTATCACAGAGGACAACATTGAGGATGCCAATGCGGACAGCGTTGGCGGCAAAGTCCTCACTGCCGATGAAAAGAAACAGCGTCAGGCTCTCATTGCCGAGATTAACGATAAAGGCTATAAGCAGGTCATGGAGGAGGTTGCCTACACTTGGTTTAACCGCTTCTCTGCTCTGCGATTTATGGAAGTCAACGGTTATCTTCCTTCCCATGTGCGAGTATTCACGGACGAGGAAAACAACTTTAAGCCGCAGATTATAACCGAAGCTATTCATCTGGATTTGGATGGACTCAATATGGAAAAGGTCTATGAGCTAAAAGATGCTGAAAAGACTGAAGAACTGTATAAATATTTGCTGATCGTGCAGTGCAACGCTCTGAATAAGATTCTGCCGGGAATGTTCCAGAAGATTGCGGATTACACCGAGCTTCTTCTGCCGGATAATCTGCTCCGTGAAGGTAGTGTGATTCAGCAGATGATCGAGCTGATACCAGAGGAGGACTGGAAGGATGCTGTCCAGATCATCGGCTGGCTGTATGAAGCATATAACATCGAAAAGAATGAATTGGTTTACAATGGCAATATGTCAAAATCAAGAATCTCCAAGGATCTATTGCCAGCAGCAACAACGATTTTTACACCAGATTGGTCTGTTCGTTATATGGTAGAGAACAGCCTTGGTCGTTTATGGCTGGAGGGACACCCGGATGTGAAAGAGCAGCTTCTGCCGACAGAGGAAGAACAGTCTGCTTATGCTGCCGGAAATCGTGACCTGGAAGATGCCAAATGGCACTACTATCTGGAAGAAGCTGAGCAGGAACCGGAAGTGCAGACACAGCTTGCCGAGATTCGTAAGGAATACGCCGCACTGACACCGGATCAGCTGAAAGTCATTGACCCTTGCTCTGGCTCTGGTCATATTCTTGCATATATGTTTGATGTGCTGATAAAGATTTATGAATCCTATGGCTATACCACCCGTGAAGCAGTGGCAAGCATTGTGGAAAATAATCTTTATGGTCTGGATATAGATGACCGTGCGGCACAGCTGGCTTACTTTGCGGTAATGATGAAAGCCCGTCAGTATGATCGTCGTTTTTTCAGCCGCGGCATTCAGCCCCATGTATATGCTATTGTGGAGAGTAATCATGTAGATAAATTCGCTATGTACTATTTCTGCAATGGTGATATGAAGCTCACAGCTACTATGGATACCATCATCAAAGAGCTGCATGATGCAAAGGAATATGGTTCTATTTTGAACATAACACCGCAGGATTGGTCTGCATTGTATGATCGTTTTACTGAGATTACGGAAGATATCAATATGTCCCGTGAGACGGCACTCAGAGAATTACTGCCGTTGGTGCAGGTGGCGGAAGCATTGGCACAGAAGTATGATGTGGTTGTGACGAATCCGCCGTATTTAGGTAGTTCGAGATTTAGTCCTAAATTAGATTCATTTGTAAAAGAGCATTATCCAGATGTAAAAACAGATCTTTCAATGGTAATGTTTAAACATTCTTTGAGAGATTTATGCAAAGATAAAGGATATGTTTCCTTTATTACAACAACTTCATGGATGTTTTTATCGAGTTTTGAAAAATTACGAGAGTATGTGATTGATGGGTATACTTTTGGTTCGTTGGTTGATTTTGGAACAGAATTATTTGAAGGTAAGGTAGGGCATAATCCGATCGTGGCATGGGTGAATTGCAAGTCAAACATTAAAGCAAATATGACAGCAATACGATTAGTGGACTATTGTTATTCAAAGCGTGATGAAAAAGAAGCAGAGTTCTTTAATTCTCAAAATCTCTATGTTTCAAATCAGAATAAATTTAAAATGATACCAGGAAGTCCTATTGCATATTGGTGGGAGAATTTCAAAATTTTTTCATTGCCGCAAGTTCAAGATTTCTATGAATCCGCAGGGAGAAATAAAACACATAACAATGAATTATATACAAGAAATTGGTGGGAAATATGTGATATGGACAGATGGCAGCCGTATGCAAATGGAGGTCCTTTCAGAAGATGGGAAGGAAATTCGCTTGATGTTGTTGATTGGTCTATTGCCGCTAAAGAGTTTTATGCAAGTCATGGAGGTTTATATAATCAGAAGTATTGTGGAAAGAGAGGTATTTGTTGGAATTTAATTACATCTTACAAAAATGGCTTTAGAATAAAATATAAGAATTATCATTATAGCTCTGCCGCACCCACTATTATTGCAAAAAAAGAAAATTTTGATTTTTGGATGCTTGCATTTTTGAATGGGATTGTAGCTTCTACAATTTTAAACATGTATAATCCTACACTTAATACAACTGTTGGAGATATTCTTAGTTTACCAGTCCAGTTCAAGAAAAGAGAACAAATTGAACCTATTGCAGAGAAAAACGTAGAACTTTCACAAACTGACTGGGATTCTTTTGAAACCTCATGGGACTTTCAGCACCATCCACTGCTTCGTAAAGTTTCTACCATTGCGGAAGCCTTTGAACAATGGAAAACGGAATGTGATGACCGTTTTAATCAGCTGAAAACTAATGAGGAAGAACTGAACCGTATTTTCATTGACATTTATGGCTTGCAGGACGAGCTGACACCGGAAGTTGAGGATAAGGATGTCACTGTCCGCAAGGCTGACCTTGGCAGAGATATTCGTTCTTTCATTTCCTATGCGGTTGGCTGTATGTTTGGTCGCTACTCTCTGGATGTGGACGGTCTTGCCTATGCAGGTGGCGAATGGGATGCCAGCAAGTATGCTTCTTTTGCTGCGGATAAGGATAACATTATCCCGATTTGCGACGATGAATACTTCGAGGATGATATGGTTGGTCTGTTTGTAGAGTTCGTGAAAACCGTTTACGGTGCAGATACTCTGGATGAAAACCTGAAGTTTATTGCCGACGCTCTGGGTGGCAAAGGTCAGCCGAAGGATGTGATTCGGAATTACTTCCTGAGCGACTTCTACTCCGACCACTGCAAGATTTATCAAAAACGCCCGATTTACTGGCTGTTTGACAGTGGTAAAAAGAATGGCTTTAAGGCTCTGATTTATATGCACCGCTATCAGCCGGACACCATTGCCCGTATCCGTACCGACTATGTGCATGAACAGCAGGCTCGTTATCGCACCGCCATTGCCGATTTGGAACAGCGTATTGCCAATGCTTCCACTGGCGAGCGTGTGAAGCTGAATAAAAAGCTGACCACCTTACAGGCACAGGATACCGAAATCAGAACCTACGAGGAAAAGATTCATCACCTTGCCGACCAGATGATTTCCATTGACTTGGACGATGGCGTGAAGAAGAATTATGCAATTTTCCAGGATGTTTTGGCTAAAATAAAGTAAGGAGGGATAGTTATCGAACCGAAACAAAAGAAATCTGTTCTCTTGGGGAATGGAGTAAACATACAGTTTGGTGGAAAAGCCTATTCAAATAGATTCATTTTGTCAAGAATTATCTTTAACGCACAGTGCGATAAGTATGATAGTCTTTTTGAAGGTACGCTGTCGGGAAGTGAAATTGAACAGATATTTCGAGGACTTCTTCCTACTGTAAATGCTGTGCTTGATGGAAAATATGATAAAGTCAATGCTGACGATGTAGTGAAAAGAGCTGTAATGGAGTTCAAGGCACAAAACGCAGAACGCAGCAAATTTGAGCATTATTATGAAATTCCATTAGAAGATTGGTTTTTGTTACTTCGATTATTCTTCATGGATAATCCAGATTTGAGTGATATGTGGAAAGCATCAAAACAAGGATTTGAATGGATGATTCTGGATGCTATCTATAATGCTGGTAAAATTCAAGAAATTTATCAAAAAATGAAAAAGCCTGTCAAACATTTTTTTAAATCGTTTGATTCGATATTTACATTGAATTATGATAATAATATTGAAAAGTTGACTAATAAAACAATTTACCATTTGCATGGGGATTATTCTGTCCTTGCAGATTCTGAAAATCCTGAAACAGTTCAGGGATTTTTGAACAAGCAAAACGGAAAAATCGTTATGAATCCAGATTATCTGCAATGTTATTGTAATGCGTTACTTAATTTTAGTGGACAGAATAAATATAAAGAAGCTCAGGATAAAGTGAAAGGAATTGAGGCACTTCAAAGACTAAAGCAATTACATGATTCGGATGTAGAGAAATTTGAGATAATGAGAGCAGGTGTAGAATCAGAAAAAGCTCAAATTATAGATACTTATATCAAACATCCAGAACTGAAAATTGCTACGGATTATCATTTTGGGGAACTTGAAAAACTTTCAGGTGAATTGCATATTATAGGGCTTTCACCACAGAATGACAGTCATATATTTGCTTGTATAGAAAAAAGCTCATTAGATAAGGTGGTTTTCTATTCGTATGGTGAGCCGCCAAAGAAATTGCCATTGACTAAACCATATGAATTTGCAGATATTAAGCAGTTATGGAAGTCATTGGATGCGAATCAGCCACAATATAATTGTGGTAGAAAATATCCGGATTCTGATGAAGCTAAAAAGTTTTTTGAACTTTTTAATGCATTATCCCTTGATCCGATCACAAAAGAAGAAATTGAGAAAGAAGCAAATTCAATTCCTGAATATATGGCGTTGCCATTATGCAAAGAAGCTATGAATTTGATTAAGGTTCAGACAACACCAAAAAGTGAAGAAGAACTTATGAAACAGTTTAGAATGGTTAGTAGAATAGCTTTAAGAGAGGGAATTTATCCGTCTGCTTTTTATTTGATTTTAATAGACAATTTTTCAAAATTATCGTAAAAGGAGGGCTTGCATATGATAACGGATGAAAGAATCAAAAATTCCAGTGAGCTGGAGTTTGCTGTATTTTGTATTGAAAATGTAGCAGCAAAGCTGGGTGTGGATGCAGAGCGTGTCTATCAGGCATTTACTGAACAGAGTGATATTTTGCACGGTTACATCGTGCCGGAATATGAAGTGCTGCATACCCAGAGTCGGGAATATATCGTTGATGACCTCCTTGATGTGATGAAAGAAAGGGGTGTGGAAGTATGATTCTCTATCATGGTTCTTTCTTAGAGATTGCAAAGCCGGATTTGGTTCATTCCCGTCCCAATGTAGATTTCGGGCGTGGCTTCTATGTCACGCCGCTGTATGAACAGGCGGCGAAGTGGTGCGGCAAGTTCAAACGCCGTGGGAAAGATGGCATTATCTCTCGGTATGAATACGATGAAAGCCGGGAATCTGAACTGAAAACGCTGAAATTTGATTCTTATTCCGAAGAATGGCTGGATTTCATTCTGAACTGCCGCAGCGGAAAAGATTCGACAGATTACGACCTTGTTGTGGGCGGTGTTGCCAATGATAAGGTGTTCAATACCGTGGAGCTGTTTTTTGACGGACTGATTGATAAAACGGAAGCTATCAACCGCCTGCGTTATGAAAAGCCGAACCTGCAAATATGTTTCCGCACAGAGAAAGCACTATCTCTGTTGCATTTTGAAGGGAGTGAAGCACTATGACAGCGAACCCGATTTTGCTTCAGAAAAAATATAGCCGTGTTATTGAATGCTTTGCTAAACAGCAGGGACTTTCGCTGGATGCGGCATTGGATTTCTTTTATCATTCCCAGGTTTATCAGCTGATCCGTGATGGTGTTTCTGATATGCACTGCATGAGCGATGCGTATCTGGCAGAGGAACTGGAACAGGAATATGCCGAGAAAATCGCCGGATAAGTGCCGTTAAACTGCCGGATACTACAAAAAGTGCCGGGAAAGTGCCGACAAAATGCCGGATACCAAGGAAGGAAAGAAAGTGACTTATGGATACAGACAAAGTAATACAAGACTTAAACCGCAGGTTTGCTGCACTTCTGCCGGAGTTTTATCAGCGTCGTATCATCTTCTGGTACGATGAAGATAAGGAATTTGAGGATAAACTGGACGAAGTGGTTCTGGAAAATGCAAAGGTAATTGCTCTGACCGGAAACAATGCCTTTTCTATGAAGAAACTGCTTTCGGTGGACGATCTGACCACAAACTATCTGGTTTACAGTCCATTAGCATATAACCGCCCAGATGATAACTGGCTTCTGGATGTGGAGCTTTACAGTGAGGAGTTCCGGGCAGACCTGATTTCCATTTGGATGGATGAGATGGGGCTTGCATCGAATCCGGCCATGCGGAAGCAGGTCAAGAATTACCGTGCTTATTTCAATGCGAAAGACCGTCGATTGAAAGTCAGCACACAGAATAAAGTTCCGGCAACTCCGGCACAGTTGCACATGGCTGTCATGGCGGCGATTTGCGGATTGAAAGACGCACAGCCGAATATGATTCTACGCAGCGTGTTCCGGGCAGGGCTGGATTTGAAGAACAATACTATTTATCAGGATTTTGTAAAATATCATGCTGATGGTGCATTTTGGGCGATGGTTCGCCAGGGCTGCGGATTTGTAGAGGAAGAACCAGACCTTGGACGACTGGCAATTCATTTGCTGTTGACCGCCGCTACCCGTACCATGCGGCAGGAGTATCTTGCCGGACTGGATAGTTTTATCTCCATGCCACACCAGGCATATTGCTATGATTTCATTTCTGAATGGCTTCACAGCGAGGACATTCAGCAGCTATATGATGTGGCACGGTATGTTGAGGATGAAGCACGTCTGCATCAGCGTTTTGAAAAGCTGACAGTGGATGATCTGGCAGGAACCGAGTGCTTCCCATGTATCAACGAAGTGATTTTAACAAAGCTGATGATAGAGATCAGCGACCATATCATTGATGTGGATACGATCACATCTACCGTTGAAAAGCGGAGAACCTGCGCGTGGTATGAGCCGTTTGAGAATTTCTATGATGGTATCTTGCAAGTGGCAAATATGCAGAGCTTCTTCAAGGAACACTCTGCCGGATTCCATACCGCAGAAGCAAAAGGCATCTGGAAAGAATACACGGAAAGCTACTATCAGATGGATACCTATTACCGTTTGTTCCATCTGAGCTTCCAAAAGAGCCTGGGAATTTCCAATATCTTGCTTGACGATTTGTTCAAGCACGTTGTCGATAAAGTGGAAGGACTCTATACGCATTGGTTCTTAGGCGAGCTGGGTAACAACTGGTCGGATGTGTGTGTGGATGAACTGGAAAACTACGGTAAGGTTTTGGAAGTGCCACAGCAGGAAGAATTTTACCGTTCTCGCATTAAGACTTCGGATACTAAGGTATTCGTGATTATTTCAGATGCTATGCGGTATGAAGTGGCGGCTGCGATGGCAGATCAGCTTCAGAGAGAAACCCAGAGTAAGGTTTCCATCAGCAGTATGCAGAGTATCTTCCCGTCTATCACAAAGTTTGGTATGGCAGCGTTATTGCCACATAAAGAACTGACAGTAGAAGTTCGGAACGATATTTTGACGGTTCTGGCAGATGGTCAGTCTACGGCAAGCACTTACCGGGATGAAGTTCTGAAATCAGAAGATCCGGCGAGTGTAGCTTTGAAATACAATGACATCATTGCCATGAAACGAGCAGAACGAAGTGCGCTGGTAAAGGGCATGGATGTGGTTTACATTTATCACGATACTATTGATGAGGCCAGCCATACTTCTGACACCGCTGTTTTTTCTGCCTGTGATAAGGCAATTTCAGAGTTAAAAAACCTTGTGCGTATTATTGTGAATGAATTTGGCGGTACGAATATTCTGATTACGGCTGACCACGGATTCCTTTATACATACAGTCCGCTGACTGAGGATGACAAGGTAGATAAGACCAGCTTTAACGGCATGGATGTGGAATATGGCAGACGCTATGCAATCATGCAAAAAGGCGCACAACCGAACTATCTGTTGCATGTGAAGTTCCTGGGCGGCAAAACGGAATTTGATGGATTTGCACCGAGGGAAAGTATCCGTATCAAGATGAATGGCGGCGGCATGAACTTTGTCCATGGCGGTATCAGCTTACAGGAAATGGTTGTTCCGGTGATCGAGTACCATTATCTCCGCAATGATTCTATGGAATACAAGCGTAATAAACAGAAATATGATACCAAGCCGGTAACAGTCAATTTGCTGTCTGCAAACCGTAAAATTAGCAATATGATTTTCTCATTGAACTTTTATCAGAAGGATTCAGTCAGTGCAAACCGTGAAGCGGCTACCTATCAGGTTTACTTTACGGACGAAAATGGCAAGCAGATCAGTGATGTTCAGAAGATTATTGCAGATAAAGCCAGCGACAACGGTGCAGAGAGAACTTTCCGTTGCCAGTTTAATCTGAAGTCTCTGAAATACAGCAATACTGCTACTTACTATCTGGTAATTGCAGATGAACAGAGCTTGCAGATGCCGCAGCGTGAGCCGTTCCAGATTGACATCGCCTTTGCGGTGGATGAGTTCGATTTCTTTAGTTAATACTGCAGGAGGATAGAAAGATGGGGCAATTTACAGAGGGTGAAAGCACCCGTGAAGAAATAAAGAATAAGCTCCGTCAGAACTTTGACGGTAAGATTGTTCGGAAAGACCTGACAAAGAAAATCAAGGAAGGGGCAAATGTCCCGGTGTATGTCCTTGAGTTCCTGCTGGGTCAGTATTGCAGCTCAGATGATGAAACGGTCATTGAAAAAGGCGTACAGAACGTGAAGCGTATTCTTGCTGATAATTTTGTACGCCCGGATGAATCGCAGAAGATTCTGTCTCAGCTGCGAAAGAAAGGCAGTCACACTATCATTGATATGGTGACTGTCCGACTGGATATGAAAAAGGACTGCTTTTTTGCGGAGTTTTCCAATTTGGGCGTTGGCAATGTACCGATTGCCGACGAATACCCGGAGAAATTTGACCGCCTGCTCTGCGGAGGTATCTGGTGTATCGTTCAGCTGGATTACGAGGTTGAGGGCGACAATAACTTTGGCATTGAGGATATTGACGGAAATCCGCTTCGTTCCAAACAGAAAAAACAAAAAGATATTTCTCCGATCAGTATCCGTAAGCTGACACCGATCCAGATGCCGCACATTGATATTGATGAACTGAAGCAGGGACGAAAGGCTTTTACGAAAGATGAATGGCTGGATATTCTTCTTCGTTCTATCGGCATGGAGCCAGATGAATTTACATATCGTGAGAAATGGCTGCTCCTGACCCGTATGATTCCATTAGTTGAAAACAACTTTAATCTTTGTGAGCTGGGACCGAGAAGTACCGGTAAATCTCATCTTTACAAAGAAATTTCACCGAACAGTATTTTGATTTCCGGTGGGCAGACGACGGTTGCAAACCTGTTTTACAATATGGGACGCAAAACGGTCGGACTGGTCGGCTTATGGGACTGTGTAGCTTTTGATGAAGTGGCAGGTATCAAGTTTAAAGATAAAGATGGCATTCAGATTATGAAGGATTACATGGCATCCGGCTCTTTTGCCCGTGGCAAAGAAGAAAAGTCTGCTATTGCGTCGATGGTATTTGTGGGAAATATCAATCAGAGTGTGGATGTGCTGTTGAAAACGTCCAGCCTGTTTGCACCTTTCCCGCAGGAAATGGGAACAGATACAGCATTTCTTGATCGTATGCACTGCTATCTTCCAGGATGGGAGATACCGAAGTTCAGACCGGAACATTTTACCGATGATTACGGTTTTATCAGTGATTATCTGGCTGAATTTATCCGGGAACTTCGCAAAGAACAGTATGGTGATGCACTTGACCACTACTTCCGCCTGGGAAGAAATCTGAATCAGCGTGATACGATTGCAGTCCGCCGTATGGTAGACGGTTATCTGAAGCTGATGTACCCGAATGGTGAGTTTACCAAAGAGGAACTGGAAGAAGTCATTCAGATTGCATTGGAAATGCGCCGCCGTGTAAAAGAACAGCTGAAAAAGCTGGGCGGCATGGAGTTTTACGATGTGAACTTCTCCTATATTGACCTAGAGGATATGTCAGAACATTATGTTTCCGTACCGGAACAGGGTGGCGGTAAACTGATACCGGATGGAATGTGCAATCCGGGACAGGTTTATACCGTATCCAGAGGAAAAAGCGGCATGATTGGCGTGTTCCGTCTGGAAAGTCAGATGCTTCCGGGCAATGGCAAGATTGAACGGACAGGCTTAGGCAGTGATTCCAAGTGCAAGGAAGCTGTGAACACGGCGTTCAATTATCTGAAAGCCAACGGCAACCGGATCAGCGGTTCTATCAGCACTTCGACCAAGGATTACATCATCAATTATCAGGATTTGCAGGGTATCGGTATGACAGACAAATTGGCACTTCCAACATTGATTGCACTTTGTTCGATTGCCCTTGGAAAGCCTGTTGTCAGCAACTTGGCAGTGTTGGGAGATATAACAATTAGTGGCACAATGATAAAGGTGGATGAACTTGCCAATACGCTTCAAGTGTGCCTGGACAGTGGTGCAAAGAAGGTACTGATTCCGAGTACCTCATTTGTTGATTTCGCAAGTGTTCCGGCTGATCTGATGAGTGCATTTCAGCTGATTCCGTATCAGAGTGCGGAGGATGCGGTGTTTAAGGCGTTGGGGGTAGAATGATTGAAGAAAGACGTAATTGTGCTTATAGATTCACGAAAAGAAATAGAAAAGATGTTCCATCCGTTTGATGGAGGTATGGGAACATCTTTTGAACGGATCGGTGATGTGCCTAAATTTCAGAATTGGCTATGAAAAGTTAAAGTTATAACTTATAAAACCTCTTCGCAAACTCCAAAAACACCCCGCCTTCCTCCGCCATATACTTAACCGGCGAATACACCAGATAGAGTTTCCGGAGAAAGGCAGCTTCCCCAAGCGGAAAGAGAAGCAGTTTCCCCTGCCGTGCATCTGCCTGCACAGTTGCTTTTGAGAGAATGGAGATGCCCATTCCCAGCATGATACATTGCTTGAGGGCGGCGGCATCGTCCATCACGGCAATAACATTTAAATCATCGAGTGAAAGCCCTTTATTTTTCAGGAAATAAAGGGTTTCCTGTTTTGTGCCGGAATTATCTTCCCGGAGCAGAAACGGTTCTTTTAAGAGGGCATCCAGCGGTGATGGCATAGTCTGGTAAGCATGATAATGTGGCGTGGCGGGGGCGGCGATCACAAGCTCATCGGAGGCAAAGGGGAGAAATTCGCAGGAGGTGTCCGAGGTAGTAGTTCCGACCAGACCGATGTCGCAGATGCCGTCATCCACCTTATGTACAACGTCCAGACTGTCTGAGCAGGAGGCATAGACACGGATATCAGGATGAACTGCGTGATAAGCGCTTAAAAGTTCCGGCAGAAAATAAAGGGACGGAACGGAGGATGCGCCGATCCGAAGCTGCGGTTTCGTCTCGTTGGCGAGTTCCACGATTGCTTTCTGCTGCAGGGTCAGAATCTCCGTGGCATAGGAATATAATTTTGTCCCGGCAGGAGTCAGGGAGAGCGATTTGGTGGTGCGCTTTAAAAGCTGGGTGTGAAATTCCTCCTCCAGACTGCGGATGTGGGCGCTGACAGTCGGCTGTGAGATGTACAGCTTCTGGGCGGCAAGCGAAAAACTCTGATATTTGACGGTATACACGAAAGCTTCTAATTGGCGGATGTCCATATATTTAAAATCCTTTCTATAGATAAAATCAATTTTTAATGATTCTATGATAAAATCCAAAATTAAAATGAATAGTAGACAGGTGAAGACAATCTCTAAAGAAGAGTGTAGCTTTATTTATTGAAAATATCAATAAGTTTATAGCAAATATCAATATAAACGATTTTACCATAAAAATACAGGATGTTATACTTGTCTGCGGAAAGTATGGATAGATCCATGAAATGTACGCGCTTGAAATTTTTCATGTTTGATTTTGTGAGATGATTTTTTTGCCAGATGCACTCAAATTTCTGATATGTATTGATGAAATGCGAGTGTGGTGCGTGAAATCACCCACAATGACGAGTGTGAGAAAAACTTTAAGAGTACATGAAATAAAAAAGGAGGCAGGTATGAAAGTATTTGACAAGACATGGAAGCTGGCAGTGGCAGGCGCGCTTGTGGGTGTGCTGGCAGCATTGCTGGCGTATTTTGGAAATCCGGCCAATATGGCGATCTGTATTGCGTGCTTCGTACGTGATACGGCGGGCGCGCTGAAACTTCACTCAGCAGCACCGGTTCAGTATTTCCGTCCGGAGATTGTAGGATTTGCAGTGGGAGCATTTGCAATCTCACTGGTGACGAACGAGTATAAGGCGACAGCAGGTTCTTCACCGATGATCCGCTTTGTTCTGGGTGCGATCATGGTAATCGGCGCGCTGGTATTCTTAGGGTGTCCGCTGCGTATGGTTCTGCGTATGGCAGCCGGTGACCTGAATGCGTATGTAGCGCTGGTTGGATTTGCAGGCGGTATTGCAACCGGTTCGTTCTTCCTGAAAAAGGGATTTTCGCTGGGCAGAGCGTATGAGACGCAGAAATCAAGCGGATATGTGCTTCCGGTGCTCCTTCTGGCGCTTTTTATCATTGGAGCAGTAACAGGCGTATACGCAGCCAGCACGGAAGGACCGGGAAGCAAGCACGCACCGATTCTGATTTCCCTGGTTGCGGCTCTCCTGATTGGTGCACTGGCACAGAAGAGCCGTATGTGTTTTGCAGGCAGCATCCGTGATGTGATTCTGATGAAAAACTTTGATTTGCTCAGCATTATCGGCGCACTGTTTGCAGTCATGCTGATTTTTAACCTTGCAACTGGCAATTTCCATTTGAGCTTTTCCGGTCAGCCGATCGCGCACTCCCAGCATCTCTGGAATATTCTGGGTATGTATGCCGTTGGATTTGCAGCCGTTCTGGCTGGCGGATGCCCGCTGCGTCAGATCATTCTGGCAGGGCAGGGCTCCTCGGACAGTGCGGTAACCTTTCTGGGAATGCTGTTAGGTGCGGCACTTGCACACAATTTTAACCTGGTTGGTGCGGCAGCAAAAGCGGCAACCGAGACAGAGGCAGCCGTTTTGGGTGGTCCGGCGATGCCGGGCAAAATTGCCGTAATTGTATGTATTGCCCTGTTATTCGTGATTGTAGCGGCAAATATGAAACGTAGAAAGAAATAAAGAAAAGAGGAAACGGAAAATGTCAGATTTTGTTGAGGTAGATGTGCGGGGACTCTCCTGTCCGGAACCGGTTTTGATGGTGATGGATGCGATGGACGAACATCCGGGAAAACAGATCCGTGTGCTTGGCGATGAGGCACACACCCGGACGAATATTGAGCGCACGTTGGAGTATCATGGAAAAGAGGGGCACACCGAGGTGCTGGAAAACGGCTGTTTCACCATTACCTTTGAAGCGTGATGCTGCTCTGGAATATTAAATAGGTGGAAATGATGAGGCAGAAACGGGAATATCGGATTTTTACCTTTCACACGACGGCTGCGGCGATGGAGATGGAGGCATTCTGCCGGGAACAGGGAATCAGAGGGCGCCTGGTGCCTGTCCCACGCGAACTCTCAGCAGGCTGTGGAATTGCCTGGCGGATGGAACCGGCGGAATATGAACGGTTTCAGGGAGTGATTGCGGAGAGCCAAATTGAGATCGAGCAGAGCTGTGTGGTTATGAATTAAATAAAATGTTATGTTAGAGCAGGCATCATAGAAAAAGTATATAGGAAAAAGCGGCGGTATCGGCAGTGGCGAGACATTCAAAAAAGAATGGAGCGCTGACTGTGTGATACCGCTGCTTTTTGGCGTGTAAATCGAGGTCAGAATGAGGTCATTGAGGTCAGAAATCAAATCATGACCTCGATGACCTCATTTGTGACCTCGATGATCCCAATATTTTGAAATATTATTCTTCCGCCTTCGCCGCCTCCAGCAGCCGTGCAATCTCCCCCCGCACCAGCGAGAATGCAACCTCATTCCGTCCGCTGTTTGTAACGACATCTGCATAGGCGCGGGTCGGTTCAACAAAGAGAGCATGCATCGGTTTGACGGTGGTCAGGTACTGATCGATGATGTTTTCGATATCGCGTCAGCGCTCTTTCGTGTCACGTAAGATTCGGCGGAGAATTCGCTCATCGGCGTCGGCATCGACGAAAATGCGGATGTCGAGCAGATTGCGGAGTGCTTCGTCATAGAGAACGAGAATGCCCTCCAACAGGATAACCGGGCGCGGCTCGATGTGAATGGTCGCTTCGGCGCGGTTGTGGTTGGCGTAGTTGTAGGTTGGACAGTCGATTGCCTCCCAGTTTTTCAGTTTGTTGAGATGCTCAAGAAGCAGCTCCGTCTCAAATGCATCCGGGTGGTCGTAGTTCAGCTTTTTGCGCTGTTCAAATGGCATATCGTCGTGGGCGCGGTAGTAGTTGTCGTGGTAAAGCACGGTCACCTGATTACCAAATGCGTCTTTCAGACGGTTTGTAAAAGTGGATTTTCCTGAACCAGTTCCTCCGGCAATTCCGATGATAATAGGTGATTTTCTATTCACTGTGGTTTCCTCCATTTGTAAGTTTTATCTCAGTCGAGAAGAGTCCCACCTCTTTAGGTGGCGAGTAATAGCAAATTTGTCTCAGTGGGAGGTGGGTCTCCGACTGAGATAAACGCTCCGCGGGGATGCGCAGTGATTCTGTATGGAATATGTCAGCTTCGCTGACCAGAATCACGCGCCAAGTCTCACGGACGTTCGACTTGAAAACTGGTTCATTTTTATACAAAAACCAGTCCTTCTGTATATTCATTTTGAAATACGCCGCTGCGCTTCATCCGCACCGTCTGGTATAAATGCGAGGCGTACACCTCTTGATCCAGCAGCGCGAGCGCCGACGGGGAGAGGTTCTGGGCGGCATCTGCCATTTTAGTGATGAGGGGGATGCTGCTTTTTTTATGCAGACAGGAGAGCAGAGGGCTGCTCTGCCTGCGAAAACCGAGAATCCGTGCATAGAGTGCATAGCCCTCTTCCTTCCACCGGGAAATATCTTCCTCGCGCATACCGAGTACCAGATGCAGAAGCGCCCGGCTGACACGCGTGTAGGTAAGCTGGCGCGTCTTTAATGCCTGAATCCGTTCTTCAAAAGAGAGAGGAAAGTAAGGTGGTTTTGCAAGGCGGGCGGCAAGCTCCGGGGAGAGATCTGCGATGCGGGATATAGCCTGCGTATTGGTATCAACAAACAAAGTGCTGGAAGGCATAACGGCGTTTGTGGCAGCAATAGAACCTTTCGCTGAAGATTTCTGCATCTGTAAAACAGCCATATTTAAAAGTTCTGAAAAGTCATCCGTAAAAACGGGAAGTGCACCTGCGTATGCGGGATGCGTCATGGCTGGCAGATGAGGTATTAAAATATTAAATAAAATCTCACTTTTTGAATCAGAACCCGGTTCCTGTTTTAGTGAAGCTGGACTATCTGCTGACAGATTTTCATAGCTCTTTCGAACTATCCCGCGAATTGCCGAAGCGGATGGAAACTTTGCTTCAGACAGTGCATCCTCATGATATCCGCTTCCCTCCCGCGAAATCGTATAAAATTCCATCGGGCTGTGCAGATCTTCCGCCGCCCGCAGATATTCAATCCCAAGGATATTATTAGGGGAGTTTAAAATGGAAGACCATATATGAGAGTTCGACACATCTGTATTTGCGTGAAAATCTTCCACATTTTCAACTCTTGTCCCGCCCGCCGGTGTTTCTCCCAGCGCCTTCGCCCGTGCCTGCGGATAAGTCAGTCCCGCCTTCAACCCTTTCCGCAGCCGTTCCTGAAATTCTGCCGATTCGTGGTTCAGCGCAGAAGCAGCCTGCTTAAGGATTTCAATCTGCCCGCATTCACTGCCGAACACAACGGCATCCACACCGATCGCCGACAGAAGCGCGACTCCATAGGCGGCAAATTCATGCGCCGAAGCGGTAGAAAAAGCGACCGGCATCTCAAGTACCAGGTCGGCACCGGCGAGAAGAGCGGCTTTTGTACGACGGTACTTATCAAAGATGGCGGGTTCGCCGCGCTGGACGAAGCTGCCGCTCATCAGGACGACGCAGTAGTCTGCGCCGGTCAGTTCCCTTGCCTGCTGCATATGATACAGATGTCCGGCATGGAACGGGTTATATTCGGTAATTAAACCAACGATTTTCATAAATTTCAATCCTGTTTTTTGCATTTTTGCGAGGAATTTTGTAGCAGCCTATTTATAATAGAAATAAAAATAAAAGACTGTTGCTGTTGCGGCAGAAAAATCTGTAAAAAATAGCAGCCATTTTCTGCTTCATTTACATTATATAGTGGAAGTGCGGGAGCGTAAAGGAAAAATTATAGTGCATCTTGTTAAAAATTTAATTAATCAAAAATTTGAAAATCGCTCTTGTATACAATAAACAACTGGTATATAATGTTAGCAGTAATAGACACACACTTATGAAAGGGGTTTTATAACCATGGCATTTATTGACAAGATTAAGGAAAGAGCAAAAGCAGACAAGAAAACCATCGTTCTTCCAGAGTCAATGGACAAGAGAACATACGAGGCAGCTGAGAAAATTCTGAAAGAGGGTATCGCAAATCTGATCATCATCGGTACTCCGGAAGAGATTGAGAAAAACGGCAAAGGCTTCGACATTTCCGGTGCCACCATCGTTGACCCGTACAATGATCCGAATAAGCAGAAATACATCGACAAGTTCGTTGAATTAAGAGGCAAAAAAGGTGTTACTCCGGAAGTTGCAAAAGAGCAGATGGAGAAAGACTATATGTACTATGCTTGCCTGATGTGCAAGTGCGGCGATGCTGACGGCGCTGTATCTGGTGCATGCCATTCTACCGGCAACACCATTCGTCCGGCTCTGCAGCTTCTGAAGACCAAACCGGGTATCAGCTCTGTATCTGGCTTCTTCCTGATGGAAGTTCCGGATTGCGAGTTCGGTGAGAACGGTCTGTTCGTATTCGCTGACTGTGCAGTAAACACTGACTTCGATTCCAACAAGCTGGCTGAGATCGCTGGTCTGTCCGCAGAGAGCTTCAAGATGCTGGTTGGCGCAGAGCCGAAGGTAGCTATGCTGTCCTATTCTTCTATGGGTTCCGCTAAACATGATGATGTTACCAAGGTAGCAGATGCAGTTAAGATTGCTCATGAGAAGTTCCCGGAACTGAAACTGGATGGCGAGCTTCAGCTTGATGCAGCACTGGTTCCGTCTGTAGGCGAGGCTAAGGCACCGGGCAGCACCGTAGCTGGACATGCTAACACCTTAGTATTCCCGTCCCTGGAAGCAGGCAACATTGGTTACAAACTGGTTCAGAGACTTGCAAAAGCTGGCGCTTATGGTCCGGTTCTTCAGGGTCTGTCCATGCCGGTAAACGATCTGTCCAGAGGATGCTTCGCAGACGATATCGTAGGCGTAGTAGCTATCACAGCTGTACAGGCTCAGCAGGCATAATTAATACCAATTGGAATCAAATGGATGGAGAACTGGCACCGCGTCAGAGAATCTTAAATCCGTTTAATTAAGAATTAAAAGTGATAATTACAGTTCAGCCCGGTATTCATACATAATCCTGCAGTTCACAACAGGGCAGTGCAGACGTTTTTGCAGATGCTTCCGTGTGAACCGCATATAGAGAATACCTGCGGCTGAATTGTGATGTTATAAAGAAAGGAATCTATTACCATGAATATTTTAGTTATTAACTGCGGAAGTTCTTCCTTAAAGTATCAGTTAATCAACTCTGAGACAGAGGGCGTTCTGGCTAAGGGTCTTTGCGAGAGAATCGGCATCGACGGTATGCTGACTTACCAGCCGGAGGGCGGCGAAAAAGAGAAATCTGAGATCGCTATGCCGACCCATACAGAGGCTATCAACGCAGTTCTGGCAGCCCTGACTAACGAGAAGAGCGGCGTTATCAAGAGCCTGTCTGAGGTAGGTGCAGTTGGACATCGTGTCGTACACGGCGGCGAGAAATTTACTTCTTCCTGCTTAATCAACGACGAGTCCATGAAAGCGATCGAAGAGTGCAACGATCTGGCACCGCTTCACAACCCGGCAAACCTGATCGGTATTCGTGCCTGCCAGGAACTTATGCCAGGCGTACCGATGGTAGCTGTATTTGATACCGCTTTTCATCAGACCATGCCAGATGTCGCTTACACCTACGGTATTCCGTATGAATACTATGAGAAATACAAAGTTAGACGTTACGGCTTCCATGGTACTTCCCACAGCTACGTATCTAAGAGAACCGCTGAGATCGTTGGAAAACCGTATGATCAGATGAAGATCATCGTTTGCCACCTGGGTAACGGCGCCAGCATCTCCGCTGTAAACTGCGGCAAATCTGTAGACACCAGCATGGGTCTGACTCCACTGGAAGGTCTGGTTATGGGTACACGTTCTGGTGACCTCGATCCGGCTATCATCGATTTCGTAGGTAAAAAAGAAGGTCTGTCCCTGGATGAGATGAACGAAGTCCTGAATAAGAAATCCGGTATGCTCGGTATCTCCGGCGTATCCAGCGATGGTCGTGATCTGGAAGCAGCAGCTGAGACTGGCAACAAGAGAGCACAGCTGGCTCTGGACGTATTCGACTACCGCGTAATCAAATATATCGGTGCATACGCAGCAGCTATGAACGGTGTAGATGCAATCGCATTTACCGCTGGTATCGGCGAGAACAACATCAAGATGAGAAAAGATGTTTGCAGCAGCCTGACCTACTTAGGCGTTAAACTGGATGAGGAGAAGAACAACGTAAGAGGTGAGGAGAGAATCATCTCTGCTGACGACTCCAAGGTTCAGGTTCTCCTGGTTCCGACCAACGAAGAGCTGGCTATCGCCCGCGAGACTCTTGCACTGGTAAAATAATTAAATATGAATTAAAATTTGCAAAAATATGTAAAATTAATCATTGACAAACGCGCTCGACCTTTGTATAATATCAAAGTGCGTATTAGGAGATTAGTATGCTGATTCATTTATCGGAACTTTTTAACTGTGAAGGTAGAAAGAAAGTCTATACAGTCGAGACTGCGCTGGACTCTGTTGATTTTGACGGAGAGACGTTTCAGATTGAGAAGGCTGAGCCTTTTGAACTGGAACTGACGGCTAAGACACGGCATAAGTATACGATGAGTGGTCATGCGACGCTGACGGTGGGAGGTCACTGTGCGCGTTGTCTGGAGCCAGTATCTTTCGACTGCGAACTGGATTTTGGACGAGAGTTTGAGGTGCAGGACGGTCAGGAGGAGAGTTTAGATGATGAACCCTTTATGAAGGGGTACAATCTGGATGTAGACCAGTTGGTTTGCAACGAACTGCTACTGAGCTTGCCTATGAAAGTCCTGTGCAGAGAAGACTGCAAGGGGATTTGCAATAGATGTGGTACAAATCTTAATCTTCGGACTTGTACCTGTGACACTAGGTCGCTCGATCCAAGGATGTCGGTTATCCAGGAGATATTCAATGAATTTAAGGAGGTGTAACCATGTCTATCTGTCCTAAGAACAAATCTTCCAAAGCAAGAAGAGACAGCCGCAGAGCTAACTGGAAAATGAGTGCTCCGAACTTAGTAAAGTGCAGCAAGTGCGGTGCTCTGATGATGCCTCACAGAGTGTGCAAAGCTTGCGGAAGCTACAACAAGAAAGAAATCGTTAAAGTAGAAGACTAATTCAATACTTTAATATCAGGGGTTAGGTCGTAAAGACCTAACCCTTATGTACAAGTCGATATCCTACTTACATAATATGTATTAGGGATAAGGGCGCAAGAGCACTTTGATTGCTTTTGTAGTTGTAAAATATCTTTCATTTTCTTATTTAAATGAGTTGCAAGTTGTTTTTAGCGGAATGGTTTTATTTTTTTTATCATACAAACCTACTAAAACAGTCGGAAAGATGGATTTAACACATTACTCCCACAAAGAAAATGAAATGAAAACAGACGGAGGAGTTATGACAAACGAAACGAAGAAGTATGCGGAAACGTATGGAGGAATGGCAGGAGCAGTTCTCCCGCTGATTATCATGATGGGAACGATGATCTTCATGGTTGCCTTTGGAATGCGTTCTACCAAAAATTTTTGGTCGGCTGGTTATTTTGCTGTTTTGGCTGGATTTCTTGTATATAAGGATAAGAAAGCATTTCAGAAAGCGCTGATCGACGGCGTGCGCGACAATATTTTTGCATTTATGATCGCCTGTTTCTTATTTGCGGGCGTGATGTCGAAGATTCTGACAGCGTCGCATCTGATCGAAGCGCTTTTATATGTAATGACAAAGATCAACATGTCACCGGCACTGATGCCGATCATCTGTTTCTTTATCTGTGTGGTGCTTTCCAGTGCAACCGGCAGTGCGGCGGGTGCGTTAAATACAGCCGGACCTCTTCTGATTCCGCTTTCCGTCGGAATGGGCTGTAATGTCAACCTGATCTGCGGTGCGATTCTGGCAGGCAGCTGTTTCGGTGATAACCTCGCACCGATCTCGGACACGACGATTGCATCCTCTCTGTCCCAGGAAGTCGATGTCATGAAGGTTGTCCGTTCCCGTTTTAAATATGCACTGATCGCAGGTGCCATTTCTGTGGTTGGCTATCTGGTATTTGGCTTTATGGATGCTGGAAATGGTGTTTCTGCTGAGATGGCGGCGGTTGACGCAACCTACGCTTCCAGCATTGTATTCCTGATTATCCCGGTTCTGGTGGTTGTGCTGATGCTGCGTGGCAGCGGACTCTTTACCTCTCTGTTAGTCAGTGAGATGGCTGGTTTTGTTTTACTCTTCACATTTGGTTATCTGACACCGTCAGAGCTGGTTGCGAAAGATGGTCTGATTGCGAATGCGTTTGACGGTATGTTAAGTTCCATCATTTTTATCCTGTTTATCTTCGTTATGGTCAGCCTGATCAGCGAGGCAGGTGTGCTGGATGCGATTCTTGTACGGATGCGTAAATATGCGAAATCTGAGAAGTCGGCAGAAATTGCAGCCGGTGCGATGGTCAGCGTCATGGGTATCGTCATCAGCAGCGGTACTTCCGCCATTTCTTTCTGTGGCCCGATCATCCGCAAGCTGCTCCGCCCATTCAAGATTGACCGTGCCCGTGCGGCTAACTTCCTGGATGGTCTTGGATGTGGCGTCGGCTATCTGGTTCCGACAAACCCGGGGTGCCTGAACCTGGCGGCAATCGCGGTTGCCAGCGGCGTTGTGTCCGAGGGCTATAACGCGGTATCTTTTGTCGGCTACAACTTCCACAGCATGGCGCTGACGCTGGTTTTCTGGTTTGCAATTCTCTCTGGATGGGGAATGAAGCATGAGTCAGACGAAGAGCTGGCGGCAGATGGAATCGTGATTGAAGACGGCAATTCTGGGAAATAAAAAAGAATAGATTTTTGGCGTACATACATGACAGACGATAAAAAAGAATTTATAATAGAGTCTGTGTGAGAAAAAGAACAACTGTGCTATATCACCTGCATTGAAGCCGATTGTATATGGGAAAATCAGGTATATAGCATGCTTGCTATAGAAGAGAGGTTCAAATACGTGGGAACAGCAGAAAAATATTTAGATGCTGCGAAGGCAGCCATGAATTTTATCAACACAAGAAAGAGAACGGATGAGGAAGGCATCTACTGGACGCTTGCAGATGCGGCGGCGGGAAAACCGAGCTATTATGACGAAATATGCGTGTACGCAGGTGCTTCGGGCATTATCTGTTTTCTTCTGTCTCTGTATGAAGATACGCAGGATGCGGCATATCTGGATGAGGCGAGAGAAGCGGGCTGTTATCTGGAATACCGTTGGAGAAAGAGACGCGAACTGAAACGCAATTTCTCCCCGTATGCATTTTCAACCGGATGGGGCGGCGCCTCGTTTGCCTTGCTTCAGATGTATCTTGTAACGAAGGATGAACATTACCGCGCGCTGGTAGAGGAGATTCTCGACCAGGCGGTTCGGGATGCAATCCCGGTCAAAAAAGGCGAGGGCTATTACTGGTCCACATATCCGGGCATCGTCGGAACCGCGGGAACCATTCTCGTTATCTTAAATGCGGCTGAGAAATTGGGACGCGAGGACTGGAAGGAGTTTGCAGTCAAAGCAGGACGCTATTTTCTGACAAGAGGACGCGATATGGGAAATGGAATGATCTGCTACACGGGCGTCGATCCGACCTACTTTGGCGCTGGAAAAGATTATATCGACCCGAATTTCCCGATGGGAACCGGCGGAATCGGATTCCTGATGCTGAAGCTTTACGAAGTCAGCGGAAAGAAGGAATTTCTGGATGCGGTCAAGGGCGTGCCGGAGTATATGGACACGGTGGCAGTCAAGATGCGCGCTGGAAAATTGCTTCCGCATGCGCTCCCGGATCGTCCGGATCTCTTTTATCTGGGCTACTGCCACGGACCGGCAGGAACCAACCGTTTCTACTATGAGCTGTACAAATTCAGCGGCGATGTGAAATACCGCCATGAGATCGAGGAGCTTGTCAAAGGACTTGAGGCGACCGGTGCACCGGAGAAACGTTCGGCTGGATACTGGAATACGGAAAATATCTGCTGCGGAACCGCAGGTCTCTTAAATATGTACCTGGGGCTCTGGGCGGCATTTGGCGAAGAGCATGATCTGGAGTATGCGAGACGCTGTGCAAAGGTGCTGATGGATACGGCGGTCTTCGAAGATGGTGCGGACGGCGGACAGGCAAGCTGGAAATTTGCGCTTGATCGCGTAGCACCGGAACGCCTGAGCACGCCGATTGGTTTCCTCGACGGTGCGGCAGGTATCGGTTCGGTTCTCCTTCAGATGGCGCGGGCAGAGCGCGGCGATTTCCATACGGTAAGAGCGGTGGATGATCCGTTCCCGGAGAGAAAGTTAGAGAAGTAAAATGGCTGTTCAGGCAGAGGTGCTGTTTGTGGGCGGTATATTTGAATGTGTTTGAAATAAAAAGTGCTGTAAGATAGTTGCTGTTCACGTATGCGTGTATAGTAACTGAGATACTATGTAGATGGCGGTGTTGTATGCAAAAAGGTGTACAATACCGCTATTTTTTGTTAATATAGAGAAGAAGAAAAAAGAGGGATAATATTTTATAAATATCACGTTAGGAGGTTTTACATATGAAAAGGGGAAAATATTTACTTTTGACCGTCACAGCTGCCGCGCTTCTGGCGGCGATCCCATTTCAGGCATTTGCGTCGAAGGATACGGAGGACCGCAGCCCGGTTGGCTCGATCGGCTTAAATGTTTCGTCCTCGATCCATGTCGGTGATGAGAGTTCAGATGTGGATGTTTCGCTCGATTTCGGTGATTGCGATATTTCCAATGTTGATGTGATCAACGAGCCGTCCGGTAAATGGGTGGACAAGGATAAGCCAAAGCTGGAGGTTACTCTGGAGGCGGACGATGATTATTATTTTAAATCCGGTTATGCGAAAAAGAATGTAACTCTGAGCGGTGACAGTGCGACGGTTACCTCCATCAAGCGCAAGGGCGATGAGGAACTCCGGGTCGTGATCACCCTGAAAGCTTTAAAAGGAACCTCCAGTGATTACAGACTGGATGTAGATGAGGCAGAGTGGGATCAGATGGATGGCGTTGCAGAGTGGAACGGCAGTGAGGATGCGAAATACTATGAGCTGCGCGTTTACCGGGATGAGAAATTTTTAAGTACGGTAAAACCGGGAAAAGAAACGAAATACAATCTTGGACGTTATCTTACGCAGGCGGGAACCTACACGTTTGATGTGCGCGCGGTTTACAGCGATTCACGGCACGGCGAATGGCAGACATCGGATTCCTTCACAATCACGGCGGAGCAGGCGCAGGAAATTCAGAAGACGCTTGTCTTCAAAGAAGCAGGCAGCGGTCCGGCAGCCGGTGCGTGGGAACAGGATACGCTTGGCTATAAGTACCGCAATTCCGATGGAAGCTATGTGACCAATAACTGGCAGCAGATCGGCGGTGTGTGGTATTTCTTCGATGAAAATGCATATTGCAAGACGAATACCTGGGTGTTCTGGAATGGAAAATGGTATTATCTGGATGTAAACGGCGCGATGTTAGTTAATACGACGACGCCGGACGGCAAGCAGGTCGGGGAAGATGGGGCGCTTCTGTAAAATTTTTAAGAAACAATTTTGATGAAAATCCGTCAGGGAAGATGGAGACAGAATTGTAAAATAGATGTGAGAAGAGGCAGATTGCACGGAATATGCGGTCTGTCTCTTTTACATTTAAAAACAGAGAAAAATAAAGAGAATATTTGCAAACAGAACGATGGGTAGAATGAAAACACATACATGAAAAGAGTGCTGAAGAACAAGCTGACAGTTATTTCTGATGAAATAAAAAAAATAACAAAAAGTATACTTGCATATTGTGAAATAAGTAGTAAGATAGAGGTGGTATCTCATGACTGCCTATTTTTTAACAATCTAGGGGAAGGGGCGGTCTGAGAAGAGACTGCAAGGGGTTCTAAGCCAGTATGGAGGATGGCAGAAAAAGGACTGACAAAGGAGGGGCACAAAGATGGCAGCACAAATTTTGGCTGTGATTATTTTTATTGTAATGTTTGGACTTATCATCTGGGATCACATTGAGAGGCATATCGTATCGCTCGGATGCGGGCTTCTGACGCTGGTGCTGGTGTTTGGCGTCTGTATGCACAGTGAGGCGGCAGCGGCGGAGACGCTGAGCCTGCACAGCTTCATGGTTCCGAACTTCTGGTTTCAGACCGAGGCGGCGGCAGAGTCCTCGAGCGGCATCAACTGGGCGACGATTCTTTTTATTGCCGGTATGATGCTGATGGTGGAGGGCATGGAGCGCGCGGGATTTTTCCGGTGGCTGTGCCTGACAATCGCCAAGGCGGTACATTATAAGACGATCCCGATTTTTATTTCATTTATGCTGATGTCGGCGTTTCTGGCGATGTTTATCGACAGTATTACCGTTATTCTTTTTTTGGCAGCGGTCACGGTAGAGCTGGCGCATCTTCTGCATTTTGATCCGATTCCGATGATTATTTCAGAGATCTTCTGTTCGAATCTGGGCGGCTCTGCGACGATGTGCGGCGATCCGCCGAATATCATCATCGGAACCTCGCTCGGATATTCATTTAAAGATTTTTTCTTAAATACAGGTATGATGGCGGGTGTTTCGCTGATTTTTATCGTGCTGTTTTTCTATTTTTCCTTTAGGAAAGAATTAAAGGCGAGTGAAAAGCATGACGAAGCGGTTACATATCCATCCCCACAGGAGGCGATCGCGGATCGGAAACGGTTTGCGGTCAGCGTGGTGATCTTTGCGGCGGCGATCGTGATGCTGGTGACGCATGCACAGACGGGACTGACAGTTGCGACGATCGGCGTATTTATCGGTGCTTTTTCGCTGCTGGCATCCGGCGGTGAGGCGCTCAGCATGATTAAGAAGCTTGACTATAAGACGCTGCTATTCTTCATTGGTCTTTTTGTCGTGGTCGGCGGCATGGAGCAGACGGGCGTCCTAAATTCTTTAGCAGGGATCATTGACGCAGTCAGTGGAAATAATGTAAAATGGGTAGTAGCGATTGTGCTGTGGCTGTCGGCGCTTGCGAGTGCATTTGTGGACAATATCCCATTTGCGGCGACGATGATCCCGGTTATCCGGAGTCTGGCGCAGGCAGGCGGCATGGATCTCTCGGTTCTGGCGTGGGCGCTTTCGATGGGTACGGATATTGGCGGCTGCGGAACTCCGATCGGAGCCTCGGCAAACGTAGTTGGTATCTCAGTGGCAGCGAAAAACGGACATTTTATCGGCTGGGGGAAATATTGCCGGTATGCAGCTCCGGCGACGGTGCTGGTAATCCTGATTTCCATGGTTTGTATATATGTGAGATACTTTTAAGGGGGCTTTTATATGGAGGAGAGGAAAAATAGAGTGATCATCTCGGTCAGCAGACAGTTTGGCAGCGGCGGACACAAGATAGCGGAAGCACTGGCAGAGCATTTTGAACTTCCGATTTATGATCATAGGATGCTGGACAGTATTGCCAAGGAAAAGGGTGTGGATCCGCGTGTGCTGGAAAAATACGACGAGAAGCCGCTAAACCGTTTTCTGGCGCGCAATGTCAGCGGATTTTCAAGCTCTCTGGAGAACAATCTGGCGCAGATGCAGTTCAGTTACCTGAAAGACAAGGCCGATTCGGGGGAATCATTTGTGGTAGTTGGACGGTGTGCGGAGACGGTTTTAAAGGAATATGACGGACTGATCACGATCTTTGTGCTGGGCGATGAGGAAACACGGGTGAAGAGAATTGAGCAGCTGCACGGACTTTCAGAGGACGAGGCGAAACGTCTGGTAAAGACGAAGGACTGGCGGCGGAAATCCTACCACAACTGTTACAGCCGCGGACGCTGGGGAGATTCCAGAAATTATGACCTTTCGATCAACAGCAGCCGGCTGGGAATTGAGGGAACGACGAAGATGCTGGAGGAGTATGTGCAGGCGCGGATGGACGCGATGCAGAAATAAAATAATAGAGATATCGAAGGAAAAGAGAAAGGGGAACGTGTGCATAGGCGGCGCACGTCCCCCTTTTCCTGCCGAGGTGTTATACTGTTACTGTTCCCGGGTAGGTACTTTTGGAAGCGAAAGTGCCGTAAGAAAACGTGGTGGCAGCAGGAATTGACCGTATTTAAATGCGAAGCCACGGCAAATTCCGTTACTGGGCACGTATGTGTGAACAGTAACGTTATACTAAAAAATATGGAATTAGATAGAAAAATCGTATTTGCTATCTGTTCGATCTTGTTTTATAGTATATAAGATATTTAATAGGAGTTTGATGATATATGACAGAGTTAAAAAAAGAAAAAAAGACCGGTCTCGTTCTGGAGGGCGGCGGGATGCGCGGTATTTACACAGCGGGCGTCCTGGATGTGTTTTTGGATCATGATATTTCATTTGACGGCGTGATCGGCGTCTCGGCGGGGGCAGTGCATGGGGCTTCGTTTGTGTCGGGGCAGAAGGATCGGAGCATCCGCTATTATAAAAAATACTGCAATGACAAGCGTTTTATGAGCTTTAAAAACTGGCTGCGGACGGGAAATCTGGTGGACGAGCAGTTCTGCTTCCATGATATACCGGAACGGCTGGATCCGTATGATTACGAGGCATTTGACCGGGGAAATACACGGTTTTATGTGGCATGCAGCAATGTGGAGACAGGGAAAGCAGAGTATCTGGAGATCAAAGATATGTTCAAAGATGTCGAATATTTCCGTGCGACGGCATCCCTTCCGTATGTGTCCCATATGGTCGAGGTTGGTGGAATGAAGCTTCTGGACGGCGGCTGCACGGACAGCATTCCGTTGCGTGCCTTCGCTAAGATGGGGTATAAAAAATGCGTCGTTGTGCTGACCCGTCCGGCGGGCTACCGTAAGAAACCAGGCAATTTCTGGCTGCCGGAGGCGGCATATCACAAATATCCGGCGTTCGTGAGGGCGCTTCGCAGCCGCTATTATTTCTATAATAAGACAGTGGAATGGATCGATCGCCTCGAACAAGAGGGAAAAATTTTTGTTATCCGTCCGAGCGTGGCGCTTCCAATCGGCAGGACCGAACATAGTGTTGAAAAATTGCAGGAGACGTATGATATCGGCAGGAAGGATGCTGCCAATCAGATGCATGCAATGGAAAATTGGTTCAAATCTTATTGATTTATAGATTGATCTCTAGTATAGTAAAGATTGATGTAATGTGGCTGTGGACAATAAAAAGCGGGACAGCTGCAGCGTGACGATGAAAGAGCGATTCGTTCGGACCACATATGCCGCAGTGGCGGAAGACAGGTTTGGTATGTGTATCGCTATAAATATAGAAGGAGAAGAGGCAATGGTTAAGATAGCAGTAGATGCCATGGGGGGCGACAACGCACCGGGTGAGATCGTGGCAGGTGCCGTGATGGCAGCCCAGTCGAGGGAAGATATTCAGATTTTCCTGATCGGCAAGGAAGAAGTCGTATCAGAAGAATTAAAAAAGCATACATATAAGAAAGAACAGATCGAGGTTGTCAATGCGACTGAGGTCATCGAGACGGAGGAACCGCCGGTCAATGCGATCCGCACGAAGAAAGATTCGTCCATCGTGGTCGGCATGAATATGGTCCGCAGGGGTGAGGCGGATGCATTCTGTTCCGCGGGCAGCTCCGGCGCGATTCTGGTCGGCGGACAGGTGATCGTCGGCAGAATCAAGGGCGTTGAACGTCCGCCACTGGCTCCATTGATTCCGACAGAAAAGGGCGTGTCCCTGCTGATCGACTGCGGCGCCAATGTCGATGCAAGACCGTCCCATCTGGTACAGTTTGCAAAGATGGGATCCATCTACATGGAACACGTGGTTGGAATCAAGAATCCGCGTGTGGCGATCGTCAACATCGGTGCGGAGGAAGAGAAGGGCAATGCTCTGGTGAAAGAGACATTCCCGCTCTTAAAAGAATGTAAGGACATCAATTTCATCGGCAGCATCGAGGCACGCGAGATTCCGCACGGCGGCGCGGATGTCATCGTTTCCGAGGCATTTGTCGGAAATGTCATCCTGAAACTCTATGAGGGTGTCGGTGCAACCCTGATTTCCATGGTAAAACAGGGCATGATGACGAGCCTGCGCTCAAAGATCGGCGCATTGCTTGTAAAACCGGCGTTGAAGACGACGCTCAAAGCATTCGATGCGAGCCAGTACGGCGGCGCACCGCTTCTGGGATTGAAGGGGCTGGTTGTCAAGACGCACGGAAATTCCAAGCGCATCGAGGTGTGCAATTCGATTCTTCAGTGTGTGACCTTTAAAGAGCAGGCGATTAATGAAAAGATCAAGGAAAGTCTGTGAAACTTTCGTGAAATTATAAAATGTAGCGAAAAAACGATATGTTTTTAATCAATCTAGAATTCTAAATATTTTAAAATAAGTTCATAGAAAGGAAGAAAATTATGGAATTTGAAAAATTACAGAACATTATCGCGGAGGTACTGAATGTTGAAGCAGATGAAATTACGTTAAATACGACGTTTGTGGATGATCTGGGCGCAGATTCGCTGGATATTTTTCAGATTATCATGGGAATCGAGGAGGCGTTTGATATCGAAATTCCGACTGAGGAGGCAGAAAAGATTGTATCTGTGGGCGACGCAGTAGAGCAGATCAAGAACGCACTGAACTAATTCAATGTTTGTTAAAAAGTTATAGAGAAGTCTGTCAGGCAAAGGGGCTGGGCGGGCTGCCGAAGGGCAGGATCGCGACAGCTCCTTTCCAAAAAGAACGGATGTTTGACTCTGGCTCACAGACACAAATAGCAATGATTGCCGGAATCAGTCAGCAGCAGGACAGGCTGGAAAGAGAGAAATATATGGAGTATACATTAAATAAATTGGAAAAACGGATTGGCTATTCGTTTCAGGACAAGAAGCTTCTGGAACATGCGATGATACACAGTTCGTATGCCAATGAGCACCATCTTGGAAAACTGGGATGCAACGAGCGTCTTGAATTTTTAGGCGACGCGGTGCTGGAAGTGGTATCGAGTGATTTCCTGTTCCGCACGTTTCCGGAGATGCCGGAGGGCGATATGACAAAGACACGTGCGAGTCTGGTCTGCGAGCCGACGCTTGCATTCTGCGCACAGGAGATCGATCTGGGTGGATTTTTGCTGCTTGGAAAAGGCGAGGATGCGACCGGCGGACGGGGGCGCGATTCGGTGGTGTCGGATGCGATGGAGGCACTGATCGGTGCGATTTATCTGGACGGTGGTTTTGCTAATGCAAAAGAGTTTATTCATCGATTTATTCTGAACGATATGGAACACAAAAAGCTCTTTTATGATAGCAAGACTATCTTGCAGGAGATTGTGCAGGGACATACGGACGAGACACTTACATACGTTCTTCTGAAAGAAGAAGGACCGGATCACAACAAGAGCTTCGAAGTGTCCGCGATGCTGGACGGTCAGGAGATCGGCCGCGGCATCGGACGGACGAAAAAATCAGCGGAACAGCGTGCGGCGTACCGTGGGATCCTCACTATCAGAAAACCGCAGGAGTAGGTATGTATTTAAAGAGTATTGAAATACAGGGTTTTAAGTCATTTGCCAATAAAATTCTGTTTGAGTTCCACAACGGAATCACGGGCATCGTCGGGCCAAACGGCAGCGGCAAGAGCAATGTCGCCGATGCAGTGCGCTGGGTGCTCGGTGAGCAGAGAAGCAGGCAGCTGCGCGGCGGCACGATGCAGGACGTTATTTTTGCTGGTACGGAGCTTCGAAAACCGCAGGGATTTGCCTACGTGGCGATCACACTGGATAATGCCGATCACAAACTTCCGATTGAGTACGACGAAGTTACGGTTTCAAGACGTCTCTACCGTTCTGGTGAGAGTGAATATAAGATTAATGGAACGAGCTGCCGTCTAAAAGATATCAACGAGCTCTTTTACGATACGGGTATCGGTAAAGAGGGATATTCCATCATCGGACAGGGACAGATCGATCAGATTTTAAGCGGGCGGCCGGAGGAACGGCGCGAGCTGTTTGACGAGGCGGCTGGAATCGTGAAATTCAAGCGGCGCAAGGCGATCGCACAGAAGAAGCTGGAAGATGAAAAACAGAACCTGATCCGCGTGACGGATATTTTGTCCGAGCTGGAAAAACAGGTAGGACCGCTGGAACGGCAGTCGGAGGAGGCGAAGGAGTATCTGCGTCTGCGGGAAGAGCTGCGCTGCCTGGATGCTAACCTGTTTTTGGCAGAATCTGAGGAATTGAAGCGCCAGATCCGGGAAGTGGAGCAGAAAGAGACGATTCTGACTGGCGATCAGGAGAGTGTGCGGGCGGAATCAGAGACACTGAAATCGGAGTATGAATCGCTCGGAACCGAGCTGGATGCGCTGGATGCGGCGATTGCCGCGGATCGTGAGGCGTGCAGCCGGGAAGACCTGGAACGCCAGGAGAAGACCGGACGAATCGGGGTTCTCAGAGAGCAGATCCGGACGGAGCAGATGAACGAAGAACATATCCGCAGCCGGATGGCGTCGATCGACGGCGAAATGCATCAGAAAGAGGAAGAACAGGCGGAATATGAGTCTGAAAAACAGGCACTAAATGCATCGGTGCAGATGCTCGAGGCAAAACAGCAGGAAGCGGAGGCAGCAGTCCGTTCGATAGACGAGGCGGTCAGCCGGACGGAAAACTTGATCGAGACGGCAAAAGCCGAGATCATGGACACCCTGAACCAGAAAGCGGAACTTGCCGCCTGCCGTCAGCGCTATGAGACGATGCTGGAGCAGGCGGATGTGCGCCGGGCGGAAGTGACGCAGAAGCTTTTGAAATTTAAGAGCGATGAATCAGTTCAGGAAGAACAGAAAAAAGAAGAAGAAGCCAAATTAGGGAAGGTGCGGGAACGTCTGGAAGCGTTTTCGGCGCAGGAAAAAGAGCTGCAGGAGCAGACGCGCACAGAGGAAGAACGGGAACGCTGCCTGAACCAGAAACTTTCGAGTCTTCAGCAGGATTACCACACAAGTCGGACAAAGCTGGAATCAATGCGGAATCTGGCGGAGCGCTACGAGGGCTACGGCGGCAGTATCCGTCGCGTGATGGAAGTCAGGAACCGCGTTCCGGGCATTCACGGCGTTGTGGCGGATCTGATCAGCACAACGAAGAAATATGAGACGGCGATCGAGACGGCACTTGGCGGCAGCATCCAGAACATTGTGACGGATTCCGAGGAGACGGCGAAACGCCTGATTGAACATCTGAAAAAGAACCGGTATGGCCGTGCAACGTTTCTGCCACTGACCAGCATGGAACGCCGCCAGAGTTTTGGACAGCCGGGGGCGCTGAAAGAAATGGGTGTTCTTGGACTGGCAAGCGAACTGGTCTCTGCGGATGAGAAATACAGCGGGCTGGTGTCCTATCTGCTGGGACGCGTGGTCGTGGTGGATCAGATCGATCATGCGATTGCGCTGGCAAAGAAATACCGGTATTCTCTCCGGATCGTGACGCTGGACGGCGAGCTTTTAAGCCCTGGCGGTTCGATGACCGGTGGTGCATTCAAGAACAGCAGCAATCTGCTGGGACGACGCCGTGAGATCGAAGAACTGGAAGCTGCCTGCAAAAAGGCATTGGAACAGGTGGAAGCGGTACAGAAGGAGCTGGCGGAGACAGGGCGCAGGCTGACGGAAGCGAAGAGAACACTGGCATCCGTCCAGGAGAGGCGCCAGCAGATGCAGATCCAGCAGAATACGTTGGAACTGACGATCTGCCAGTTAGAGGCGAGACGGCAGGAGATTGCAGATTCCTCGCAGGATCTGTCTTCAGAAAATCAGGAACTCGAGCTGCAGGTAGGCGATCTGCGCGGGGCGCTGCGGGAGCTGCAGACCGAAGAGACGAAGCTTGAAACGCTAAGCAATGAGAAGAACCAGTACGTGGAAGAGCAGCAGACAGGTCTTGAGACGGCGAAAAAGCAGCGTGGGGAAGCGGCGGCAGCCCTTTCGGAGATACAGCTTGGGCATTCCCAGGCGGAGCAGAAGGGCGCGTTTATCGAGGAAAATCTGCGCCGTGTATTGCAGGAGCAGGAACGTCTCCGGGCAGAGAAAGAGAAACTTTCCGGCGGTCACGCGGACAGCAGCGAGACGATCGCTGCCAGAGAGCGAGAGATTGCAGCGCTGGAAGCCGAGATACAGGCGTCCGGGGACAAGCGGACGCAGATGGAACTGGTAATCCAGAACAAGCAGCGTGAGAAGGAAGAAAAGGCGGGGCGGCAGAAAACTTTCTTTGATAAAAAGGAAGAGCTGAACGAACGTCTCCAGCTTTTAGACCGCGAGAACTTCCGTCTCCAGAATCAGAGAGAACGCCTGAATGAGCGCCTGGAGTCGCAGGTCGATTATATGTGGAGTGAGTATGAGCTTACGTATTCGCGCGCGGAAGAGCTGCGGAAGGAAGAGTTGACCTCGATTCCAGAAATGAAGCGGTCGATCAATGGGAAAAAGATGGAGATCCGCGCCCTTGGAAATGTCAATGTCAACGCGATCGAGGACTACAAGGAGATATCCGGCCGCTACGAATTTATGAAAAACCAGCATGAAGATCTGGTAGCGGCACAGGCGGCGCTGGAAAAAATTATCGAGGAGCTCGATGAAGGAATGCGGCGTCAGTTCAGGGAAAAATTTGGTGAGATCCGCCGCGAGTTTGATAAAGTATTTAAGGAATTATTCGGAGGCGGAACGGGTACGCTGGAGCTGTCGCAGGAAGAAGATATTCTGGAGGCAGGCATCCAGATTATTTCACAGCCGCCGGGCAAAAAACTGCAGAATATGATGCAGCTCTCCGGTGGGGAGAAAGCATTGACGGCGATCGCGCTGCTTTTTGCAATTCAGAACTTAAAACCGTCGCCATTCTGCCTGCTTGATGAGATTGAGGCGGCACTCGACGATTCCAACGTAGACCGGTTTGCCGGGTACCTGCATAAGCTGACGCGCTACACGCAGTTTATTGTCATCACCCACCGAAGAGGCACGATGGTGTCGGCAGACCGCCTGTACGGTATCACGATGCAGGAAAAAGGTGTGTCCACGCTGGTATCGGTCAGTCTGATCGAGGCGCAGATGGAGCGGGAAGAGGAAAAAGCAGAATTATAATTGCAAAAAAGAGCTCAGAAATAGAAAAGGAGGCGCAGCCATGGGAGAGAAGAAAAAGGGCTTTTTCAGCCGTCTGGTAGAAGGGCTGACGAAAACGAGAGATTCCATTGTAAGCGGAATTGATTCCGTATTCAGCGGTTTTTCCGCGATCGATGATGATTTCTATGAGGAGATCGAAGAGACGCTTATCATGGGCGATCTAGGTATCCAGACGACGATGGCGATCGTCGAGGATCTCCGGAAAAAGGTAAAAGAAAACCACATCAAGGATCCGGCAGAGTGCAAGGATCTTCTGATTGCCAGCATCAAAGAGCAGATGGATCTGGGCGAAAATGCCTACGAATTTGAGAACCGCAAGTCGGTTGTGCTGGTGATCGGCGTCAACGGTGTCGGGAAGACGACCTCGGTCGGCAAGCTGGCAGGTCAGTTAAAGGATCAGGGCAAGAAGGTCATTCTGGCGGCGGCGGATACATTCCGTGCGGCAGCGATTGAGCAGCTGACGGAGTGGGCAGGACGCGCGGGCGTTGATCTGATCGCCCAGCAGGAAGGTTCTGATCCGGCAGCTGTTATCTACGATGCGATCGCGGCGGCAAAATCAAGAAATGCCGATGTGCTGATCTGCGACACGGCAGGTCGTCTGCATAACAAGAAAAACCTGATGGAAGAGCTAAAGAAGATCAACCGGATCATCGACAAAGAATATCCGGACGCCTACCGTGAGACATTGGTTGTCCTTGACGGAACGACCGGTCAGAACGCGCTTGCACAGGCAAAACAGTTTATGGAGGTGGCGGATATCACCGGCATCATCCTGACGAAGCTGGATGGCACGGCAAAGGGCGGTATCGCGGTTGCGATCCAGTCCGAGCTTGGTATTCCGGTTAAATACGTCGGAATCGGCGAGAAGATTGACGATTTACAGAAATTCGATGCGAATGATTTCGTCAATGCACTGTTTAAGAGAAATGAAGCATTGACAGAGAATGAATAAAGCTAAAAATAGCTGAACATGCCGCGGCTGAAACTGGTTTGGCGGAGAACAAATCTGCTTAAGCCGCAGATTCAGATAGACAGGACGCACCCGGCAGACTGTCAGGTCAGAGAATCGGCAAAAGCAGGGGGCATTCTGAGAGATACAGATAAATGGAGGAAAGACAATGAGTGAGACAATAAAGGAAGAGACAGCAGAGGCAGTACAGGATGAGCCGCAGGGATTGACGCTGGAGAAATTCGAAGAAGCAACTGAGGTTGTCAGCAAGGTTATTTCCGAGACAAAACTGGTTTACAGTGAATATTTTTCGAATTTGACCGGCAATAAAGTATATTTAAAACCGGAAAATATGCAGTATACAGGTGCTTACAAGGTAAGAGGTGCATTTTATAAGATCAGCACCCTGAGTGATGAGGAGAAACAGCGCGGTCTGATCACCGCATCGGCTGGAAACCATGCACAGGGCGTTGCATACGCGGCAAAACTGGCTGGCTGCAAGGCAACGGTTGTTATGCCGACGACCACGCCGCTTATGAAGGTAAACCGTACCAGAAGCTATGGCGCAGAGGTGGTTCTTCACGGCGATGTATTCGATGAGGCGCTGGCATATGCAAATGAGCTGGCAGCGGAGCACGGATATACCTTTATCCATCCGTTCAACGATCTGGACGTAGCCACCGGTCAGGGAACCATCGCGATGGAGATCATCAAAGAGCTTCCGACCGTTGATTATATTCTGGTTCCGATTGGCGGCGGCGGACTCTGTACCGGTGTTGCAACGCTGGCAAAACTGCTGAATCCGAAGATCAAAGTGATCGGTGTAGAACCGGCAGGCGCAAATTGTATGCAGGAATCCCTGAAAGAAGGAAAGGTAGTGACTCTCCCAAGCGTCAACACAATCGCGGATGGTACTGCCGTTAAACGCCCGGGCGATCTGCTGTTCCCGTACATCCAGATCAATGTGGATGATATCATCACCATCGAGGATTCCGAGCTGATCGTGGCATTCCTTGATATGGTAGAAAACCACAAGATGATCGTTGAGAACTCCGGTCTTCTGACTGTGGCTGCTTTGAAACACCTGAATGTGAAGAAGAAAAAAGTCGTATCCATCCTGAGCGGCGGCAACATGGACGTGATCACAATGGCATCCATCGTACAGCATGGTCTGATCCAGAGAGACCGCGTATTTACCGTATCGGTACTGCTGCCGGATAAGCCAGGAGAGCTTGCAAAGGTTGCAAATCTGATGGCAGCGGAGCAGGGCAATGTCATCAAACTGGAGCACAACCAGTTTGTCAGCATCAACCGCAACGCAGCAGTGGAGCTGCGGATCACCGTTGAGGCGTTTGGTACGGATCACAAGAATAAGATAGTGGAAGCACTCAAGGAAGCAGGCTACCGTCCGAAGCTGGTAAAATCCAAAAATATCTATGATGTCTAAGATGGAAATGAAAAGCAGTGTGGATAGAGCAGACAGGGGAGAGTTGAAATGAAGCGGGAGAAATATGAGCCGGTGTTAAAAAATATTTCCTATTTTATAAAATGGGTGGAAGGCGCGATTGTGATTGGAATTGTGAGCGGCTGCATCGGCACGGCATTTGGAAAATGTGTCCTATGGGTGTCGGCATTCTTTCAAAGCCACCCGTGGATGGTCTTTCTGCTGCCGCTTACCGGTCTTCTGGTTCTGGGTGTTTACCATGTGCTGGGAGAGAGTAATAACCGGGGCACAAATATGGTGATCGAATCGATCTATTCGAACACAGAGATCAGTTTTGCGACTGCCCCGGCAGTCTTTGCAGGAACACTTCTGACGCACCTGGGCGGTGGTTCTGCCGGACGGGAGGGCGCGGCGCTGCAGATGGGAGGAAGCATCGGAACCCAGATCGGAAAATGGCTGAAATTTGATGAGAAAGATAAGAAAATTGCGGTCATGTGCGGCATGAGCGGTGTGTTTGCCGCCTTGTTTGGCACACCGATGGCGGCGGCGATCTTTTCGATGGAGGTTATCAGCATCGGCGTTATGTACTATGCAGCGCTGGTTCCATGTGTCTTTTCTGCCTTTACGGCGGCGGCGCTGGCGAGGTTCTGGGGACTGATGCCGGAGCAGTTTGCGATTGGTGCGGTTCCTGCGTGGAGTATTGAAACAGCGATCGTGGCTGTCGGTCTGGCGGCTGGCTGCGCGCTGGTGTCGGAGCTTTTCTGCATCACGCTTCACACAACGGAACATCTCTACAAAAAATATCTTCCATCGCCGGTCTGGCGGATTCTATCCGGCGCGGCGATTGTGATTGTTTTGACGCTTCTGACCGGTTCGACCCGCTATAACGGAAGCGGTGTCTCCCTGATTGAAAAATGTTTCGAGGGCGAGGGGCTTCCATGGGATTTCCTGATGAAAATTCTCTTTACGACGGTTACGCTGGAGGCAGGCTTCAAGGGAGGCGAGATCGTGCCGACCCTGACGATCGGAGCGGCGTTTGGCAGTTTCTTTGCGTTCCTCTTTGGACAGCCGGTCGGTCTTATGACCGCCTGCGGTATGCTGGGACTCTTTGTGGGAGTCACAAACTGCCCGATCTCAACGCTTCTGCTGGGCTTTGAGCTTTTTGGCTATGAGGCGATGCCGTTTTTCGTGCTGGTGATTGCAGTCAGCTTTAGTTTCTCTGGTTATTACAGCCTGTATGCGAGTCAGAAATTTATCTACTCGAAGACGAGGACGGAGTTTATTAACCGGAAGACGAATAAATAGGTGGAAAATGCTCACCATAATTTTGATTTTTTACTTTTGAATACCACAAAAAGGGTTCCAATTTATCTTTGGAACCCTAAAATGTCATGCTTTAAAGAAATTCATGAATCTACGTGCTCTATCATGATTTATTCATGAAAATCCTGCGGTTTCTCATCACGGAAATCGAGCAGGGCGCGCGGTGCAACCTGCAGAACACCTGCAATATCAAAGAGACTCTCTAAGGAAAGACTCGTTTTCATGTTCGGTGCCTCGATGTTAGATATATGAGTCCGGCTTAAATCGGTCGCCTCTGCTAAAGCCATCTGGCTCATGCCGCGGAGTTTGCGGTAATAAGCGATGTTGAGACCTATCTGACGGTAATATTTTTCATAACGGTTTGTCTGCTGCTTGTTAATTTGTTTTTGATCGATTGCTGTCATATTTTTCAAGTGCCTCCCCGATCCGAAAGAATCATGCGTTATTGTTATTTCAGAGATAATAAATAATTACAACTGATATAACTATTGTAGCTGGAAATTGATTTTTATCAAACAATATAATGATTCAAATTTGCAATGTTATAAAATGCATATCCAATAAAATAATGCACATACATGGATTGCACCTAGGAAGGCTGTTAAATAATGCACAGAAAAAGATTGCAGAGGATAAGTGCAGATAAATAATGAGAAACTGGGGGCAGAGTGAGAGCGGCGGGAAAAGGTGAAATAGAAAAAAAGTAAAACGGGCGCTAAAATTTGAGAAAAAATGAAAAACAGGGCGAAGAATCCGTATACAGAAAGGCGTTTGGGGAAAATGATGAAAGGATGCACAGGATTTACGAAAATTCTATCGCACATTCGGATTTTTTGTGGTAGAATATCTTTGATAAGGTGACGCAGCTTTTTACGGTCATCACAGATAAAATGTACATCAGAACGTACATATAGACAGGGAGAACCGAATTATGGAATTAAAGCGGGTATTACTGAAGCTGAGCGGAGAAGCGCTGGCAGGCGACAAGAAAACCGGGTTTGATGAAGCAACGGTCAAGGAAGTAGCCAGACAGGTTAAGACGGCGGTCGATGACGGAATCGAAGTAGGTATCGTGATCGGCGGCGGAAACTTCTGGAGGGGCCGCCAGAGCAATGCAATCGATCGGACCAAGGCGGATCAGATCGGAATGCTGGCAACGGTCATGAACTGTATTTACGTGTCGGAGATCTTCCGGAGCGAGGGTATGATGACACAGATTCTGACACCATTTGAGTGCGGTTCCATGACGAAGCTGTTTTCAAAGGACAGAGCCAATAAATATTTCTCAAAGGGTATGGTCGTATTTTTTGCAGGTGGTACAGGCCATCCGTATTTCTCAACTGATACCGGCGTAGCGCTGCGTGCGATTGAGATGGATGCAGACTGCATTCTTCTGGCCAAGGCGATCGACGGCGTCTATGACAGCGATCCGAAGATCAACCCGGATGCAAAGAAGTATGATACGATCACGATTCAGGAGGTGATCGATAAGCAGCTGGCGGTCGTAGACCTCACAGCTTCCATCATGTGTATGGAAAATCACGTTCCGATGGCAGTATTCAGCCTGAATGAAAAAGACGGAATTGTAAATGCAATGCGCGGAAAAATTAACGGTACAGTGGTTACCGCATAACTAGGAGGATTTTATGCAGGAGAGATTAAAAGTTTACGAAGAGAAGATGAATAAGTCCTATGACGCACTGCTGAATGAGTATACATCCATTCGTGCTGGACGTGCGAACCCGCATGTACTGGACAAAATTAAAGTAGATTACTACGGCGCACCGACCCCGTTACAGCAGGTGGCAAATATCTCTGTACCGGAGCCGCGTATGATTCTGATCCAGCCGTGGGAGAAGAAGCTCATTAAGGACATCGAGAAAGCGATCCTGACTTCCGATCTGGGTATCAACCCGAACAACGATGGAAGTGCAGTACGCCTGATTTTCCCGGAGCTTACTGAGGAACGCCGTAAAGATCTGGCAAAGGATGTTAAGAAAAAGGGCGAGGGCGCGAAGGTTGCAGTCCGCAATATCCGCCGTGATGCAAACGACCTGTTAAAGAAGCTGGAAAAAGGCGGCGAGATCACCGAGGACGAGCTGGCAGATGGCGAGGATCAGATCCAGAAGCTGACTGACAAGATGATCGCAAAGGTTGATAAAGCAGTAGAAGAAAAAACAGCTGAGATCATGACTGTATAAAAATACAATAGAGTTTAAATGTAAAAATCAGGCTGCCTCAAGCAGGGCTGGCCGGCATTGCAGATGCGGATGGCCGGCTGGTCCTGTTTTCTGGCTATTAAGGGAATATTATGGAGGAAAACTGGATGGAAAGGGACATCGAAAACCTGGTAATTCCGCAGCATGTCGCTCTCATTCTGGACGGCAACGGCAGATGGGCGAAGAAGAGAGGTCTTCCGAGAACCGTAGGTCATAAACAGGGGTGTGTGACGGTTGAACAGACGGTTGAGGATGCAGCGAGACTGGGAATCCGTTATCTGACGGTATATGGTTTTTCAACGGAAAACTGGAAGCGTTCTGCTGAAGAAGTAGGGGCGCTGATGCAGCTCTTCCGTTTTTATCTGAAACGGCTTTTAAAGATTGCCAAAAAAAATAATGTAAGAGTCAAAATGATCGGCGACCGCACGCGCTTTGACAGCGATATCATCGAGGGCATCAACCGCCTGGAAGACGAGACGGCGGCAAACACGGGCATGACCTTTGTGATCGCAGTCAACTACGGCGGCAGAGATGAGATCACGCGCGCGGTGCGCCATATGATGATGGACTGTCAGGACGGAAAGCTGGTGCCAGAGAACGTGACAGAGCAGACCGTTGCGTCTTATTTAGATACGGCGGGCATCCCGGATCCGGATCTTCTGATCCGCACCAGCGGCGAGATCCGCCTGTCCAATTATCTGCTGTGGCAGCTTGCCTACAGTGAGATTTATATCACGGACTGCCTGTGGCCGGATTTCAACCGCGACGAGCTTATAAAGGCAATTGAGCAGTTCAATCAAAGAGACAGACGCTTTGGCGGAGTCAAGGCATAAGGAGGAGTTGCCATGTTCAGAACGAGGCTGATAAGCGGGATTGTGCTTGTAGCACTCGCGATTTTACTGGTTACAAAGGGCGGTGTCCTTCTGTACTGTGTGACCGCCGCGATCTCCCTGATCGGTATGTTTGAGCTTTACCGGGTTATGGGGATTGAGAAAAAAGCGCCGGGCATCGCCGGGTATCTGGCGTGTCTGGGATATTATGGGCTGGTGTGGTTTGAAGGGCAGCATTATGTGACGCTGCTTGCGATTGCAGCCCTGATGGTGCTGATGAGCATTTACGTGTTCACGTTTCCGAAATATGGGACCGAGCAGATTACAGTGGCATTTTTCGGCATTTTTTATCTGGGAATTATGCTTTCCTACCTGTATCAGGTGCGGGCAATGGTGGACGGAAAATACCTTGTCTGGCTGATCTTTTTAAGCTCCTGGGGCTGTGACACCTGCGCATACTGCGCGGGAATGCTCCTTGGAAAACACCGTCTGGCACCGGTTTTAAGCCCGAAAAAATCGATCGAGGGCGCCGTCGGCGGTGTGGTCGGATCGGCTCTGTTAGGCTGCATTTATGCATATTTCTTCGGTGCGAAGATGGACGAGGTCAGCAATCCGATGGTGGCATGCGCGGTGGCGTGTGCGATTGCGGCGGTCATTTCCCAGATCGGGGATCTGGCGGCGTCGGCGATCAAGCGGAACCACAATGTCAAGGATTACGGAAACCTGATTCCGGGACACGGCGGCGTGCTGGATCGGTTCGACAGCATGATTTTTACGGCACCGGCGATTTATTTTGCACTGACGTTTTTACGATAAAACGGAAGCATGTATGAAAATACAGAAACAGGAGAATAAGAAATGAAAAAAATTGCGATACTTGGATCAACCGGATCGATCGGAACACAGACATTGGAAGTGGTCCGGGCGAATAAAGATATAGAAGTAACGGCTTTGGCGGCTGGAAGCAATATTGATCTTCTGGAGAAACAGATCCGGGAGTTCTCTCCGAAGATCGCGGCGGTCTGGAACGAGGAAAAAGCAAAAGAACTGAAAGACCGTGTGCGCGATCTGGATATCCGTGTCGAGAGCGGCATGGATGGACTTCTCGCAGTGGCAACGGAGCTGGGTGCGGAGATTGTGGTGACAGCGGTAGTCGGAATGATCGGTATCCGCCCGACGATCGCAGCGATGAATGCTGGAAAAGATATTGCACTTGCAAACAAAGAGACCCTGGTAACGGCCGGGCATATCATTATGTCGCTGGCAAAGGAGAAGCATGTCCGCATTCTGCCGGTGGACAGCGAACACAGCGCGATTTTCCAGAGTTTAAACGGTGAGACGGGAAATAAGATCCACAAGATTCTCCTGACAGCGTCCGGCGGACCGTTCCGCGGATGGACGAGAGAGCAGATGAAGAGTGTGCAGGTCGAAGATGCGCTGAAACATCCGAACTGGACGATGGGGCGCAAGATCACGATCGACAGTTCCACGATGGTAAACAAAGGTCTGGAAGTTATGGAGGCGAGATGGCTCTTTGGCGTGGAGATGGATCAGGTGCAGGTGGTTGTGCAGCCGCAGAGTGTGATTCATTCAATGGTAGAGTACGAGGACGGCGCGGTGATAGCGCAGCTCGGCACGCCGGATATGAAGCTTCCGATCCAGTATGCGCTGTATTATCCGGAACGCCGCTTCCTGGCGGGCGACCGGCTGGATTTTGCAAAGCTGGCACAGATTACCTTTGAAGCGCCGGATTTTGAGAATTTCCACGGACTTTCCCTGGCATACAAAGCCGGACGGCGCGGCGGCACGCTTCCGACCGTGTTCAACGCGGCAAATGAGCGGGCAGTCCAGAAATTCCTCGATCGCGAGATCGGATATCTGACCATCACTGATATGATTGAGGCGGCGATGGAACACCACACCGTGAAAGAGAATCCGACGGTCGAAGAGATTCTGGCAGCAGAACAGGAAACCTATGATTTTATAGAGAGCAGGTGGTAGATTGGTAAGTTTGCTGGCGGCGCTGATTGTATTCAGCCTGATCGTGCTGTTTCACGAATTTGGACATTTTTTATTGGCAAAACGGAGCGGAATCTGCGTCGTTGAGTTTTCGCTCGGCATGGGTCCTAGACTTTTCAGTTTTGTGAAAGGCGGGACGCGGTACTCGCTGAAGCTGCTTCCGTTTGGCGGTTCTTGTATGATGCTGGGGGAAGATGAAGGGTATGATGCGCCGGATGAGACGGAAAAAGGGAGTTCCTGCGATCAGAACCAGAGTCTGACAGATGGAAAAACGGATCGGCTCCTGCTGCCTCCGGGCGCAACGGGGACTTATTTTAATGCGGTTTCTGCCTGGACACGTTTTAAAGTCGTGGTGGCAGGGCCCGTATTCAACTTCATTCTGGCGTGGTTTTGCGCCTTTTTCGTAATCAGCTGTGTGGGCTTTGACCCGGCATCGGTTGTCAGTGTTGAGGACGGCTATCCGGCACAGGAGGCGGGGCTGCAGGCGGGCGATACGATCGAGCGCTTAAATGGTACGCGCACCTATCTGTACCGCGATGTGCAGACGTATCTGCAGTTTCATCCGGGAAAGAGTGTCACGGTGGAGTATGTGCGGGATGGGAAATCCTACACGACGCAGATGGTTCCGCACTATTCTGAGGAAGCGGGACGCTATCTTATTGGAATCAGCGGTGGTGTTTACCAGAAACCGGCGTCCGTGATTCAGACGGCGCAGTATAGCTTTTATGAAGTGCGCTATTGGATCCGTGTGACGTTCAGCAGCCTTGGCATGATTCTGAAGCGGCAGGTCAGCTCGAACGATATCGCGGGTCCGGTGAGGATTGTGTCGATGATCGGCACGACGGTCAAGGAGAGCCAGAGCTACGGACTTATGATTGTGCTTGTCAATCTGGCCAATATGTGTATTCTGCTCAGCGCCAATCTGGGTGTCATGAACCTGCTTCCGGTTCCGGCGCTGGACGGCGGACGGCTTGTATTTATCATTCTGGAAATGCTGCGCGGCAAGCCGGTTGATCCGGAAAAAGAGGGCATGGTCCATATGGCGGGCATGGCGGCGTTGATGACGCTGATGTTATTTGTATTGTTTAATGATATTAGAAATTTATTGTAATAATTCATGTAACTGTTCAGTAGGTCTGCGCATTTACTGCGCTGACCGTACGAAAACATGGACCAGCAGGCAAAAATCCCATTGCCGTAGGCAATTTTTGATGGATTTTTGCGCGTGACTGTGAAGGTACTGAACAGTTACTAATTCATTTGATTCAAAGGCATGAAAGATTCGCTCGAAAAAGGCCGGAAATTTTGTGTCGGAGAAGAATGGTTTGGGAGGAACGATATGGGATACCGGGACGAGACGAAAGTGGTGCAGATTGGAAAACGACAGATCGGCGGCGGCAATCCGATTCTGATCCAGTCGATGTGTAATACGAAAACAGAGGATGTGAAGGCGACCGTCGAGCAGATTCTGGCGCTGGAGCACGCGGGCTGCGATATTATTCGTGTGGCAGTGCCGACAATGGAGGCGGCTGCTGCCCTGACGGAGATTAAACGCCAGATACATATTCCATTGGTGGCGGATATTCATTTTGACTATCGTCTCGCGATCGCGGCGATCGAGTGCGGCGCGGACAAAATCCGTATCAATCCGGGAAATATCGGTTCCAGAGAGCGGATCCAGGCGGTGGTTGACAAGGCAAAAGAGTATGGCGTGCCGATTCGTGTCGGCGTCAACAGCGGTTCTTTGGAAAAGCCATTGGTAGAGAAATATGGCGGCGTGACAGCGGAAGGACTCGTTGAGAGTGCACTGGATAAGGTTGCCCTGATTGAGCAGATGGGTTATGACAATCTGGTTATCAGCATCAAATCTTCGGATGTTATGATGTGTGTAAAAGCACATGAACTAATTGCAAAAAAGACTCATTATCCGCTGCATGTCGGTATCACAGAGGCGGGAACTGTGATTGCGGGCAATATCAAGTCAGCGGTCGGTCTGGGACTGATTTTGAGTCAGGGAATCGGTGATACGATCCGCGTGTCCCTGACAGGCAGCCCGCTGGAGGAGATCAAGTCGGCAAAGCTGATTTTGAAGACGCTGGGCCTTCGCCGGGGAGGCGTGGAAGTTGTTTCATGTCCGACCTGCGGACGCACGCAGATCGACCTCATCGGTCTGGCAAACCAGGTGGAGACGCTGGTACAGGGATATCCGCTGGATATCAAGGTTGCCGTCATGGGCTGCGTGGTCAACGGACCGGGCGAGGCGAAGGAAGCCGATCTCGGTGTAGCCGGCGGTATCGGCGAAGGACTTCTGATCCGCAAGGGCGAGATTGTGAAAAAACTGCCGGAGAGTGAACTTTTACCGGCGCTCAAAGCGGAGCTTGACCGGATGGTGGAAGAGAAAAAAGCAAAGGAATGATAGAATGAAAACATTTCTGGAGGTATTTCCAGATTTACATATTGCGGAAAATGTGCGGGGACTGCTTGAAATGGTCGGGATCGAGAAGATCTCGACGAACCGTGACCGGAGCGTGATCCGCGTCTACATCGACAGCCCGCGCCTGATGCACAAGCAGAGTATCTGCGATCTGGAAAAAGGCATCAAGGATCAGTTATTTCCAGGCAAGCGGGTGACGATCAAGATTTTGGAGAAATACCATCTGTCCAGCCAGTATACGCCGGAAAAACTCATGAATGTGTACCGGGACAGTATTTTGATGGAGCTGAAAAATTACAGTATCCTTCTTTATAATATGTTCCGTAAGGCGGAGATGGATTTTGAAGAAGAAGGATACCTGAAGCTGTCGCTGGAGGACACGATGATCGTGCGCGATAAGGCACCGGAGCTGGTGCGGATTCTGGAGAAAATCTTCACCGAGCGCTGCAATGTGCCAATGGTTGTGAAGACTTCCTACCGTCCGGTTGAGAGGAAGAATACTGAGCCGGAGATCATCTACATGAAGCCGCAGGCGGCAGGCGGAAGCGGCGCGGCTGCCGGAGCAGCAGGTGCCAATGAGGCGTATATGGAACCGTCGGGGGCAGAACCTGCCTCTGGCGGTGTCGATCTGCCATTTGACGAGGGAAAGACTGTTTTAAAACCGGTTGGTAAGCTGAAAGCCGGGGGGAATCCGGCAGGAGGCAGAAACCAGGCAGGCAGCGCAAATGCTGGATCTGGCAAGGGCGGCGAGTACCGCCGTTCGGGCTATATGAAGAAATCCGACAATCCGGATGTGCTGTTTGGGCGCGATTTCGATGAGGAGGCGAGCCCGATCGAGGAGCTGGAAGGCGAGGTTGGGCAGGTTGTCATCCGCGGAAAGATCCTGACCTGCGAGCTAAGGGAGCTCCGCAGCGGCAACACACTGTTTATGTTTTCGGTAACGGATTTTACAGATACAATCGGCGTCAAGATCTTTGCACGGGAAGATACGCTGGATGATTTGAAGACGGCGACCAAGGCGGGACAGTTTGTCCGCATCAAGGGTGTTGCCAACATTGATAAATTTGACGGCGAGCTGACGATCGGTTCGGTTTCCGGCATCAAGAAATGCGAAGATTTCACCAGCAAGCGGATGGACAACAGTCCGGTCAAGCGAGTGGAGCTTCACTGTCACACAAAGATGAGCGATATGGACGGTGTTTCCGAGGTCAAGGATATCATCAAACGTGCCAAACAGTGGGGCATGGACGCGATCGCTGTTACCGACCACGGCTGTGTGCAGGCGTTTCCGGATGCGAACCATGCGGTCGATAAGGGCGAAAACTTCAAGATCCTCTATGGTGTTGAGGGCTATCTCGTCGATGATATGAAGGAACTGGCGGAGAATGAGAAAGGACAGACGTTAGATCACACCTGCGTTGTATTCGATATCGAGACGACCGGCTTCAGCCCGATCAAGAACCGCATCATCGAGATCGGCGCGGTGCGTGTGACGGATGGAAAGATTGTGGACAAATTCAGCACATTTGTCAACCCGGAAGTGCCAATCCCCTATGACATTGAACAGCTGACAAGCATCAACGACGGCATGGTAATCAGCGCGCCGACGATCGAAGAGGTTCTGCCGGAGTTTCTGGCATTCTGCGAGGGTGCGGTCATGGTCGCGCACAACGCGTCGTTTGATATCAGTTTCATCAAAGAAAATGCGAGACGGCAGGGAATCACATTCCAGCCGACCGTTCTCGATACGGTTTCGCTGGCGCGTGTCCTGCTGCCGAACCTGAACCGCTTCAAGCTCGACACAGTAGCGAAAGAGCTTAAAATTTCCCTCGAAAACCATCACCGGGCGGTCGATGATGCGGGGGCGACGGCAGAGATTTTTGTCAAGTTTATCGAGATGTTAAAGGCTCGTGATATCGAAAATCTGACGCAGCTCAACGAACTCAGCAAAATGACGCCGGAAATGATCCGGAAGATGCCGACCTACCATATTATTATTTTGGCGAAGAATGATGTCGGGCGAATCAACCTGTACCGGCTGATTTCCCAGTCAAACCTGACGTATTTTGCAAAACGTCCGCGGATTCCAAAGAGTCTGCTGGCGAGCCACCGCGAGGGGCTGATTCTTGGGTCGGCGTGCGAGGCGGGCGAGCTGTTTCAGGCGATCCTGCGCGGGGTTCCGGAGGAGGAACTGGGAAAAATAGCGAATTTCTACGATTATCTGGAAGTGCAGCCGCTTGGAAACAACGCATTTATGCTGCGGGATGAGAAAAGTTCGGTCAACACCTGGGAGGATCTGCAGGATCTGAACCGCAAAGTGATTGAACTTGGCGAACAGTGGAACAAGCTGGTCTGCGCGACCTGCGACGTACATTTTCTCGATCCGGAGGATGAGGTCTACCGCCGTATCATCATGGCGAGCAAGGGCTTTAAGGATGCAGACGATCAGGCACCACTGTATCTGCGGACCACCGAGGAAATGCTGGGGGAATTTGAATATTTAGGCAGCGATAAGGCGGAGGAGATCGTTATCACAAACACGCGCAAGATCGCGGCGATGTGCGAGCGTATTTCCCCGGTACGCCCGGACAAGTGTCCGCCGGTTATTCCGAATTCGGATGATACGCTGCGTACCATCTGCTACAACCGTGCACATGATATGTACGGCGATAAGCTGCCGAAGATGGTAGTCGATCGGTTGGAGCGGGAACTTCACTCGATCATTTCCAATGGATTTGCCGTTATGTATATCATCGCGCAGAAACTGGTTTGGAAGTCGAATGAGGATGGATATCTGGTTGGTTCGCGAGGATCCGTTGGTTCCTCACTGGCGGCGACGATGTCTGGTATCACGGAGGTAAATCCGCTGAGTCCGCACTACTATTGTCCGAGTTGCCATTATTACGATTTTGATTCAGAAGATGTAAAAAAGTTTTCGGGTATGGCGGGCTGTGATATGCCGGATAAGATATGTCCAAAGTGCGGCAAACCGCTGAAAAAAGACGGGTTCGACATCCCGTTTGAGACGTTCCTGGGATTCAAGGGCGATAAGGAGCCGGATATCGACTTAAACTTTTCCGGTGAATATCAGAGCCGGGCGCACAGCTACACGGAGGTCATCTTTGGAAAAGGACAAACCTTCCGTGCGGGGACGATCGGTACGCTGGCAGATAAGACAGCGTATGGTTTTGTGGCGCATTATTATGAGGATAAAGGAATCCGTAAGCGCCGGTGCGAGATTGAGCGCATCGTGTCCGGCTGCGTCGGTGTGCGGCGTACCACCGGACAGCATCCGGGCGGTATCATCGTACTGCCCCTCGGAGAGGAGATTGACACGTTTACACCGGTGCAGCACCCGGCGGACGATATGACGACACGTACCGTCACGACGCATTTCGATTACCACTCCATCGACCACAACTTGTTGAAACTCGATATTCTCGGACACGATGATCCGACCATGATTCGTATGCTGCAGGATTTGACGGGACTCGACCCGGTTAAGGATATTCCACTGGATTCGAAGGAGGTCATGAGTCTCTTCCAGAACACGGAGGCGCTCGGTGTCACGCCGGAGGATCTCGGCGGCTGTAAGCTCGGGGCGCTTGGCATTCCGGAGTTTGGTACAGACTTCGCGATGCAGATGTTGATCGATGCCAAACCGAAATATTTTTCGGATTTGGTGCGGATTTCCGGTCTGTCCCACGGTACGGATGTATGGTTAGGAAACGCGAAAGACCTTATCCTGAGCGGACAGGCGACGATTCAGACGGCGATCTGTTGTCGAGACGATATTATGATTTATCTGATTCAGAAAGGACTCGAAGAGGGACTGTCCTTTACCATCATGGAGTCTGTCCGAAAAGGAAAAGGACTGAAACCGGAGTGGATCGAGGAGATGAAAGCTCATGATGTGCCGCAGTGGTATATCGATTCCTGCCTGAAAATCAAGTATATGTTCCCGAAGGCGCACGCGGCGGCTTACGTTATGATGGCGTGGCGTGTGGCGTACTGTAAGGTATTTTACCCGCTGGCGTACTATGCGGCATATTTCAGCATCCGTGCGAGTGGATTTACCTACAAGCTGATGTGCCAGGGGCGCGATAAGCTGGAGTACCATCTGGCGGAATACAAGAGCCGGTCGGATTCTCTTTCCAAGAAAGAGCAGGACACGCTGCGCGATATGCGTATCGTACAGGAAATGTACGCGCGCGGATTTGAGTTCATGCCGATCGATATTTACCGGGCAAAAGCCCGCAATTTCCAGATCATAGACGGAAAGCTGATGCCGTCGTTAAGCAGTATCGACGGACTCGGCGAGAAAGCGGCAGACGCGATTGTTTTTGCGGCGGAGGACGGAAAGTTCTTGTCAAAGGAGGACTTTATCAACCGCACCAAGGTTACGAAGACGGTGTGCGATCTGATGGCAGAGCTGGGAATTCTGACGGGGCTGCCGGAGAGCAATCAGCTTTCGCTGTTTGATATGGTAATGTAAAAGAGCCGTACTAAAAAATGCGCTCAATTACTATAAAATTATTTTAAAACAAACATATGAAGGAGAAGAAAAATGAAACGTTCAATGGAAACAACGTGCATTCAGGGCGGATGGCAGCCGAAAAATGGAGAGCCGAGAATTCTGCCGATCTATCAAAGTACAACCTTTAAATATTCAACCAGTGAGCAGATGGGAAGACTCTTCGATCTGGAGGAAAACGGATATTTTTATACCCGTCTGGCAAATCCGACCAACGATGCAGTCGCAGATAAGATCCGTGAGCTGGAGGGCGGCGCGGCAGCAATGCTGACATCCTCCGGACAGGCGGCAAACTTTTATGCGGTATTTAATATCTGTGGCGCGGGCGATCATCTGGTCTGCTCGGCAACCGTATACGGCGGCACATCGAACCTGTTTGTCGTTACGATGAAAAAAATGGGCGTTGATGTTACGTTAGTTGACCCGGATGCGCCGGAAGAGGAGATCGAGAAGGCGATCCGCCCGAACACAAAGTGTATCTTCGGTGAGTCGATCGCAAACCCGGCTCTGGTAGTGCTGGATCTGGAAAAATTTGCCCGGATTGCACACAGAAATGGTATTCCATTTATTGTAGATAATACGTTTGCAACTCCGATCAACTGCCGTCCGTTCGAGTGGGGCGCAGATATTGTAACGCATTCTACTACAAAATATATGGATGGACATGCGATGACCGTCGGTGGCTGTATCGTGGACAGTGGCAACTTCGACTGGGAGGCACATGCAGACAAATTCCCGGGTCTGACAACGCCGGATGAGTCCTACCACGGCATTATTTACACGAAGAAATTCGGTAAGGCGGCTTATATCACCAAGGCAACCGCACAGGTAATGCGTGATCTCGGTTCCATCCCGTCCCCGCAGAATTCCTTCTTATTGAATATCGGTCTGGAGACGCTGCATCTGCGTATGCCGCGCCATTGTGAGAATGCACAGAAGGTAGCAGAGTATTTACAGAGCCGTGAAGATGTGGCTTGGATCAATTATCCGGGACTTGAAAATGATAAATACCATGCACTGGCGCAGAAATATATGCCGAACGGTACATGCGGCGTTATTTCTTTCGGCTTAAAGGGCGGTCGTCAGGCAGCTGGCGAGTTCATGGATAAGCTGAAACTGGCAGCCATCGTAACCCATGTTGCCGATGCGAGAACCTGCGTGCTGCATCCGGCAAGCCATACTCACCGTCAGCTCTCCGACGAGCAGCTCAAGGAGGCGGGCGTTGATCCGAGTCTGATCCGCCTGAGTGTCGGAATTGAGAATGTGGATGATATCATCGAGGATATCCGTCAGGCGCTGGAGGACTAAAATGCCAAGAATGGCGATATAACAGCTTTATGCCGGGTATCCGTGAGATGTTTCAATGCGGTTGTTAAAATGAGCGCTTACAACGACAGGTCAGTCGGGATGACACATAAATCTGTGTCAGTCTCCGGCTGACCTCTTGTTTTATTTGCAAAAATCTGTCATACTATGAGAGATGGCACTGTAGTTTTAAATGATATGGCAGATGCCTGATGAACGAGATAGAGAAATGGACTGGTAGAAAATGGAGAAAATACTTAAAAAATTGAAAAAACTGCTGCGTCTGATCTTCGGGCGTACCACGCTGGGAACGCTGTTTCTGCTGATACAGATTCTTGTGCTCTTTGCCGGGTTTAACTGGTTTAGAGAGTACCTGATCTATATGTATGGCGGATCTGCGATACTCAGTGCCCTGATATTGATCTATATTATCAGCGATGAAGGAAACAGCACGATCAAGCTGTCCTGGGTTGTGCCGATCCTGGTATTTCCGGTGTTTGGAACACTGTTTTATCTGTTTTTGACGCTGCAGCCTGGCACGCACCGTATTAATCGGCGGATCGAGGAGGTTGGGACAAAACTGCGTCCATATCTTTTACAGGATCCGGAGGTGCTGGCACACTATGAGAGCATCAGCGCCAGTGGCGGCAATCTCGTCCGCTATATGAACCAGTACGGACGTTTCCCGGCGTATGAAAATACGGGGGCACGCTATTTCCCGCTGGGAGATGATATGTTTCCAGTATTATTGGAAGAACTCAAAAAAGCGGAACATTTTATATTTATGGAATATTTTATCGTAGAACACGGCGTGATGTGGGATGCGATTTTACAGATACTGGAGACGAAGGTCGCCGAGGGCGTGGAAGTCCGTTTCATGTACGATGGCATGGGAAATCTCTTTACGCTGCCGCACGGCTATGAGAAGGCGATGCAGGAGAAGGGCATCCAGTGTAAGATTTTTGCGCCGGTGCGTCCGGCTCTCTCGAGTTACCAGAACAACCGCGATCACCGGAAGATCTGCGTGATTGACGGTCATACTGCGTTTACTGGAGGTGTGAACCTGGCGGATGAGTATATCAACCAGCGGGTGCGCTTCGGGCACTGGAAGGACACGGCAGTCATGATCAAAGGAAAAGCCGTGGATAGTTTTACGATGATGTTTCTGCAGCTCTGGGATGTGACGGAGCGGGATGGAGAGGAGTACCGCCGATTTTTATGTCCGCCGGAATTTCATATGCCGGAGGGGCTGGACTACGGTGGCTTTGTGATGCCATATGCGGACAGTCCGCTCGACGGGGAAAATGTCGGCGAGTCGGTGTACCTCGATATTTTAGGGCGTTCACGCCGGTATGTGCACATCACGACCCCGTATCTGATTCTCGATGATACGACGCTGGCGGCGCTCAAGTTTGCGGCAAAGCGCGGCGTGGAGGTCATTATTATCATGCCGCATATACCGGATAAGTTATATGCGTACCTGCTGGCTCGCAGCTATTACGCGGAGCTTCTGCGGGCTGGTGTCCAGATCTATGAATACACGCCGGGCTTTATCCATGCGAAGATGTTTACGAGCGACGATGAGAAGGCGGTGGTCGGAACGATCAACCTTGATTTCAGAAGCCTGTATCTGCATTTTGAGTGCGCGTCCTATTTCTTCCGCAATGCGGTTGTGATGGATGTGGAAGAAGATTTCCAGAAAACACTTGCAAAGAGCGAGCGGATTACTCTGGAAAACTGCCGGAAGTATCCGTTTATCCGGCGGTTTGCGGGGAAGGCGCTGCGGATTCTGGCGCCGCTTATGTAGAACTTCAAAACGAGAAATATGGCATATTTATGTTTTCTTGAATGAAAAACAAGGATAAATAAGCAAAAAATGTGAGAGCAAATGACGAACAGGGAGAGATAAACGTATGGAATGGCACAATGGAAGACACCGCTGCTGCTGGGCGAATCCAAAGAATGAATTGTATATCCGTTATCACGACGAGGAGTGGGGAAAGCTGGTTCGGGATGATGCGAAGCTCTTTGAGATGCTGATCCTTGAATGCTTTCAGGCAGGGCTTTCGTGGGAGTGCATCCTCAATAAGCGGGAGGCGTTCCGCGCCGCGTTCGATGAATTTGACCTGGACAAGGTGTGCGGTTACGACGAGGCGAAGGAGGAAGCACTCCGGACCGCCCCGGGAATTGTACATAACCGGCTGAAAATTCATGCCGCTGTCACGAATGCACGGATATTCCGGGAAATTCAGAATGAATATGGGAGTTTTGACGCGTATCTGACTCACTGGACGGGAGAAGCGGTGATTCATGAGACAGGCAAGGTCAGCTCGCCGCTCTCAGATGCAGTGTCGGCAGATCTCAAAAAGCGTGGGATGAAGTTTGCCGGGACGGTGATTATTTATTCGTATCTGCAGGCGGTCGGGCGGATTGAGTCGCATGAGGATGGATGCTTTCTGGGATATAAGATGTAAAATAACAAGATGGCAGGTGCAGGGAAACGGGCGTGCCAGGTTTTTTGCTTCATAGGAAATTACGTCCTATGAAACAAAAAACGCTCCGCGAGGATGCGCACTCGCGCGAAGCAGAAACATGTCGCAAGCGACCGCGCTTGGCGCGAGAATGTGCCAAGGCACATTCTTTTTTACGGGAGGACGGAGCGGTGGATTCCGAGAATGCGAATAAGAGTAAGAAGAAAAAGACTTCAAACATAATACAGATCTGCATCGGCGTGCTGGCGGTTGTGCTGGCGGCACTGATTATCGTGATGATGGGAATTGTCTCCAGTATTCAGGGAACGGCGCGTGTGGTCAATTATGCGGGACTGGTGCGCGGAAAGACACAGCGTATCATTAAATTGGAAATTTCCGGTCAGCCGGAGGATGGTATGATTCAGGATATTGAGGCCTTCGTCGACGGTCTGCGAAATGGCAATGGCGAACTGGGGCTGGTGCGCCTTGATGACGGGGCGTTTCAGAGTAAGATGCAGGAGTTGGAGGAGTACTTTGCCGCGCTTCACTATGAAATCCTGCGTGTCCGAGAAGTCGGCTATGAGAATACAGAGATCATTGATAAGAGCGAGCGGTTCTTTGAAATCTGTGATGAGGCGACGGGACTGGCGGAGGCGTATTCCCAGAGAAAGGCATCCTCGCTGACGGTAATTGAAAAATATATCACGATTGATATTATTGTTCTGATGCTTCTGATTGGATATGAATTTATCAAGGCGGTGCGCTTTGCGGCGATGAACCGTGCGCTGCAGAAAAAGGTGTATTTGGACAAGGCGACCGGACTTCCCAATAAGAATAAATGCGAAGAATTGCTGGATGATCCGGAACCGGCGGCAGAGAATGTGGGAGTATGCAGTTTTGACCTGAATAATCTCCGCCGAATCAACAACAGCATGGGGCATGAGGCGGGGGATGCCTACATCAGGCGGTTCGCCGTCTGCCTGCGCGCGTCCATGCCTGCGGAACAGTTCGTAGGGCGGGACGGCGGCGATGAATTTATTGCCGTTACGCATGGTCTGGATGAGGAGGCCATGCGGGAATGCCTCACCCATGTGCGGGAGGCGATGACAGAGGAGTCAAAGGGATATCCGGATATGCCGCTCAGCTATGCGGTCGGGTATGCACTTGCCGGTGATTTTCCGGGCAGCACGATGCGGGAGCTTTTCAGTTTTGCCGATAAAAATATGTATATCAACAAAAACCATGTAAAGCGCGAGGAAGCGGCAGCGGAAAAACGGCTGGATTTCCACCTGCTCAAGCTTTTAAACCGGTACGGGAGAAACTTTTCGGATTGTCTCTACTGCGACGCGCACATGGATACCTACCGGGCACTCCGTGCCAGTGCTGATTTCTTTCTGGCGTCAGACGGAAGCTATTCCGGTGCGGCGGAGCAGATAGCAGCGGAACGGGTGGCTCGTGCTGACCGCGCCAACATCCGCCAGAGTCTGCAGGTTTCAGAGCTTTCCGGGAAGCTGCAGGCGGAGGGAGATCTACTCGAATTGCAGTATGACACCAACGGTCAGGGACTCTACAGCCGCCTGACGCTGATCCCGGTAGATTGGGATGAGGAAGGAAAGCTGCATCATTTCCTGCTGGCATTTGAGACGATCCGGAAAAGTTCAGAAGGGCGGGCAGATGCGAAGGAACAGCTGACGCTTTATTATGAACAGCTCAAACAGTCGATTCTGGAAAATGACAGCTATGTGGATGCACTCCTGGATCTGTCGGATATGATATATACAGTTAATTTGACAAAGGATATTCTGGAGAAGAGTGTTGTCTTGAATGGAAAAGACGAGGAATGCCGGGAGTTATTTATGGACTATCCGCTGCCGTGTTCTTACCGTGATTATTGCAGTGAATATATGAAGATGGTCACCCAGGAGACCTTGGGAAGCTATCGTCTGGCAGATGATCCGGCTAAGCTGTTGAAGCGGTTTGAGGCAGGGGAGAAACATATTTCCGTGGAATACTGTATCCAGGAGGAAGATGGCACGATCTGCTGGGTACAGAAAACAGTTCTGATGACGCAGACGATCGTGTTTGATACGGAGCTTTCTTGTGAGATGCCGGTGGTTCATGCGATCATTCTTCTGCAGGATACGTCGCAGATGCACGCGCGGGATGAACAGGAGCACGCGTGCCTGCAGGCGGCATTTGATGAAATGCGGACGGCAAACCGGGCTAAAACAGATTTCTTAAGCCGCATGAGTCACGATATCCGGACACCGCTCAATGGCATTATCGGGCTTTTGAAAATCGATGAGGCACATTTTGATGATAAGGAGATGCTGATGGAAAATCACCGGAAAATGCAGGTGGCGGCGGGGCATCTGCTGTCCCTCATCAATGATGTGCTGCAGATGAGCAAGCTGGAAGAAGGAAAGATCATTCTGGCACATGATTATATTTCATTGGCAGAGATGACGCACGATATCGTGAGCATCATCATCGAGCGCGCGGTAGATGCGGGCATTCAATGGGAGTATGATAAAAGAAAAGCGGAGATTCCGTATCCGTATATTTATGGCAGCCAGCTCCATCTGCGCCAGATTTTCCTGAATATTTATGGAAACTGCATCAAATACAATCGTCCGGGCGGAAAAATCAGTACCAGGGTGGAGGCGCAGGATGTACGGGACGGCTGGTGCGTCTATAGGTGGACGATCTCGGACACGGGAGTTGGCATGAGCCAGGAATTTCTGGACCACATCTTTGATCCGTTTGTACAGGAGAAAAATGATGCGCGCAGTGTTTATCAGGGAACTGGGCTTGGCATGACGATCGTCAAAGGGCTGATTGAACAGATGCACGGAACCATCGAAGTGACGAGTGAGGTCGGCATTGGAACGACGTTTGTGGTGGAAATTCCATTTGAGATTGCACCGCCGCCGGAGGAGCTTCCGGTTAAGGAAGCAGCGCCGTCAGGAGATATTCACGGTTTGAAGCTGCTTTTGGCGGAGGACAATGAGTTGAATGCAGACATCGCGGAGACACTTCTGACCGATGCGGGTGCCCATGTCACGATTGTGGAGAACGGGAAGAAGGCATTAGACTGCTTTGAGGCGGCACGTCCGGGGACGTTCGATGCGATTCTCATGGATGTGATGATGCCGGTGATGGATGGTCTGGCTGCGACACGCGCGATCCGGGCGATTCCGCGGGCGGATGCAAGGCAGATTCCGATTCTTGCCATGACGGCAAATGCCTTTGAAGAGGATGCCAGGCAGTGCCTGGCGGCTGGGATGAATGTGCATCTGGCAAAACCACTGCAGATGGATAAGGTGGTAGCGGCGCTCATGGAGTGCTGCGGCAAAAAGAGGGGTCTATAAAGTTTGGAAAGGGCGAAAAGGAACGCAGGTGGTATGAAAGCAATCTCTATTTACACGATTACCCGAAATCAGAATACGGAATACCTTCAAAAGCTGGAACGACAGCTTTCGGGGCGGGATGTGTTTCTGAAAATACGGGAATGGGAGCTGGACAGCATGAAAGCGCTGGTTTCGGAGTTGGAGAGACATATACAGGCGGTGTACGCACTGCGTTTTTTCTATTCCTTTCAGATTCCGAGACTGGGAAAAGAGTTTGATCTGCTTCAGATCAAGGAAGAACAGATTTTAAACCTTGAATTAAAGAGTGGACAGGTGTCGGATGAGGCGATCCGCAAGCAGCTCATACAAAACCGGTATTATCTGGCGGCGCTGGGAAAGCCGATTCGTTCGTACACTTATATTAGCAGCCAAAACCGCCTGGTGCGTCTGACGAATCATGACCGCATTGTGGAGGCGGACTGGGAACAGCTCTGCCGGGATTTGCAACAGGAGAGTGCTGATTATCCAGGCGATATCGAAGACTTGTTTCAGGCGGAGCTGTACCTGATTTCGCCGCTCACAGAGCCGGGACGGTTCTTAAAGAAAGAATATTTCCTGACATACCAGCAGAGGGATATTGAACGCCAGATTTTAAAGAAAATCCGGGCAGACCGGACGGGATATTTCTGGTTTACCGGGCTTCCGGGGACGGGAAAAACGCTGCTTTTATATGATATTGCGATGAAACTCTCCGGGCGGCAGCGGGTGTGCATGATCCACTGCGGTGAAGCGGGAAAAGAGTGGAAGGTGCTGCATGAGCGGCTGCGGCGGGTGGAGTACCTGGCGGAGGATAGTGTTCAAACGGGAGCGGAAATCAGGTTTGAAGCATACAGCGCGATCTTAGTAGATGAGGCACACCTTCTGTCGCCCAATACATTGGAAATTTTGCTGGAGATCGGCAAAACGCGTCCGGTTATTTTTTCCAGTAACTGTGAGGATATGATTTCGCCGGAAGAATTGGAGCTGGGTGCAATAAAGCTCTTGGGGGAGCAGCCGGGAATCCAGACATTCCACCTGACGAATCGGATCCGTGCGAATGCAGAACTTTCCTATTTTATACAAAATATGATGCACCTGCCGCACGGACGCGGAATGCGGCGCTATCCCCATGTCGCGGTGGTTTATGCCAATGATGAGTCAGAAGCAGCTAATTTGCTGAATGATTACATCCGTCAGGGATATGAGTGCCAGGAATCCGATTGGCAGGAAAAACCGGAAAAGCAATCCGATTCTGCCGTAGAAATACAATCTCGCCATACGCGAGAAGTCGATCGCATGGTGCATCGGCTGGATGAGCGCTATTATTATGATGAAATGGGATATCTGCGCTCGACGGAGCGCGATGTGAGGCATCTTTTTTATCAGCTCAGCGAGGCAAAAGAAGAGCTGGCGCTGGTGGTGATGGGAAATGAGAAGCTGTATGGAGCGCTGTTGAACTTGTTTTAAGGTGTTTTGAAGGAAAGGTTTTATATAAAATGTTGGAATGTGCTCAAAAAGCATATTTCCAACATTTTTGTCGTTCTTTATGCTAAGGACAAGAAAAAAGCCTCAGGCAGACACCTGAGGCCAGTTAAACTCGATTTAGGCTCTTTCAACTAAACCGGATCTTAAGCAAGAAGTACATACATACATCTTCTGAGCTCCGCCATTAGTTTTAACCTTAACAGACTTAACGTTAGCTTTCCACATTTTGTTAGATCTTCTATGTGAATGACTCACTGCATTACCAAAATGAGCAGCTTTCTCGCAGATTGCACACTTAGCCATCGTAGCACCTCCTTAACCGATCATTGGACTTCCTATTAAAATCCATAACAAAGGTATAATAGCAGAAAATAGGAAAATATGCAAGTGAAAAACCAAAAAAAATAAAAAAAGTTTTCGACAGATGTCTATTTTCTATTTCCTTTTTAACGTGGGTGGTGTATAATATACGCGTAAGCCATGAGTCATGCGGATAAAAAAGGCTGAAAAACGGTGTTGTGCTTGCACATAAGCCGTATTTCAGACATTTTTATCCATAGGGCGAAGCCCGTGAGCGAGATGGAGCGAAGCGGAATCGAGCTGCATGACGGGGTAGAGAGACGCATATATTTCATCCCACGCGCCGACACAGGAGCCGTCTCGGCTCCGCATGTCCAGCCCGTGAAGTACTCATCCCACGCGTCGACACAGGAGCCGTCCCGGCTCCGCATGTCCAGCCCGTGAAGTACTCATCCCACGCGTCGACACAGGAGCCGCCCCGGCTCCGCATGTCCAGCCCGTGAAGTATCCATCCCACGCGCCGACACAGGAGCCGCCCCGGCTCCGCATGTCCAGCCCGTAAAAAATCATGGCATAAAATTCGAATCAAACAAAAACAAGTAAAGAAACGGAGGCTGTCAATATGAAAGGACGCATCGACAATAAAATGGGTTCGATCCAGATCGATCCGGAAGTAATTGCAATGTACGCCGGAACGACAGCAGTAGAATGCTTCGGTATCGTTGGCATGGCGGCTGTCAGTATGAAAGATGGTCTGGTAAGACTGCTTAAAAAAGAAAGCCTGACACACGGCATCAACGTAGCCATCAAGGACAATGCACTCAGCATCGATTTCCACGTAATCGTGGCATACGGGGTCAGCATCTCTACCGTTGCGGACAACCTGATCGAGAGTGTAAAATATAAAGTAGAAGAGTTTACTGGCATGAAGGTTGAGAAAATCAGCATTTATGTTGAAGGCGTAAGAGTGATAGATTAAGGAGGAACAAACCCTGTGGGCATGAATTATATAGATGCCGGGATGTTAAAGAATGCATTTCTGGCTGGAGCAAAGGGCCTGGAGGCCAACAAGGAATGGATCAATGAGCTGAACGTATTTCCTGTTCCAGATGGAGATACCGGTACGAACATGACGATGACGATTCTGTCAGCCGCCAGAGAAGTGGCAGCCGTTGAAAATCCGACGATGGAGGCGCTGGCGAGGGCGATTTCCTCCGGTTCCCTGCGTGGCGCACGAGGCAATTCCGGCGTTATCCTTTCACAGCTCTTCCGCGGATTTACGAAAGAGATTAAGACGGTAGATGTCATTACGACGAGTGTTCTCTCAGACGCATTTAACCGTGCGACGGAGACAGCTTATAAGGCAGTTATGAAGCCGAAGGAAGGTACGATTCTGACTGTTGCCAAGGGAATGGCGGATAAAGCGGCAGAACTGGCACCGCAGACCGAGGACGTACTTGAATTTTCAGAGAAAGTATTGGAGTACGGCGAATATGTTTTAAGCCAGACACCGGAGATGCTTCCGGTTCTGAAAGAGGCAGGTGTAGTGGATTCTGGCGGACAGGGTCTGATTCAGGTTATCAAGGGCTGTATTGAGGGCTTAAAAGGAAAAGTCGTGGATATCGACGCGGCAGTTACTCCGTCTGTATCGGGAAATGGAGCGGCAAAAACAGCAACAGGCGCCGGAAGCACGCAGGCAGCGGATATCCGTTTTGGTTATTGTACGGAATTTATTATCAATGCAGAAAAACCGGCGGATGAGACGACAGAGCAGGAGCTGAAAGATTATCTGAGTACGATCGGCGACTCCCTGGTAGTTGTGGCAGATGATGATATTGTCAAGATTCACGTTCATACAAACGATCCAGGTCTGGCGATTCAGAAAGCGTTGACCTACGGTTCTCTGTCCCGCATCAAGATTGACAATATGCGCGAGGAGCATCAGGAGAAACTGATCAAAGATTCCGAACGTCTGGCGGCACAGCAGAAGGCAGAAGAAGAAGCCAAAGAGAAGAAGGAAGAACCACGCAAGAAATATGGATTTATCGCCGTATCGGTCGGAGAAGGTCTTTTTGAGATTTTCAAGGGCATCGGCGCTGACTATATCATCGAGGGCGGACAAACGATGAATCCGAGTACGGAGGATATGCTGGAAGCAATCGAAAAAGTCCATGCCGAGACAGTTTACATTCTGCCGAACAATAAAAATATTATTCTGGCGGCAGAGCAGGCAAAGAGCCTGTCAGAAGATACCAAGGTATATGTAGTTCCGTCCAAGACGGTTCCGCAGGGTATCACGGCGCTGATTAATTTTGCTCCGGATCTGACGGCGGAAGAAAATATGGAACAGATGACCGAGGAGATGAGCCACGTTAAGACCGGTCAGATTACCTACGCAGTCCGCAATACATCGATCGATGGTATGGAGATCGCAGAGGGCGATATCATGGGGATCGGCGACAGCGGCATGCTGGCAGTTGGCAAGAATATCGAGGAGACCGCGATGGAGTCACTTCGTAAGATGGTAGATGATGAGTCTGAGCTTGTGACGATCTATTATGGTGAGGATGTCACGGAAGAGGACGCAGAGGCATTCTGTGAGAAAGCCCGCAAAGAATTTACATCCTGCGAATTTGAATGCCAGAATGGCGGGCAGCCGATTTACTATTATATGATTTCGGTAGAGTAGATTTAGGTCGTTTAAAGTGATTGAAATGCGTTAAATGAATCTGCACGATTGGCTGAGAAAATGCAGATAACGAGAAAATGAATTTTCTATGTGATGGCGCAGATAAAACATTTGACGTATAAAACAAAATAATTCATAAGTATGAAATGAGGCAGGTCAGGGGAGAGATCCCTGCGTCCTGCCTCTCTTTCATTCCAATGTATTCCCGGATTTTTTGTCCGGTAACTGTCCGCGTGGCTGATTTTCCGGAGAATATTCTGAAAAGCAGGAGGAGATAAATGGAACAGCAGAATATAACCGCTGTCAAGGGCATCGGTGAAAAGACGGCAAAGTTATTTCAAAAAATAGGCGTGGAAACGGTGGAAGAACTGCTCCATTATTATCCGCGTGCTTATGATGAGTTTAAGGAACCTCAGCCGATCTCGGAACTGAAGGAGGATACGATCGCGGCAGTCGGCGGAATCCTGGCAAAAACGGCGGATGTGGTGCGGTATGGAACGCGCCTGCAGGTTACGACGGCTGGATTGCGGGACAGCGGAGGCACACTGGCGCTGGCATGGTACAATATGCCCTATCTGCGCGGGACGCTCAAGGCGGGGGAACGCTTTATTTTCCGTGGCCGTGTGGTAAAAAAACGGGGAAGACTTACGATGGAGCAGCCAGAGATCTACCGCCCGGAACAGTATGCGAAAGTCGTGTCGTCTATGCAGCCGGTTTACGGACAGACGAAGGGACTTGGCAATAAGACGATCGCAAAGGCAGTCACGGAAGCCCTCACGATGCGCCAGATGGAACGGGAATATCTGCCGGCTGGTCTGCGGGAAAAGTACGGATTGGCGGAAATCAACTATGCGCTGGAGCACATCCATTTTCCGGCAAACCGGGAAGAACTGATGTTTTCCCGGAAACGTCTTGTGTTTGATGAATTTTTCATGTTCCTAATGTCAGTGCGCCTGCTCAAAGACAAAAAAGAAGATAAAAAGAGCGCATATCCATTTACGTTTTCTGGGGAAATGGCGTCGGTGGAAGAGTGCCTCCCATATGCTCTGACCGGGGCACAGAAAAAGGTAATCCGGGAGGTGTACGCCGATTTGTCCGGCGGGCATATCATGACCCGATTGATTCAGGGCGACGTTGGTTCGGGTAAGACGATTGTGGCGATTCTGGCGTTGCTGCAGGCGGCGGCAAATGGATATCAGGGGGCGCTGATGGTGCCGACGGAGGTACTGGCGCGCCAGCATTACGAGTCGATGACCGAATTGTTTGCGTCGCTGGGAATCACATATCGTCCGGTGCTTCTGACCGGTTCGATGACAGCAAAGGAAAAACGGCTTGCCAGAGAGTCGATTGAAAATCATGAGGCAGATATCGTGATTGGAACCCACGCGCTGATTCAGGAAAAAGTGGTGTACGACAATCTGGCATTGGTAATCACGGATGAACAGCACCGTTTTGGAGTGGCGCAGCGGGAAATGCTGAGCAAAAAAGGCGGCGAGCCGCATGTGCTTGTCATGAGTGCGACGCCGATCCCGCGGACGCTGGCGATTATTTTATATGGGGATCTTGATATTTCCATCATCGATGAACTTCCGGCAAACCGGCAGCCGATCAAGAACTGTGTCGTGAACCGTGAATTTCGCCCGAATGCCTACCGTTTCATCGAAAATGAAGTCCGCGCCGGCCGTCAGGCATACGTCATCTGCCCGATGGTCGAGCCGAGCGAGATGCTGGAGGCAGAGAACGTCATCGATTATACCGAAGAGCTGCGCCGCGCCCTGTCCCCGTCGATCCGGGTGGAATATCTGCACGGAAAGATGAAGGGAAAAGAAAAAAATGCGATCATGGAAGCATTTGCGGCAAATGAGATTCATGTGCTGGTATCCACCACGGTCATCGAGGTCGGAATCAATGTCCCGAATGCTACCGTTATGATGATCGAAAATGCCGAGCGTTTCGGTCTGGCGCAGCTCCATCAGCTCCGCGGCCGTGTCGGTCGAGGAAAAGATCAGTCCTACTGCATCATGGTCAACGCCTCCGGCGAGGAAGACGCCGGAAAGCGGCTGGATATTCTCAATAAGTCAAATGACGGCTTCTACATCGCCTCCGAAGACTTAAAACTGCGCGGTCCCGGCGACCTATTTGGCGTCCGCCAGAGCGGTGATCTCGAATTCCATTTAGCAGATATATTTGCAGATGCAGATATATTGAAGGCAGTTTCGGATGAAGTGAAGAGATTAATGGATAAAGATCCGCTGTTGGAGGCGGAGGAGAATCAGGAGCTGAAACGGAAGATGAATGGGTATTTAGAGAGAGGATGGGAGAAGGTGAATTTGTGATGGGGATGGATTGAATTGCAAATCGCGGTTTGAGTAGATTAATTAGAAAAAGCTCCTGCATACACAGAATGAACATTCATCTGTGTATGCAGGAGTTTTTTGAAATTTCCAGCCGTTTATCAGCCGTCAATTCTCATTACATCTGTCCCTCGTTATACCGCTTAATCAGCTTCTGGATCTTCGCCGTCGGTGTCAGTGCGTTCTCCAGAGATACGTTATGGTTCAGGGAGTTGATGATTGCAGCGATAAACTTGCTCATATCAGCTTCTACATACCAGTCACGTTTAAGAAGTTCCGGCGTGTGGTAGTTTAAGTTGGTGGTTACGACGCAGTCGAGGTAACCTTTTGCGAAAAATTCGTCGAATTTCTCAAGTCCGTTGGTGAACAGACCGAAGGTAGCGCATACAACGACGCGTTTTGCCTTGCGCTCTTTGAGGGCGCGGCAGGTGTCCAGCATGCTCTCGCCGGAGGAGATCATGTCATCGATGATGAGAACGGTCTTTCCTTCAACGGAAGAACCTAAGAACTCATGGGCAACGATCGGGTTACGTCCATTGACAACACGGGAGTAATCGCGGCGTTTGTAGAACATACCCATGTCAACACCCAGGTTGTTTGCCAGATATACGGCGCGGGACATAGCGCCCTCGTCCGGGCTGATAACCATTAGGTTGTCCTTGTCGATCTTTAAGGTTTTGTCATGGTTCAGTAATGCCTTGATAAACTGGTAGGTCGGCATGAAATTATCAAAACCGCTTAACGGAATGGAGTTCTGTACACGCGGGTCATGTGCATCGAAGGTAATGATGTTGCTTACGCCCATCTGAATCAGTTCTTCGAGCATCATCGCGCAGTCAAGGGATTCACGACCGCTGCGCTTGTGCTGGCGTCCTTCATATAAGAACGGCATGATAACATTGACACGATGTGCGGTAGCAATGGATGCGCCGATGATACGTTTTAAATCCTGATAATGGTCGTCCGGGGACATATGATTGGTAAATCCGCTCATTTTGTAGGTCAGGCTGTAGTTGGTTACATCGACCATGGCGTAAATATCGGTACCACGGACAGACTCATTGACGATGCCTTTTGCTTCACCGCTTCCGAAACGCGGGCACGCGCAGTCAAGCATGTAGGAATCAGCATCATAGCCGCGGTACTGTAAATTTTCCTGACGTTTTTTCAGGACTTCAATATCGTTGCGGCGGAAATTGATAATGTGGGAGTTGACTTTCTCAGCCAGATCCCGGCAGCTCTCCAGTGCGGCAATTTTAAGCGGCGCAACCGGAAGCGTGTCATTAAACACGTAGTCATTCGACATGATTATACCTCCAAACAGTGTAGGTCCTTCGATGCATGCGGGCAGAGCGTACAAGTTTGTCTGCCATTTGCAGGACATAATACAACTACTTTATACCATTTTATGATAAGAAACGTCAATAGCAAATGAGAAAATTACAAAAAAAATCAAATATTTGGCGTGCTTCCCCAAAAATCCACATCTGCGAATCGGAAGCACAACTTTACAAAAAAGCTGATTACTGTTAATATAATACTGGATTCTTAGGGTTTAAAAATATTTGAAATGAGGATTTTATAAATGAAAAAAGGTCATCTGATAAAATCGGTCGATCCGGGCTCGATTGCGGAGGAAATGGAGCTGGAGCCGGGGGACGTCCTTTTGACGATCGATGGAGATGAGATAGAGGATATTTTTGATTATGAATATAAGATAAACAGCGAGGAGATCACGCTGCTGGTCCGCAAGAAGAACGGCGAGGAGTGGGAACTGGATATCGTAAATGAGTATCAGGATCTGGGGATTACCTTTGAAAATGGTCTGATGAGCGATTATCGTTCCTGCAGGAATAAGTGCATCTTCTGTTTCATCGACCAGATGCCGCCAGGCATGCGTGAGACACTGTATTTTAAGGACGATGATTCCAGACTTTCGTTCCTGCAGGGCAACTATATCACGCTGACGAATATGAAGGATAAGGATATTGAGCGGATTATCCGGTTTAAGCTGGCGCCGATCAATATTTCAGTGCAGACGACAAATCCGGAGCTGCGCTGCAAGATGCTTCATAACCGTTTTGCCGGTGAGGCACTCCAGAAAATCGACCGCCTGTATGAGGCGGATATCCCGATGAATGGTCAGATCGTTTTATGCCGGGGCGTCAATGACGGGGCGGAGTTAGACCGTTCGATCCGTGATCTGACGAAATACATTCCGGCGATGCAGAGTGTTTCGGTCGTGCCGGTCGGTCTCTCGAAGTACCGCGATGGTCTGTATCCGCTTGAGCCGTTTACACCGGAGCAGTTGGGCGATACCATTGATTTGATAGAGAAATGGCAGAAGAAGATCTATGCGGAACACGGTATTCACTTCATTCACGCCAGCGATGAGTTTTACATGGGCGCCGGGCGCCCGCTTCCGGAAGCGGATCGCTATGATGGCTATATCCAGCTGGAAAATGGGGTCGGCATGATTCGCCTGATGGAGGAGGAGATAGCCGAGGCTCTGGAGCAGCTGCATCCGGGCGAGGCTGGCGAGGTGTGTCCGGAGGAGATTTCGATTGCAACGGGACGGCTGGCTGCCCCGTATATTGAGCAGTATGTAGAGCGCGTGTGCCGCCAGTTCCCGGGGAAAAAGGTACATGTATATGCGATCCGCAATGACTTCTTTGGTGAGCGGATCACGGTGGCGGGGCTGATCACGGCAAAGGATCTGATTGCACAGTTAAAGGAACAGCCGCTTGGCAGCCGCCTGCTGCTTCCAAGCGCCATGTTCCGAAGTGGCGAGGAGACATTTCTGGATGATCTGACCCGCACGGATGTACAAAATGCTTTACAAGTTCCGGTGGATATTGTAAAATCAAGCGGACGTGATTTTGTGGAAGCAATTCTGGCTCCTGTGAAGGAGGAAAGCTCCAGGCATGGCGAGTATGAGCCGGATCCGGAGGAATTTGCCGCTCAGATGGATGATAACTGGCAGGAAGAAGATCTGGATGGCGTACAGGTGTACGCATATGAGCCGGAAGACCTGGATTAGGATGCCCCGGACGAAGTCGTTTGTTTTGAAGAGGAAGACTTAGATCTGGAGGATGAGAAAGAAACGTGATGGCTGGAAATACAGTGGAAAACGTGCTTTCGGACACACAGAAAGAAAGCGTCTGGATGTGAAATGCATCACAATGAATGAAACAAGTAACTGGACAATAAAAATAGCAGTTGTGGATTTACAAACCAGTTGCGGAGCATGAAAATAAATGGAGGCATAAATATGAAAAAGAAACCGGTGGTGGCGGTCGTTGGACGTCCAAACGTGGGAAAATCCACCCTTTTCAACGTCCTTGCGGGCGATATGATTTCGATTGTAAAAGATACTCCAGGTGTAACGCGTGACCGTATTTACGCGGACTGTACCTGGTTAGACCATTCTTTTACTCTGATCGATACTGGCGGTATCGAGCCGGATACGAAGGATATTATCCTGTCCCAGATGCGTGAGCAGGCGGAGATCGCGATCGCGACGGCGGATGTGATCCTGTTTATCGTAGATGTGCGTCAGGGCATGACCGATTCGGATTCCAAGGTGGCGGATATGCTGCGTAAATCGAGAAAACCGGTTGTTCTGGCGGTCAATAAAGTAGACAATCCGGCGAAATTTGGCAATGACGTCTATGAGTTCTACAACCTCGGTATCGGTGATCCGGTAGCGATCTCGGCAGCCTCTCGTCTGGGATTGGGCGATCTGCTGGATGCAGTCGTGGCACATTTCCCGGAGGGAAGCGGCGACGAGGAAGAGGATGACCGTCCGAGAGTGGCGATTGTCGGAAAACCAAACGTAGGTAAATCTTCTATTATAAATAAGCTTCTGGGCGAGAACCGCGTCATCGTATCGGATATCGCCGGTACGACCCGCGATGCAGTCGATACAGAGATTGTCCGCAACGGTGCCGAGTATGTCTTTATCGATACGGCAGGTCTGCGCCGCAAGAGCAAGATCAAGGAGGAGCTGGAGCGCTACAGCATCATCCGTACCGTAACGGCGGTTGAGAGAGCGGATGTGGTTCTGATGGTCATCGACGCGAAAGAGGGAGTAACCGAGCAGGATGCAAAGATTGCCGGTATCGCCCATGAGCGTGGAAAAGGTATTATCATCGTGGTAAATAAATGGGATGCGATCGATAAGACCGATAAGACTATTTATGAGTACACCAATAAGATTAAGACCGTTCTGTCCTTTATTCCGTATGCGGAGTTCGTGTTCGTATCCGCACTGACCGGACAGCGTATGAATAAGCTGTTTGAGATGATCGACATGGTGCGCGAAAATCAGACACTGCGTATTGCAACCGGCGTTCTCAATGAGATCCTGGCAGAGGCAGTGGCACTGCAGCAGCCGCCGTCTGACAAGGGCAAGCGTTTAAAGCTCTACTATATGACACAGGTAGCGGTCAAACCGCCGACATTCGTTGTGTTTGTCAATGATAAGGAACTGATGCATTTCTCATATACACGGTATCTCGAGAACAAGATCCGTGACGCATTCGGATTCAAGGGAACTTCCTTAAAATTCCTGATCCGCGAGAGAAAGGGGAAGGATCAATAATGGAACGTCTCATCTGTATTGTGATTGGCTATATCTTTGGTCTGATCCAGTCCGGCTATCTGTATGGAAAGGCGAATCATATGGATATCCGCCAGTACGGCAGCGGAAATGCCGGTTCTACGAACGTCCTGCGTGTGATGGGAAAGAAAGCGGGCGCGATCGTATTTTTAGGGGACTTTTTCAAGGCGGTGTTTGCAATGGCAGTCTGCCGTCTGCTGTTTAAGGGAAATGCGGACGTGGATCTTCTTGCGTTGTATGCGGGTCTGGGAGTCACACTCGGTCACAATTTCCCGTTTTACCTGAAATTCAAGGGCGGCAAGGGAATTGCCTGCATGGCGGGCATCATGACAGCGATGGATCTGCGGATTACGCTGACCTGTTTCGTGATTTTCTCCGTGACGGTGTTCCTGACCCGCTATGTATCGCTTGGTTCGATTCTTGTGTCGATCACCTTTTTTGCAGAGCTTGTGATCTTTGAGAGCATGGGTTCCTACCGGGTAAGCACGCCGAACCGCATCCAGTTCTATGCACTGGGCGCGATTCTGATGTGCATGGCGATCTGGCGCCATCGGAGCAATATTGGGCGTCTGTTGTCCGGCACAGAAAATAAACTGGGCGCGAAGAAATCATGAGAGAAGAAGAGAGAAAAGCAGGTCGGGAGGTATCAGGATGGCAGCAGTAGGAATTATCGGAGCCGGAACCTGGGGCACAGCCCTGGCGGTGCTTCTGAACAATAATGGACACGATGTGACAATCTGGTCCGCATTTGATACAGAGATCCAGGAAATGAGCCGCACCAGACGGCACAAAAATCTGCCGGAGGTTGTACTTCCGGATCAGATCCAGATGACAGCGGATCTGCGCACCGCGATGGCGGAGAAGGATATGCTGATTATGGCGGTTCCGTCCGTCTATGTCCGCAGTACGGCGGCGAAGATGAAGGAATACCTGCGTTACGGTCAGATTGTTGTGGATGTAGCGAAAGGAATCGAGGAGCAGAGTCTTATGACGATGTCACAGGTCATCGAGGAGGAACTTCCGCTGGCGGAGGTAGCCGTCCTTTCCGGACCGAGCCATGCCGAGGAGGTGAGCCGGGGATTGCCGACCACCTGTGTGGCAGCGGCGCACCGCAAAAAGACTGCCGAGTTCATGCAGAGTGTGTTTATGAGCCCGGTGTTCCGTGTTTACACCAGCCCGGATATGCTGGGCGTGGAAATTGGCGCGGCTCTTAAAAATGTCATTGCGCTGGCAGCCGGTACCGCGGATGGGTTGGGATGCGGCGATAACACAAAGGCGGCGCTGATCACCCGCGGAATTGCGGAGATTGCCCGTCTGGGTATTGCAATGGGCGGAAAACAGCAGACCTTCTACGGATTATCCGGCATCGGTGATTTGATCGTAACCTGTGCGAGCATGCACAGCCGCAACCGCCGGGCGGGGATCCTGATTGGAAAGGGATATACGATGGATGAGGCGATGAAGGAAGTGCAGATGGTTGTCGAGGGCGTTTATTCTGCGAAAGCCGGTCTTCTGCTGGCGCAGAAATACGGCTGCGATATGCCGATCGTTTCCCAGGTCAATCAGGTGCTGTTTGACGGAAAATCTCCGAAAGAGGCGCTGGCGGATCTGATGATGCGCGATCCGCGGATCGAATCGAGCGATCTTCCGTGGGAAGGATAATTCAGGCGGTAGCCGTTTTTCTGAATTTGAGTGATTAAATTCGGGAAAATAGCAATGAGATCTACTATGTTTTTCTGGAAAATGCAGGTGTCCACGTCAGGTGGACAAAAGCTTATAAAAGTGTTTGCTATAACCTGTAAGAATACTTAATATAACTACGAGATCTGGAAAAGAGAGAATTTAGCGAAAAAAAACGAAAATCCGCTAAATTCCCTCTTTTTTAAGTGGTTTTTGTATTGACAATTAGAGGGGTAAAATTTATAATTGCCTCATTCAAATAGTTGTTGTATTCCATTGCAGCATAGAATTGGAGGAGAATATTATGAAAAAAAGAGTAGTTAGTCTTGGACTTGCAGCCATGATGGCGATGTCTATGACCGCTTGCGGTGGCTCTGGAAATGCGAGCACTTCTGAATCAGCAGCAGAAGACGCACAGGGCGCAGAGGGAGCTGACGGCGAAGTATTTAAAATCGGCGGCATCGGACCGATCACCGGTGCGGCTGGCGCTTACGGCGAGGCTGTAAAGAATGGTACTGAGCTGGCAATCAATGAGATCAACGAGGCTGGCGGTATCAATGGTTACCAGGTAGCGTTCAACTTCCAGGATGATGAGAATGATCCGGAGAAGGCGATCAACGCATATAATACCTTAAAAGACTGGAACATGCAGATGCTTCTTGGCACCGTTACTTCCAAGCCGTGTATCGCAGTTGTAGCAGAGACAACAGCAGATAACCTGTTCCAGCTGACTCCGTCCGGATCTGCTGTTGAGAGTATTTCCGGCGACAACGCATTCCGCGTATGCTATTCTGACCCGGATCAGGGACGTGCATCCGCTCAGTACATCGGCGAGCACAAACTGGCAACTAAGATCGCTATCATCTACGACAGCTCCAGCGAATACTCCGATGGTATCCGCGAGTCCTTCGTAGCAGAGGCTCCGAATCAGGGTCTGGAGGTAGTAGCCAGTGAGGCATTTACATCTGATAACAATACCGATTTCTCCGTACAGCTTGATAAAGCAAAAGAGTCCGGCGCTGATCTGGTATTCCTGCCGATCTACTATCAGGAGGCATCTGTTATCCTGAAACAGGCAAACGATAAAGATTTCCACCCGCAGTTCTTCGGCTGTGATGGTATGGACGGTATCCTGAGCGTTGATGGCTTTGATAAGTCCTTAGCAGAAGGTCTGATGCTTCTGACTCCGTTCTCCGTAGACGAGGAGTCCAGCCAGGACTTCGTAACTGCTTATCGTGATGCTTACGGCATCGACCCGCTTCAGTTCGCAGCAGATGCTTACGACGGCGTATATGCAATTAAGGCAGCTGCAGAGAAGGCAGAGATCACACCGGATATGAGCACTTCCGATATCTGCGATGCACTGAAAACAGCTATGACTGAGATCCAGATCGATGGTCTGACCGGTACAGAGATGCACTGGACGGCAGAAGGCGAGCCGCAGAAAGCGCCGAAAGCTGTAGAGATCAAAGACGGCAAATATGAGATGATGCAGTAATTAAAAATTTAAAAACTTCAGAACCGTTGCGGCTATATGTATGTAGCTCTGATGGGACTGTTACTGGATGTCCGGCGGCACAGATGGCTGCCGGGCATTTAGTAACAGCTTTCTTTTTAAAACGGTTCACTGCACATGCTTGCCTGCGACGACGACTGGGTGTTTGCTTTCTGCGGACTGCGAGACGGTCATGTTTGTTCTGCTAAATTCGGTCACAGGTAAACATGTGCAGCGAAATGCGTGTACAGGGAAATGCGAAAACGTAGAAACAAAGAGGTAGGTGTATACATATGAGTTTTCTTTCTTATTTAATCAATGGCATCAGTCTGGGAAGTGTCTATGCGATCATTGCACTGGGCTACACCATGGTTTATGGCATCGCGCGTATGCTGAACTTCGCACACGGCGATATCATCATGGTAGGCGGTTTCACAGTGTTTACGATTGTCACAACGATGGGCGGTTCTCCGGTTGTGGGTATTCTGGCTTCGGTGGTTGTGTGTACAGTGCTGGGCGTTACCATCGAGCGAGTTGCATACAGACCGTTGCGTGACGCGTCCCCGCTGGCAGTTCTGATCACCGCGATCGGTGTCAGTTATCTGCTCCAGAACGTGGCGCTTCTGATTTTTGGTTCCAATGCGAGACAGTTTACATCAGTTATTACTGTACCGGCATTAAAGCTGGCTGGCGGCAAGCTTTCGATCTCCAGTGTCACGATCGTGACGATTTTAAGCTGTATCGTGATTATGGCTGCCCTGATGGCATTTATCAATAAGACGAAAATGGGACAGGCGATGCTGGCGGTTTCTGAGGATCGCGGTGCGGCAACCTTGATGGGTATCAATGTAAACCGCACGATCTCCGTAACCTTTGCGATTGGTTCCGCTCTGGCGGCAGTAGCAGGCGTGCTGCTCTGCTCGGCGTACCCGTCCCTGTCTCCGTACACCGGTTCCATGCCGGGTATCAAGGCATTCGTGGCAGCGGTATTTGGCGGTATCGGTTCGATCCCGGGCGCATTTATCGGCGGTATCCTGCTTGGTATCATTGAAAACCTTGCCAAGGCGTATATTTCCTCCCAGCTTTCTGACGCGATCGTATTCTCTGTCCTGATTATCGTGCTTCTGGTCCGCCCGACCGGTATTCTCGGCAAGAAGATGACGGAGAAAGTATAATAGAGAAAATTATACGATGGTTCATGCCGGGGACTTTTGAAACGGAAAGTGCCGTGTGAAAACAAGATGGTGCATGAACTGCAATAAGCAAGAGAAAGTGCAGGTGTTTAAAATGAATGCATATAAAAATAAAATTCGGATTCAGAATGCGATCACATATGCGATTGTAATCGGCTGTTACATTCTGATTCAGATTATGATGGCAGGCGGCCATGTAAACAGTCTTTTAAGGGGTATTCTGGTTCCACTTTGTACCTATACGATTTTGGCGGTTTCCTTAAACCTCACGGTTGGTATCCTCGGTGAGCTGAGCCTGGGTCATGCCGGATTCATGTGTGCGGGTGCGTTTTCAGGTGCATTTTTTAATCATGCCATGAAAAATCTGATCGCAAGCAACCAGGTACGCTTCATTCTGGCGCTCTTTGTCGGTGCGGCGGTAGCAGCGGTATTTGGTATCCTCATCGGTATTCCGGTTCTGCGTCTGAAAGGAGACTATCTGGCGATTGTAACGCTGGCATTCGGTGAGATCGTTAAAAATATTATCAATGTTCTGTACGTCGGCATCGACGGAAACGGAATCCACGTTTCCATGAAAGATGTAGCTTCCTTAAAGCTGGCAGCGGACGGTCAGGTGATCATCAAGGGTGCACAGGGTATCACAGGTACACCGAAGACGGCGACCTTTACGATCGGCATTATCCTGGTACTCCTGACCCTGTTTATTGTATTGAATATCATCAATTCCCGGACAGGCCGTGCGATCATGGCGATCCGCGACAACCGTATTGCGGCAGAGTCTGTGGGTATCAATATCACGAAATACAAACTGATGGCATTTACCATCTCTGCTTCCTTAGCCGGTGTGGCAGGCGTTCTGTACGCACACAACCTGGCGACGCTGGCAGCGACCCCGAAAAGCTTCGGTTATAATATGTCCATTATGATCCTTGTATTTGTGGTTCTGGGCGGCATCGGAAATATCCGTGGTTCCATGATCGCGGCGGTTATCTTAACCCTGCTTCCGGAGATGCTTCGAAGCCTCAATAATTACCGTATGCTGATTTACGCGGTCGTCCTGATTGCAATGATGCTTTTGACCTCCAGCCCGAAGGCGATCGAGGTCCGCGAGCGCATCTTTTCATCATTCCGGAAAAAGAAGACAGAAGGGGAGGCGTAAATCATGGCAATGCTGGATGTAAAAAATTTAAGTATTTCTTTTGGCGGTCTGAAAGCGGTCGATGATTTCAGCATCACGATAGAAAAAGGACAGCTCTACGGTCTGATCGGACCGAACGGCGCTGGTAAAACGACTATTTTCAACCTTTTGACGGGCGTGTACAAGCCGGATGGCGGACGGATTCTGCTGGATGGAAAGGACATTACCGGTCACAAGGCAATCCAGATCAATCAGGCAGGCATCGCGAGAACCTTCCAGAATATCCGTCTGTTCAAGGAGCTGAGCGTGCTTGACAATGTAAAGGTTGGTCTTCACAACCATCATAAATATTCTACGCTGAGCGGCATTCTGCGTCTTCCGTCCTATTACAAGGTTGAGAAAGAGATGGATGAGCGCGCAATGGAGCTTTTGAAGGTGTTTGACCTCGACAAAGAGTTTGATTATAAGGCATCGAACCTCCCATACGGCAAGCAGAGAAAGCTGGAGATCGCCAGAGCGCTGGCGACCGAGCCGAAGCTTCTGCTTCTTGACGAGCCGGCAGCCGGCATGAACCCGAATGAGACGGCAGAGCTGATGAAGACGATCCGTTTCGTGCGCGATCATTTTGATATGACCGTACTTCTCATTGAGCATGATATGAAGCTGGTCTCCGGTATCTGCGAGCGCCTGACGGTCTTAAACTTCGGTCATATGCTGGCAGAGGGACCGACCAGCGAAGTACTCAGCAATCCAGAAGTTATCAAAGCATATCTGGGAGAATAGGGGGAAGTTTCGTATGTCAATGCTGGAAGTAAAAGATTTACAGGTATATTATGGTGTGATACAGGCACTCAAGGGAATTTCCTTTGAGGTAGAACAGGGCGATGTGGTAGCGCTGATCGGTGCCAACGGAGCCGGAAAGACGACGACGCTTCACACGATCACGGGTCTGCTGCCGTCCAAGGCAGGCAATATCACATTTGAGGGAACGGATATTACCCATGTACCGGGCTATAAGCTGGTATCAATGGGAATCGCCCACGTGCCGGAGGGGCGCCGTGTGTTCGCTTCCCTGACGGTTCTTCAGAACCTGAAAATGGGTGCGTATACGAGAAATGACAAGAAGGAAATTGAAGATACGATCGAAATGATTTACAAGCGTTTCCCGCGTCTGAAAGAGCGCAAGAACCAGCTTGCCGGAACTTTGTCCGGCGGCGAGCAGCAGATGCTTGCGATGGGACGCGCCCTCATGAGCCACCCGCGCCTGATCGTTCTCGACGAGCCGTCGATGGGTCTGTCCCCACTCTATGTTAATGAGATTTTCGATATTATCCAGGAAATCAACAAGGACGGAGTGACCGTTCTTCTGGTCGAGCAGAATGCGAAAAAAGCGCTCTCCATTTCCAACAAAGCATATGTGCTTGAGACGGGCAATATCGTTCTGAGCGGTGATGCGAAAGAACTGATGAATAATGAGAGAGTGAAGAAGGCTTATCTGAGCGAATAAAAATGTTCTGTGAGCCGGAGCTTTCCAAATGGGAATATTCATAACCCCCTTATGGTCTGAATACATTGTATCAGCAGACCAAGGGGGTATTTTTATGGATCATTTTAATGTATACAGCGATATCCAGGCGCGAACCGGCGGCGAGATCTATATTGGGGTGGTTGGTCCGGTTCGGACAGGGAAATCGACCTTTATTAAGCGCTTTATGGAACTTCTCGTCCTTCCGGGGCTGGAAGATGTCCATGCCCGCGAGCGCGCCCGGGATGAACTTCCCCAGTCTTCGGCGGGGAAAACGATCATGACAACGGAACCGAAATTTATCCCTAAAGAGGCGGCAAAGCTCTCGCTTGGGGACGGTGTGGAGGTGCGGGTCCGCCTGATCGACTGCGTCGGTTTCATGGTGGAGGGCGCTGCCGGTCATATTGAAAACGAGAAAGAACGCATGGTGCGGACGCCGTGGTATGAGGAGGAGATCCCATTTACAGCGGCAGCCGAGCTGGGAACGCGCAAGGTCATCACGGATCATTCGACGATCGGGCTTGTGGTTACGGCGGACGGCAGTTTCGGGGAGTTGAAACGGGAGAATTATGTTCCGGCGGAAGAGAAGACCGTGCAGGAACTGAAAAAACTGGGAAAGCCGTTTCTGGTGCTTTTAAACTCGCAGAAACCATATTCGGAGGAGACGCGGGCGCTGGCAGCCCGGATGACCGAAAAATATGAGGTGCAGGTGCTCCCAGTCAACTGTGAGCAGCTGCGCGCCGAGGATATCCGGGAGATTCTGGGGCAGGTGCTTCTGGAATTCCCGGTCACGGAGATCGATTTTTCGATTCCGAAATGGCTGGAGATTCTGCCAAACAGCCATTGGCTTAAATCGGAGGTCATACAGGCAGTTCGGGGGATGATGGATCGGACGGTACATATGCGCGATGTGGCGTTGGCGCTGCCGGAGGAAACCGGGGAAGCGATCCGCCGGATCCGGATTGTATCAATGAAAATGGATGATGGCAGCGTTCAGGCGGTGGTCGAGCTGGACGACGGACATTATTATCAGATCCTCAGCGAGTATGTGGGAATGCCGATCGAGGGCGAGTACCAGCTGATGCAGACCTTGAAGCGGTTGGCGTCGATGCAGAGCGAGTATGAAAAGGCATCCGTGGCGCTCACGCAGGCACGCAAGAAGGGCTATGGGGTTGTCACGCCGGAACGCGGGGAGATCGTTCTCGATGAGCCGCAGGTGGTGCGCCACGGCAATAAATATGGAGTCAAAATGAAAGCGCAGGCGCCGTCCATCAATCTCATCAAGGCGCAGATTGAGACTGAGATCGCGCCGATTGTGGGAAATGAACAGCAGGCAGAGGATTTGATCCGATACATCCGGGAGAATGCTGGAAAAGGTGAGGAAGGCATCTGGGAAACCAATATTTTTGGAAAATCAATCGCCCAGATCGTCGATGATGGGATTCAGGCGAAGATCTCCCAGCTCACTGAGGACTGCCAGGTGAAGCTGCAGGATACGCTGCAGAAAATCATCAATGACAGCAATGGGGGGATGATCTGTATTATTATATAATAGAATGGGTCTGCTCTTGTTGGGAAAATGGTGCGTTGTCTGGAATGGGAATGTGGGACAGATAAGGTGATTTTATGAAAATTTTATCGAAACTTTATCGGGGAAATTGCAAAATTGTCAGAAATCAGTTATAATGAAGCTAATAGCAAAAACACTTTCCGCAAGGGGTATGCGGAAACATAAACGACAGAACAGGGGGCTGATTTTATGAGGCTTACATTTATCGGTGCGGATCATGAGGTTACAGGCAGCTGTCATTTTCTGGAGGCATGCGGGCTGAATATTCTGATTGACTGCGGTATGGAACAGGGGATCAACAAGTATGAAAATGCAGAACTTCCGATTCCGTATTCGGATGTGGACTATGTGTTGGTGACGCACGCCCATATCGATCATGTGGGATTGCTTCCACTTATCTATGCGAGGGGATTCCGCGGACAGATTATGGCGACGCGCGCGACCTGCGATCTGTGTGATATCATGCTGAAAGATTGCGCCCATATCCAGGAGTCAGAAGCGGAGTGGAAAAACCGGAAAGCCATGCGTGCCGGAAAACCGGAGGTGACACCGATTTACACGATGAACGATGCAGAAGGGGTACTGCATCACTTTGTCCCCTGCAATTACAATGAGATTATCCGTCTGAATGACAATCTGGAGATTCGGTTTGTCGATGTGGGACATCTGCTTGGTTCGGCTTCGATCGAGATCTGGATGAAGGAAGACGATTGTTCCAAGAAGATTGTATTTTCAGGTGATATCGGTAACAAAAACAAGCCGCTCATCCGCAGCCCGCAGTACATCCGTCAGGCGGATTATGTTGTCATGGAGAGTACTTACGGCGGTCGGTTCCACAAGAATACAGGCGATCACGTGGAAGAATTTGCCCGCGTGATTCAGGAGACGCTGGATAAGGGCGGCAATGTCGTGATCCCGGCATTTGCGGTCGGCAGAACGCAGGAAGTGTTGAATTACATCCGTATTATCAAGGAGAAGAACCTTGTAACCGGGCACGGCGTATTTCCGGTTTACTTAGACAGCCCGATGGCGGTGGAAGCGACCGGCGTGTTCAAGGACAATATGATGGATTGCTACAATGAAGAGACGAAGGAGCTGGTAAAAAAGGGCATCAATCCGATTTCTTTCCCGGGTCTGCATCTCTCGATCACCAGCAGCGATTCCGTTGCAATCAACTTCAACGAGGAACCGAAGGTTATCATCTCGGCAGCCGGCATGTGTGATGCGGGCCGTATCCGCCATCATCTGAAACACAACCTCTGGAGACCGGAGTGTACGATTTTGTTTGCTGGCTATCAGGCAGTCGGCACACTGGGACGCAGCATTATTGAGGGACGCGAGGAAGTGAAGCTGTTCGGTGAGTCGATCGAGGTCAAAGCACGGATCGAGAAGATCGAGGGCATCAGCGGCCATGCGGACGAGACCGGGCTTTTGGAGTGGGTTGGCAGTTTTATGGAAAAACCGTCCCAGGTCTTCGTGGTACACGGCGATGACACAGTGTGCGATGCATTTGCAGAGACGGTCAAGGAAACTTACGGCATCAATGCGATGGCTCCGTTCTCCGGCAGTTCCTACGACCTGAAAGAGGGATGCTTCGTGACTGTTACGAAGGGTATTCCGATTCAGAAACCGGCAGTGAACGAAGCAACGAAGAAAGCGGCTGGTGTATTTGCCCGCCTGCTGGCAGCCTGCGACCGCCTGCGCCGTGTTGTTATGCATAACGAGGGCGGGGCGAACAAAGATTTAGCACGTTTTGCCGACCAGATCAACTCGCTCTGCGATAAGTGGGACCGCTAAGCTTCAATAATAGACATAAAGGAGATTTCTGACTTGAAAGTAACTATATACACAGACGGCGCCGCCCGCGGCAATCCAGATGGTCCGGGCGGATTTGGAACCGTCATTCACTATGTAGATCCGGCAGGAAAACTGCACACGAAAGAGATTTCCGGCGGCTACAAACGAACTACGAACAACCGTATGGAGCTGATGGCAGCCATCGCCGGTCTCGAGGCGCTCAACCGCCCCTGCGAGATCGAACTCTATTCAGATTCCCAGTATCTCGTCAACGCTTTTAACCAGCACTGGATCGAGGGTTGGATCAAAAAGGGCTGGAAACGCGGCAAAAATGAGGAGGTTAAGAATGTAGATCTATGGAAGCGCCTGCTCGCTGCCAAGGAACCCCATCAGATTTCGTTTTTCTGGGTGAAGGGGCATAATGGGCATCCGGAGAATGAGAGATGTGACTTTTTGGCTACTTCGGCGGCGGATGGGGACGAGCTGATGGTGGATCCGGGGGTATAGCTCGTTACAGCTCACACATGTGTGCCCAGTAACAGGATTTTGCCGATGCTTCGCATTCTAAATCGGCAAAATCTGCATTCGGAACTGTATTGTACGGAATTTTCAGTTCAGAAAATTCCTACCTGTGAGCAGTTACTATAACAACCCTTACGATATGTTTACATCTTTCGATCATCTATTTTCAAACCGTCTTAAATGTGCTATTTTAAAATTATCAAGTGAACAGGAATAGCAGAGGCGGTTGAGAGTAATTTGAAAAATAAAGGAATGATCGCTGCCCTCGGTCTGATTCTGGTGCTGGGGATTGTGACGACGGCGGCAACGCGGCGTTATATCCGGGAGCAGGCGGGAAGTGAGAGAAGCCTGACGGTCGGACCGGAGGCGATGTATGAGGCGGAACCATTTGCGGCGGAAGCAGCGGAAAATGGTCTGGCGGAGGATGCGCCGGAGCCATCTTCTAAAAAAATGACGCATGCGGAAAGCGTGGGGACAGAAGATAGAGCCTGTATGCAGGCGGAAGGAGATGTTTCTGTCCAGTCTTTAGGTGAACAAAAGGAAAAACGTGCAGATAATCGGGCGGTTGCTAAGGCGGCAGAGAAGCAGAGCGCGGGCGATGAGTCGGATTATTCTGTGAATACAGGGGCGGTTGTGTCCCCGGTTGAAAATGGAATTGTATCTCCTGCGCGAGGCGCGTCCTCCGGGACAGGTGCAGGCTCGGACCGGACAGCGGAAGATTACCGGAACCGGCTGGGCGAGATCGAGAATACGATTCAAAACCTGGAAAATTCGGGAAGTGCGAATACAACCGACGCGATGCGGGAGGCGGTCGCGTATGAGTACCGGCTCTGGGATGCCGAATTAAATCAGATTTATCAGGCAATCATGGCGGTGCTTCCAGACGAGGAGACAGACACGCTGCGTGGTCGGGAACGCAGATGGATTCGGGAACGTGATACGGCGGCGAAACAGGCGGCGGAGCGCTACAAGGGCGGCACGATGGAAAATGTCGAGTACACGGCGTCGCTGGCAAATTCGACGCGGGATCGGGCGTATGAGCTTTTGGATTTGTATGAATCGTATCTTCCGGCAGAGTAGTGAAAAAATTAGAAAAAGGGACTTTTGCGGCATATAGAATTGCGGTAAGGGTCCCATTTTTGCACACTTTTTGTACCGATAAACCTCTTGCGAAATGTAAATTCCTATGATAGGATATAAAGAATGAGGAAAATTTTACTTAAATAGAAGTAACTATAGGAGGAAGCAACGTGAAAAAATACGGTGTGAACGAACTTAGAAAGATGTTCTTAGACTTTTTTGAGAGCAAGGGACATCTGGCAATGAAGAGTTTCTCTCTGGTTCCGCATAATGATAACAGCCTTCTGCTTATCAACTCTGGTATGGCTCCGTTAAAGCCATATTTTACGGGTCAGGAGATTCCGCCGAGAACAAGAGTATGTACCTGTCAGAAATGTATTCGTACCGGCGATATCGAGAATATCGGTAAGACTGCCCGTCATGGTACCTTTTTTGAGATGCTTGGCAACTTCTCCTTCGGTGATTATTTCAAAGAGGAAGCGATTCACTGGTCCTGGGAATTTTTAACCGAGGTTGTCGGACTTGATCCGGATCGCCTCTATCCGTCTGTGTTCGAGAGCGATGACGAGGCATTTGATATCTGGAACAAAGAGATGGGTATTCCGGCAGAGCGTATTTTCCGCTTTGGCAGAGAGGATAACTTCTGGGAGCATGGCGCTGGTCCGTGCGGTCCGTGTTCTGAGATCTACTATGACCGCGGTGAGAAATACGGCTGCGGCAAACCGGGATGTACGGTAGGCTGCGAGTGTGACCGTTACATGGAGGTATGGAACAATGTATTCTCCCAGTTTAACAACGACGGTCACGGCAACTACACCGAGCTGGAGCACAAGAACATTGATACCGGAATGGGTCTAGAGCGTCTGGCAGTGATCGTACAGGATGTAGATTCCCTGTTTACGGTTGATACCAACAAAGCTCTGTTAGACCGTGTCTGCGAGCTGGCACATACCGAATATCAGAAAGATCATGAGACCGATATTTCTCTGCGTATTGTAGCGGATCATATCAAGTCCTGCACCTTCATGATTTCCGATGGCATTATGCCATCCAACGAGGGACGCGGATATGTTCTGCGCCGCCTTCTGCGCCGTGCAGCACGCCATGGCAAAAAACTTGGCATCGAGGGTGAGTTCTTAGCAGCTCTGTCCCGCACCGTTATCGACCTTTCCAAGGATGGTTATCCGGAACTGGAAGAGAAGAGCGCGATGATTTTCAAGGTTCTTTCTGAGGAAGAGGATAAGTTCAACAGGACCATTGATCAGGGTCTTGCGATCCTTGCTGATATGGAAGAGGATATGAACAAGAAGGGCGAAAAAGTGCTGTCCGGCGACAACGCATTCAAGCTCTACGATACGTATGGATTCCCGATCGATTTAACCCGTGAGATTCTCGAGGAGAAGAGTCTCGGTATCGATGAGGACGGCTTCAACGCAGCGATGAAACGCCAGAAAGAACAGGCGAGAGCGGCGAGAAAGACGACTAACTATATGGGCGCGGATGTTACGGTATATCAGTCCATCGATCCGGCTATTACAACTGAGTTTATCGGCTATGATCGTCTGACAGCGGAATCCGAGATTTCCGTTCTGACGACCGAGGATGAGATTGTAGAGGCACTGACTGACGGTCAGACTGGTACAATTATCACCAAGGAAACCCCGTTCTACGGAACCATGGGTGGTCAGGAGGGTGACTTCGGTCAGATTACCGCTCCGGACGGCTCTGTGTTTGAAGTAAAAGATACCATTCATTTACAGGGTGGCAAGATCGGTCATGTCGGTGTTGTAGTAAAGGGTATGTTCGAGGTGGGAGAAAAAGTAACCATGTCGGTTGACAAGGAAAACCGTGAACTGACTTCCCGCAACCATTCCGCAACCCATCTGCTTCATAAAGCGCTGCGTACCGTACTTGGTAGCCATGTAGAGCAGGCTGGTTCCCTGGTAACCCGTGACCGTCTGCGTTTCGACTTTACTCATTTCTCTGCGATGACTCCAGAGGAGATAGAGAAGGTTGAAAAGATTGTAAATGATGAGATTGCAGCATCCCTGCCGGTTGTAACCGATGTTATGTCCTTGGATGAGGCAAAGAAGACGGGCGCGATGGCACTGTTTGGCGAGAAGTACGGCGAGAAAGTCCGTGTTGTCAAGATGGGGGATTTCTCCACCGAGCTTTGCGGCGGTACACACGTATCCAACACAGGCACAATTGCATCCTTCAAGATTCTCTCTGAGGCTGGTATTGCAGCAGGCGTCCGCCGTATCGAGGCGCTGACCTCCACCGGTTTGATGAACCACTACAAAGAGGTAGAGAATGAGCTGCATGAGGCGGCGAAACTGGCAAAGACCACTCCGGCGGCACTGAGCAGCAAGATTGAGTCCATGTTAGAGGAGATCAAGACTCTGCACGCAGAGAACGAGAAGTTAAAAAGTAAGCTGGCGAACGACTCTCTGGGCGATGTTATGAACCAGGTACAGGATGTAAACGGCGTGAAGCTGCTGGCAGTTGAGGTTAAGGATGTAGACATGAACGGTCTGCGTAATCTGGGCGATCAGCTGAAAGAGAAGCTGGGCGACGGCGTTGTCCTGATTGCATCTACTCTGGATGGCAAGGTAAGCCTGATGGCTTCTGTAACTGACGGTGCGATGAAGAAGGGTGCACATGCTGGAAACTTAATCAAAGCAATCGCAGGTCTTGTCGGCGGCGGCGGCGGTGGCCGTCCGAACATGGCACAGGCTGGCGGAAAGAATCCGTCTGGTATTGCAGCAGCCCTTGAAAAAGCGGCAGAAGTAGTAGCAGAGCAAGTAAAATAAAAAAATCATAAAAAAATGTAAAATGTTGTTGACGTATCATTTTTTTATGATATAATCTTTTTAGTGCTAAAAAAATACCCATACAGTTGTATTAATATGCACTTATTACACAACTGGAGGGAGGTTAGGTGTGAGCTATGTCAAATGTAATCGTTAAAGATAACGAGAGTCTGGACAGCGCTTTACGCAGATTCAAAAGAAACTGTGCTAAGGCTGGTATCCAGCAGGAGATTCGGAAAAGAGAGCATTACGAGAAACCGAGCGTTCGTCGTAAAAAGAAATCCGAAGCTGCTAGAAAACGCAAATACAATTAAGTAACGCAAAAGTCCTGGTTTTCATATGAACCAGGACTTTTTTGTGCAATAGGAGAAAGAGAAGAAATGCGATGTGGCGGATGATGGAGTGAGGGGCATGAGAGAGAAGCAGGAAAATGAGAGACGGGGAAAGGGATTGAAACAATATATTGCGGATCGGCGCCTGGCAGCAGTCAGCCTTGTGCTGGGTATTTTGATGGGGCTAATGATTCTTCTGGGAATCCGTTACAGCCGCAATGAGCTGATTTACCGGACGGCGGGTCAGTTTTTGGGACAGTTGGCGGGCTGGGTGGTGTGTATGACGGTGATGGTCTGGGCGATTTGTGTGGGACTGGATGCTTTGGGGCGTGGCTGGCCTGAGATACGGGATTTTCAGTTCGGAAAATTCCTGCCTGTGAACAGTTACCAGAAACGGACGCAAGCACGGAGGGAGAAAGACTGCGAAGACCAGGGAAGCAGCCGCGATGTGGAAAGCCAGGGACGGGAATCGAAACAGCGCGCAGCGAAAAATTTGGATTTGGGGACATGGCTGAAATGGATGTTTCTCTCCTGGTGCGTCTATCTTCCGGTTTTTCTGGCGGTTTATCCGGGCATTTATTCTTACGATGCGTCCGCGCAGCTCCTTCAGTTTTATGGAAAACTGCCGCTGACAACCCACCATCCATTAATTCACACGCTATATCTGGGACTCTGCATGAAGATTGCGGGGCGTCTGTTCCATACCTATCAGGCAGGGATGGCGCTGTATGCGCTGTCGCAGTCGTTTTTTATGAGTGCGGTCTTTTCCCTGTGTCTGTGCCGGATGAAAGCGCGGCGGGCACCGCGATGGCTCTGCGTTGCTTCGTGGATGTTCTGGATTCTGAATCCGTATCTGACGGTCTTTTCCTTTGTCACGACGAAAGATGTGCTCTTTGGCGCATTTTTCTTGCTGTCATTTGATACAGCGTGTTGTCTAGTTGAGGATCCGGAGCATTTTTGGCGGGGAATGTGCCAGAAGAAAGAAGATTTGGATAAAGAAAGAGAGCTGGATAAAGAGAAAAATCTGAACGAAACAGGTTCTCAGAAAAAAGTGGGAAAGACGGGGGATTGGCTACTCTTTTTTGTGAGTGTGCTTTTTATGTGCCTGTTCCGGAATCAGGGAATCTATGTCTTCCTGTTTTTTGTCTTGGCAGCCTGCCTGTTTCTACGAAAAAAAGTGTATTGCAAAAACAGGTTTATTATGGCATCTCTGCTGGTGGCAGCTTTATGGTATGTTTTATCCGGCCCGATTCCAACGGCGTTCGGCGTGGGAAAGGGCGATGCGAGGGAGATGCTGTGCGTGCCGATGCAGCAGCTGGCGCGCATGTATCATGAAGTTCCGGAGAAATTGACGCCGGAGGAAAAGGAATATATCGAGACGCTGATTGACCCGCAGGCGCTCAGTGAGTATGTCCGTGTCAATGCGGATCCAGTGAAAAATGGATTCCATACAGAAGTGATGCAGGCAGATATAGGACGCTTCGTTCGTACCTGGGCGGAAATCGGGAAGCGCCATCCGGGTATTTATCTGGATTCATTTCTGATGGGGAACTGGGGGTACTGGTATATGGGAGACAGCCAGTACTGGATCAGCTATATTTTATACGATGGGGCATACCTGGAAGGTAATTTAAATATCCTGCATATCACGCGTAACAGCCATTTTCAGGCGCTTTCGGACTGGTTGAGGGAGGCGACACTGACACCCGCATTCCAGTCGGTTCCGGTGCTGTCGGTGCTTCTCAATCAGGCATTTCCGTTCTGGCTGATGCTGTTTGCGGCAGGATTTGCAGTCTGGAAGCACCGGGCGTATGAGATCATTCCGCTGATGCTTCTGCTCGGCTGCTGGGGAACACTTCTGCTGGGACCGGTGGTTTCCCTGCGGTATGCATTGCCGTTGATTTACTGTGTGCCGCGGATGCTGGAAATGATAGTGGGGTTGACGGGAAAATAGTAAACGGCATAGTTTCTGCTTTCCTACATATATTAGATAATAACAATGAAATAGGCGGTAGGCGCTTGTTTGGCAGACAGAAAAAAGCGATCGTTTCGGCACTTCATCTGCCGGAGGACGTCGTTCTCGGAGAGATGCTTCTGTATTTTACCGGCAGTCGGGCGGCTGTGGTAGAAAATTACAGGAGCATTCTCTTTTTTTCCGACGAAATGCTGCGGCTGACGGGAAAGAACATCCGGCTTACTATCAAGGGGAAAGGGCTTTCGATTGAGTATTATGACCGCGACAATCTGCGGGTCACGGGGCAGATTGTGTCTGTCGAATTTGGGGTGCTGTGAGGAATGAGTATGGCGAAGGTAAGGCACCTTCTACATGGGATAGTGCGGCTTAACATGCGCGGCACCTCCCCGGAGAGATTCCTGAATCTTTGTACACTGGCAGGTTTAAATGTCTGGCAGGTAAAAAAAGAGCAGGAAAATCTGCTGTTTTATATGGAAATCCGCGATTTTAAGCGGTGTGCGCCACTGGCAAGAAAAGCGGGAGTCCGTCTGCATATCGTTGAAAAGCGTGGACTGCCGGTGTTTCTCTGGCGGAACCGGAAACGGAAAGGGTGGGCGGTCAGCTTCGTCCTTTTTTTTCTGTTATTATTGTTTCTGGCACAATTTGTCTGGGAGATCGACTGGAGTGGAAACCGGCGTTATACCGAAAGTGAGCTGAATCATTACCTCCAGACGCTGCAGATTGAAGAGGGAATTCCCAAGAAGCGGATTTCCTGTGCGAGGCTGGAGGAAGAACTGCGGGAGTCATTTGAAGATATCACCTGGGTGTCGGTGCGCCTGCATGGGACGCGCCTTTTCATCCGCCTGCGGGAGAGCGAGGTTCCGGTCCGTCAGAAAGTGGAGTCCGGCGAGGCGTGCGATCTGGCGGCGGCATCAGACGCGCGGATCACGTCGGTAGTCGTCCGGAGCGGAATCCCGCTTGTGCAGGCGGGAGATACGGTGGAAAAGGGGCAGCTTCTGGTGTCGGGAACGGTGCCGATCACAGATGATGGAGGCGAAGAAATTTCCTCTTACCGGGTGCGGGCGGATGCGGATATATATGGGATCCGGGAGCGGGTCGGGAGAAAGGAGCTTCCGCTCTGGAGGGAAATGCGGACGGAAACGGGAAAGAAACGATACGGAATTGCTTTGGAAGCAGGAACACACACATTTTACTGGAAAATTCCAGAATTTTATGATATGATAGAACATACATTCGATATAGCGGAGCGGTGGGGATTTTTCAGACGAAGCAGGCGGATGAAACCTGCCTGGACGATCCGGACGGAGTACCGGAAATTGCGGCTCCCGCTTGATTTTTATCTGCCGCTTTCTGTCGGGTGGAGTGAGTACCGGGAGACGTCTGTCTGCGAAAAAAGGTATACAGAACCAGAGCTTGCGGCGCTGTCAGCGGCATTTCAAAAGGAGACGGAAGAAAAATTGATCGAAAAAGGTGTACATATTATGGCAAGTGATGGTAGAATACTAATAAATGGCGGAGTCTGCCATTTTGAGGTACGGCTTCAGACGGAGGAGCCGATTCAAGTTGTGACACAAGGAGAACAGCAAAGGAATGAGCATAATAGAGACAATGATTGATATTCCGATGGAACATGAGCGGAATGTATGCGGACAGTTTGACGCGTATCTGAAAAAGATTGAGCGGACGCTGCACGTGACGATGATCACACGCGACGGCGCGCTGAAAATCATCGGTCCGGAGCAGACGATCCGGCAGGCGAAGAGTGTGTTCAACAATCTGTTAGAGCTTTCCAGGCGCGGCAATACCGTTACCGAGCAGAATGTTGATTACGCCCTGTCGCTGTCCTTCACGGAGAAGGACGATCAGATTCTCGAGATCGATAAGGATATCATCTGCCGGACGATCACGGGCAAGCCGGTCAAACCGAAGACGATGGGACAGAAACAGTACGTGGACCTGATCCGCAAGAAGATGATTGTATTTGGCATCGGTCCGGCGGGTACCGGAAAAACGTATCTGGCGATGTCGATGGCGATACAGGCATTTAAGAGTGGCGAGGTAAGCCGGATCATCCTGACGCGTCCGGCGATCGAGGCGGGGGAAAAACTGGGTTTTCTGCCGGGCGATCTGCAGAGCAAGATCGATCCGTACCTGCGTCCGCTTTACGATGCGCTGTATCAGATTATGGGGGCAGAAAGTTACCTGCATAATTCTGAGAAGGGCTTGATTGAGGTGGCGCCGCTTGCGTACATGCGTGGTCGCACCTTGGACAATGCGTTCATCATTCTCGATGAGGCGCAGAATACGACCCCGGCACAGATGAAGATGTTCCTGACACGTATCGGTTTTGGTTCCAAGGTGATCGTGACGGGCGACCAGTCGCAAAAGGATCTGCCTGCCGGAGCTACGTCCGGACTGGATACGGCGATTCATGTACTCAAGAAAATTGACGATATCGGTTTCTGCTATCTGACCAGTGGCGACGTAGTCCGCCATCCGCTGGTACAGAAGATCGTAGAGGCATACGATGCGTATGAGAAAAAAGATGCGGATGCGTCCCGCGGTTTCCGGAGAAATAGTTCCGGGACGCGTGACCGGAAAGATGGAGGAAGAAAGAACAGATGACAATCCAGATCGAATATGAAGCAGAGCGGGAGTGGAAGGTAGATTACCGTCCGATCATCGAGGAGATCGTGGTTGCGGCGCTCGATTATGAAAAATGCCCGTATGAGGCGGAGGTCAATGTAGTCCTGACAAATGATGAGGAGATTCATCGTATTAATAAGGAATTCCGAGGAATCGACCGGGCAACCGACGTCCTCTCTTTTCCGATGGGGGATTACGATGTGCCGTCCGATTTTGAACGGTTGGAAGAGCAGTCAGAGGACTATTTTAACCCGGAGACGGGCGAACTTCTTCTGGGCGATATCGTGATCTCGATCGACAAGGTTGACGAGCAGGCGGAGAAATACGGTCATTCTAAGGAGCGCGAGCTGGCGTTCCTGGTGGCACACAGTATGCTGCACCTGTGCGGTTACGATCATATGGAAGATGACGAACGCCTTGTGATGGAGAAAAAACAGGAGGAAATCCTGGCTGGCAAGGGGTATACGCGCTAAAAGCAGGAAAAAGAACCGGAGGGGAAGGGGAGTCCCCATTTGGGAAATGAGGCACATGGGGATGTGATGGGGGAAGTACGGAATGAAAAAAAGCAGTTGGAAAATAAGGGCACTGGCACTGACTCTGACGGCAGTCTGCTGGCTGTCAGGCTGTTCGGCTCACAAAGAAATATCGGTAACGGCAGCAGAGACACAGGAGGAGACGCGCGAGCTGTCCTTAAATACAGAGACGGAGGCCGAAACGCAGCCAGAAGCAGAGCCGGAGGGACGTTGCGAAAAAGACGGGAAGATACAGAGTTATCTGACCGGGGAATGGACGGATGTCGCAAAGGCGAACCGCCGTCCGCTTGCAATCATGATGAGCAATGACAAGGCGGCGCTTCCGCAGTATGGCATCAACCATGCCGGAGTGGTCTATGAGGCACCGGTGGAAGGCAGCATGAACCGCTATATGGCACTGATAGAGGACTATGACGATCTGGACCGGATCGGTTCCGTCCGGAGCTGCCGCCCATACTATACTTTTTTTGCAAGGGAATTTGAGGCGGTCTATGCACATTATGGGCAGAATACGTTTGCACTTCCGTATCTGGAGCAGATGGAACATTTAGATGGAATCAAAGGCAATGGGGCATCTGCGTATTTCCGGACCAAGGATCGGAAGACCCCGCACAATGCCTATGCATCGGGACCAAAGCTGCGCCAGGCGATCGAGGCGAGCGGTTATGCGGATGCGTACCCGGAGAGCTATGAGGGGCATTATACTTTTGCGCCGGAGAGTGCGCCGGTGTGCTTTGAGGATGGTATCGCAGCGGCCAAAGTAGTGCCAGGTTATCAGTTAAGCAATCCCTGGTTTGAGTATCACCCGGAGGACGGGCTGTACTACCGGTATCAGTATGGCGGTCCGCATATGGGAGATGCCGGACAGATAGCGGTTAAAAATATTATTTTCCAATACTGTTTGTGGAAATATTATAAACCGACGGAATATCTGAATATTGATGTCTATACACCGGCGATGGGGTATTATTTTACAAATGGACACGGCATTCTGATTCGTTGGGAAAAAGACGGCGCTTACGGCGTCACAAAGTATTACGATATGGACGGTCAGGAAATCAAGCTGAATCCGGGCAAGACCTGGGTCTGCATCCTTCCGAATGACCGTATGGATAAGGCGGAATTCTATGGAGAACAGACGGAGTAGAAGAAAACCCGGAATGCGGGAAGAGACAGAAAGAGAGATAATCAGCCGGCAGCGCACGGCAGGACGTAGAGAAGAAGCAGCTGGAGGCAGCCGGGAAAGTGCGGGCAGAAGCCGTAACCGGTCAGGAAGCAGCCGGAAGCCGGAAGCGGTTCCGGTGAGGAAAGAAAATTTTGTCATTCAGGGTACGATCCTGGCAGTTGCCGGTATCATTGTGCGTCTGATCGGTATTCTGTACCGCGTCCCGATGACGAATATCATCGGCGATGAGGGCATGGGATATTATTCGACGGCATTCAACGTATATAATATCATGCTGATCCTTTCATCGTACAGTCTGCCTCTGGCGGTGTCGAAGATGGTAGCGGCCCGCCTTGCGAAAGGGCAGTACCGCAATATGAACCGTGTTCTGCGGGCGGCGCTTGTCTATGCGACGGTCGTAGGTGGTCTGGCATGCTTTATTACCTGGAATTTTGCAGGCTTTTTTGCGACGACCTTGTTTAACACGCCGTTCTGCGTGTATGCACTCCGCACACTTGCGCCAACAATCTGGATCATGGCGTATCTGGGCGTCTTGCGCGGTTATTTCCAGGGACATGGAACGATGATTCCGACGGCGATCTCCCAGATCCTGGAGCAGGTGGTCAACGCGATTATCAGTGTGGTGGCAGCCAGCGTCCTTTTCAAGGTGGGACTGGATACGGCGAAAGTATATGGGAAAGATGGATATGCACAGGCATTTGGTGCGGCTGGCGGTACGATCGGTACAGGAAGCGGTGCGTTTGCAGCCCTGTTATTTGTGCTGGTATTGTTTTTACTCTACCGTCCGACGGCAAAACGGCGGATTGCCAAGGATCGGAGCGGTAGTGTGGATTCCTACCGTCAGATTTCGAGAATCTTCTTCTTTACCGTTATTCCGGTTATCGTAAGCTCGGGTGTTTACAATATTAACTCGGTTATTGACAACGGTATCATGGCGCACGGCATGGAGTCGCTGGGACGCGGCAAAGAGTTTTTAGCCCTCTGGGGTATCTACAACAACAAATATATGCTGCTGGTACACGTCCCGCTTGCGATGGCGAACTCACTGTCCTCGTCGCTGATTCCTTCGCTGTCCGGTGCAATAGCGCGTAAGGATCGAAAGGCGGCGATTGAGAAGACAGCCCTTGCGATCCGGTTTGCTATGCTGATTGCGATTCCGTCGGCGGTGGGGCTGACGGTACTTTCAGCACCGGTCAATAACCTGTTATTCCGGGGCGGAAACAATGCGGAAGCGATCCGTATGATGATGATTGGCGCTTCAGCCGTTATCTTCCTGTCGCTTTCAACGGTTACCAATGCAATCTTACAGGGACTTAACCGGATGAATGTTCCGGTGCGGAACGCCCTGATTTCGTTGGCATTACACGTGATTGCGCTGTATATTATGCTGATGATCTTCAATATGGGTATCTACAGTATGGTATTTGCAAGTATTTTATTTGCGCTCTTTATGTGCATTTTAAATGCGATCGCGATCCGCAATACACTCGGTTACCGCCAGGAGATGGTCAAGACCTTCCTGCTGCCGGCGATCAGCGCAGCATTTATGGGCGCGGCGGCATATGGCGTGTACCGTGGGGTTACGCTGGTGATCCACAGCAATGTGCTGGGAACGCTGCTGGCGGTGCTTGTGGCGGTCGCGGTATATGGCGTGCTTCTTATCAAGCTGCACTGTATCGAGGAAGATGAGATGTATTCGATGCCGATGGGACGGAAACTCACACGCATCTGCCGGAAGCTGCATCTGATGTAGGGTTAGAAATTTAGTTATGATTAAAATTTAGAAAAAAGTGAATAATAAGGATACACAACAGGAGGTATCCTTATTATGAGAAAATATCAGGGAATACTGTTTGCGGCGCTTTTTTGTTTTGCAATGCTTCTGCTTCTGGCGGCAGGGCTCTGGTGGTATCGTCCAAGGCGGGCGGAACCGGTACCGGGGCGCGTGTATGAGTCAGAGCGGATGCCGGAGAATAATGCGGTTCTGAACCCGGAACCGGAAGTGGCGGAGAAACAATCCGGCTATTGTCTGACGGCGGAGGATGGGATGCTGCTTATCTTTGACGGAGCAAGCGGCGAAGTCTGTTTCCAGACCCATATGCCGCTCTCAGAATTTTCCGTGGAAGAACAGGAAAAACTGCTGGAAGGAGTCTGGTTCGACACAATGACGGATGTGTTTCACTATCTGGAGTCTTTCAGCAGTTAGATGTGATTATAATACAGTCAAAAAACAAAGAATAAAGTCCGCGTATGAACGGTACGAAGCAAACGGTCAGGAAGGGAAATAGGGATGAGTCAGAATAAAGTAATCATAGTGGGAGCAGGAGCAGCCGGAATGACGGCTGCCATTTTTGCTGCCAGGGAGGGCGCACAGGTGGTTCTGCTGGAACATAAAGACCGGGTCGGCAAGAAGATCCTGTCTACCGGCAATGGACGCTGTAACCTTTCAAACCGTTTGCAGGAGCCGTTCTGCTACCGCAGTGGTCAGCCGGATTTTCCATGGAAGGCGCTTGGGGCGTTTACGCTTCCGATGACACTGGAATATTTTGAGGATCTCGGCGTTTTGACGCGGGAACGGGACGGATATCTGTATCCATATTCCGGGCAGGCAAGCGCTGTTTTAGATGCACTCCGTCTGGGACTTGCGTGGGAGTCGGTTCAGGTGGTGACGGAATGTGAAGTTTTCTCGATCACGCCGCGCGAAGATGCGAAACACCGGTTTGAAGTGAAGACGTCCCAGGGGAGCTTTTCGGGCGAGACGCTGATTCTGGCGTGCGGCAGCAAGGCGGCACCGGGTACAGGTTCGGATGGAAGCGGATATAAGCTGGCGAAACGGCTGGGACACCATATCATCAAGCCGCTTCCGGCATTGGTTCAGCTTCGTTGCCCGGAAAAGTTCTTTAAACAGCTCGCCGGAGTACGCGCGGATGCCTCTGTGATACTCTACAGCGATGGCAGAAAGCTGGCGGAGGACAAGGGCGAGGTGCAGCTTACGGATTATGGTATTTCGGGGATTCCGGTTTTCCAGGTCAGCCGCTTTGCGGCGCGCGCGCTCGATGAGGGACAGGATGTACGGGCGGTACTCAATTTTTATCCGGAATGCCCGGAAACGGAGACACGCCGGATATTAAAAGAGCGGAGTGAGCGCCTGAAAGAACGGCAGGTGGAGGACTTTTTTTCCGGCTGGATACATAAAAAACTGGCAGCTCTGTTTTTAAAACAGGCAGGAATCCGGCCAGATCGGACGGTTGGCAGCCTGACAGAGGCACAGATTCAGACGCTGGGGGATCTGCTCTGCCGGTTTGAGGTCAGCGTGAACGGTACAAATTCCTTTGAACAGGCACAGATCTGCTGCGGCGGCGTCGATGTGCGGGAGGTTGACGCACAGACGATGGAATCGAAGAAGGTAAAAGGATTATATTTTGCCGGGGAGATTCTGGATGTCGATGGCATCTGCGGCGGTTATAATCTCCAGTGGGCGTGGAGCAGCGGTGCAGCAGCTGGAAAATGTGCTGGAAGGGAGTCAGATAAATGATACGAGTAAATCAGGTAAAACTGCCGGTCAGCCACAGTGAGGCAGATCTTCGCAAGAAAACTGCCAAAATGATGGGAGTATCGGCAGATCAGATACAGTCGGTGGAGCTGGTGCGCCAGTCTCTGGATGCGCGCAAAAAGCCAGATCTGTACTATTTATATGCATTAGATGTTGCAGTGGCAGGGAAAGAGGCGGCGATTGTCAAACGTGCGCGCAGTGTAAATGTGCAGATCCGAAAGGAAGAGGCGTACCGCCTGCCCGATCCGGGAATAGAGCCGCTTCGGGAACGACCGGTAATCGTGGGCTTTGGTCCGGCAGGTATGTTTTGTGGTCTGATGTTGGCGCGTGCCGGATATCGCCCTCTTATTCTGGAACGGGGGCTGGATGCGGACAGCCGTGCAAAGGCGGTTGCACGCTATTGGACAGATGGAACGCTGGATCCGGAGTGCAATGTGCAGTTCGGCGAGGGCGGTGCCGGTACGTTTTCAGATGGAAAGCTGAATACGCTGGTCAAGGATCCATCTGGGCGGAATAAGGAAGTGCTGAAAATCTTGGCGCAGGCGGGCGCGGATCCGACGATTACCTATGTGAACAAGCCGCACGTTGGAACGGATGTTCTGCGGACGGTGGTAAAGAATATTCGAAGTGAGATAGAGAGTCTGGGCGGTGAGGTACGGTTTGGCTGCCGTCTGGAGGACTTTGAGACACAGAATGGTCATTTGTGTTCCATCCGCGTCAGTGCCCGTAAAGGCACGTCGGAGGCAGGACGGACGGTGGAGGAGATTCCGGCATCGGCACTGGTGCTGGCGATCGGGCATAGCGCCCGCGATACCTTTGCGATGCTGGCAGAGAAACCGCTCGACATGCAGGCAAAGGCATTTGCGGTGGGACTGCGGATCCAGCACCCACAGACGCAGATCAACTTAAGCCAGTACGGACGGGAAGAAGCCGGGAATCTGGGGGCTGCCAGCTATAAGCTGACGGCACAGACCTCCGGAGGCAGGGGCGTGTATTCGTTCTGTATGTGTCCGGGCGGCTTTGTTGTGGATGCATCCTCAGAGCCGGGACGGCTGGCAATCAACGGCATGAGCAACCACGATCGTGCCGGTGCAAACGCAAACAGCGCCCTGATTGTGACCGTTACACCGGAGGATTTTCCACAGCCGGGCACACTTGGCGGCGTAACGTTCCAGCGTCAGCTGGAGGAAGCGGCATACCGCTGCGGCGGCGGAAAAATCCCGGTACAGCTTTATGGAGATTTCCGGGAAAACCGGAGTTCAACGGGATTTGGAGCAGTGACACCACAGTTTGAAGGACAGTTTGCATTTGGAAATCTGCGGGAGGTGCTGCCGGAAGCGCTTTCGGCAGCGATGTTAGAGGGAATGGAACATTTTGGACATGTGATTCATGGCTTTGACCGCGAGGATGCGGTTTTTGCCGGAGTAGAGAGCCGGACCTCCTCGCCGCTGCGGATTCCGCGTGACCACGCGACGATGGAGAGCAGCACGATCGCGGGCATCTACCCATGCGGCGAAGGCGCTGGATATGCGGGTGGCATTACCTCGGCGGCGATGGATGGGATGAAGACGGCAGAGGCAATTATCGCGAAGTATGCTATCCCCAAAATTAAATTGTGAGAGAGAATGGTTCAGCGGCTTTAGGCTTTATAGTAAGGATGTCTGCCTGTAGCTGCGAAGAAACAAGCATTATAAGAGGAGAAATGATAGATGAAACAGGAAAGAATTGACCGTATTAATACGTTATATCATAAGAGCCAGGCAGTTGGATTGACCGAAGAAGAGAAAAAAGAGCAGGCAGCGCTTCGGAAGGAGTACATTGAGTCAATCCGTGGAAATATGCGAGGACAGTTAAATTCGATACTGATTAAAGAGAAAGACGGTTCTATTACGGATCTGGGTAAGAAATACGGCGGCGTTACGGATACGAAGAATTAATTGAAGGGTAGAAGAGATGGTTATTCATTCATCTGGATCGCAGATATCAAAACAGGAGATTCGCGCGTATGTCCTTCAAAAACGCCGGACTTTGCTGCCAGAAGAAAAACAACGATGGGATGAGGCGTTGTTAGAACGTCTCCACCCCCTCTTTCCATCAGCCGGGACGGCAGTGTATGCCTATACGAGTGTGCGCGGTGAGGCAAGTACGGAATATTTGATTGACGAGCTGTTAAAGCGCGGCTGCCGGGTAGCGCTGCCGCGGGTGTTTGGGCGTGAGATGCGTTTTTTCTATGTCACAGATCGGAGCCAGCTTGTGGCGGGGGCATATGGCATCCCGGAACCGGCGGACGGATGTCAGGAGGCAGATGCGCCGAAAGCGCTGGTGATCACGCCTGGCGTGGGGTTTTCCAAGGACGGAAACCGCATCGGTTATGGGGCGGGGTATTATGACCGCTTTTTTGCGGCAGAACCGGACCATATGGCGGTGGGACTCTGCTATGGATTCCAGTTGTTTCCGGCATTTGAAACCGAAAAGCACGATAAAAAAATGGCATATATTGTGACACCGGAGCAGACAATTAAAGTTTTGTAATGTCTGGCGCACTCGCGTGAAGCAGAAACATATCAAAGGCATACAGGAACAGAGCAGCCGTGTGGTAAACTCTGTTTTTGCTTCCAGATACATGAACCGGAATATTTTGTAAGAAACTGGAAAGGATTCTGGCAGGAATGGGACTTGCGAAAATGAGCGCCATATAGTAATATTATCTAATGTATGAAATATTAGGATTATTAGGATAATGAAAGAATAGTAAGGAGCAATACAATTTATGGATTTACATACAAACGATTCGTCCGAATCCGCAGCAGGCGTGTTTGTGTCTGACAAATGTCAGATTCCGGTGGGCGGTATACCGCAGCAGGAACCGGATCGCCAGCAGTATTATATGGCACTCTGCCGCCAGAAGGTACAGGAGATTTCGGACAAACTGGGGCGTCCGCTGACCTGCTTTATCTCGACGTTCGGGTGTCAGATGAATGCACACGATTCAGAAAAGCTTCTCGGTATTCTGCTGGAAGCAGGATTTGTGGAAGGAACCAGTGAGGAATCGGATTTCGTCCTCTACAATACATGTACAGTCCGTGAAAATGCGAACCTGCGCGTGTATGGACGTTTAGGGTATCTTCACAGCCTCAAGAAAAAGAATCCGCACATGATGATCGCACTTTGCGGCTGCATGATGCAGGAGCCGGAGGTTGTAGAGAAATTAAAGAAGAGCTACCGCTTTGTAGACTTGATTTTCGGTACGCACAATGTATATAAACTGGCAGAGCTGCTGGAACAGCGCTTTGAGACGGGGAAGATGGTCATCGATATCTGGAAAGGAACTGATAAGATCGTTGAGGATCTGCCGTCGGAGCGCAAATATACATTTAAGTCTGGCGTTAATATCATGTTTGGCTGCAACAATTTCTGCAGCTATTGCATCGTCCCGTATGTGCGCGGACGCGAGCGCAGCCGTGCGCCGGAGGACATCATCCGTGAGATTGAAGAGCTGGTTAAGAACGGCGTCGTGGAGATCATGCTGTTAGGGCAGAATGTCAATTCCTACGGAAAGAACCTGGAATCTCCAATTACCTTTGCAGAACTTCTGCGCCGGGTAGAGCGGATTGAGGGGCTTAAACGGATCCGTTTCATGACCTCCCATCCTAAGGATCTGTCGGATGAGCTGATCGAAGTGATGGCATCTTCCAAGAAGATCTGCCGCCATCTGCATCTGCCGCTTCAGTCGGGCAGCAGCGAGATCCTAAAGAAGATGAACCGCCATTACACGAAGGAGCAGTATCTGGAACTGGCAGAGCGCATCCGCAAGGCGGTACCGGATATTTCCCTGACGACGGATATCATCGTTGGATTTCCGGGAGAGACGGAGGAAGATTTCAAGGAGACACTGGAGGTTGTGCGGAAAGTCCGCTACGACAGCGCATTTACCTTTATTTATTCGAAGCGCACCGGAACTCCGGCGGCAGCGATGGAAAATCAGGTTCCAGAAGAAGTTGTCAAAGAACGTTTCGACCGTCTGCTTGCAGAGGTACAGGCGATCTCCGCACAGGTCTGTGGAAGAGATGTCCATACAGTGCAGGAGGTTCTGGTGGAGGAACCGGACAGCCATGTAGAGGGACTGGTAACCGGACGTATGTCCAATAACACAATCGTTCATTTCCCAGGTGGAAAAGAGCTGATCGGTAAAATTGTTAAAGTATATCTGGAGGAATCCAAGGGCTTTTACTATATGGGATCCCTGGTAGATTAAGGAGGATGAATTCATGAAAAAGCATTATAAAGGATTGACGGTTCTGCTGTCAGCCTGTATGCTGGCAGGAAGTGCTTCTGTCGCATACGCAGGACCGGCAGATGACATTGCAAACGGTACAGTCGGTATGCCAAACACCGGTTCGTCAACATCGGCAGAGCAGTTCAACCAGGGAACCGGGCAGCAGGATGAGGACACGGCACTTCATGTCGGCGTCAATTATCTGTATAATGCGGAAGGCGATATTTCTGCATTTGCGATGGATTTGAAAAACTTTGAGGGGATCGGCGGCGTATCCTACCGTGCATATACCAACACAGGCGGTTATCTGTGGTGGTATCATGACGGCATCCAGACCGGCTTGGTTGGCTCCGGAAGCTGGGTAGAGGCGATCCAGATTCAGCTTTCCGGTCAGGCTGAGAAGATGTACGATGTTTACTATAGCGTTACATCCAGTGGTCAGGGCAAGATGGGATATGCGAAGAACGGCGAAGTGGCTGGTACCGTGGATATCGGCGAGAAGATCCTTTCGATTGAAGTCGTATTAGTTCCGAAGGGAAGCGCAGGTCCGCAGAGTGCAGCACCGCGCTACAAATCAGCTGCTTCCAGCAGACTGAGCGTAGCAGAAAATGCAACGGTTATGTTCAATGAGGACGGAAGCGTATATAACGGCTGGCTTTCCGATGACTTTGTACGTTATTATTTTGAAAATGGCTACGCAAAGACCGGCTGGCAGTATATCGATGGTTACAAGTTCTACTTTGACTCCTGCGGTCGTCTGGTTCAGGATGTAGACAGCCTGATTGGCAAGCAGTCCGATTATCTCCTGAAGGTAAATAAGACACTGAACTGCCTGACGGTTTATGCAAAAGACGGCAATAACGGATATATTATTCCGGTGAAAGCGATGCTGACCTCCGTCGGTGATGATACGCCGATTGGAACTTTCAAGACACCGGAGAAATATCGCTGGAGACTGATGGTAAATGATACTTACACCCAGTATGCAACCCGTATCACACAGGGATTCCTGTTCCATTCGATTACATACGCAACCCCGAATGAGAATAACCTTCTGACCGTCGGCTATAATGGTCTGGGTGTTTCCCGTTCTTTAGGCTGTGTACGCCTGAACTGTAGAAACTCCAAGTGGGTATATGATAACTGCCATCTGGGAACGACTGTACAGGTATACGAGGATGCCAATGTAGCATCTCCATTTGATAAGCCGGAGCTGGTACCGATCTCCGATCAGCAGACCTGGGATCCGACGGATCCGAAATTCAACTAAAATAAAACGACAGCGGTCTGTCCGGTCTGGCATTCAGATGAGTGAAGTGCCGGAAAACGGGCGGATCGCGATGAAGAGAGGTAAATTGTGGCACTTTCACCAATGATGACTCATTATCTGGAGACGAAAAAACAGTATCCGGACTGTATTCTGTTTTATCGTCTTGGCGATTTCTATGAGATGTTTTTTGAGGATGCCCAGACTGTTTCGAAAGAACTGGAACTTACCCTGACTGGAAAAGACTGCGGACTGGAGGAACGCGCGCCTATGTGCGGCGTTCCTTATCATGCCGTAGAGGGTTATTTGAGCCGTCTCGTCCAGAAGGGCTATAAGGTCGCCATCGCAGAGCAGATGGAGGATCCGAAACAGGCAAAGGGACTTGTGAAGCGGGAGGTAATCCGGGTGGTGACGCCGGGAACCCTGACAAATTCACAGGTTCTGGAGGAATCAAAAAACAATTACCTGATGGGAATTGTATACATAGACGGTGTATTCGGCGTTTCGACGGTTGATGTCAGCACGGGCGACTATCTTGTGACGGAGGTTCGCAACGAGCGCAGTCTGTTAGATGAAATTTATAAATTTTCGCCGTCGGAGCTTATCTGCAACGAGGCTTTTTACATGTCAGGAATCGATTTAGAGGACTTGAAAGTACGGTTAAATGCCGTGATCTCAGCACTTGAAAATCGGTTCTTTTCTGATGATTCCTGCCGGAGAATCCTGCGGGAACATTTTCATGTAGAGCACCTGGAAGCGTTGGGACTGGCGGACTATGAGACGGGCGCGATTGCGGCGGGCGCTGTCCTGCAGTATCTGTATGAGACGCAGAAAAATACACTGGAACACCTGACGCGCCTGACTGTCTATACGACCGGACAGTTTATGATGCTGGATACGTCCACGCGCCGGAACCTGGAGCTTACTGAGACGCTCCGGGAAAAGCAGAAGCGGGGCACACTTCTCTGGGTGCTTGATAAGACGAAAACGGCGATGGGCGCCCGTATGCTGCGGACACTTGTGGAGCAGCCGCTCATCAGCCGGGAGGAGATCCTGCGCCGCCAGAATGCGATCGAAGAGCTGAACATGAACTATATCAGCCGCGAGGAGCTGTGCGAATATCTGAATCCGATCTACGATCTCGAACGTCTGATCGGACGCATCAGTTACCGGACGGCAAATCCGCGCGATCTCATCGCGTTTGGTAATTCACTGGCGATGCTTCCGTATATCAAACAGATTTTGAAGGAGTTTTCAGGCGAGCTGCTTAAAAACCTGGAAGCCGCTCTGGATCCGCTGGCAGATTTGAAGGAACTGATTGACAAGGCGATCGTGGAAGAGCCGCCGATCACGGTGCGCGAGGGCGGCATCATCAAGGAAGGCTACCATGAGGAAGCAGACCGTCTGCGTCATGCAAAGACAGAAGGAAAAGACTGGCTGGCACAGTTAGAGCAGAGCGAGCGCGAAAAGACAGGCATCAAAAACCTGAAAGTCAAGTTCAATAAGGTATTTGGCTACTATTTTGAGGTGACTAATTCCTTTAAGGATCTGGTGCCGGATTATTTCATCCGTAAACAGACCCTGACAAACGCAGAGCGCTATACGACCGACCGGCTGAAAGAGCTGGAAGATATCATTCTCGGCGCCGAGGACAAGCTGGTTTCTCTAGAATATGATCTGTTCTGCCAGGTGCGCGACCAGATCGCGGGCGAGGTAAACCGGATTCAGAGTACCGCCCGTGCGATCGCGATGACGGATGTGCTGGCGTCTCTGTCGGTGGTGGCGACGCGTTACAATTACGTGAAACCTCATATCAACGAAAAGGGCATCATCCGCATCAAAAACGGACGTCATCCGGTCGTAGAGCGCATGATGGGCGGCGAGATGTTTGTCGCCAATGACACATATTTAGACAACGGAAAGAACCGGATTTCGATCATTACCGGTCCGAACATGGCTGGTAAGTCAACTTATATGCGTCAGACGGCGCTGATCACGCTGATGGCGCAGATCGGAAGCTTCGTCCCGGCGGATGAGGCGGATATCGGTCTCTGCGACCGTATTTTTACCCGTGTGGGCGCTTCGGATGATCTGGCATCCGGTCAGAGTACCTTCATGGTGGAGATGACCGAGGTTGCGAATATCCTGCGGAATGCGACGAAAAACAGCCTTCTGATTCTCGATGAGATCGGGCGCGGTACGAGTACTTTCGACGGCCTTTCGATCGCCTGGGCGGTTGTGGAGTATATTAGTAATACGAAGATTCTGGGTGCTAAGACGCTGTTTGCGACACATTACCATGAACTGACAGAGCTGGAAGGAACCTTAAGCGGTGTCAACAACTACTGTATTGCGGTCAAGGAACAGGGCGACGATATCGTCTTCCTGCGTAAAATCGTGAAGGGTGGCGCCGATAAGAGCTACGGCATCCAGGTGGCGAAGCTTGCAGGCGTTCCGGCTCCGGTCATCGATCGGGCAAAAGAACTGGTGGAAGAGTTGAGCGATGCCGACATTACAGCGCGTGCGAAGGAGATTGCAGAAAATGGTCCGGGAACCCAGACGCGCAAAAAGGTGGCAAAACCGGACGAGGTAGATCTGCAGCAGATGTCGATCTTTGACACGGTCAATGAGGACGATATCATCAAGGAGATCATGGAACTGGAAGTAAACCGGATGTCTCCGCTGGATGCGCTCAATACATTAGATAAGCTGCAGGCGAAGCTGAAAAACCGGTGGATGCACCAGTAAAAAAGAGTTTAGGAAGGATGTGGAGGAGATAGATGGCTGCGATTCAGGTCTTGGATTCCAATACAATCAATCAGATTGCAGCCGGCGAGGTCATTGAACGGCCGGCGTCGGTTGTCAAGGAGCTTTTGGAGAATGCGATCGATTCGAAGGCGACGGCGATCACGGTGGAGATTCAGGGCGGCGGTCTGCAGACGATCCGGGTGACGGATAACGGAAGCGGCATTGTGCGCGAGGAGATCCCACTGGCATTTAAGCGCCATGCGACCAGCAAGATCCGGACGGCGTCGGATTTGTTTCAGGTGGCATCGTTAGGGTTCCGCGGCGAGGCGCTGGCGTCGATCGCGTCGGTGGCGAAGGTGGAACTGATCACGAAAACAAACGATTCGATCAGCGGTTCCCGTTACCGCATCGAGGGCGGCGAGGAACTGGGACTGGAGGAGGTCGGTGCGCCGGAAGGTACGACCTTTATCGCCAGAGATCTGTTCTACAATACACCGGTACGCCGGAAGTTTTTAAAGACGCCGGCGACAGAAGGGTCCCATGTGGCAGATTTAGTCGAAAAGATTGCCCTGTCGCATCCGGAAATCTCCATCCGTTTCATCAATAACAACCAGAGCCGTCTCCATACCTCTGGAAATCATAACTTAAAAGATATAATTTATGCGGTCTTTGGACGCGAGATCACGGCAAACCTGATTGAAGTGGATGCCGGAGCTGATCCGATCCGGGTAGGCGGCTTCATCGGTAAGCCGCTGATCGCGCGCGGCAACCGCACGTATGAAAATTATTTCATCAACGGACGCTATATCAAGAGCAGTATCATCGGAAAGGCGATTGAGGACGCATATAAACCGTTCATGATGCAGCACAAGTATCCATTTACGATGCTGCAATTTACGATCGATCCGTCGTATATTGACGTCAACGTCCATCCGGCGAAGATGGAGATCCGTTTCAGGGACGGCGAACAGATCTACCGGACGGTCTACCATACGATCGCGATGGCACTCGCTAACCGGGAACTGATTCCGGCGGTTTCGCTGGAGAATGAGAAGAATGCAGAGAAAGAGCAGAAGATTCCGGGGCTGGAAAAGGGAGTGCTGCCGGAGCTTCCAACCAGAAAGATGGAAAGCAGCCAGGGCAGCCGTCCGTCCTTAAAACCAGTCCGTATCCGTGAGGAACATCCGGAACCGTTTGAGACGAAACGTCTGGGGGCGTCGCAGGCAGAAAGGATGTCGGTCTCGGAAGATGTGCCGGGATATGGGGCTGAAACCGGCAGCGGATCAAATGTGGCTGTGTCAGGAACGGGGCGGTTCGATAAAGTGTTTGGAAGAACCGACACAACCGGCAGAGTTGAAAATGTTTCAATCAATACAGAGTCAGATCTGCCAGAGCCGGCCACGTCAGCGCCTTCCAGCGAATCCATCTCAGCTTCAGCGGGGCAAACTGCATCTCCTGCATCTGTTTCAACGGGATCGACCCAGTCCGCCCCATCTGAAAAGCCCCGTCAGATGGATCTGTTTGAAGATAAACTCCTGACCAAACCGGCGCGTGCGAACCACCGCCTGATTGGACAGCTGTTTGACACATACTGGCTGGTGGAGTATCATGATAATCTGTACATCATTGATCAGCATGCGGCGCATGAGAAAATCCTCTATGAGAGGACGATGGCATCCCTTCAAAAGAGGGAGTACACCTCCCAGATGATCGATCCGCCGATCATTTTGAGTCTCAACAGCAGTGAGCAGCTCAAATTAGAGCAGTATATGGAACATTTTACCTCGATCGGATTTGAGATTGAGCCGTTTGGCGGCAAGGAGTACGCGGTGCGTGCCGTTCCGGCGAACCTCTTTTCCGTCGCAAAACGCGAGCTTCTGATGGAGATGATCGACGATCTGGCGGAGGGCAATGGAAGCGGAACCCCGGATCTCATCAATGAGCGTGTGGCGACGATGTCGTGTAAGGCGGCGGTCAAGGGCAATCACACATTATCATTTGCCGAAGCGGACAAGCTGATCGATGAGCTTCTGGAACTCAAAAATCCGTATGCGTGCCCACATGGACGCCCAACGATCATATCGATGAGCAAATATGAGTTGGAGAAGAAATTCAAACGGATTGTATAACCCATTAAAAGGAGAGAAAGTCTTATGGGAAATCTGGAACAAGCGGCTGAAAAAAAGCCCCTGATTGTCCTGACCGGACCGACAGCAGTCGGAAAAACGGCGCTGTCCATTCAGCTTGCCAGGCGGATCGGCGGCGAGATCATCAGCGCGGATTCGATGCAGGTGTACCGCCACATGGATATCGGTACGGCAAAGATACGCCTGGAGGAGATGGACGGTGTGCCGCACCATCTGATCGATATTTTAGAGCCGACTGAGGATTTCAATGTCGTGCGGTTTCAGGCGCTTGCCCGCGCGGCGGCGGAAGATATTTACAGCCGCGGAAAAATTCCGATCGTGGCAGGTGGAACCGGCTTTTATATTCAGGCACTGCTCAATGATATTGATTTCACCCAGATCGACGAAAATATGCAGTTTCGGGAGGAGATGGAACGCCTGGCAGCCGAACAGGGGGCGGAAGTTCTGCATGAGCGCCTGCGGGCGGTCGATCCAGAATCGGCGGAGGCGATCCACGCAAACAATGTAAAACGTGTGATCCGCGCGCTGGAATATTATGAGCAGACGGGCGAGAAGATTTCTGCCCACAATGAGGCGGAGCGGGCAAAGATTTCACCGTACCATTTCTTCTATTATGTATTAAATACCGATCGGACGGTTCTCTATGAGCGGATCGAGAAGCGGATCGATGAGATGATGGAAGAGGGACTGGTCGAGGAAGTGAGGCAGCTTCAGGCGATGGGCTGCAGGCGTGATTCAGTGGCGATGCAGGGACTTGGATATAAAGAAATTCTGGCATATTTAAATGGCGAAATGTCGTTGGAGACAGCGGTCAATATCCTGAAACGCGATACGCGCCATTTTGCGAAACGTCAGCTTACCTGGTTCCGGCGGGAACGCGACGTGCGTTTCTTATATTTGCCGGAATTTGATAATGACCGGGAACGCGTGCTGGAACATATTCTGCAGGAATTAGCGGCGGAAGCGGGTATTATGGAGAGTGATTCATAAGATGGATGGAACACTCTAAATTATAAGTTGTAAAAATCAAGAAAAGTTAAAGAAACAAAAAAAGAATTATAGAATAACCGTAACTGTTCAGTAGGTCTGCGCATTTACTACGCTGACCGTACGAAAACATGGGTCAGAAGGCAAAAATCCCATTGCCGTAGGCAATTTTTAATGGATTTTTGCGCGTGACTGTGAAGGTACTGAACAGTTACGAATAACCGACAACAGGAAAGGAACCACCATGGAGTTAGAGAAAATGTATGGCGACCTCGGCATTTCGAAAGAAGTGCTTGAATATGGAGCCAGAATCGAAGCGGCTCTGGAAGACCGTTTCACAGAGATCGATGGCAATGCAGAGTACAATCAGTTAAAGGTAATCGCTGCGATGCAGAAAAACCGCGTCAGCGATATTCATTTTTCCGGTACAACCGGATATGGTTACAACGACCTTGGACGTGAGACGCTGGAACAGGTATATGCGGATGTATTCCACACTGAGGACGCGCTGGTGCGCCCGCAGATCGTGTGCGGAACGCACGCGCTCTACACGGCATTAGCCGGAAACCTGCGCCCGGGCGACGAACTGCTTTCGCCGGTGGGAAAACCGTATGATACTCTGGAGGAAGTGATCGGCATCCGCGAGTCCAACGGTTCCCTGCGGGAGTACGGCATTTCATACCGTCAGGTTGACCTGCTGCCGGACGGAACCTTCGATTACGACGGCATCCGCGCGGCGATCAACGAGAAAACAAAACTGGTAACCATCCAGCGTTCCAAGGGATACGCATCCCGTCCAACCCTCTCGGCAGAGCAGATCGGTGAACTGATTGCATTTGTTAAATCCATCAAACCGGAAGTGATCTGTATGGTAGACAACTGCTATGGCGAATTCGTTGAGCGGATCGAACCGAGCGATCTCGGTGCGGACATGGTAGTCGGTTCCCTGATCAAAAACCCGGGCGGCGGACTGGCGCCGATCGGCGGCTATATCGCCGGAACCAGACAGTGCATCGAAAATGCAGCGTACCGCCTTGGTTCTCCGGGACTCGGACGGGAGGTCGGCGCGAGTCTTGGCGTCAACCAGTCCTTCTTCCAGGGACTTTTCCTGGCACCGACCGTTGTATCCGGCGCATTAAAGGGAGCTATCTTTGCGGCAAATGTCTATGAGAGCCTGGGCTTTGATGTGGTTCCGAACAGCACGGAGCCGCGCTATGATATCATTCAGGCGATCACGTTTGGAAAACCGGAGGGTGTTATTGCGTTCTGCCAGGGCATTCAGGCGGCGGCGCCGGTTGACAGCTATGTATCGCCGGAACCGTGGGATATGCCGGGGTATGATTCCCAGGTTATTATGGCAGCAGGTGCCTTTATCCAGGGTTCCTCGATAGAACTTTCCGCGGATGGTCCGATCAAACCGCCGTACAGCGTCTTCTTCCAGGGCGGACTGACCTGGTACCATGCGAAGTTAGGCATTTTAATGTCCCTGCAGAAGCTTCTGGATGCAGGCATAGTAAAACCTGAGCAGCTCAAAATCGACTAGAAATGACGTTTTTTGAATGATTTTGTAATTAATTTTAAGAAAACTTTAAAAAAAAATCTGCCGGACTGTCTATACACATTCCGGCAGTTTGTGCTAAGATAATAAAGATTATAGAAAGGGACGGTATTCGGTATCATGAATCGAGCAAAAAATTTCTGGATTCTTCTGCTGCTCCTGATGACAGGGATTGTGTTAGGTGGATTTATCGGAAATATGGCATCCGGCGTCAGGGGACTGTCGTGGCTGAATTACGGACAATCCTTCGGTCTGATGGACCCGGTTGTTCTTGATTTAGGAATCCTGGTTATCACGTTTGGTCTGTCAATCCGGGTGACGATGGCGAGCATCATCGGCGTTGTCATTGCACTGATCGCATATCGTCTGATTTAATCAAAGAATCCCTCCAGGCGGGAATGGCTTTCTGTATGCAGAGGAGAGGCACGCAGGAGGACAATCAATGAAAAAAGAAACAGAGAAACCAGTAAAAAGTTCTGAACCGATCGGTGGATGGCGTCTTACCATGAAAGATATCCCTGAAAAAGACCGCCCCTACGAAAAATGTGAGCGGGAGGGAGTTGGGGCACTGACAGACGCCGAGCTTTTAGCGATCCTTATCCGGACCGGAAACCGGCAGGAGTCGGCACTTTCCCTGGCAACCCGGATTCTGGCGCAGGCGCAGCCGCCGGGAATTTTAGGACTTTTGCATCTGACTCTTCCAGAACTGATGGAGCAGAAAGGAATCGGCAGGGTCAAGGGAATCGAACTTTTGTGTGTGGGAGAGCTGTCACAGCGGATCTGGCGCACTCTGACGCTTTCGGAAGCGCCTGCGTTTACGGCGCCGGAGGCGATCGCTGCTTTCTATATGGAAGAAATGCGTCACAAAGAGCAGGAAGAAATGCACCTGATGATCCTCAATACGAAGCAGAGGCTGATTCGGGATATCCTGTTGTTTCGGGGAACCTTCAATCACTCTCCGGCGTCTCCGAGGGAGATATTTATCGAGGCGCTGCGCTATCATGCAGCCAGCATCGTTTTAGTACATAATCATCCGAGCGGGGATCCTACCCCCAGTGCGGAGGATCGGCGGACGACCGTCCGGATTCAGGAGGCGGGCGCTATGCTGGGAATCCGGCTTTTGGATCATGTGATTATCGGCGAACAAGCCTATTTTAGTTTCAAAGAACGGGGAATACTATCATTATGAAAAACAGCAAGTATATTCTGGCAGGTATGTCAGCCTTCTGTCTTGTGCTGATTACAGCAACGTCTATCAAATCAAGCTTTCTGATGCCGCTTCGGACGGGTGTCGGTTTTGTTCTGGTACCGCTGCAGTCAGGCGTCAACGCGATCGGCACAGGTCTCTACAATGCGCTTGAAAATTTTTCCTCCCTGCGGGAGGCGCAGGAGGAGAACAAAAATCTCCAGATGCGTCTGGATCAGATGGTGGAAGAGAACAACCGCTTGCAGTCGGAGCTTTACGAGTTAGACCGTCTCAGAGAGCTGTATCAGCTTGATCAGGAATATATGCAGTATAAAAAAATAGCCGCCCGTGTCATTGCAAAGGACTCTGGAAACTGGTTTCAGGTATTCCGGATCGACAAGGGAGCGGACGATGGCATCCAGGAAGATATGAACGTCATGGCAGGCGGCGGACTGGTCGGTATTGTAACCGATGTCGGGGCAAACTATGCAACTGTCCGCGCGATCATCGATGATGACAGCAACGTCAGCGGCATGTCCTTGCGGACCGGCGATACCTGTAATGTATCCGGCAACCTGACGCTTTACCAGGATGGACGGCTGGGACTTGACCATATCAAGAAAGAGGCAGATATCCAGGAGGGCGACAAGATCGTGACCTCCAATATCAGTGATATTTTCCTGCCGGGCATTCTCATCGGTTATGCCTCCGGGCTGACGACCGATGCCAACAACGTAACCAAATCCGGTACAATCATTCCGGTTGCAGATTTTGATAACCTGCAGGAGGTACTGGTAATCACCCAGCTGAAAAATGGGGATGGAGGCGACAATAATGCGGAAGCTGCTGATTAACCTTGTCATGCTGATTCTGGCATTCACGATCCAGATCTGCGTGTTCCCACAGATCGCCTTCTTATCTTCGGCTCCGAACCTGCTGCTGATTGTGGTGTTTGTGTGCAGCTTCATTGAGGGGCGCGAGCGGGGGATGTTCTACGGGCTGGTGGCAGGTCTTTTTATGGATCTGTTTTACAGTGGACCATTTGGCTTTTATACACTGTTTTTCATCAATCTGGGGTATGTCAGTGGAATCTGCAACAAGTATTATTATGAAGACTACATCACGCTGCCGCTGCTTTTGAGCCTGGCAAGTGATTTAATCTATAACCTGTACATCTATGTATTCCGGTTCCTGATACGGAATCGTCTGAATTTTGGGCATTATCTGGTCTCCATCATTATCCCGGAGATCATATTTACCACGGTTACGACGCTTGTCGTATACCGGTTTTTCCTTTTTATCAACCGGAAACTGAAAGAATGGGAACAAAGGAGAGATTCGAACATTGTTTGATGACCTGAAAGAATATCTGCGAGAATGGTTCAAAAAAGTGATTACCTCCCGGCTTTTTGTCCTGGCGGTTGTGTTCTGCCTGATGTCGTCCGCATTGGTGATGCGGTTGTTCAACCTGCAGATCATCAAGGGCGAAGAGTATCAGGATGCATATACAGCGATGACGGAAAAAGTCATAAAGACTGCCAGCACGCGGGGTAATATCTACGATCGGAACGGCAATGTGCTGGCGTACAACGAACTGGCATACGACGTTACCATACAGGATACCGGTGCGTACAAGACGGATGCACAGTGGAACACGATGCTCTACGATCTGGTATCGATCTTGAATAAACACGGTGAGAGCGCACAGACCAGTTTAGAGCTTACGCTCGATCACGATGGAAATGTCGTGTATACCTCCGAGACACAGTCCGGACGCAAGCGATTCCTGCGTGATTATTATGGTCTTAAAAATGTGGATGAGATGGACGATTCAGATGGAAAATACCCGTCCGACATTTCAGCGCCAGATCTGCTGGAGCGGATGAAAAAGGAGTACCACCTGACACTCGGTGACGATAAGAACCGGGACGGGCGCCCGCTTGACAAAGACGGCAATCCGATCGATGTTTCGGATGAGGTGGCGCTGCAGATCGTCGGCATCCGCTACACGATGCGTTTTACCGCGTTCCAGAAGTACGAATCGACAACGATCGCGACGGATATCAGCGATGAGACCGTTGCAGACATTTTAGAGCACGCAGCCGATCTGGTGGGCGTCAATATACAGGAATCGACGATCCGTGTGTACAATGAAAGCCTCTACTTTGCGCCGATCATTGGATATACGGGAAAAGTAACGAGCGAACGTCTGGAGGAGTTAAAGGCGGTCAACGATGACTATGAGTTAAATGATGTAGTAGGCCGTACCGGCATCGAATCCTCGATGGAACTGGAATTAAAGGGTAAGAAAGGTTCCCAGACGGCATATGTAGATAACGTCGGAAGAATCCTAAGCGTGACCGGGGAAGTCGCACCAGTGGCAGGCAACGATATCTGGCTGACCCTCGATCTGAACCTTCAGAAGGGTATTTACCACATTCTGGAGAAGCAGCTGGCGGGCGTCTTGTTAAAGACGATTGTCAACCAGGATGAGAAAGATATCGCTTATATCGATTCTTCCAGTATTAAGATACCGATCAAGAAGGCATACTTCCAGCTGATCAACAACAACGTCCTCTCGATTGACAATTTTGCTTCCGAAGAGGCATCCGATGTGGAACAGCAGATTTATCAGAAGTACGAGAGCTCACGCGTGCGGATTGAACAGGAACTGCGGGGCGAACTGCAGTCTGAAAATGCAACGCCGATGAACGCGCTGTCAGAGGAAATGCAGGCATATATGCAGTATATCTATTCGTATCTTTCTTCCAGCAACAAGGCGATTGTCCAGCGTGATGCGATTGATACGTCCAGTGACATGTATCAGGCGTGGAAGAACGGTACGATCAGTCTGCGGGAATACTTATATTATGGAATTGCCAACAACTGGATCGATACGACGAAGCTGGACATCCAGAGCCGGTATTCGAATGCGGACGATGTCTTCACGGCACTGCTGGACGACTGTTTCCGCGATCTGGAACAGGATCCGGCATTCGAGAAACTGATTTATCAGTATTTAATCAATAACAATGTTGTGACTGGGCGCGAGCTCTGTATGGCGCTCTATTCCCAGAATGTGCTTGCATACGATGAGAATGAGGTCAACCTGCTGCGTGTCAGCGGGGAAGAATATGCGTACCAGTTCCTGATGAATAAGATCCGCAATATTGAGATCACACCGGCGCAGCTGGCACTTGACCCGTGTACGGCGAGCTGTGTCGTGACGAGCGCGAAGACTGGCGAGGTGCTGGCACTGGTATCTTATCCAAGCTATGACAACAACCGGATTTCGGACAGCACCTATTTTGCCCAGCTAAATGCCGATCAGTCGCTGCCGCTGCGAAACAATGCGACGCAGACGCTGAAAGCACCAGGCTCCACCTTTAAGCCGATCACGGCGATTGCAGGTCTGGAAGAGGGGGCAATCACGCTTTCTGATATGATTAACTGTACCGGTATTTATGAGGAAGTCAGCAATCCGATCCGATGCTGGAAATATCCAGGCTTCCACGGACCGTTAAACGTCGTGGGAGGTATCGAAAATTCCTGTAACTATTTCTTCTCGGAGGTGGCGCACCGCCTGTCCACAGAGACAGATGGAAGCTACAAACCGGAGAAAGGTCTGGAGACGCTGAAAAAATATGCGACCATGTTCGGTTTGGACCGGACTTCGGGCATTGAAATCTCGGAGGCGACGCCGTCTATCAGTGATACCGATCCGGAGCGTTCCAGTATGGGACAGGGTACGCACCAGTTTGCGAGCGTGCAGCTTGCCCGCTATGTGACGGCGCTTGCCAACCGCGGCACGGTCTATGATCTGAGCTTGATTGATAAGGAGACGGATTCCCAGGGTAATCTGGTCAAGGATTATTCGCCGGCTGTGGCGTCAACCCTTGATTTCCAGACAAGCACCTGGGATGCAGTCCAACAAGGTATGCGCCAGGTAGTTACCAACAGTTCGACCAAGCGCGTGTTTGATGGTCTGGACGTACACGTGGCCGGTAAGACCGGTACGGCGCAGGAGTCCCAGAAACGGGGCAACCACGCGTTCTTTATTTCGTTTGCACCGTATGAGAATCCGGAAATTTCGGTGACGGTCAGTATCCCGAATGGATATTCTTCTTCGAATGCGGCGATGGTGGCAAAACACGTATATCGTTACTTCTATGGCTATGCGAGTCTGGATGATATCCTGAATTCAGGAGCATTGGATGCGTCCAATGAACGAATCAATGGAGATTAAGAGGTGATGGAACTATGAAAAGTTCCGTAGTAATAAAGGGATGTAAGTCCGGTATGACGGTAATTCTGAATCCGGACACCCCCTTTGAACAGTTACTGGAGGATGTAGGGAAAAAGTTTAAAGAAAGTGAAAAATTCTGGGGATCCGCCCAGATGACGCTGACCCTGGAGGGGAGAGAACTGACCCCAATCGAGGAACTGCAGGTGACGGATGCGATTACCGCCAATTCCCAGATAGAGATTCTCTGTCTGCTGGATACTGACGCTAACCGCATCGCCCGCTGTGAAAAGGCGCTGACCGAGCGGCTGATGGAGCTGACTGCCCGGACGGGACAATTCTATAAGGGTAATTTATCCCGGGGCGATCTGCTGGAATCCGATGCGAGCATCGTGATCATCGGGGATGTGGAGCGCGGCGCGCGTGTCAGCGCACGGGGCAATATCGTCGTCCTCGGCACGCTGGCGGGTTCCGCCCATGCTGGGGCGGCGGGAAGTGAGGACGCGGTGATCACCGCGCTGGAGATGTCGCCGATGCACCTTCGGATTGCTGATCTGACAGCCAAAACGCGCAGCCAGGGTAAAAAGATGGGGCGCGGACCGATGATTGCATCGGTATCCGGTGGAAACATTGACGTAGAATCGGTCAAAAAAAGTTTTTTAGATTATTTTCATTTTATTTAGCGTATTTAATGGATTTAAGACTGGAATTATTCTACTTTTTAGAGTAGAATAAAATGGTAAAACAGAATACAGGAGGATGTTCCTATGAGCGAAGTTATCGTTATTACTTCCGGAAAAGGAGGCGTCGGCAAAACGACAACCTCAGCGAACGTCGGCACCGGGCTTGCCATGCTTGGCAAACGGGTGGTTCTCATCGACACCGATATCGGTCTGAGAAACCTGGATGTCGTCATGGGACTGGAAAACCGGATTATCTACAATCTGGTCGATGTGATCGAGGGAAACTGCCGGATGAAGCAGGCGCTGATTCGAGACAAAAGATATCCTGACCTGTTCTTATTACCTTCCGCCCAGACGCGGGACAAGTCGTCCGTGAGTCCGGGGCAGATGATAAAATTAGTAGAAGACTTAAGAGAAGAGTTTGATTACATACTGCTTGACTGTCCCGCCGGGATTGAGCAGGGCTTTCGCAATGCGATCGCCGGGGCGGACCGGGCGCTGATTGTCACGACACCGGAGGTATCCGCGATAAGGGATGCTGACCGGATCATCGGACTTTTAGAAGCATCCGGGGTCGGGCGTATGGACCTGATCATCAACCGGATCCGGAGCGATATGGTGCGCCGGGGCGATATGATGTCGGTGGATGATGTGATGGATATTCTGTCTGTCCCTGTGATTGGCACAGTCCCGGACGATGAGGATATCGTTATATCCACGAATCAGGGCGAACCGCTGGTCGGCATGAATGGATATGCCGGGCAGGCATATTTAAACATATGCAAACGAATACTTGGAGAATCGGTACCATTTATACAGCTTGATGCGTCTCCGGGCTTCTGGTCCCGGATATCCGGCTTCCTCAAACGTGCATAGGAGGGGACGCTATGATTCTGATTGCAGAACTGTTTACGAAAAAGAATTCCGGCGAGATAGCCAGAAAGCGTTTAAAACACCTTCTGACTGCCGATCGGGCGGGTTGTTCGCCGGAACTTCTGGATCTGATTCGCGCAGATTTCCTGAGGAGCGTGTCACGTTATCTGGAGATTGATCCGGGGGATGTGACACTCCGGATTCTGAGGACATCCTCAGAACAGCCGGCGGAGGTATTCCCGGCGGTCTGTGCGTCGGTACCGGTTCTTACTTTAAGGAGCCATTTACAGCATGATATTCGATTACCAATTTAGAAATTACAACTTTCGAGCCCTCATTTATATGATTCTGCTGAGTGTTCTCGGCATTTTGGTTGTCGGGAGCGCCAGCAATCAGGACCGTTCCTCTGTGATAAAACAGATTATCGGAGTGGTTGTATCCCTGATTATCTGTCTGGTTCTGTCTTTGATTGATTACCATCAGTATTTCCGATTTACCACGCTTATCTATGTGGTCTGTGCCGGAATGCTGGCGGCAGTTCTTTTGTTTGGACGTACCACCAAGGGCGCGACCCGCTGGCTGCGGATCGGCGGGATTCAGATCCAGCCGTCCGAGTTTGTAAAGATCGGTCTGATCCTCATCCTGGCGAATTTTCTTTCCAGAAACCGGGAGAAAATCAATGAGCCAAAGACATTGGGGATGACGGCGCTTATCTGTGCCCTTCCGGTCGGCATGGTATATTTACAGCCGAACCTTTCCACCACCATCGTCATCTGCTTCATGATTCTGTGCATGATTTATGTAGCCGGTATCAGTTACAAATGGATTGCCGGTGCGGTGGCGGTCGGGGTACCTGGATTTGCGGCGCTTATCTATCTGTCGCTGCAGGGATTTATCCCGTTTCTCCAGAAATACCAGGCACAGCGTATCATGGGAAAGATTTTCCACAGCAGCAGTGAATTTACGGATCTGAACCGTCAGCAGGATAACTCCATGATGGCGATCGGCTCCGGGCAGCTGCGCGGCAAGGGGCTTTTTAACAATACATTAAGCTCCGTCAAGAATGGAAATTTCCTCTCGGAGGAACAGACGGACTTTATCTTCGCTGTTATCGGAGAGGAGCTTGGGTTTGTCGGCGGCGTGGCGGTCATTGCCCTCTATGCGCTGCTGGTGTATGAGTGCCTCTGGATTGCGGCGCGCGCGAAGGACACAGCTGGACGTCTGATTGCATCGGGCATGGCGGCGCTTCTGGCGTTCCAGAGTTTTGCCAACATTGCGGTAGCCACGGGAATCTTCCCGAACACGGGTCTTCCGCTTCCTTTCATAAGCTCCGGACTTAGTTCGCTGCTCAGTATGTTTATCGGAATGGGAGTTGTTCTCAATGTTGGATTGCAACGAAATAACGTAACCGTTCAGTAAGTACATGCATGGACGGTGAAGCTGCATGGAAATTGAATTTTATGGTTATGAAAAATAGGAATCATTAAGGAGGCAGGTATAGATGTATATCGGGTTAATCGCACATGATGCGAAGAAAAAACTGATGCAGAACTTCTGTATCGCATATCGCGGCATCCTGAGCAAGCATGAACTCTATGCGACAGGAACGACAGGCCGCCTGATTGAGGAGGTTACAAATCTGACCCTCCATAAATATCTGCCGGGTCATCTGGGAGGTTCCCAGCAGCTCGGCGCACAGATCGAACACAATCAGATCGATCTGCTGATTTTCCTGCGCGATCCGTTGGCGCCGAAGCCGCATGAGCCAGATGTTAATGATGTTGTCCGCCTCTGTGATATTCACAATATCCCGATGGCGACAAACCTGGCGACGGCAGAGCTTCTCGTTAAGGCGCTTGACCGCGGCGATATGGAATGGCGGGAGATGTACAAATGAGAAAACAGACAATCGGACTTGCGGGCGCACTGATGCTTTGCGGTATCAGCATGCTGATCGGCTGTGGTGCCCGCGGTCTGGAACAGGCATATTCATTTCAAGAACGGGAAGCGCAGATGACGCCAGCGGCAGGTGCCGGGCTGGCGCCCTTTTTTGCCTCTTCTCTCTGCGTACCGGAATCTGCAGACGGCGATATTGCTCCAGATGATGCGGTGACGGCGCAGGCGGGCGCATTGTTTGATGTGACCGACTCCAGCGTTATATATGGTAAGAACATCTATGACCAGATGTACCCGGCGAGCATCACGAAGGTAATGACGGCGATCATCGCGATCGAGGAAGGCAATCTTTCCGATGCGGTGACGGCAAATGATGACGTCGTGATCCGCGAGGCAGGCGCTTCGATGGCAGGCATCAAGCCGGGCGATACCTTTACGCTGGAGCAGCTCTTATACGGACTGATGATTCCGTCCGGCAACGATGCAGCCAATGCGATTGCGGATCATATCGCCGGAAGCACGGATGCGTTTGTGGAGAAGATGAATGCGAAAGCGAAGGAACTCGGTGCGACCCACACGCATTTTGTCAATGCAAATGGTCTGCACAGCACCGACCACTATACAACGGCATATGATCTCTACCTGATTTTCAACGAGGCGCTTAAACTGCCGCTGTTTTGTGAGATCATCAACGCGCAGTCTTATACAGCTGATTATACCGATGCAAATGGAGCCGCAAAACAGCAGGTCTGGAAGGTTGGCAACTGGTATCTGAAGGGAGACCGCGAGGCACCGAAGGGAGTGACTGTCTTAGGCGGCAAAACCGGCACTACACAGGCGGCTGGCTACTGCCTGATCATGGCGAGCGATGGGGACGATGGCAAGGAATATATATCGATTGTGCTAAAATCTGCAAATCGTCCGTCACTTTATGACAATATGACGGAAATTTTGACTAAAATTTCAAATAAGTGATTGCAATATTTATAAATTTATACTATAATTATTTATACAATAAAAGATTTTACATACAACTTAAATAAACTCAAGGAGGAGATTGTTATGGTTCAGATCATCGCAGGAGCAAAGGGAAAAGGAAAAACTAAATATTTACTCGATATGGCGAACACGGCTGTCAAAGAAGCCAAGGGATCCGTTGTCTATCTGGATAAGAGTTCCAAACATATGTATGAGTTGAATAACCAGATTCGCCTTATCAATGTACAGGAATATCCGATTGATACCAGCGATGGATTTATCGGATTTATTTGTGGTATTATCTGCCAGGATCACGATCTGGAGCAGATGTATCTTGACAGCTTCCTGAAACTTGCCTGCCTCGAGGGAGCGGATATTGAAGAGACCTACAAGACGCTGGAGACCATCAGTGAGAAATATCATGTAAAATTCGTTTTAAGCATATCCATGAATGCAGCCGATCTTCCAGAGTGCGCGAAAGAAAGTGTTGTAGTATCTTTATAAGAGATTCAAAATGAACGAAACCGCAGCTGTCAGCGCAGGGCGGAGACAGGAGACTGTCCGATTCATCTGAAAAAGGAGAATTGGATGGTCTCTTTTTTTTCCTAATTTTCTAGTTTGGGCTCAAAACCATCTTTCCACATTTTCATTGAAATGCTTCTTTTGCAGGTACCACCTTTGGAAAAAATAGATATGCTTTTACATTCTTTTCAAAATTGAAAGGATTTCCTATCATATATATGAAATTTTGCATTAAATGAAAAAATTACAAAATATACTGAAAAATAATTGTAAAATTTTGATTTATACGGTATAATGACACGTGTCGGGAGACAAAAGATTACGATACATCTATTTGTGAGATAGATACAAAAGTATACGGAAATCATTTAAAAGACAGGAAGGAAAATACTATGAATGCAGAATTTTACCAAGGGAACCGACAGCGGCTGTATGACAGCCTTCCGGATCACACCCTGCTTCTCCTGTTTTCCGGTTCTTCCATCCGAAAGACAGCCGATGAAAATTATCCGTTTTATGCCGATCGGAGTTTTCTCTATCTGACCGGCATTGGGCAGGAACACACAGTCCTGATGGCAGAGAAAGACGGAGAAGAGGTACAGGAAACACTTTACATACTTCCGCCGGATATGCTGGCCGAGCGGTGGACCGGGAAACGGTTCACACCGGAGGAGGCCAGGGCGCGATCCGGGGCCGCGCAGATCGCATCAAGCGGCGAGTGGGAAAACCGTCTGAAACTTCTGATGCGGAGCGGACGGTTTGAGCGGATTGCGATGGATCTGTATCGGCACGATCCGGAGGATGCAGATACCGAGAGTATCCGGATGGCACGGAAACTTAGAAAGTGGTACCCGGCAGCCACACTCACGGATATTTCCCGTCAGATACGCCGCCAGCGCACCATCAAGCAGCCGTGTGAGATCGAGGCGATGCGGGAGGCAGTCAAGATTACAAGGGACGGCATTCTGGCGATGATGAAGGCATCAAAGCCGGGAATGTACGAATACCAGTATAAAGCCGAATTCGACTACGCACTGGCGCAGCACGGATGCCTTGCACCGGCATTTCCGAGTATCATTTCCGCGGGAGCCAATAATTTCTGTATTCACTATTATGAGTACACAGGGCAGGCGAAGGACGGCGATATGATTCTCAACGACGTAGGCGCCCAGTACGACCACCTCTTCAATGATGTATCGCGCGGCTGGCCGTGCAACGGAAAGTTTTCCGAACGGCAGCGACTTCTTTACACATGTGCATACCGGACTTCGCAGCATATGTTCTCCATCATTCGGCCGGGGATGAAGATGGCAGACGTGGACCGGCTGGCGAGGGAATACAATTTCGAACAGCTCAAAGCCATCGGCTTATGTGACCGGTATGAGGACGTCGGCAGATATATCTGGCACGGCGGCGCCCACCATGTTGGCTGGGACACACACGATCTGGTTGATGTGGATATTGTAGAGCCGGGTATGGTTTTCTGCGTGGATATCGGCATCTACTGCGAGGAATGGGGCATCGGCTTCCGCCTCGAGGATAACTGCCTGGTAACGGAGGATAGCTGTGAGAATCTGACAGCATCCATCCCCAGAACGATAGAGGAAATAGAATCAGTGATGGGAGGAGAGTAAGAATGGAACAGTTACTTGCGTATATGCAGAAAGAGCACCTGGATGGCATGTTCATCAGCCGTCCGGTCAATGTAAAGTATGTCAGCCATTATACCGGCGAAGATTCCTGGCTTTTTATCACGGAGCAGGAAAAATTCTTTCTGACAGATCCGCGCTACACCGAGCAGGTTTCCTATGAGTGCCCGGATTACACGATTTTGAACTGGAGAGACACCTACGGTTCCATCGGAAAGGCACTTGCCTACGCGGCGGAAAAGGTTGGGGCAAAGACGATCGGCTTTGAAGCAGCCCACCTGACCGTTGAACAGTACCAGAACCTCCAGTCGGAGGTAAAAGCAGAGCTGGTACCGGCGGACGGCATCATCGAGGAGTTTCGCTCCATCAAGAAGCCGGAAGAGATTGAGTGCCTGCGTATCTCCTGTGACATTGCTTCAAGGGCATATGAGAAGATTCAGAAGGATATCCGGGTCGGCATTACCGAGAAAGAGCTGGCGGCGCGTTTAAGCCTTTATATGGTTCTGGAGGGCGCGGATACACAGCCATACGGCAATATCCTCATCTCCGGTGCGAGAACATCCCTGCTTCATGGAATTCCGTCCCAGAAGGCGATTGAATACGGCGATCTGGTCCTGATGGATTATGGATGCCAGTATCATGGTTATTTATCTGATATGACGCGTACCCTGGTAGTCGGACGCGCAACGCCGAAGCAGAAGGAAGTATACAAGATTGAGCAGCAGATGGTCGCTGCGGTGGAAGGATTCTTAAAAGATGGGGTTTCGGCATCGGATGCATATTATGAATCCACGAAGATCATCGAGGGGACCGAGTATTTTCCGTATCACTACACAGGAATCGGACACGGCGTCGGCATGTTTGTCCATGAGATTCCATTTATGAGCCCTGTTTCTAAAAATATCGTGCATGCCAATAACGTCATGACCGTGGAACCGGGTATCTACATTCCGGGATGGGGCGGCATCCGCATCGAGGATCAGCTTCTCATCACGGAGACAGGCAATGAAAACCTGATCAGCGCCACCAAGGAGCTGATTGAGCTTTAATAAAAGAGGACAAGGAGGAATATTATGAGAAAAAACAAACTACTTGCACTGGGATTAGCTGCACTGATGGCAGCGAGTGTAGCGGGCTGTTCCACTCCGAGCGCTTCGGTGGATGACACGAAGGCAGCCGAATCGGGAAGTGACAGCTCCCAGAGCGCAGCAGCGGGCGAAAAGATTTTCCGTTATTCCAACACGGCGGATATCGCGACGATTGACCCTGATAAGACAAACTCCGTAGCAGATGCGACCGTCTCCTATCATATCTATGATGGTCTGTACCGTAACGTACAGGGCGAGCTTCAGCCGGCAACCGCTGAGAGCTATGAAGTCAGCGATGATGGTCTCGTATATACTTTCAAACTCCGTCAAGATACAAAGTGGAGTGATGGACAGACTGTTACGGCTAAGGATTATGAGTACGGTATGAAGCGTCTCTGCGATCCGGCAGCAGCCTGCCCTGCCAGCTATCTGGGTGCTGTTTTAAAGAACGGCGCCAAGGTCAGTGGTGGTGAACTCTCAGTCGATGAGCTGGGCGTTAAGGCACTGGATGACTTCACACTGGAGATAACCCTTGAGAATCCGGCTGATTATTTCGTCAGCATGACGAGTATGAGTGCATTCATGCCGGTGCGTGAAGATCTGGTTGAGAAATATGGCAACGAGTTCGGCGGAAGCGCAGACAAACAGGTTTACAATGGACCGTTCGTTGTAACGGAGTATGCGAACGGCAAAGTAGAATTGGCAAAGAACCCGGATTATTATGACAATGAAAAGATCAGCCTGGACGGCGTTGAGATTCTGACCGTAGCCGATCAGACTACCGCTGTTTCGATGTTCGATGCAGGCGAGCTGGATCTGGCAGAGGTTCCGACCGAGCTGGCAGCGCAGTATGAAGGCAAGACACAGTCCTACTACAGTGGTGCAGATGATTATGCGGCACTGAACCACCGGAATAAATATCTGGCAAACAAGAACCTGCGTCTGGCGATGAACTATGCAGTCAACCGTGAAGAATACATTCTTCTGACCCACAATGGTTTATATCAGGCTAACCAGAGATACGTGCTTCCGCAGGTTCGCGGTGTGGACGGCGAGTACGGCACCGAGTATCCGTTAGAGGCATTCCCGCTTCAGGGTGATCTGGATAAGGCAAAAGAGTATCTGGATACGGCATTATCTGAATTAGGTCTTTCCAGTGCTTCTGATATTTCCCTGAAACTGGTTGTATCCGATTCTGACACAGCGAAGAAAGAGGCAGAGGTTGTTGCAAACCAGTGGAAGAACAACCTGGGTATCAATGTAGATATCAACATGGTTCCGTACGCAACGAGAAACGCACTTCTGGTTCCGGACAGTGATGAGTACGATATCATCATGAGTGGCTGGGCACCGGATTACTCTGACCCGTACAGCTACCTGGAGCTCTGGTACAGCACCTCCGGCTACAACTACTTAAATTACCATAGTGATGAATACGATAAGTACATCGACGCTTCCAAGACAACTTCCGGTAAAGAGCGTATGGATAACCTGTTCAATGCAGAGAAGACACTCCTGGAAGACGGCGCACTGGTACCGCTTCAGTTAAGAGAAGTTCCGTATATGGTATCTGACCGTGTACAGAATCTGGGCGCATACTTTGTTGGACTGAACTATGACTATATATATGTGGACATCACAAACTAATCCATCCAAAACGTATTGAAAAACGTTAGAAGATGATTGAAGTACCTGCGCTTCAGAATCCGGCGGAAACCGGATTTCTGAAGCGCAGTACATATCCGGTGGCTGCTTGGCGGATGAATGAGCCGTAACCGGCGGCCGGAACAACCGGATTTGGGATGTTCCCGTAGTTAAAGGAGCGTGAACCTATGAAAAAATATATACTGAAGCGGGTGGGAATATCCATTGTGACTGTGTTTGTTCTCGTATCCGTTGTATTTTTCCTGGCAAGGCTGATGCCGGGCGGACCGTTCAATGATCCGAAAATGTCAGCAACCGCAAAGGCCAATTTAAGTGCCTACTACGGATTCGATAAACCTTTACTCCAGCAGTATCTGACATATCTGAATAATCTGATTCATGGAAATTTCGGTTTTTCTACCAAATATCCGAGCCGTACCGTCAATGACCTGTTAGCAGGCGCATTTCCGTATTCGGCAGACCTTGGTATCCGCGCATTATGTTTTGCGATTTCCTTTGGTCTTGTATTTGGTATTATTTCTGCATTAAACCGTGGCAATAAAATTGATTTAATCTTTGTGATTGTAGCTGTATTTGGTACAAGTGTCCCGGACTTTATCATGGGCGCGCTGCTGCAGCATTTCTTTGCAGTCAAATGGGGGCTGTTCCCGATCGCGCAGTACAAGGGCTTCGCCTACACGATCCTGCCGTCGATCGGACTGGGATTCTACACGATGGCATCCGTCTCGCGTATCATGCGTGCGAGTATGCTGGAGGTAGTCCAGCAGGATTACATCAAGACGGCGCGCTCGAAGGGCATTTCCAAGTTCCGTGTGACCTGGAAGCATCAGATCCGGAACGCGATCATGCCGGTTGTTACGATCCTCGGTCCGACGGTAGCAGCCGTTCTGACCGGTACATTTGTTATCGAGTCCCTGTTTGCTATCCCCGGCATGGGTAAATATTATGTTGAGAGTGTGCAGAACAACGATTACTCCCTGATCCTTGGCATGACGGCGTTTTACGGCACATTTCTGGTATTCTGCAACATGGTAGTTGATATTCTGTATGGCGTGATCGATCCGAGAGTGCGGATCGGCGGAAAGTAGGTGGCAGTATGGGTGAGATGAAAATGAAAGATGGAAATGTGCTGCCTTCTGAGAATTCCGGCGCAGCAGCAGGCACATCCGAAAACCTGACAGATGGACGCACGATTACCCGCGACAAGTTTGAGATGGTAGGTAAAAATATTGAAAAAATGGAATCGATCTCCCGACCAAGCCTGACCTTCTGGCAGGAGGCGTGGAGACGAATCCGGACAAATAAGGCGGCATATTTCAGTCTGATTCTGTTGATTGCATATGGACTGTTAGCGATCTTTGCACCGATGTTCAGCCACTACGGATTTGACCAGCAGGATGCCTACTCGATGAGCAAGGGGATTTCAGCAGCTCATTGGCTGGGAACCGACTCTCTGGGGCGTGACCTCTGGGTACGTGTTTGGATGGGCGCGCGTGTTTCTTTGACGATCGGTCTTCTGGCAGCCCTTTTAAATACTGTAATTGGTACAGTGCTGGGCGGTTTCTGCGGCTATTATGGCGGCAAGTTTGATATGATCGTCATGCGTATTATCGATGTTATTTATGGTATTCCATCTCTGATCGTCTGTATTTTGGTTATGGTAGTATTAGGTTCCGGCGTTAAAAGCTTAATCATTGCAATGGTTATTGTTGGATGGACGGGAACCTGCCGTTTTACCAGAGGCGAAGTATACCGCTTGAAAGAGCAGGATTTTGTACTGGCAGCCCGCGTCATGGGCGAGTCGGCGTTCACAATCATCGTGCGTGAGATCATCCCGAATATCATGGGTCTTCTGATCACAAACCTGACAATGGCAATCCCGAGCGCCATCTTCCAGGAGGCGTTCTTGAGTTATATCGGTCTCGGCATTTCCCCGCCGCAGGCAAGCTGGGGCGTTCTGGCAAAAGAGGGAACCCGTATGATGACGGCAGCGCCGCATATGCTGTACGTGCCGGCATTCTTTATCTGTACAACTGTACTGGCGCTCAACCAGCTTGGAAACGGTCTGCGGGATGCATTTGATCCGAGACTGAGAGGAACGGAATAGGAGGTAGGAGACAATGGCTAAAAATATATTGGAAATCAAGAATCTGACCTTCTCGTTCCATACATACGGCGGCGTGGTAAAATCCGTCCGGGATGTTAGTTTTAATGTACGCGAAGGCGAGATTCTTGGAATTGTAGGCGAGAGCGGATGCGGCAAGAGCGTTACCTCCCAGTGCATTTTAAAGCTCAACCCGGAGCCGCCGGGATTTTTTGAGGGCGGTTCGATCAAGTATAAAGGCGAGGAGATCATCACCAAGACAGACCGAGAGATGCGGAAAATCCGCGGTGTGGAGATTGGATTTATCTTTCAGGATCCGATGACCTCGTTAAACCCGACCATGACGGTTGGAAAACAGATCGAGGAGGTTTTTGTCGGACGGAAGGGGATGACCCGGGCAGAAGTCAGGGAACGGGCGCTGGAGATCCTGCGTCTGGTCGGCATTAATGAGCCGGAGCGTCGTTATAAACAGTATCCGCATGAGTTGTCCGGCGGTATGAAGCAGCGTGTCATGATCGCGATCGCGCTGGTCGGCAAGCCGAGCATCATCATCGCGGATGAGCCGACGACCTCGCTGGACGTAACGATCGAGGCACAGATCCTGGATCTTCTGAAGGAACTGCGCGATAAGATGAACACCTCGATTATCCTGATTACCCACGATCTCGGAGTTATCGCCAAGATGTGCGACCGCGTGCTTGTTATGTATGGCGGCAAGGTGGCTGAAAAAGGAACGGTTGATGAGATCTTCTATGAGACGGCACATCCGTACACGGCAGGTCTCATCAAATCAATCGCTACGCTGGATACCTCCAAGAATCAGAAGCTGGTGCCGATCGATGGAACTCCGCCGGATCTGTTTGCACCGCCGAAAGGATGCCCGTTTGCAGCGCGCTGTGAGTTTGCGATGAAGGTCTGTTATGAAGAACAGCCGGAATTTCACAGGCTTTCAGACGAACATACCTGTGCGTGCTGGCTGCAGCATGAATATGCGCCGAAGGTGGATATCATGAAAGGGCTGACTGAGGCGCAGAAACAGGAAGAAGAGGAAAATGTTGCGGCTCTGCCGGAAGAGAAACGGAGGGGACACCATGGCAAAACGAATTGATAGGAGCACACCCCTGTTCCAGGTCACGGATCTCTGCCAGTATTTCAACGTCGGCAGGGGAAAAGTGCTGAAAGCAGTTGATCACGTGCATTTTACGATTTATAAAGGGGAAACGTTGGGACTGGTAGGTGAGAGCGGATGTGGCAAGTCCACGACGGGACGGTGCCTGGTAAAGCTCTATGAGCCGGCAGCAGGCACGATCACCTATAAAGGAAAAGATATTTTTAAATACACCCGTGAAGAGGAAAAAGCATTCCGCAAGAATGTGCAGATGATCTTCCAGAATCCACATTCCTCCCTGAACCCGCGTATGACGGTCAAGGATATCATCGGTTCCGGCATGAAACTGCATGGACTGGCGACGGACAAGGATGTGGATCAGAAGGTAGAGGCGATCCTGAAGCGCGTCGGTCTGAACCGCGACCATATGTCCCGTTTCCCGCATGAGTTTTCCGGCGGTCAGAAGCAGAGAATTGGTATTGCCAGGGCATTAGCGGTCGAACCGGAGTTTGTGATCTGCGACGAGCCAATCTCCGCACTGGATGTTTCAATCCAGGCGCAGGTTTTAAATATGTTAAAGGAACTGCAGGAAGAAATGGGACTGACCTATCTCTTCATCGCACATGACTTGAGCGTCGTCAAATACATTTCCGACCGTGTTATCGTTATGTATCTGGGAACGATGGTTGAATTTGCCGATTCCGAAGAGCTGTATGCACATCCGCTGCATCCGTACACGCAGGTGCTTCTGTCCTCGATTCCGGTTGCGGATCCGAGGCTGGTGCGTGAGAAGAAGCGTATCATGGTTAAGGGCGAGATTCCAAGCCCGATCAACCCGAAGGACTGCTGCCGTTTTGCCGAGAGATGTCCGTATGCGACGGAGGAGTGCAGGGCGAAGCTGCCGGAACTCCGGGAAGTGATGCCGGGGCATTTTGTGGCTTGTCATATGGTAAAGTAAATTAAATAGATTCGTGAAGGCGTCGAAGCTGACGGGGACAGGACAGCCTGGCTTCTCAGACTTATCATTGTTCGCTTGCTTTCGCTACAGATGCTCGCCTGATGCGGACTTACATCTGCCTCATTCGGACATCTGTGCTCAAAATGCGTACAATTTGACAAGCTGAAAGCCAGACCGCCCTGTCCTCGTCAGCTTCTTAGTTTTTTGGCTAATTGAGGGAGTAATTGTAGACATTGATCGCCGACTGGTGTAAAATATTAGTTAGAATTTTTTTAAAATTATGGCTGAATTTGGAAAATTTTAACGATATATAACAGAAAGGTGGATTTTCTATGCAGTACGATTTTGATACACCGATCGATCGGACCCATACTTGGTCGATCAAGCATGATTTTAAGAAAGAAAATGGGAAAGCGGATGATATTCTGCCGCTCTGGGTGGCGGATATGGATTTTCGATCGCCGGACAGCGTGGTTGAAGCGCTGAAAAAGGCAGTAGATCACGGGATTTTCGGTTACAGCCGGGCAGATGAGTCGTACTTTGATGCGGTGGCAGCGTGGTATCAGAAACGCCATCATCTGACTCTGCAGCCGGAGTGGATGACCTGCACGCCAGGTATTGTGTTTGCACTCTCGATCGCAGTGCGGGCTTTTACCCAGGAGGGCGATGCGGTGTTGATCCAGCCGCCGGTCTACCATCCATTCAGCCGGGCGATCCTCCGCAATAAGCGGACGCTGGTGGAGAATCCGCTGGTTTTAAAAGATGGACATTATGAGATGGATCTGGAAGAGTTGGAGCAGAAGGTGCTGGATGAGCATGTCAAACTGATGATTTTATGCAATCCGCACAATCCGGTTGGCCGTGTCTGGACGAGGGAAGAGCTGACCGCACTGGCTGACATCTGCCTGCGCCACCATGTATACGTGATCAGCGACGAGATCCATGGCGATTTTGTATGGCAGGGGCATGAGCAGACTCCGTATGCGTCGATTTCAGAGGAAGCATGCCTTCATTCGATGATGTGTACAGCGCCGAGCAAGACCTTCAATCTGGCTGGCATGGCGACATCAAACCTCTTTATCCCGGATCCGGAGATGCGGCGTAAATTCCGGTCGGAGCTGCTGGATGTTGGTCAGGAAAATATGAACCGTCTGGGATTGTTCGCCTGCCGTGCAGCGTATGAAGGCGGCGGGGAATGGCTGGATCAGCTTATCGGCTATCTGGCTGGCAATCTGGCACTGGTGCGCGATTTCTGTAAAAACCGTGTGCCGCAGATTCAACTGGTAGAACCGGAGGGAACGTATCTGGCATGGCTGGATTGCCGTGAACTGGGGATGACGGATGATGAATTGATGGCATTCTTCTCGAATGAAGCGAAGGTATGGCTGGATCCGGGCACGCATTCGGGTGAACAGGGATCTGGATTTATGCGCTTTAATCTGGGCAGTTCGCGCAGTGTGATTGCACAGGCGCTCGATCAGATCGAGGCGGCATGGAAAAAACGGAACGCATAATGAATAATAGCAGAACCGTAAAAATAAAACGTTCGGAGGGATTGCATGGAATTTGAAGAAGTGGAGAATATTGGACAGCGGATCAAGGAGATTCGCAAGAGTAAATCTATCACGATCCAGAAGCTGTCCCAGTTTACCGATCTGTCAGTGGGATATCTGAGCAATCTAGAGCGGAACCAGGCAAGCCCGACGCTGAACAATTTGCAGCGCATCTGCGTGGCGCTTGGTATTTCGATCCGGGATCTGCTCAGTCCTTCCGGCGAGGAGAGAACCCTGATCCGCCAGGAGGAGCAGCAGTTATATGAATATGATGAGTACAAGCTTCAAATCCGCCGTCTGGATTTTGGAAAGAAACGCGGTATTTATGAGTTTTCAACCTATGATCCAGAGACAAAAGATACACCGCCGTCCTGGGGGCTGCATCCATACGCGGAGGTCGGAGTCGTTCTGGAAGGCAAGATGGAGGTCAATCTGGATGGAACGGTTTATCTCTTAGGACCGGGCGATTCGATCTATATCAAGCCGAATCTCTATCACACGATGCGGAATGCGGGCGATACTCCCTGCCGCTCCTTCTGGCATTTGCAGATTATGGATGATTCTGTATAATTGACGGGATGAATTGATCTTGAAATTTGGACAATTCACTCGTATAATAAAGGCTGTACGTTGGGCTATACAGAATATTGCAAAAGTCCATGGCCGTAGACAAATTTGCGTGGATTTTTGTCTGGTAACTGTGAAACTGCAGAAACAGCTGCCAGAGAAGTACATCGGGAAAAGGGAGGATAGAGCTGCATGGCCAAAAACAAGAAAATTGTACGCTACAGAAAGCCATTGAATATCAATGTAGGCATGATCATTTTTGCCATGATTTTCGTCTATCTTTCTTTCAGTGTCTATACATATCTCAGGCGGGATCACGTCCAGTTTTATGAGGTCGTCGAGGGAAGTATTGTAAATAATAAAGAATACAACGGAATCCTGTTTCGGGATGAGACAGTGGAAAATGCACCGCAGACCGGGTACGTCAACTATTATGTGCGCGAGGGAAAGCGGGCAGGCGCTGGGGCGCGCGTCTATTCGCTAGATGAGACCGGCGAGCTGGGGAAATTTTTGGAAGAAAATCAGTCCTCTGGGGTGTCCCTGTCAGCAGAAAATCTGGCTGATTTGAAGAAACAACTCAGTTCGTTCTGTTTATCCTACAACGATCAGCGCTTTGAAAGCGTCTACGACGCCAAATATTCTTTGCAGGCTTCGGTTGCAGAGTATATGAATTTCAATGCGCTGGGCGATATGGATGCACAGCTTCAGGCACAGGGTATCAATTACAAACAGATATCGGCGCCCCAGCCGGGTATTATTTCCTATGTGACCGATTCTTTTGAGGGGGTCGCGCCGGAGGAGGTGACGGCGGATTCGTTTGACCGGAGTCAATATACGCGGCAGGTGGGACGAGCTGGGGAACTGATCGAGGCGGGCACGCCGGTGTACAAGATCATCACATCGGAGAACTGGAGTATCGTGTTTCAGATGGATGACAAGGATAAAGAGCAGTTTGCCGATCAAGATACACTGACGATCGAGCCGTTGGGAAGTGATATGAAATTCCGGGGAAATTATTCGATGTTTACCGGTTCCGATGGCAATCTGTATGGACGCCTGGATCTGGACCGTTACATGATCCAGTTTGAATCCGAGCGTTTTATGAACTTCGAGATCTCCAGCGAGGAAACGCAGGGACTTAAAATTCCGGTATCATCGGTGATGGAGAAGGAATTTTATACCATTCCAGTTGATTATATGACAACGGGCGGTAACGCTACTGAAGATGAGGCTGGCTTCAATAAAGAAGTTTACGGCGAAGGCGGAAAGGCGTCGATTGAATTTGTCACGCCGGAGATTTACAGCTCGACAGATGAGTATTATTATGTCGAGAAGAGCGACGATGGGCTGTTAAAGAGCGGCGATTATCTGGTGAAGCCGGATTCAAACGAGCGCTTCCAGGTAGGACCGACGGCAAAGCTGACAGGTGCTTACAATATTAATAAGGGATACGCGGTGTTCAAGCAGGTGAAAGAACTTGCAAATAGCGGTGAATATTACATTGTAGAAAAAGGAACCAAATATGGATTATCGGTTTATGACCATATCGTGTTGGATGCCAGCACCGTATCGGATGGCCAGATCGTATATCAGTAATGATATTTCCAAAATATAGAGATAAGGAAGGTGTATCACATATGGTTCAGGAACAGTTAGAAGAAGTACGTCAGAATATACGGAACGCCTGCGAGCGGAGCGGACGGAAGGTGGAGGATGTCACGCTGATCGCGGTCAGTAAGACAAAGCCGGTGCCGATGCTTCAAGAGGCATATGATGCCGGCGCCAGAGATTTCGGCGAAAACAAGGTGCAGGAGATTCTGGAGAAGGAACCGCAGCTGCCGTCTGATATCCGTTGGCATATGATTGGACATTTACAGAAAAATAAAGTCCGTCAGGTAATTGACAAGGCAGTTCTGATTCACTCCGTCGATACGGTGGGACTGGCAGAGCAGATCGAAAAAGAAGCGGTCAAACGTGATCTGGACGTTTCTATTCTTCTGGAGGTCAATGTCGCCGGAGAAGAGTCCAAATTTGGTTTTGCCCCGGAAGAAGTCGAGGAAGCGGCACGCGAAATTGCAAAGTACCCGCATGTCCACATACAGGGACTTATGACGATTGCACCATTTGTAGAGAATTCGGAAGAAAATCGTGGTGTTTTTAAAAAATTATATGAATTATATGTTGACATGAAACGGAAAAACATTGATAATGTTACTATGAATGTCCTTTCGATGGGAATGACCGGAGACTATCAGACAGCGATTGAAGAAGGTGCAACTATGGTAAGAGTCGGTACGGGCATTTTTGGAACCAGGGCAAAGATAGGAGAGAAATAGGGTTATGAGTATTCTGAACAAATTAATGGATACAATGCGTCTCACAGAGAATGATGACGATTACTTCGATGAGGAAGATTACGAAGAAGAAAAACCGGTGATTAAGAAGCGTTCTTTCGGCAAGAGGGACGAAGAGATGGATGATTACCGCCACGAGGAGGAATCTAAGCCGCGTTTTCTGCCACGTTCCTCTAACAATAAGGTAGTGCAGATGCGCCGCAGCATGGAAGTATCTCTGATCAAACCTACTTCCATGGAGGATACGAGAGAGATTTGCGATTACCTGCTGGCTGGAAAAGCTGTTGTTTTAAATATGGAAGGAATCCACATGGAGGTTGCACAGCGTATCATTGATTTTACCTGTGGCGCGACCTATTCGATGGATGGAAATCTCCAGAAGATTTCCAATTACATTTTTATTGCGACACCGTCATCGGTTGAGCTGTCCGGCGACTTTCCCGAACTCTTAGCAGACGGTTCCATGAATGTTTCCGGGATGAATCTCCACTTCTGATACTGATATACTCCCAGGTTCGCTATATATCTGAACCTGGGAGTATTTATTATACAATCGGAAATTTGTGTGATTTCTGATTGTATACAGGCTCTCTGGGCAGGAGCACACTTTATATAAGCACTTTCGAACAGGAGTAGAAACACGCGATGCTGCAGGAAAAAGAAGAACAGCTTTTAAAAAAGAGAATGATAGAACTGGCCGGACTCTGTTATCAGCGCGATATACAGACAAGTACCGGCTTTTTGTCGTTAAATGAACAGGCGATCTTTCACTCGATCGAGAAGACGCTGCCGCCGGTGCGGACTTGCCTGACGGGCGGCTTTGAGGGCGCAGAGCGCAAACTTCTTTGTTTTCTGGCTTCGTATGACGATGAGGAGTTTGGACTTCCGATCGCCGTGTTGGAGGTCATTCCGGCAAACCTGCGCTACAGTGAGGCGCTGACGCACCGGGATTATCTCGGGGCGCTCATGAACCTGGGGATTGAGCGCAGCTGCATCGGGGATATTCTGATGAAGGAAAATGGCTGCTGCGTCTTCTGTCAGGAAAAGATGGCGGATTATCTCTGCCAGGAACTCACGATGGTGCGCCACACCTCCGTGATCTGCCGCAGGGCGGACGCGACGGAGCCGATCACACCGAAGATGGAGCGCGTGAGTGGAAGCGTTGCATCACCGCGTCTTGACAGTGTGATCGCGATGGTATTTTCATCCTCCCGCACGAAGATACTGCCGCTCATTGAGGGCGAAAAGGTATTTATTGACGGGAAACAGGTGACTTCCCCGGCGGTGCAGCTTAAAGAGGGCGAGATTGTATCTGTGCGCGGCATGGGAAAATTCCGCTTTGCCGGGAGCGGGGGATTGTCGAAAAAGGGACGTCTGTATGTTTATGCGGATAAATATGTGTAAAAAAGAAAGGACTGAAAACAAATGACAGAAGTAAAGAATGAGAAAATGAATCGCGTAACCGTTCACCTGGACGAGAAGCCGATCTATGATATTGTGATGACCGAAGATTTTTCGGCACTTCCGGGTGAAATCGAAAAACTCTCCATTTCAAACCGCCGTCTCTGCATCGTGACGGATTCGAACGTAGAAAAATTATATCTGAATGAGGTAAAAGAACTTCTGGCGCCGTGCTGCAAGACGGTAATTTCGTTCGTATTTCCGGCGGGCGAGGAGCACAAAAACCTCGACACCGTCCGGGATTTATATGAGACCTTGATTTTGAACCATTTTGACCGCAACGATATGCTGGCAGCACTCGGCGGCGGAGTTGTGGGCGATCTCTGCGGATTCGCGGCGGCGACCTATCTGCGCGGCGTTGCCTTCATGCAGATTCCGACGACGCTTCTTTCCCAGGTGGACAGCAGCATTGGCGGCAAGACGGGCGTTGATTTTGACGCGTACAAAAATATGGTTGGCGCGTTTCATATGCCGAAGCTGGTATTTACCAATATCAATACGCTTCAGACGCTTCCGGACAACCAGTTTTCCGCCGGTATGGGCGAGGTTATCAAACATGGTCTGATCAAGGATGCGGCATATTATGAGTGGCTGCTTGAAAATGCGGCAGATATCTGGGCGAGAAAGCCGGAGGCACTCCGCAAGACAGTGACCTGGAGCAATGAGATCAAGCGTGCTGTGGTAGAGAAGGATCCGACCGAAAAAGGCGACCGTATGCTCTTAAACTTTGGTCATACGCTGGGACACGCGATCGAGAAGCTGAAAAACTTTGAACTTCTGCACGGTGAATGCGTGGCACTCGGCGCGCTGGCAGCGATGAAGCTGTCGGAAAACCGCGGCATGATCAAACCGGAGGAAACAAACCGCTTCAAAGAAGCACTGGGAGAATTCCATATCGGTACGCAGGTATCCGGGCTTGAGAAAGATGCGATTGTGGCAGCGTCCAAGAACGACAAGAAGATGGATTCCGGCATCATCAAATTTATTCTTATTCATTCCATCGGCGACGCCTACGTGGATCGTACAGTAACCGAGGACGAGATGAAACAGGCACTCGATCAGGTGCTGGTATAATAGCAGGAAAGGAATCAGGTGCATGAACACGAAATTACGACAGTTCTTTATCTTTTTTATCGGGCTGGGAGTCAGCATCGGACTGGATCAGTTTACAAAACATCTGGCAGTTGTCCATCTGAAAGGGCAGAAGCCATTTGTGCTCATTAAGGGTGTGTTTGAATTTTATTATTCTGAAAACCGCGGCGCTGCTTTTGGAATGCTGCAGGGACGGCAGGGATTCTTCTTCCTGATTGCAGCGGCAGTCATTCTGGCAGTGTTGTGGGCGGTTTACCGGATGCCGGCAGGGAAACGGTATCTGCCGCTGATGTGCAGCTTGTTTCTGCTCGTATCAGGCGCAGTTGGCAATATGATCGACCGTCTGACACAGAAATATGTGGTGGATTTCCTGTATTTTAAGCTGATTGATTTCCCGATTTTTAATGTGGCAGACTGCTATGTGGTGATCGCGACTTTCTCGCTGATTCTTCTGTTTTTCTTCTTCTATTCGGATGAGGAACTGGAATTTCTTTCTTTTAAAGGTGCGAAAAAGGAGTCGGGGCGATGATGCAGGAATATCTGGTTCCAGAAGAGGCGGCTGGAACCCGCATCGATAAATTTCTGGCGGACGCCTGCCCGGATCTGTCCCGTTCCTTTTTGCAGAAACTTCTGAAAGAGAGCAGCGTGACAGCAGATGGAAAAGCGGTTAAAAGTAGTTTCAAGGTAAATGGCGGGGAAACTATCGCCTTTGAAGTTCCAAAACCGCAGGAGGCGGCGATCGAGGCGGAAAATATCCCGTTGGACATTTTGTATGAAGATTCGGATATAATTTTAGTCAATAAGCCGAAGGGGATGGTTGTCCATCCGGCGGCAGGGCATTATACGGGGACTCTGGTCAATGCGCTGATGTACCATTGCAAGGATCAGCTCTCCGGCATCAACGGAGTCATGCGCCCTGGGATCGTCCATCGGATCGATATGAACACGACCGGTGTGCTGGTGGTGTGCAAGAATGATTTCGCCCACAATTCACTTGCAGAACAGCTCAAGGTGCATTCGATTACCCGCGTGTATTATGCCATCGTATTTGGCAATCTGCGCGAGGATGAGGGCACTGTCCATGCACCGATCGGGCGTCATCCGACGGATCGCAAGAAAATGAGCATCCACTCCAAACAGGGGCGCGATGCGATCACGCATTACCGCGTACTGGAACGCTTCGGGGCGTATACATTTATCGAGTGCCGCCTGGAGACGGGACGCACACACCAGATCCGCGTCCATATGGCAAGCATCGGTCATCCGCTTCTGGGCGATGAGGTGTACGGTCCGGCGCGGCAGCCATTTTCACTGGAAGGGCAGACCCTGCATGCGGGAGTCTTAGGCTTTATCCATCCGCGGACTGGGGAGTATGTGGAGTTTTCTGCGCCGCTGCCAGCGTATTTTGAAGAACTGCTGGAGAAGCTGCGGAAAAAAGCTGGAAAGTAAAAGTAACGTGAATAGTAAGATCGTTCTAATTCGTATACACATTCTTTTCAGATAGTTTATTTCTGTGTCGCTAAGAAATACCTTTTATTCCGAAAAAATGATGACTTTTCAGATAGCTTGTGTTATAATAAAGGCAGAACTTGAAAGGAGTTGAGGGAGACATGAAAAAAAATTTAGTAATTACAATCGGTCGCGAATGCGGCAGCTCCGGAAGAGCGATTGGACGAAAACTGGCGGAATCATTGGGAATCAAGTGCTATGATAAAGAGCTTCTTGCACTGGCAGCGAAGAACAGCGGTCTCTGTGAAGAGCTTTTTAAGACGCATGATGAGAAACCAACCAACAGCTTCTTATATTCACTGGTAATGGACACCTATTCGATGGGTTATAATACATCGGCTTATATGGATATGCCGATCAACCACAAGATTTTCCTGGCACAGTTTGACACGATCAAGAAACTGGCAGATGAAGAATCCTGTGTCATTGTAGGACGGTGTGCGGACTATGCGCTGGCAGATTATCCGAACGTAGTGTCTGTTTTCATCTGTGCAGATGAGGAAGTGAAGATTCAGGAATTGATGAAACGTCACAATATTACCCGCGATAAGGCAAAAGATGTGATGATCAAGACCGATAAGCAGCGTTCTGGTTATTATAACTATTATTCCAGCAAACGCTGGGGCAGCTCCAAGAGCTATAACCTCTGCATCAACAGCAGTGTCGTAGGCATCGACGGTGCCGTAGAAATTATTAAGGAATTCGCCAAAAAGAAACAAGAATTTCTTAAGATAAACGAGAACGCATAAAAGTATAATTAAAACCGGTGTGTTTGAATTTCTGGTGAAGAATCAGAAAGGACGCATCGGTTTTTTGCGCCTGGATGTTTTGAAGATGAGATTGCGTTGGGGTATAAAAACAAAATAGTTACTTAAGATTTTGAATGTAGATACATGAAGAAAATGATGATGAAAGAAAGACATTCTTATATAATCCGAACGGCGCTCATGGCGGCATCGGGTATTTTATTGTGCGGGATTGCCGAAGCAGTGCGCCCGGAGGTGGATTTATCAGTCGATGTGCCTGCTGATAAAGTTGTGATTGCAGATGGAATTTTAGACCAGGAGACACAAAATGATACAGACGAATCCTTCTGCGACCGTCTGATGAAGAAAATGGTACACCCGATTCACATGGCATCCCGATTTTTAAATGGTCTGGGAGCAGACTCGGAAGAATATATTCCGTCGGAAACGGAGTATAACCTGATGGCGCTCCGGACGGAAGAGAGCGCTGTTGATCTGTCTGATCCATTGGCGGCATTTGAGTCTCTTCCATGGTATAAACTTGCAAAACGATTCCGGAGTATGGGGACAGAAGATACCTGGGGCGCGAAGATGTACGAAGCGCTTGGAACACGGGATGCACAGTGGATATCGGAGATCTACGGGTGGATCCAGACGACACCGCTTACGGCTTCCCAGAAAATGGGGCTGCCAGCTGCACAGGTACTCGGCAGCTATGATCCCTCCAATCCAGAGCATAACGCGCAGGACCCGGCGAGCTGGGTAGTTCCAACTTGGAAAAATATCCGTTTCCAGATATGTGACGGAGACGGAAAGCCGACGTCCCTCGTATCCAATGCGACCGATATTTTGTCTATGGCAAATGTATATACATATAGCCTGGACTGGAAAAATACAGACCTGTTCAATACCTATATCAATCAGCTCTGGACCAGTTCCCACCAGTACCACGTGAGCATTAGCAATGTGTATTACTGTGAGGGCTGTACAGAACTGCCGGACGAGCCGGCGACAGAGGGAACAGCAGATGACGATGTGGAGAGCGGCAGTGCAGCAGGAGAGGCATCCTCGGAGGCTTTAGATGCCCAGGGCGCAGGAGACAGTCAGACAGCGGCAGAAGAGCCGTTAACGGAGAGCGAGGCGGCATCCACAGCAAATAATTATGTCAAACCGGCACAGGGACCGGGGGCTTCCACACAGGAGCAGGCAGCCGAATCAAAAGCGGTTGCGTCCCCGTCAGAGGCGACGTTCAGTGCGGAGAGCGCTGCGGCAGTTACATTAAATGAAAACGGAAAATATTGCCCGGGACACGTTGATCTGACTATTACCGTTAAGACAACCGGTCTGAAAGAGAAGCATAATCTGTTTGCACTCGATGGAACGGGAAATCAGGCTGTCGGGAACTGGCAGGGTTGGACGGAAGAAAAACAGACAGCCGCCCAGACACTCGCTGCTCAGGATTGGCAGGGAATGTACGGGCTTGCCAGTTCAGAGTTTGCACTCGGGAATCCGCTGACACCGGCAGAAATTGCGTCTTACCTGGATTTACTTCCAGAGGATTTATCACCGGAGCGGCGTGCCGTTATCACATGCGCGCTCAATTCCGTTGGCAAGATTCCATATTATTATGGAGGAAAACCGAGTACAGCAGGACTTTCCGGCAATCATTTTGCCAGCGTGACAAGCCCGGATTACAAGGGACGGATTTTGTCAGGGCTTGACTGTTCTGGATGGGTCAACTGGGTATACTGGACCGCGCTTGGCAATAGAATGGGTGCCGCCAGCACCTACGAGATTGTGCGGACAGGACGGGCGATCAACAGCGCAGAGCTTCAGCCGGGCGACTTGCTTGTCCAGCTTGGCGGTGATTCGCACGTTGTAATGTTTTTAGGCTGGAACGCAGACAGAACCATACTGGGCGTACATGAATCCGGCAGTGCACGCAATGTAACGGTCGGAAAGGTCCATGCGGTCTGGCCGTATTACCGGGCGTTTTTGGATTAAGAAGTGAATAAAGAATAAAATGAATATGAATTAGTCATAAGGGATTTTGAGCTGGATGGATGTTGCCTTTGTTTTTTGCTGGAGTGTTTGCTGGTAAATGGCAAAGGCGGCATCCATCCATTTTGTGTTTAGGTTTGTTTTTATGCTGAAATACGATATTGAATAATTCGTAAAAAGATTTATTTACAAATAAAGGGAAACATGGTATGATAGGAAGATGGACAAAACTATTCGTGAAAGCCTACTTTATCGAATAGTTTGAAATATAAATATGTGTATGCACTTAATCTGTTTGCTAAACTATTCATTCGTTATATTTGAAAGGATGTTCTCATGAAACTTCAACGTCTTCTAAGTTTAACCCGCCAGGCGGTTGATGACTATCGTCTGATTCAATCCGGCGATAAAATAGCTATCGGTATTTCTGGCGGTAAAGACAGCCTGACACTTTTATATGCTTTACAGGGGCTTCGTCGGTTTTACCCGGAACCATTTGAACTTTGTGCTATTACAGTTGATCTGGGCTTTCAGGCACTTTCTCCGGAGGTTTCGAACCGGTTGTCGCCGACGCTTTCATCGGATGCGGCTGCATTTGATTTAAAACCGGTTCAGGAGCTTTGTGATGAATTAAACGTGCCCTACACGGTCGTTCCGACGGAAATCGGCAAGATTCTCTTTGAAACCCGTCAGGAATCCAATCCATGTGCGCTCTGTGCCAAGATGCGAAAAGGCGCTTTAAATGAAGCAGCTCTGAAACTTGGCTGTAATAAAATCGCCTATGCACATCACCGCGACGATCTGATCGAAACCATGCTTTTATCCTTGATTTATGAGGGGCGTTTCTATTCCTTCTCGCCGAAAACCCATTTGGACAAAACGGGATTGACGCTGATCCGCCCGCTGATGTATGTCCAGGAAGCCGATGTGATCGGATTTAAAAACAAATATCATCTTCCAGTCTGTAAAAATCCATGTCCCGTAGATGGAAAAACAAAACGCGAGTATGTGAAACAATTAACAAGGAAACTCAACCATGATTCACCGGGGGTAAAGGATCGCTTTTTCCATGCGATTATTGATGGAAACAATCCCGGATGGCCGGAACGGACCGATCAACACCTGAAAAATTTGATACATTCGGACCTTTCATCATCACCAAAGGAGGAATTGTGATATGGCTGCACTCTCCTACCACGAACAGGAAGACATCGAAAACACAAAACGAATCCGAGGCATTCTGAAAGAGCTGCCACCGTTCTGTACCGATTTCTTCCGCGGCATTGAACCTCGTACATCGGCGCGCACTCGGCTTGCGTATGCCTATGATTTAAAGACATTTTTTGATTTCCTGAAACAAGCAAATCCAGAGCTTAAAACAAAGGAGCTGCGTGATTTTCCGCTTTCCATTCTGGATGAAATCAAGTTGATGGATCTGGAAGAATATATGGAGTATCTGAAATGTTATTCGACCGAAAAACGTGAGGATCTGATGAATACAGAGCGGGGTATCATGCGGAAAGTCTCGACGGTCAAGAGCTTTTACAACTACTTTTACCGGACCGAGCGGATTCAGAATAACCCCGCTTCTCTTCTGCAGCTTCCCAAGATTCATGAAAAAGAAATTATACGCCTCGATGTTGACGAGGTGGCGCGTTTCCTGGATGAGGTTGAGGATGGCGAATGTCTGACCGAAAAACAGAAAGCCTACCATGCAAAGACCAAGCTGCGAGATCTGGCGATGATGACGCTTCTGCTTGGTACGGGGCTTCGTGTATCAGAATGTGTCGGACTGAATATCAACGATGTTGATTTCCGAAACGGTGGTCTTAGGATTCATCGAAAAGGCGGAAAGGAAGTCATCGTATATTTTGGTGCCGAGGTAGAATATGCGCTTCAGGACTATCTCAGCGAGCGTGAACATATTGTCCCAGAGGAAGGCAGCGAAGAAGCACTCTTCCTCTCCATGCAGCGTAAGCGCATTAACGTACGCAGTGTGGAAAAAATGGTCAAAAAATACGCACAGCTCGTCACACCGCTAAAAAAGATCACGCCACATAAGCTCCGCAGCACCTACGGCACTAATCTGTACCGTGAAACCGGCGATATTTACCTCGTCGCGGATGTTTTGGGACACAGTGATGTCAATACGACGAAGAAGCATTATGCGGCGCTGGAGGATGAACGGCGGCGAAGCGCAAGGAATAAGGTGCAGCTGAGAGAAAAAGAGTAAAGGGCAAAAAAGGCAAAAAGTAAAAAAAATTTTTAGGTAAAAAAGGCTAATTTCGTACTTTATTTCCGTGTAAAGTGAAAATAGTATTTTGCTAAAATAAAGTTCAAAATTCATATTTGCCAAGAAAACCGATGACCTCGACTGCTTATAGTTTATGCCATCGGTTTTCCTAGTTCAAGCACTCTCACTCTGCTTCATCTGTGTCTCAATAACTTTGTCTAAGTTGGCTGCTGTAGTTTGTTCACTCATAGCCTTCTGCCTCTAATAATAAACACTGCAAAGGTTTAAAATATCCTGCAACAGATCATACTCCATCTTTGCCTTATCATTCATTTGATAATTTATCAGAGCCTTTTGCGAGTACATCGCATCTACGCTTTGCGTTTTCGTTGAAAATTCCATCAAAGTATCCGGGCCAATGCCCAAACTGGTAAAAATTTTATTCAAATGCTTATCGAATGAGCTTTTACTATCTATCTCGCCATTTAAAATTTTATCTAAAGTAGGTCGAGAAATTTCTGCCTTTTTGCAGAACGATACCTTAGAGAATCCATTGCCACTGATGTAGTCCTTTAATTTTATTCCTGTCAGTTTTCTCATTTCAAAAAGTTCATCAAAACGCACTCTCTATCTCTCCCAGTAACAAATTGTCAATAGTTTTTTAATCACTTTTCTTAAAAAGGAAAAAAATAGAACGTATAGTAAACGCTATGGTGCGTTGACAACGTATAGATTATTTCCATACGCTCTATCTCTCATTTCGTAAACGCTCCATAGCAAGTACCTTGCCAGCCCAAAGTGCTGCAACATGGTTTTGCAAGCAATAATCCGCAACGTTCGCTCCTCTAGTATTCACCTGTAATCTCCATACCGCCATCTTCTCATCTCCCCGCTTTCTTCTTTAGTGCTTATCCACCTTCCGCTTCGGGAACCATCCTTTTTCCACTCTTTTTTCCTGTTCTTTCAGTTCCTTAATGCTCCAAAAGCAACTGACGCCCAAAACACCCAGGGAAACCGACCAAAGTATTTCCTGCATTCTTACGGATAGAATCATACACAAAATGCCCACCAGCAAAAATACCGGCCAACAGCGGCTTCCAAAGTAATACTCCGCATATATAACAATAGGATGGAACAATCCAATCAGAAAAAAGGTAAGCACACCAATCAATATCCCACTAAAATTCATCATAACTCCTTGTCCTTTTCCTTATACAAACAGCACATTATCGCAGACCGGCGCAACTTATCTTCTGCGTGCAACAGTCGCCCTCAACAGCATATCCAATATGCGCAAAGAAGAAGTATTGCAATATAGAACTACAACCTTCCTCTTCCATATTTTTTAAATATCTGACACATTTTTACGGATTGCATTTTTTACACGGATCATAACCTGCAGCAATCAGCGCATCCCTACTCTCTGATGAGGATTTTTTATTGCTCTCCTTCATCTGTTTGACCGATGAACAGGACGGCCGATGAAATTTCTTTGTATTGGTATTGAGGATATAGGATTCCGTGCTGGTCTGCTGAGAAGCTGCCTGCGTAACAGCCTGTGTGGCCTGCTCTGTTTCTGCCGTCTTGTTTGTTCCAGAAGCCGAGCTGTCACCCGTCGCATAATTGATGTTAAAGGTCATTTTACCCATTTTGAGGGATGTAAAGTGACCTTCTCTTAGTCAAATATAATGCCGTTCCTTTCTTCGCAAACCTTTACAGAAAGTACAAGCATCCATGTTTCGTTTTTGATAAAGAATCCGTTGCTTTGGTGAGCACTTATAATCGTGTGCACACACTGGGCATGTCCAACAAACAGGTGTTATGCAATTATCCAAAATCTGATCAGGATCACATAACAAATAGTTATCCAAATGGTTCCACTCATTCATTAAATCCGGATGCAATACGGCAAAGGAATTAACACCCGGAAGAACTTCTTTCATTGAACAATACACACAATCCACGTTTCCCGTTGCCATATCTCGAATAGAACTTATATATTCGCCACCACAATCAGGGCATTTCCAGAGTGCTCGGTAACATGAATTATTTAAATAATGTGACATTGGTTCTTCATTATTAGAAGACCATCGCGACATTAATTCTGGATTCGTTAACTTGAATTGACATAAACTTTTTCTTAAAATCACCTCCTCGTCTACTTTCTTTCACACTATCACCTCCAGAATCACACGCGCTCAAATGACAGATATCTCGTTCCCTGAAACGTGACATAGTAGCTGGTACTTGAAGTAGAATGGTAGCCATGAGTTCCAGACAGGTCCCCCGCATTTGCATGGCCATGATGTGTGATATTTTCACGCTTTGAGACGATGGTTGCACTCACCGACAAACGCGGTGACTGATTGTTTTTATGCCATGTTCCGATTCCTGTCACAAACTGGAAGATGATCATGCCAAAAACCATTATGAAGATAATCGGAAACATAAACTCAAACAGCATAAACATATAGCTCACCTCTTCTTCATCTTTCGTCCAATGATTACTCTGAGCACAAAACATACGACAATCACGAAAAGCGAGGCAGCGATATACAGTAATGCTTCTGTATACCACGGTGCAGAATACGATTCGTATAGTTTCGGAAAGCGCTTATACCCATAGAAATCCATACCCGTTTTAATCACAATTATGTAGAAACTCGCATAGATAATATATTTTAATAAATCGTATAGTCCATCGTCTCCGCGATATTCTGTTTTAACCTTTTAGCATCGGCAAACTGGAATTTTCAAATTAGTCTTTGCAAATAACCTTTGAATCTTCACCATCAATTACAATTCCCTGACGGTTGTTAATTGGGCATAGATTCAAATCCGAAAACTCAGTCATTATTTTCTCGGTAACTTTCTTAAATGGTGCTGTAAGATAATGCGGAAGAACATAGAAATCAATCAAATCAATCCCTGCATCATCTTCTTGTGAGTAGTCCTCCGGCTTTTCATCCATTTGCTCGATATATTGGATGCTTGGAGCGCATATAATTGCGCCTGCCGACTCGCCGATCATCAATTTTCCATTTGCCAATTCCTTTTTCAGCAGTCCATCAGTTCCCGTTTTACGGAGCTGGTCCATAAGAAAGAAAGAATTTCCGCCGGTAAAATATATCACATCTGCTTCTTCAAAAACAGACTGTATCGTTGAATAAGCCTCCGTTGAAATATCAATTTCAGTTACGATTGCTCCCAACTTTTTGAATAATTTTCGAGCCGAGCCGACATAACCGGTGTAGCCTTCACGCAGTGAAGCTGTTGGAATAAATGCGACTTTCTTATTTTCAATTTCTTCCTTTATCAGACTTCCTACACTTGAAAAGTGCGAACATAAAAATAGTTTCATCAATATTCTCCTTTATAAATCCCGACTTGTTACTCACATTATATCATATTTTTTCTTCAGTTACATCCACCAAATTTTAGTACACTGCCATTCGGCTTGCTTCTGTAACCGACATCCGTTTAATCTTCTCCTGCATTGTTTCCTTTGTATCTTCATTGATTTCTATACGGATTTCCCTTATGTTTTGATTAAGAATACCCTCTCAATGTATGAAAGGCCGGTTCAATTATATGTGTCTATTTTAATTCTGGAAACAGTTTCTCCAATTCTTCATGAAATGTCCCATTCCTTAATGGTTTGCCGCAGCGTCTCGATGGTCTGCGTTTTCTGCTCATTGATGTTCCGGTTTACAGCCTGCATTTCTTCCTCGGTTGTAGTAGATTCCTGCCAGCCTCTGTTCACGATCATTTTTCTGGATCTTCTGTTGGTTCTGGAAGTCTCCGGCTGCTTTTCCTATATTTTACTTGAAACAACAACTTATTCCATCAATGAGATTTCTAAGATTGTCGGGTATGATAACCAGCTTTATTTCAGCCGACTCTTCCACAAGCTAAAAGGATATTCACCTAGAGAATACCAAAAGATAAGAAATAAGTTCTGAAAACCATAATATTATAAGAATCCAATTTATCTAAAACCACTCCCCCGCTACATCCGGACAATTAAAAATGTACTTTATTCTGTTTCGAAATAAAGTACATTTTGAAATTTTTGTACTTTATGCTATAATCCTTGTATCTAAGCCATTTATTAACCCCTAACTATAAAGTACAAAATTTTTTTACTTTTCGCAATTTCCTATGAAACAAAAAGAGAGATGCCGTAAAGGTATCTCTCCCAAAAGCATTACTTCTGATGACTGATAATCCATTGCAATATAGTCTCAAATCCTATTTTTCCCGCAGCTAAATCAAGACTTTCTCCCGTCGTTTCGATCAATCTAAATTGACATAGTAATAAAACTATATTCCGTTCATTTTCTTTCTTTCCAGTTTACCCCAGTTCAGTTTGTTCTTCTTGTATCCCACAAATGCAGTCACACGGACAAATGCCAGATAAAAGCGGAGAAAAGTTGTTTCAAAAAAACAAGCAACAATAGCAAGGATCAGTTCTCGAAAAGAAAGCCTCTGGTCAATGGTATAGATTCTTGAAAAATATGCAGTTAATGTAAGTAAAATACCATACAGGGCATAGCAGGCAAGAAATGCCAGCATAAACTTTACATTCAGCATATCCATCATCACAGATAAAACCATTGTAAGTATACCAAAAAGTTCAATAAATGGTGACAATAATTCGTAAAACAGAAAATAAATATAGGATAAAAGTCCTACAGCTCCGTACCGTGGGTTTGCCAGCATTTTACGGTGTCCCCACATACACTGGAACAATCCTCTCTGCCATCTTTTCCGCTGCTTGCCCAATTCACTTAATTTTTCCGGTGTTTGCGACCAGCAGATGGCATCCTGTGCAAAATCAATCTTATATGGCTTACGATTCATGCGGCTGAATTCATGAAGTCTGACTACCAGTTCCATATCCTCGCCCATTGTACTGCTGTCATATCCGCCTACGGCAATCACTGTTTTTTTCTCAAATAATCCAAAAGCTCCGGATATGATCATGTTTGCATTGATTTTATCCAACAGGATACGTGCTGCCAGAAAAGAACGGTCATATTCCAGGGATTGCATTCTTGCTATTATATTTCTAGGCAGCCTATATTTTATCACATGACCTTTTTTTATGACAACACCATTGGCTGGACGGACACTTCCACCAACGGCTATTACATTTTCGTCCTCCAGAACCGGACGAACGATTTTCTCCAGTGAATCATGCTGTAAAATAGAGTCCGCATCCATACAGATAAACCAAGGATACCTGGCTGCATTGATTCCGGCATTTAGGCTGTCTGCTTTTCCGCCGTTCTTCTTACGGATCAAAGTAATGGGTACTTTCTGGTTCGGGCATTCATAAACATCTTCCTCGGGCTGACATTGGATTAGATGACGGATCGGGCGCGCCACTCGCTCCATATGAAATGCATCAATCAGGATCTGAGATGTTTTGTCTTTAGAACCATCATCTATCACTATAATTTCATATAGTTTATAATCCAGGTTGAGAAGTGAAGTAACTGTGTCCTTCACCGTGATCTCCTCATTATAAGCCGGAACAAGAATGGAAACCGGTATGTAATAGCTTTGCCACAGTTTATTGTGCAGCTGTTCAAGGTGGTATGATTTGTACAGTTCAATTGCTCCTGCTACAACCGACAAAAACAAAAAGCTGGAATATCCAATCAGATATATAATAAAAAACAGATTGACACATTCCAGAAAAAAACGAAATGCATCGGTCATAAACCCGCCCTCCTTTGTGCTTTTGCTGCATCTAACTGGTACTCTAACATTTCTTTTGCATAGCGGTCATTTCCCTGTAAAATATCAGCTAATGCGTCCCTATCTGTATTCAGAACTGCAAGGCTTTTTGCAGCATTATGACGGACATACCAGTTTTTACTGGAAATCTCTTTTTTCAAAATTTCCAGTGTCTGCGGTCCGGGATACATAGCAAGAGCGGAAATACAGGCATTCTGCAATTCCCAGACCCCTTCCTTTTCTTCTTTGGCGTGATGAAGCAAAAAAGAAACACTTCGTTCATCCTGATATCTGCCAAAATAGCGGACACATGCGATCTGAATTTCCCTATCCTGGCTTGTTTCCAACATAGACAGCATTTCATCCTTCCAGTTTGACGATGCATATCGAATATAATCCAACAGGTTTACCTGCATCCTTGGATGAAATTCACTCAATTTTTTCCAAAGGAGTGGTATCAGTTCTTCTTTTTTATCGAAGGAAAGAAGTCCATCTACAAGTATTTTTTTATGCGGAAGCAGCTGCTCATTTGCATTCAGGAATTCCAATGCCTGCATAACTGCGTGTATATCTTCTGAACTGTATAACGCCCGCAAAGCATTCTCTCTGCAATAGAGACTTTTATTTCTAAGCAGGTCAAAAAGAAATGGGAAAACAATTTCCTTAGCCTGGAATTTCGTCATATGAAATATGGCAAATACATAAGCCAAGCAGGCCTTTTCCATATCCGATTTTCTTTTATAAACCGGTATCAGTTCTTCCATCAGCCGACTTACAGATGCTATTCCCTGCTGGAATTGTTCCGGCATACGGTTTTCAACTTTATATAATGCTTCACTGAACGTCAGAAGTCTACTGGTTGACTGAAGCTCTTTAACCAGCCTTTTTTCCTGCTTTTTATTTTCCGTTATATTATCTAAAAACAGCTGTCTGTATTCTTCGCAATATCGTTGTTCCCTCCTTTTCAGAACACAGGAACGATATCTTGAAATTATCTCTGTGAAGCAGTTAAACAGAATAATCCCCACACAGACAATAAAATAAAAAACAATCACAAATTGTGCTATCATTCGTGTTCCTTTCCTGTCCAGTATGTCTTCAGAACCTGGTATGCTTCTTTTAATCTTTCATGGTAAGATACTGTATTTTCCCATCCTTTCAGTTTAAGCCGTCCCATCTCGATAGTATTTCCTTCTCTGCCAAGACCTATAAACATCTCTTTGATCCCCACTGCTTCAATGCCATAATTTCCATCATAATAATCATCATGAATCTGCATTCGGGACGGATCAGAAAAATTCAGCAGCTGCCATGGGATTCTAATTTCCACATCATCTCCGTTACAGATAAAATCTGCTCTGGAATCATAATCAGATGCAGATGGATTTCCATTACCATAATGCAGCTTTCCACTTTCAAAGGTTCTTAACGGTGTGGCAGCATCCTGATACTGACCAATAACATCCCGTAATACCATGCAGATATTTTCGAATACAGCGCTATCCCGAGCCGGTGGATCAATATAAGAATCTTCTCCTGTAATATCTTCCTCATAATTGGCATGAATGGGATTATACCGATCCTGAACCAACAGACGAGTATTATCTTTTCCATTTAAGATCAGTACAAAATCTGTAGGTCTTTCAAATTTTGCTGTACAATTTTCCATACGGGTACTGCCTGTTTTAGGGGTCGTATCAACCGGAACATACAGCGTGTCATTTTCCAGATCAAAGCCCTTTTTATGGAGATATAAATAAACATCGGAGGCATCATACTTCACACTGATGAAAGAGCCGTCTTCATATTGGATCACCATATCTTTATCCGTCCATTCGGAAGTATCCCCGTCCACGTAACAAACACTTTCTTTTTCCCCACAGTCAAATGCCAGCAAGCCAAAATGCTGGTCATTTGTCTGAGCATCTTCCCAGTAAATATTACGGCTTAAATCTACAGCATACATGGTATTCCAGGTATGCTTGAACCATTCATCCTGCCAGGAGTAGACACAGCCTCCGGAAAGTCCGGCAGCCATAATGTCTTCATAACAATCTACCAGAATCTTTCCCTGTTCTTTTTCAGAATAGTATCCAAGTCCTCTGCTGGTTACCTGATTCTCCTGAATCTCACCTCGTCCTGTGGCTGCACCAAATTCAACAGCCAAAACCGGCATTGTATGATGTTCGTTTAAAAGTCTTAAATATGCCCGATAAGTATTCCTTTTTCCGTCAGGAGTGATACAGTCACTAAAGTCAATCTTTTTATCAGACAAGCTGTTCCACGTTGTGTATTCCATACAGGAAAGGTAATCCTGATCATATGGAGATGCACTGTAGCTGGCAAACTGACCGGATATAAATTTATCAGTTGCAGTTATATGTTCTGCGTCGATCCGGGCACATTTTCGGAAATATTCTGCAATCTCTTTAGGATAATCAAAAGGATCTGTTGCATTTCCACTGGAAAAGGAGATCAGACGCTGCTCATCATATCTTGTTGATTCATAGTACAGCATCTTGTCACCTGTTTCTGCAAGCAGGGATTCAAAGGCAGAGGCATCTTTTGAAGCAGTAAGATAAGTTCCTTTATACGGTTCCATATCCGGATATTTCTCATCTGTATATGCAACGGTTGTATCTTCCCATCCATTTCCGATAATATATCCCAGCACCCATTTCGAGACATCGTGTAAATAAAGTCCTGTACTTGTATCTGCATCATTATTGATGATAAGTCGTTTTCCATGGATCACATCTACAGTGACCAGGCAATTATCCAGAAGCTTTCCTGCAAAGGAGTCGGCATATGCATCCACTCGGGAGTTCTGTATATAATCATTTACCCAGATTCCCTGAAGTAAATATAACGGCTCCTCATGTTGGGAATTGTATTCATAGAACGCTTTATAAAAAGACGGATTCTGGACAGAATAGACTCTCAGCGTATTTGCTCCTGCTTCCTGGATCAGCTGAAACCAGTGCAGATAGGTTTCTTTGGTGATCGCATAATCTGTAGACCATTCACCTGGAATACCGCTTCCCATGTCAATTCCTCTGACTTCAAATGGTTTCCACTTATCTTTGTCCTTTATAAGTATCTCTTTATTCTCAGTTTGGACAAATGTGTTTACATGATTGTCCCGGCCTGAGTCTACATAAAATCCGCCATAAAACACAGCTATAAATCCAATAAATACAAGCAGAATGATGGCAGATATACTGATAATAAATCGTTTCATATTTTAATCATTAACCTCATTATACTGCTTTACACGGGAGGATGCTGAATACTGACGCAGAGTCTCAATGTTTTCATCCAGCCATTTTCCTCTGTTTCGCAAGTAACCTTTTAACTGTCCTTCAGCGGCAGATCTGCTGTCAAGATTTCTCGATACCGGAACCAGAAGTCCCTTTGCCTGCTGTTCCACACTTCCCCATCGTGCATCGTTTCTTGCAAGAGCTGGTGCGATAAAATCAAGGGTTTCATCGATATAACGATAAAGTGATTCTTCACTTAACAGACCTTTTCGCAAGGAATGATATCGCTGGATGATCCGTTCAGTAAAATCCTCATCTTTGATAAGCATTTCAAACCATAATCGGTTGTTCAGGAAAAATCCTGTATAAGGAAGTTCCTCCTCGAAATAGTTATTGCAGGCATTATTAAAATCCCATACACACATACGATACAGATTGTCGGTTCCCTTATAAATATAAGTGGAATAGTTTCCGGCATCTGCATTACTGGAAAGCTCATTGATTATAAAGTAATCTACAAAGCTGTCTACATCTATCATAGAAGTGTAGCCATGTTTTTCCCTGTCATAATCATATGAATACAGAGTTTTTTCAAAATTTGAAAAATCCTGTCGGATTTCTTCTGTCAGTCTGGCATCCCTGTTCCTGTTTCCGGGATATTCTATCTGCAGCAGGAAGGGGGTTTTGTAGGTATACGTTGTAAAGCTGTTTAAAGCTTCTTCGCCCGCATGCTGATGATCCAGGCGAAGCAGGTATCCGGAAAATGTGCTGCGCTTGGCATTTACACGAAGTCCCAGCCTGGCTCCATCTTTTCCGCCGGTTATCATTTCAGTCATTACATATAGACCTTCATATTCACCATTAAGAATTACTTCGCAGAATCTTACATTTGGCGCATAAGACATCATTTCTCCGGCAAGATTGTAAAACATATAATTTCGTATGGCTGTTTTATCGAGCCAGGGACCGTATAATACCCATTCATGGTGCGCATCCATTCCCATAATGGAAAGCGGATTGTTTTCCCCTTTTTTATCTACAAGTCTGATGGCATAGCTTGGCTTATCAAACTTTCTTGAGGAATTACCTCTCATTCGTATACGGATTTCAGAAGATACATCTGCCGTTTCATTTGCATGATGGTACTCTTTGCTGTCATTCCCAATTATATCCATCTGAGCAGCAATTGTAGTTTCCCCATCCGTAGCGCGTGTATAAATGCGGTTGTTTCCATCATCCTTAATGGGTCTTCCCGGGATTTCTATCCCATCTGTATCAATTTTGACAATCGGAAGATATGTACACAGACCGCCATCCGCAGGATCCGTACATGGTTCCTGGGGAATTTCCTGTTCATGCTGATGAATTCTCTCTGTTTTTCGGTAGTCCTTATAAGACAATGGCGCAAAAACGGCAATCAGGATAACCGCAAAGCAGCATATAAATCCTATTATTTTATATTTCATATCAGTTATAAATCTCATCGCTTTGAGCTACAATATTAACACTTTCGATTTGTCCAAGGTTATAGAAATCATCTGTTAAAGCCGGATACTGTTTCTGAACTTTCTCCAGTATTTTTCTGGATAATTCATAAATGTACTCAGCATTTTCCTCTGTCGTATTTTTTACCCGAAGAACGACACCAGTCCCAAAATAACGAAAGACCTGAGATTCTATATTTTCACAGCGGCTTCTTTTTGCACGGATGATCAAAAGCATACGGTTATCACTGCGAATCGCTCCCATGATAAGAAAAATAAGAAAAATAGCAGAACTGCCTACTGCAGCAACCAGATAATCTCCAACTCCACAGCATATTCCCACAATAATCGTCCAGAAAATATATACAGTATCTCTGGAATCTTTTATTGCAGTTCGAAAACGCACAATAGATAATGCACCGACCATACCAAGCGACAATGCAATATTGTTTCCTATGACAGTCATAACTGTTCCTGTCATAACCGTCAGAACGATCAGTGTTACTCCAAATTTTTTGCTGTAAATCGTTCCCTTATGTGAAATCACATATGAAATAAAAATAAACAGACCAATGACAGCACTTACCAGAATATGCATTATAATTTGCTGCCAGGTCATATCCCCCTGTTGGGCAAGCAGGTTATAAATCGTCTCTTTCATTTCCTTTCCTCCTAAAACCTGTAGTTACAGCCAATTTGTCTTGCCATACAATATTTGCTCACGGAAAGCTCGCTTTTCTGAACGGGCAGAAGCATATGCTTGATATAGCTTAACAAAAAGCCATTGTATTTTACTTCCAGCACTACAGCAAAAGGCGACATTACACTGTTTAACACCAGATTTCTATCAAACACATTAAAATTCACTTCATTAGCCCGTATTCTGGAATCAAAGGTTATTCGAATAGAGTTTTCTGGCGCGATAAATGCAAATCTGTCATATTCTACAACTGTTTTAGGACGGTATGCCCACATTTCCATAATTGAATAACATTCCTGTCCAAACTCACTGCCACTGTTTAAAAGTACGGAATAATCACCCTCAATGAGAGCCTGCGCTTCCTTTCTGGATAATCTTAATGATCGCTTTCGCTGATATGGTCCCTGCTTCTGCTTCATTTCAAACAGTGCAAAATCCGCATCAGGACTATATACCCGCAAACGAAACTTTCTTCTTAACTCCAGACCATCTTCTTTTTCCTGAAAATCCCGATTTGACAAAGAATCAAAGTACAAAGAACGTACCTGGTAACCATCTGGTCCATTATGTAAATCGGTATGAACCACATTTGACAGATAATTCCGGAGTTTTAAAGCTTCTGCCTGATTCAGCAGAAATTTCTTTTCTTCCCGCAGTACATCGCGCACAGTATTATTTCCTCCTGCTTTTGCTTTTTAGTAAATCCAACTCTATAGTATACATCCAAAAAATTTTTCTGTCTAGAATACAACTTCATACTATACAATGACCTCTCAGTTACTATTCAGGGGTTAGCTGGACTTGAGGAAACCGATGGTGTAGACTGATAACAGTCAAAGCCATCGGGTAAGCTCATCTGTATTTGTTTTCCATTTTGGGGAACATATCCAAAATACATTCCACTGACATTAACCCTTTTTGCGGATAACTGCTTTTGGAATTCTTGTAACCCACTTTATTCCACTATTTATGAAATTTCCAAAATGGAGCGATTTGAAAATGTACTTTATTCTGTTTCGAAATAAAGTACATTCTGAAATAAAGTGCATTTTGAAATTTTTGTACTTTATGCTATAATCCTTGTATCTAAGCCATTTATTAACCACTAACTATAAAGTACAAAATTTTTTACTTTTGAAAAAGGCTAATTTCGTACTTTATTAAAAAAGCAAAAAAGGCATCGTACAAAAATTTTAAAAGTTGAACACTTGAATTTCTCACAGTTTTCACAGAAAGGAAATGTTTATGATAAAAGGAACCTTATATGGTGTAGGAGTAGGTCCGGGCGATCCGCGGCTCATGACGTATCTGGCAGTTGACACGATTCAGAAGTGCCCGGTGATTGCGGTACCGGCGGATGGAAAGGAAAATGCAGTTTCCTATAAAATTGCCAGTGGGATCGTGGAAAATCTGGATGAAAAGGAATGCTTAAACCTCACTACTCCGATGACAAAAGATAAAGCTGTTTTAAATGCAGCATACCAGGCTGCCTCGAATCAGATTATAGAGCAGCTGGAACAGGGGAAGGATGTTGCCTGCCTCACGCTCGGAGATCCGACGATTTACAGTACCTATATTTATATCCATCGGATTGTAAAAGCACATGGTTATGCAACTGAAATCATTAATGGCATTCCGTCCTTCTGCGCGGTCAGCGCCAAGCTTCAGGACAGTCTTGTTGACCGCTCAGAACAGCTTCATATTATTCCGTCCACTTATGATATTGAGGCGGCGCTGGAACTTCCAGGTACCAAGGTTCTGATGAAAGCAGCTTCCAAGATGCCGCTTGTCAAGGCGACCCTGAAAGAAAAGCATATGACAGGTACCATGATCGAAAATTGTGGTATGCCAGAGGAGCATATTTATCATAAAATTGATGAAATTCCAGATCGGGCAAGTTATTATTCGATTATTGTCGTGAAGGAAGGGAACCATGATTGAATTAAAGCATCTGACAAAAAAATACGATCATTTTCTGGCGGTCGAGGATCTGAACCTGAAAATTGAGACAGGCGAGTTCTTTGGGCTTTTGGGACCGAATGGTGCCGGAAAAACGACCACCATCGGAATGCTCTCCACTCTCCTGCTTCCGACTTCGGGTGAAATCTGGATCAACGGAGAGCTGCTGACCCGTCAGAAAAATCAGCTGAAACAAAAACTCAGTGTCGTTACGCAGGAATACTCGATGCGTCAGGATATGACGATGAACGAGATTATGGAATATCAGGGACGTCTTTATTATATGCCGCTCAGAAAGATTCGGGAGCGGTCAGAGGAATTGTTGGAATTCTGCGGGTTGATCGATTATCGGAAGAGAACCGTCCGAAAGCTTTCCGGAGGCATGAAGCGGAAGCTGATGGTCTGCCGGGCACTTTTAACGGAACCGGAAATCCTTCTTCTGGATGAACCGACTGCAGGGATGGATGCATTTGCCCGCCGTCAGATGTGGAATCTTCTGAAAAAGCTGAATCAGCAAAAGCTTACCATTCTTCTGACAACGCATTATATGGAGGAAGCAGAAACGCTTTGTGACCGTGTCGGCTTTATGTGCGGTGGACGTCTGGAGGAAACAGATGCTCCGGGGCATATGATAGAGACGCTGGGGCGGTATGCGGTCGATGAGACTTCACCAGATGGGCTGAAATCACACTATTTTCATGGAAAGGAGGAGGCAATTCAGTATTTGTCCGCGTCAGAACAGGAAACAGCGCTTCGCAGTACGACATTGGAAGATGTATTTCTGGAGACAATCGGGCAGCAGCTGGAATGCCGGTAAAAATGGGTATTCTTACTGTGTTATGGGAAAAATGGGTAGAATTCCGGCGGGATTTTTATAAAATCACGCTGGCTGCCATGATTGCCCCTCTTTTATATATTCTGGTGTTTGGTCTTGGAATCCAGACTATGTCGCACGGACAATCGTATCTGAACTTTCTGATTCCGGGAGTGGTTGCCCTGACGACCATGAACGGCAGTTTCAATGCTATCGCCCAGAATTTAAACGTCCAGAGATTGTACGAAAAAGCATTTGACCAGGTCATCATCTCTCCTACCCCGCTGTGGCAGTTCATCGCGGGACAGATCATCGGCGGAAGTCTACGGGGATTATATGCGGGAGCCGTGATTATTCTTCTGATTTTGCCGATCGGAACGGGGCTCTGTTTTAACGGCTGGTCGTTTCTTCTAATGTTTTTAAACGGATCTGTGTTTTCCGCAATTGGAGTTGTGGTATCTTTTTATGCCAAAAACCATGCCGATGTGCCGCGCTTTTCGAATTACGTGATTATGCCGATGGCATATCTGTGCAATACATTCTTTTCAGCCCGGAGTATGCCGGATGGTCTGCGCCAGGTGATTGAATATCTGCCGTTATCGCAGACCAGTGCGGCGCTTCGCAGCATCGCCAATCATGAGGCATTTTCTTATACAACGATTGGGATCCTGCTTCTGTATCTGGCGTGTTTTTCGATTGCTGCGTCCTGGTTTCTGTATAAGAAAAAGAATTTATAAACACAGGGTAAGGAGTTTTCTGTCTATGAAAAAAATAGGTTTCATTCTTTTGGGAATCATTTGTATCTTATTTAGCAGCCGGTGGACGTTGACAGCGCAGGCAGGTGCTGGAACGCTGCTTTCCCTGAAGGATGGTGAATATGCCATCGAGGTAACAATGACCGGAGGAAGCGGAAAGGCTTCGATCCAGAGTCCTGCTCTTCTGACGGTGACAGATGGAACGGCATACATATCCATCACATGGAGCAGTTCCAATTATGATTACATGGTGGTAGATAATAGAAAATACGAGAATGAAAGTGCCAAGGACGCAAATTCTCATTTTACGATCCCTGTTTTGGATCTGACAAAAGAACTTACAGTCAGGGCGGATACACTGGCGATGGGAACGCCTCATGAAATCGAATATACCCTTCAATTCAATACTACGTCGATTGCGTCTAAGAGCACACTTCCGCAGGAAGGGGCGAAACGTGTGCTGATGATGGCAGCCGTTATTATTATCGGTGGCGGGATTCTGAATCATATCGTAAATGAACGCCGGAAGCGGGATTATACGGGGAAACGCCGGATTTAAATTAAAAGGGATTCGTAACTGTTCAGTACCTTCACAGTCACGCGCAAAAATCCATTAAAAATTGCCTACGGCAATGGGATTTTTGCCTGCTGACCCATGTTTTCGTACGGTCAGCGCAGTAAATGCGCAGACCTACTGAACAGTTACAGGGATTCTTCTTTGAAAACCAGCTTCGGGAGAATCCCTTTTTAATGCTTTTATCTTATTTATTATTCAGCCTGCTTTTGTACATAAAACAGGCGAGAATCAAAGTCGCAGCTCTCTCTTCTACCATCCATATACTGTCCGGAAGAGGCGTCACTGGTAATCAGTCCTAAATTCATCAGTTCGTCACCATAGTGGGTGCTTACGGCACTTTCATGTCCTTCTGTATATTCCGTGACATTGTAAAGATCGGATTCTTCCAGTCCCTGTAAATACAGCCGCGTAAACGGACCATTGGCGACATTCAGTGTCCGGTACCAGCCGACCAGGGCTTCTGTGCGGTCTTCACTGACCGCCATCCATGCAGTGATATTGTTTTCAAACGGACTGGAAAGTCTGTAAAAAGTACCATACTGAATCAGGGACCGGTGCTGTTTCATAAAGGCGGTCTGAATTTTTAATTCAGATAGATCATCTTCTCCGAGCTGTGCCAGATCCAGTTCATAGCCGAAAGTTCCGAAGAACGCGGTATTGGCACGTGTCCAAAGCGGTGTCTGACGATGAAGCTGATGGTTCGGAGAAGCAGATACATGGGATCCCATCGAGCTGATCGGGTAACCATAGGAAGTGCCGTATTGAATCCGCAGGCGTTCAATCGCATCTGTATCATCACTGATCCATCCCTGCGGTGCATAATACAGCATACCTGCATCAAAACGCGCTCCGCCGCTGGCGCACGATTCGAACAGAATGTCCGGAAAGCGTGTTGTCAGCCGCTCATACATCTGATAAACACCCAGAATGTAGCGGTGAAATACTTCTCCCTGCTGTCTGGCGGAAACTCCTCTGCTCCATACATCACTGAGACTTCGGTTCATATCCCACTTAATATAGGAAATGGAGGCGCCTTCCAGAATCGATACAATCTTTTCATAGATGTAATCAAGGATCTCCTGCCTGGAAAAATCCAATACATACTGGTAACGTCCGTGACAAGGCGTTCGCCCTGGAACCTGGAGGATCCAATCAGGATGCGTGCGGAATAAATCGGAATCGGCATTTACCATCTCCGGTTCGATCCAGAGACCAAACTTCATACCGAGCGCTTCTATCTTCTGTGCCAGTCTGGAAAGACCGTTTGGCAAACGGTCACGGTTTGCCTCCCAGTCGCCCAGTCCGGCTTTTGAGCTGCTTCTGGCACCAAACCAGCCGTCATCTAAAACAAACAGCTCTATGCCGCATTTCTGCGCTCTGGAAGCCAGCTGTAGAAGTTTTTCTTCGGTAAAATTGAAGTAAGTTGCCTCCCAGTTATTGATCAAGATTGGGCGCTCGCGATCACGCCAGTACCCCCTTGCCAGTCGGCGCCGATACAGCCGGTGAAAAGTCTGGCTCATGTCGTTAAGTCCCTGAGAGGAGTAAACAAGCACTGCCTCCGGAGTCTGGAAGGTTTCACCAGGGTTCAGCTCCCAGCTAAAGCCAAACGGATTAATTCCTATCATAAGACGGGTGGTTCCATGTGACTCCACTTCTGCCTGAGCCAGAAAATTACCGCTGTAAATCAAGCTGCAGCCAATGGCTTCTCCCTGAAATTCGTCAGCCGAAGGGCGTTTTAAAATAATGAACGGATTCTGCTCATGGGAAGAATGTCCCCGGGTGCTGTCAATCGCCTGAATGCCATACTCAAGCCTGCGTGTGTGGAGTGCGCGCTCTCTCGCCCATGCCCCAGAAAACTGCATCCACTCATAATCGTGGTCAGGAAGATCCAGGCAAAGACTCATCGCGGTCTGAACCTGTACAGAAATGTCTCCCTGATTGGAAATAGAAGCACTTCGGGCAATGACACCGCCCTCGACAAATATTGTATATAAAAGATGCAGCTCCAGATTAGTATGGGTATCTTTTAACGTAATAATAAGAGTTTCAGCTTCCCCGTCCTGTTCAGTATAAGTAGCGGGAAGTCCTGGCAGTTTTGGCTTTCCGGATGTAACCTGATATCCAGTAAATTGAAAATCTGAATAGGTACTTCCATCATTCTGGAGAATCTCTACTGCCGGATGACGGTAATCACCGCTTCCGTAAGTACCGTACTCCAGCTTAATATGTCCAAGTGAAAAGGTGCGATCGTTTTCATAGAGATAAGATGCCATGTCTCTGGGAGCTAATTCAAGAAGGTATGAGAAATCTTCCTTGTCACGAATCTTTTTCCCATAATACAGCTGTCCCATATGTCCGTTTGGAAGAACCATCATGATATAGCTGATGGTCTGGTTATATAAATGAAATATCTTCGATGATTCGTGATATACAATACTCATATCCTTATTTCCTCCTGTTCTTCTGTCGCTTGTCATTTAATCAGATATAGACTGCTTGCTAAACTTTATTCTACCAGAAAATAGATTAAATGAACAGACTACGGACAGGAATATGGAAAATTCTATAAATTTGATTCTGTCTCTGTTATCGGTTGTGTGTACGTGTATGTGAACGGTAACGATTTATTTATAATAACGAATGGTCAGGTAATGCCCTGCGTCAATATGGTCATCCGAAAGACTGTTCATCTGGCGCAGCTCCCGTACATACTCTTCAACTGACTCCTCCGAATCTGCACAATATGTCTGAGCAATGCTCCAGAGCGTATCTCCATCTTTCAGATGAATACTGGTATAGTACTTTTCCGGTCTAGTATCTGCTTCTTCCTCAGCCATCACATACATCAGACTCCGTCCAAAAAAGCCCGAAAGCAGCATGATGAAAACAACAGCTAAAACCATAACACCTTTTTTCAACGTATACATTTGCAATCTTCTCCTCTCGTGTTTTGTTGGAATCGTCTTTTTGTATTCAAATCCGTTCTTAAAGAATGAGAAGAGATTTGAATATTATAAAAATGTTAGGAACATTTGTTCTGTATGGCTACATTATACGATACGAACAAATGTTTGTCAATGGTTTTGAAAGAAAAAACAAACATTTGTTCTCAACTTGTTACTGTTCACGCATACGTGCCCAGTAACGAAATTTGCCGTGGCTTCGCATTTAAATACGGCAAATTTCTATTGCCACCACCTTTTCTTACGGTACTTTCGGTTTCAAAAGTGCCGTAAGAAAAGGTGGCTTTGCTCGTAAGCAGCAGACACCTGCTTCCTATAAAAATCTAAATACTTTAGGTATATAGATTTTTATAGGAAATCATACATATTGCACAAAACTGCGCTGCTATTTCTGGAAAATATGGCTATAAAAGTCAACAAAACTATTCGCGAAAGCATCCTTTCACGAATAGTTGATAGTTTCATTCCTATTTTTACTATTAAAATCATAATCTATGTATAACAATAATTATGTATAACATATATATAACATATCACAGAATCAGATTGACGCCCTTGTGGTTTCATGATAATCTATATACATAAAATAAAGTATGACGCAATTTGAAATTTCAGTTTAAATCGAACGTTATAAGACTTGGCGCATGATCTTTGCAAAGCACTTCTTTGAAATCAGTTTGATAAGCAGAGTATTATCTCGCGTAACTGTCTACATGAGTATGAACAGTTACCACTTCGCAGCAAGAATGTCAGGGTATTAAACAAACAGGTAACTGTTCAGTACCTTCACAGTCACACGCAAAAATCCATTAAAAATTACCTACGGCAATGGGATTTTTGCCTGCTGACCCATGTTTTCGTACGGTCAGCGCAGTAAATGCGCAGACCTACTGAATAGTTGCATAAACAGTTACAAAAAAATAGATTGGAGAATATAGAATATGGGAGAAATTAAACAGGCAAACTTTCGAATCGATTCCGATACAGCGGATGCTTTCCGTGCATTTTGCGAACAAAAAGGAATGAACCAGGCCCAGGGCTTTGATCATGTGATGCAGGTGTTTGAGTTAAATCAAGCCAAATCCTCAATCCCGGGGAGAAGTGTCGAGATTGAGGAGTTTGAAACCATGGTTAAGTCCATCACCTCCGCATATCTGTATAGCTTGGAATTGAACCAGAATGCAGAAGCCAGAGCACGGGAGGAGTTCTCTTCTGAACTCCAGAGAAAAGAACTGCGCCTCACAGAGTTACAGAAAAAAGTAGAACAACTTCAAGCAGAAAAGAAAAAAATGGATGCGGAGTCCGCTTTGCTGACCAAGCAGGAACAGACACTCACCGAACAGCTAGAATCGCTCAGAAAAGGTGCTGCTGACCAGGAACAGATCAACCAGATGCTGAAGGAGAAACTAGAAGAGGCACAAAATCAGCTGAAGGAAAATGAACGATCAAAAGAATCAGAAGAAATGCTTAAGAATGAGCTTCTGCAATGCAAACAGGAGCTTCATGATACGGTACTTGCTCTCTCTCACTCTCAGAAAGAACAGGAGGTAAAGTCAGAGTCCTATCAGCATGCATCCGATCGGATTCTGGCACTTGAAACTGAAAATAAAGAGCTACAGCAAAAACTCACAGAACTTACCCAGGAATTATCAAAACAAAAAACGGATGCTGATATGGGTCTTCAGCAATGCAAAGCCCAGGCGGAGCTTACGATGGAGCGCGCACTATTCAAAAAAGAACGGGAAACGCAGGAACTCCTTCGTCAGGCAGACAAAGAAAATGCCCGTCTGGAAGTGCTGCTTGAGCAGGCAAGAGAACAGTTAAAAAAAGAAAACATTGATAAAGACGAACAATAGTTTGCATTTTGCCCGAACATATGTTACTATATATAATATAATAAGGGCTTACTATAGGCCAAACCTTTCAGTGATTCAGCTGCTGGTCCCATCAGGTGGGCGTTCGACTTATATCCTGCCAGAATCACTGTATATCCGATATTAAAAACATTTTATATACTTCATCGACAGGAGGAATCTATATGGCACAGGGACGTATTACAGATAAACAGAAAGAGATCTTGGAATTTATTAAAGCATGCATTTTAAAGAAAGGTTATCCGCCGACGGTACGTGAAATTTGTGAAAAGGTACAGCTTAAGTCTACCTCTTCTGTCCACTCTCATCTGGAACAGCTTGAGAAGAACGGATATATTCACCGGGATCCGACGAAACCGAGAGCCATCGAGATCGTTGATGACACCTTTAACCTGTCCCGCCGCGAACTGGTAAATGTACCCCTTATCGGTACTGTGGCAGCCGGTGCGCCGATTCTGGCTGATGAGAATGTGGAGAACTATTTCCCGATTCCGGCAGAACTGCTTCCGAACAGCGAAACTTTTATGCTGAAGGTCCGCGGCAATAGTATGATCGATGTGGGCATCTATGACGGAGATCGTGTTATCGTGGAACAGACCAGTGTCGCAGAGAATGGCGAGATCGTGGTTGCACTCATCGATGATTCAGCTACCGTTAAGCGTTTTTTCAAGGAGAACGGTCACTATCGTCTCCAGCCGGAGAATGCAACCATGGATCCGATTATTGTGGATAAAGTACAGATTCTTGGGAAAGTAATCGGCCTGTTGCGCCTTATGCGGTAACACATTGGTTTGCTGTCGCTTACCTTTCATGTATTATCTGAAAATGGCAGAAGCATTATGTGACAAAATTTAACTCAAAAGCTCTATTCGTTGACGTCCGGAGATACGGTACGCTCAATTTTATAGAATAGAGCTTTTTTGTTCGTATGATTCATTTTTGCAATATGCTTCTTTCGGTGATTAAACCGGTGCATACCGCTCAAAAAGCCAGTCTTCCAGTGCATTTAAGTTATCATCGGAATGTTCTACTTCCCGGGCATATCTCCAGGAGATTTCTTCCACATCCTTCATGGAAAGTTTCTTTCCATTTTCCAGCCATCGGACCATCAGAAATTCCTGTATCCAGCGGACAGAGAACAATGCCAGTTCCATCTTGGAACAGACCATATCGTCGTAGACAGCCCCGCAAAAATAGGTATAGACAAAAAACATTAAAAGCTGCTCGCCCAGATTTTCCCATTCTTCTTTGTGACTTCCTAAGCTTCCATATGCCTTATGAAATTCTTCGCAAATTTTATGATAGGTTTCCTCACTTCCCTGATACAGCCACTTTTCAGCACCATCCAGCACATCATCCCATTCCGGACGCAGGCGTTCCAGACCGCGTAGTACTTGCAATTCTTCTATCTGGCGTGCCCACCGATGGAGAGATGCTGCATCAATGCCTTTTTCAGCAAGACTTTCTGATACAAATTCCTGGAGTTTTTTTCTCTGATGAAGAGCTTCACAGCTTCGCAGAAGTTCATCAATTTCATATTCCTTCTGCTCTTCCACCCGGATCTGATATTGTTCTGTCAGCTGTTCGGATGCCGACATTCGGAGTGTCAGAGGAAGGGATCGATCCTGTAAAATCGAAAACAGAACATCTCTTGTATCTTCCAACTGGGAAAACATCATAAAATCGAATTCTTCAAAATCGTCCTCCAAATCGTCCTCTTCTTCCAGAAAACGGACCGGTTCTTTACAGGAAAGAATGATTCTAGCCGCCTCCGGACAGGACAGGGAAAGAGATAATTCCCGAAGTCCCTCGTATTCTTCCGTATGTCTCGGGTACATTCGACAGGTATCACAAAGAGAATCTGGTCCCAGTGCTTTATAAAGATCGCAGAGATTTTCTTCATTTAAAAATGCACAGCGCCGATTGTTCTGGTAAAAACATTCTTCATCCCAGTCAATAGAATTGCGTAATCGCGTTCCGAACTCGCTCTTTTCATTTCCATATCGCTCCAGAGAGGTTTCATCAATCATGATCTGCCATCCGGCACAGCAGCTATCCGGACAATCTCCTGCTGTACAGACAAATTTATCATAATAATGTGGTTTTAAATATCGCATTTATTTTCCTTCTTTCTTTTTATATAGATCCAGGCACATAAGGCAGTAAAAATAACAGCCGCAGCAATCCATACCGGCCATACCGGAATCGGACAGACTCTTGCGTTCATCATGTTCAGTCCCTGATGAAGTGTGAAAGCACCAAATATGGAAAAAATAACAAATGCCAGTGTATTCAGCAGCCCATCGGGAGTTTTGCTCTTTAAAAGATATCCAACCAGCATTCCGAGAATATCCGCTGCAAAAAGTCCCAGAGAGCACCCAATCCATACAACAAAGGCTGATTTCATGCCTTCATTGGCTCCGAACGTGATGGCTGTAAGCTGAGTCTTATCTCCCAGTTCTGCCACAAAAAATGTACAAAAAACAGCTAAGGGTGCAAACTGAATCTTTGATTTACCGCCCTCATCCTCTTCTTCTTCATCATCACCGGCAAGAGTCGATGCGGCGAAATACAGAAATGCAAGTGCTGCAATCATCTTAATAAGCCAGTCAGGAATAAATTCACTGACAAGTCCGCCCGCCAGAACCGCAAGACCATTCAGAACAAGAATCGCCGCCGCAGTTCCTAGTATAATATCTCTCAACTTATATTTTGAAGTGAGAGCAATCAGCATAAGCTGGGTTTTATCGCCCATCTCTGCGATAAATTCTGTAAAAAACACTTTAAAAAACAGCATCATTTTTCATTTCCTCCTAGATGTAATGCATGTTCCCTCACCGCTCACTGTCGATTATGATGTCCTCCCTTTTTTGCATCAATGCACAAAAGAAAAACTCATGTATATCAACTGACAGCTATGCATGATACAAAAACTGTCGTCCATCGATATACATGAGTCTCATTATTTAAGATTTGCCAGATTATACAGTTGCTATAATCAGAATGTTGACAAACCACACTTTCGCGCTAACTACTCCCTCATGGAATATTGAATTTACTTGATAAATAGTATCAAATAAAGAATGTGTTGTCAACGGAATTTAACGCTTTTACCTACGATTGTCTCATTCGGGTTATGATCTCATTTGCCTTTTTGTAAACTTCCTTTGGCTCCACCCCAATGAAGAATTTCTGGTTTTCATAGAGGATCTTGCCGTTGATCATGGTCATCTTCACATTCTGTTTGCTTCCGCTGTATACCAGGTTTTTCATCGGGTTGTTGATAGGTTGCATATTCGGCTGGTTCAGATCGATCATAATCAGATCCGCCTTTTTGCTTTCTGCAAGGCAGTCGCAGTCTGTCAGTCCCATTGCTTTTGCACCGCCGGTTACTGCCATTTTCAGAACTTCTTCTGCTGGTACTGCAGATGCATCCCGATCATGAAGTTTTCCCAGTCCCGTCACTAAAAACATTTCCCGGAACATATCCAGGCAGTTGTTGCTGGCTGGTCCATCTGTGCCGATGGCCATATTGACTCCGTGTTTCAAAAATGCCGTAGTGTTGGCGATGCCGCTTGCAAGTTTTGTGTTGGATCCAGGATTGGTTACCGCTGTCAGTCCTTTCCTGCGGAAGAGTTCTATTTCCTCATCGGTAAACCAAATGCAATGATATCCACCGCCCCCATGTTCAAATAAGCCCAAGGAATCCAGATAAGCTGCAGGTGTAGTTCCATGGCGCTGTACACACTCTGCCACTTCCCGTTCTGTTTCTGACATATGAGCAAATACAGGAGCCTTGTAGCGCTGTGACAGCTCGGCAATCTTTTTTAAGAGTTCTTCGGAACAAGTGTATTCTGCATGAAATCCCAGACAATACCTGATCAGCTCATCATATTGGTTGTAGGTATTAAAATCTGCCTCCACTTCCTCCAATGAAGAGGAAAAATCATTGATTCCGCTGACGAGTACACTCCGGAATCCACATTCTACCGATGCTTTAGCCATCATTTCTGTATTCAGATACATATCAAAGCAGGAGGTAATACCGCTGGTCAGGTATTCCATGATTCCCAGTTTGGAGAGCCAGTAGATATCATCCGGCTGTAATTTTGCTTCCATCGGGAAGATCTGCTTTGTCAGCCAGTCCTGCAGCGGCATATCATCCGCATAGGATCGAAGAAACGTCATGGCTGTGTGCGTATGTGCATTTTTAAAGCCCGGCATGATGAGATTTTTTTCTGCATCGATCTCACGGTTCCACACATTGCCGCATTCCTTATGAGGACCTACATATGTAATAGTGTTCCCTTCGACCCATACCTCTCCGTGGATGATATCCATATTTCCATTCATCGGAAGAATCTGGGCATTATAAAAACGAATATTCATGTTCTACCTCTTTCCTTTGTCGTAAATCTCTCCAAGTGCACGAGGAGCACGATTGTATTTTGAGAAGAAAATCAAAAGCAGCATTGTAACGATATAAGGCAGCGTCATGGCAAGATCCGAGTAACTGCTGGGCATCTGCATCTTCTGGACAAGATAATAGCCTCCGGATCGGGCAAAACCAAACAGCAGGCAGGATCCAAGTGTAGGAAGGATCTTCCAGTTTCCGAATATCATGGCTGCAATCGCCAGATATCCGTATCCCACATAGATGTTGGAAGAAAAGTTCGCTGAAATGGAATAAGCAAAGCTGATTCCAGCCAGACCGGACAGAGCACCGGATACAAGGACTGCAATCAGACGGATCCGGGTAACATTCTCTCCTGCTGCGTCTACTGCGTGAGGATTATCTCCACAGGCACGAAGATTCATGCCATAACGCGTTTTATACAGCACATACCAGGCAACAACTGCGATCAGAAGGATCAGGATCTCAAATGGATAGACATCTTTAAATGCGGCTCCAATTACTGGGATGCCGGAGAGCAGCGGAATTGTAAACCGTGCAGACACACCCAGAACAAATTTTTCCGAAGCTGCACCGAACACAAGGCGGTTTAAAAGTTTTGTAAAAAATGCAGTCAGTGACATAGCCAGGATATTGATCACGACTCCGCCAATGATCTGATTTGCCTTCAGACGGATACATAACAGTCCATATAAGAGCGAATACAGCATTCCACCTGCCATGGCACATACAATTGCGAGATAATAAGGAACCTGGGAATTGCTTCCAAAATAGCCTGCAGCCAGAACGGCCACAAAGGCGCCTATAAATGCCCCCATTCCCTGCAATCCCTCCAAAGCCAGATTCGTCACGCCGCTCTTTTCGCTGTAGATCCCTCCGATTGCCATTACGAACAGCGGGATCGCAAAGGATAAACCATCAATCAGGATTCGTTCCATCAGCTGATCCCCCTTTCTGTCTCTTCATTTAACTCTTGTTTCATTCGATTCACTTTGTAACGGATATATACACCGCAGGCGGAAAACAGCAGGATCAATCCGGTGATAACGGATGCGATCTCTGATTCCAGACCGGATGCTGAATTCATGTAGGTACTGCCCTTGCTGATCACTGTGATCAGAAGAGATGAAAATATGATGCCGATGGGATGGTTTCCTGCAAGAAGTGCCACTGCGATGGCATCAAAACCGGTGCTTGGAAGGACGCGGGGCTGAATCGAACCAAAATACCCCAGGTAGTACGTCACTCCTGCCAGGCCTCCTAATGCACCGGAGAACATCATCGCCATGATCATGCTTTTGCCAACATTGACACCTGCATACATGGCCGCTTTTCTTCCAAGTCCCACGCATTTGAGTTCATAGCCAAATACGGTGCGATCTAACACGAACTTCACCAGGACTGCAGTCAGAACTGCAAGAAGGATTCCTAAGGGAATATCCATTTTCAAGTTTCCGACGGGTGTGTCCATCAGAGTCAGGCGGGATGCTTTCGAGACGGCCTGGGACTGCCTGGAAACCGGATTGATATAGTACGTGTTGATGAAAAAGCTGATCACATACTGGGCCGTATAGTTTATCATGATCGAAGATACGACTTCATTGATATTAAATTTGTATTTTAACCAGCCAATAAGTGCACCGATGAGTGCACCAACGACTGCTCCGACAATCAGTACGCATGGCTTAGCCACCGCTGCCGGAAGGGAACTATATCCGATCACCAGAGTTGTGATAAAACCAGAGGTAAGCATCTGACCGGAGACACCGATATTAAAGAGTCCGGCACACATACCGACTGCTACTGCCAGAGACGCAAAAAGCATCGGAGTCCAGGCATTCATATAACTGGTGAAGTCGGTCAGCATATTCTTATATCCGGCATAACTCGGTTTCGGGAGGAATCCAGCCCCCTGAAGAAGGTTACCATAGGCCGACAGAGGATTCTTGCCAAGCGAAAGAATGATCACAGCTCCAGCCAGAAGGCTTAAGAAAATGGCCGACATGGGAATGGTGATACCCTGGTATTTTTCATTTCCCAGGAGTCTGACAAGCATCTTTTTCAATCTGTGTTTAATTTTCAGCATTTTGGTGCACCCCCATCATAAATTCTCCCACTTCATTTGATGTAAGCGTTTTTGCAGCTGCTATTTTCTGGATTTCTCCATTATATATTACTCCGATGGTATCTGCACAATTCATGATCTCATCCAGCTCTAACGAAATCAGCAGGATTGCCTTTCCTGCATCTCTCTGTCGGATAATCTGCTTATGGATATTTTCGATGGCTCCGATATCCAGACCTCTGGTTGGCTGCACAAAGATCATCAGAGGAGACTGAAGTTCAATCTCTCTTCCGATGATGGCCTTCTGCTGATTACCGCCGCTCATGGAGCGGACAATGGTCTTGTTTCCCTGACTGCTCCGGATGTCATACCGGTCAATCAGTTCATTTCCGTACTGGGAAAATTCTGCTTTATCCAGTACACCTTTATGGGAAAATGGTTCTCGGAAGTAGTTTTTCAATCCCAGATTTTCCTCCAGGGTAAAATCCATGACCAGGCCGCAGCTCTGCCGATCCTCCGGAATATAAGAGATTCCTTCCAGGGTTCGTTTGCGGATGGAGTAATTGGTGATATCGACTCCATTCAGAAGAATACTACCTGAAGCTGCCTTCTCAACTCCTGCAATCGCATCTGCAATCTCAATTTGACCATTGCCGGATACTCCGGCAATGGCAAATACTTCTCCGCCGTGGACAGAAAAGGATACATTTTTTACTACTTCAAAATGATCCTGATTTTTTACAGTGAGATTCTTTACCTCTAACACAGTCTCCCGGTAATGAGGCTCTGATTTCTCTACTTCAAAAGAAACTTCCCGTCCAACCATCAAATTGGCCATCTGCTTTGTAGAGGTCGTGGCGACATCTAGAACATCGATGAGCTTTCCTCTGTTTAAAATCGCACATCTATCTGCAATTTTTTTGATTTCCTCCAGCTTATGGGTGATCAGGATGATGGTTTTTCCATCATCTCTGAGGTTGCGGATGATCGTCAGCAGGGATTCAATCTCCTGAGGCGTCAGCACTGCTGTCGGCTCATCAAAGATCAGAATTTCAGCTTCCCGGTACAGCATTTTCAGGATCTCGACACGCTGCTGTGTCGATACACTTGTATTTTCGATCACATCGATCGGATTGACTTCCAGACCGTACTTCTTAGAAAGCGCCTCGATCTCCTGATCTGCTTTTTTTAAATCAACATAGGGAAGGATTCCAAACAGTTTGTCTTTCTTCTTTAAACCCAGAATAATGTTTTCTGTAATCGTGTAATTCTGTACCAGCTTAAAATGCTGATGGACCATACCAATATTGAGTTTTGTTGCGTAGCTTGGAGAATGAATCTGTTCTTTCTTACCCCGGATGAAGATCTCACCTTCATCCGGTTCATACATACCAAATATCATGCTCATCAAAGTTGATTTTCCGGCACCGTTTTCGCCAAGCAGTGCGAAGATCTCACCTTTTTTAATTTGAAGCGTCACATCATCGTTTGCCACGATACCTGGGAAACGTTTTGTGATGTGCTTCATTTCAATGATATATTCCGACATTTAAGCCTCCTCATTTTCTGGTACAGAACGTATTATTTCAATCCTGGGAAATCTTCCGGCTCAATTCCGTTAAAGTTTGCTGCCGGAACGATAGTTCCATCTTTTACAAGTTCATATGCTTCGTCCATCTTCTTCACGGTATCCTCAGACATGCTTTGACGTCCTTCCTCTGTTACATAACCAACAGAATCAGAATCTGCACCTAACAGAGCGTTTGCTCCCTGGAAACCTCCGTCTGCGATAGCATTTAATTGTTTCTCTACGTTCATGCTCATAACTTTCAGTACAGAAGTCAGAATAATGTTATCAGAACCGTTAGCACCATCATCATACTGGTCTACGTCACAGCCTACTACTTTTACATTGCCAGCTTCTTTAGCAGCAGTAAATACACCGTTTCCAGAACCGCCTGCAGCTACGAACAGAATATCACAGCCCTCATCGATGAGAGCTTTTCCAACAACTTTACCGGTTGCTTCATCTGCAAAGCTTCCAACATAGTTTCCACCTACATTTTTATTGGTAACGTCAACGCCTGCGTAAGATGGGATCTCTACGATCTCAACACCGGTATCATATTTCTCATTTGCGTAATTGACACCACTCTCAAAACCGTACTGATAGTTTACATTGCTTGGGTATGCAATACCGGTTACTACAGCTACCTTTTTGCTTTCAGACTCCAGTGCAGCTGCCATTCCCGCGAAGAAACCTCCTTCCTGCTCCTTGAAAGTCATTGCATAAATATTATCACATTCGATGTCATTACCCTCAGAATCGGTCGGATTCGTATCTACAAGGATAAAATCTACATCTGGGTTATCGGTTGCGATGGTTCCGATTCCGGAGAATTGGAAGCCCGGGCATACGATCACATTGTAGTCTGCAACGATATCAGCAACTGCCTGAATAACTGCAGCCGGATCACCGGTTTCCTCGCGAACCGGAGTTACGGTTGCTCCCGGATGAGACTCGATAAATTTCAGGATACCGTTGTAGTTATCCTGGTTAAAGGAGCCGTCATCTACACCGGATGGGCTGGTCACGATGGCGATCTTTAAATCTCCATCAGCGTTCTCAGCAGAAGCTGCTGCTGTTTCAGCCGTATTTTCCTTTGTCTCGGCTGTATTATTGTTTCCACCGCATCCTGTCATTAACGCTGCGGATACTGCTACACCTGCTACAATACCAAATAATTTTTTCATCAATCTTTTCCTCCTATTTTTTGTTTTTGCCAAACATATTTGCAAGACTCTCCGTATACGGTGGTCTACAGATTCCTTTTTCCGTTACAATTCCGGCGATCAGCGTGTGATCGGTTACATCAAATGCCGGATTATAACATTTGACACCCTCCGGTGCCATCGGTTTTTCATAAAATTTGCTTTTGATCTCTTCCGGACTTCGAAGTTCGATCTGGATATCATCGCCAGTTGCACAGTCAAGATCGATGGTTGAACTCGGTCCTAATACATAGAACGGAATTCCGTAATGTTTTGCAAGGATTGCAACACCACTGGTTCCAATCTTATTGGCCGCATCACCGTTGGCAGCGATACGATCACAGCCTACGAAGCAGGCCTGGATCCAGCCGTTTTTCATTACAATGCTGGCCATGTTATCACAAATCAATGTTACATCGATTCCTGCCTGATCTAACTCATATGAGGTAAGTCTTGCTCCCTGAAGAAGCGGCCTTGTCTCATCTGCAAATACATGGAAATTCATGCCCTGCTCTTTTCCAAGGAAGAGAGGTCCTAAGGCAGTTCCATAGCGGGAGGTGGCTAAGGGTCCGGCATTGCAATGTGTCAGAATTCCGTCTCCGTCCTTAATAAGGCTTAAACCATATTCAGAAATCGCTCTGCACATCTGGCAGTCCTCTTCCTGAATATCCATGCACTCTTTCTTCAGATATCCAAGAATCTCTGGTACAGAAGCATCGCTGTGGCTTGTCACTACCTGCTCCATGCGGTTTAATGCCCAGCTCAGGTTCACTGCCGTTGGACGGGAAGAGTTCAGATAATCCTTATACTCTCTGAATTTCTTTAAAAACTCATCGTAATCCCCGGTTTCAATCGTTCCGGCCAGAACATACATTCCAAATGCCGCACAAATTCCGATTGCCGGTGCTCCCCGGACTTTCAATTCAAAAATGGCATCATACAGATCCTTCGCCGTTCCAAGGGTCAGGTATTCGGTAACCGTTGGAAGCTTAGTCTGATCAATGATGGTCACAGCTTTGCCGTCTTCATGCAAGTACACATTTTTGATTGCTTCTGACTGATTGTCCACTTTATCATCTCCTTTGTTTTTTATTCATCACTCAGATCATTTTACCGATTCGAACTATGGATTCCGTAATCAGCTGTTTAAATAACGGTGCAACACGGTCAGCTGTTTCCTTCACTTCCTCCGCACTCAAAGGCTGATCAGTCATTCCGCATCCCAGATTGGAAATGCAGGAAATACCGCAGACCTTCATGCCCATATGATTGGCAGCTATGGCCTCGCATGCGGTGCTCATTCCTACTGCATCTCCTCCAAGTATCCGGCACATTTTTACTTCATGGGGAGTTTCAAAATTCGGACCGGACAGCTGGATATAGGTTCCCTCCTGAAGCGGAATCTGAAGGTCTGCAGCAGCACCCCGGATGATCCCACAAAGGTCCTTACGGTAAATCTCAGACATATCGCTGAAACGCTCTCCCAGCATCTCCTCATTGGGTCCGATGAGAGGAGACGGTACAAAATTACTGATCTGGTCGGTGATCATCATAAAATCACCGGCTTTGTAATCATAATTCACACTGCCGGAAGCATTGGTCAGAAACAAGGCCCGGGCCCCCATCATCTTCATGAGACGGGTGGGAAGAACTACATCCTCCATGGAATATCCTTCATAGTAGTGGACACGTCCCTGCATGATTACGACCGGGACATCTCCTACGTATCCAAAGACAAATCTGCCCTTATGTCCGCTGACTGTGGACACAGGAAAACCCTCAATATCATGATAATCCAAAACAGCTTCTACCCGAATGGTATCTGCATAATCACCGAGTCCGGATCCCAGCACCAGTGCCACCTCCGGCTTAAAATTAATTTTGTCTTTAAAGCACTGATAGCATTTTAATAATCGTTCATACGCCTTTGTCATATCAGACCTCCTCGTATTCTTTGATCACAACCGGATGTCCTGAACAGAGTGCAAGATGATAGATCTTTGCAGCATCCTCCACATAAACACTGTTTGTATATGCTTCCGGTAATGTTCCGCCGATAGCCACGACACCGTGATTGGCCATCAGACAGGCATTTTTCCGTTCCAGGATTGGAACTGCATTCAGACCAACCTCTGCACTTCCCTGCTGTGCATAAGGACTTACCTCCAGTTTCCCTTTTAAGAAAGGAATCATTTCAATCAGTACAACTGGAATTTCCTGATGGTTTACCGCAAAACTGCTTGCATAAGGAGAATGTGTATGCACCACCGCATTAGCATGGGACAGGTGACGGTAAATCTCAGCATGCATTTTCCACTCGGAAGATGGCTTGTGTCTTCCTTCGACCAGATTGCCATCCAGATCAATCACTACGATATCCTCTTCCGCCATCAAACTGTAATCATAGGAGCTGGGAGTAATTACGATCCACTGCTTCTCACGAAAGTAAGCACTGATATTGCCGCTTGTTCCGGCCATCAACTTTTCATCATGGGCCTTTTTCGCTGTCATCAGCACATTTTGTTTCAGTTCCTTCAAATCTGTCATAATCTTATCGCTCATCTCCTTTGGTTTTTGATTTTCTTTCCGCTTTCCCTTCCAGGACAGGGATCTGATGTGCCTGGAACCATTCCCATAGGTCCGGATTGGTTTTTCGGATGGAATGATCCACAACCACCTGACTGAGCTGCTCCAACTCTCCGATCACATACACCTCGTTGCGTCCGATCTTCGTATTGTCCACCACCAGGATCTTATGTTTCGCCTGCTTTAATACCTGACGACGGATATCTGCTTCTTCACGGGTGGAATCTGTAATACCTGCCTCCAGACTGCAGCCGGCACTGCTGACAAATGCATAATTGATAAAGCAGGTTTTCATCTGTTCCAGTACGGTCTGTCCTTCAAACGCTTCCCGATCGCGATTCAGCTCACCGCCAAATAAAATAAGACGAATCTGCGGATTCGCATCAATCTCCTTTGCCACTGCCAGAGAATTGGTCATGACGGTCAGCTTGCCGGGAAAATCCGCTAATTGCTTCGCAATATGAAGAGCCGTGGTACTGCAATCCAGAAAAATGGAACTCTTTTCGTGGATCCATTGCATGCAGAGAGATGCAAGAAGCTTTTTCTCTTCCTGCATCACCTTGCTGCGAACCGAGATGGGAGTTTCATTGCCAAAACCTTCGTTTAAGTAGGCACCTCCGTGAACACGGTTTAATTTCTCCTGTTTTTCCAGTTTTTCCAGATCCTTTCGAACCGTTTCTTCCGTAACTCCCATTTCACGGCTCAGATCCGTCACCATGACTACTTTATTCTTCTCCAGCATGGACAAGATGTATTCTGCACGTTCGATTGCATGCATATTACTGATAGTCCTCACCTTCCAGGTAATTATAGAAAGCGGTATTGCAGAAGCGTTCAACCGGTACAACTTCCAGGCCGTCGGAGATTTCCGTCAGTTTTTCAACAACCTCATCTTTATCTTCCGGTAAGGTAAATGGATGAATGGAATACGTATCGTTCGTGATTACGCAATCATAGATCTGATGATAATCAGTCTCCGGCATATCTGTTCTGGTTGAAGAATAAAGCGGCTGCCACCAGGATGCATAGATCAGGCCCTTTGCTTCTTCATTTCCTTCATTTTTCTTTGCGTACGTCTTGATTACTTCGTCAAAACGATTCATATCCTCAAGATTGTCGAACTCAAGCTCAAGGTCATATTCTACTGCATATACCAGTGCAAGATCTTCATATTCTTTTACTTCGTAGGTTGGAGTAGCCTCCGGGATCGGACCCCACTCCGGCAGATACTGGTAAATACTAATCTTCGGCTCAAGCTGAACCTTTGCTGTGATATTCTCGCTGTTCAGGAGCCCCATCAGCTGATGTACATGTTTGATATCAGAATGACCGTACTGTAAGGTCAGTTCCGGTAAAAAGCGGGCACTGTATGCAGCAGATTTTAATCCATATCCGGTGGTTACCTTGTTCTGTACAGCTTCTTTTCCGATCTCTGCCAGTTTGCTGTCATCAAATAAGATAAAGGAATTCCATGCCTGGTCCAGTTTCGCGTAAATGTCTGGATCATTTGACATGCCAAGGTAGTTTCTTGCGTCTCCATTTGCATTGGCAATTGCCATCAGAAGACTGATTTCATCCTCAGCTGTAAAGGCATCTTCTGCAACGACTTTTTTCGCAGTTTCGGAAGTGATGAGGCTGGTATCCAGAGCAGCAGCAACGTATCTGGCATATTCATTCGTCTCATCCATCTTTACCCCATATTGTTCAAGACGATCTTTAATCTTATCTTCCGGATAGCTAAGAGCAAGCTCTTCATAATCAGCAGCAGCCACAGCAGCTTTCACAGCAGAAAACCAGGTCATGTCCCCCTCGACAGCCGGTGCCTCATCTCCTGCTACCTTTTTCAGGTCAGCGGAAAAAGCAGCACTGTCCGGATCTTCTTTGATCTGTACATCGAAAAACTCTGCCAGGTATTCTGCCTCATGGGCATCAGCCTCTTTGGTTTCTTCCTGAGCTGCTTCTGTCTCCTGAGCAGCAGAAGTCTCAGCCGGTTTGGTCTCTGCGCCGGTCGGTGCTGCATCCTTTGCACCACAGCCCCCTACCATCGCGGTTGCGGCCATAGCAGCCATCATTACTGCAAGTTTTTTTCTCATCTCTTCTTCTCCTCTTATATGTATTTATTAGTTTTGCTACTAACTAGCAGCTGATTTATTTACATACATTATAAGCACCTTTTATAGGAAAAGCAAGTACTAATCTTTCTTTTTCTTTGTTTTTCTGTTTTTTGTTTTGTTTTTTTCACCATAGGATGAGGTTTTCTATGTCACAAAAAGATCCCCCGAAAAATCGAAGGGATCTTTCTAGGAGAGCTGAATTGGAATCCGAGCTTCCAGTTTGCAAGTTTAAGTTCTGATTTAGCTAATCACTTGCAAAAGTAAATTCTGGCAAATCAAAATATCATGATTTTTATGGACGTTAGTTTTGCAAAGTTCTTCAAAACTGGAATTTACTATTAGAAACAAGTTGTTTTATGCTTCATATGCTGATATACCCTTGAATAATGTACTGTTTCACTTCAAATACGTGACCGCAGCAACAACACTTAAGCTTTCGCATAACAACAATTCCCGGCTCGCCCAGAAGTAACTCCAAGGATGATTTTCCCTCACTGGCTGCCACATACGCGTCCATCTTCGCCTGTTCCTCATCCGTCAGCTGAATATGCCACCAATTATGTTCCTCATGGCACTTGGGACACGGCTGGTTGATTTTGTAAAGTCTTCCCATAGTCTGATCTCCTTTCGATTTTTTCTGCCCAACTATATCATCATCGAATTCGAATTTCCAATTAGCGGTTTCTGCGGATAACGTTTTGAGTCAAATTTTCGCTCAGACGTTCCTGCCTGAAATCATAAAGCGCTTTATCATAATTCCGGTTTTGGAATTCTTGTGACCCAATCCATTCCGTGTTTATAACCCACTTCAGTACACTATTTTTGAAATTTCCAAAATGGAGCGATTTTAAAAAGTAAGTTTTGAGTTAGGTTTTGAACTCTTTCAGACCGAAATCCTTCTTACCATGAAAAATGGCTACGGAATTGCTTCCGCAGCCGTTGTGCCTGAAAACCGTACCTTGGCACCGTGATCCCTCACAGGTTTTTTACAGGGTGATTTGAAAATCTGCATGATATGCTTTTCCAAAGCCGTCTCCATGAACCGAAACACATAACCCGATAACAAATAACCGATAAGCGATGACAATGAACCGTAACCACTCGTAATTTTTTGTTAGAAGTATGCCCTGTACGGAAATTCTACTTAGATATCCACCTCAAACAGCACCGTCTGATTATAACGATCCAGTGCAATCTGCATTTCCATGATCGTATTGGAGATGCGGTCATATTCCTGCCGGATCAGTTCCGGATCGTAGTTGATATACTTATACTCCGGTGCCGAACCAGAAGAACCGAAGGAGTTGCCATAGACTCGCGTTTTTGGAAGTCTCTTGCGCATATCGTCAAGCACCGTCTTTCTCTTGTTGAGCTGCGCCATCCGGATTAGGATGCCGTCAATGCTCATTTCCTGAGCGCCGACCTGCACTTTTGCGGTGGCATTGGTCAGATTCAATGTGTGCTTGATAGTAAGGATCTTCCTGTCAATCTCATCAATCGTATTCGCAACAGTCATGTAATCATATTCCGGAACGACTGGTTCCTCGTTGACCGCAGCCACGTAAGTACTGGATGTCGATTCCTTGTTTACCCAGAATGCCTTGTCTTCTTCTAGGCTTCTCAGCATCTTATTTGCATAAGCCGATGTAATTTTCTGCATGATTTTCGCCTCCCACAATGTTCTTATCAATATAAATAAAAATGATCTCAGTCCCACAGCTCCCAGAGATATCTGGTAAAAAGCTTCATTCCTTCTTTCATACACCGATCTCGGTATGCTGCCAGTTCCTTCTCCGCTGCAAACCATTGGTCCAATATTTCCTTGTATTCCGGCACATCGGACATGGTATGCACACAGTAATAACCTTTATCTTTTTCCTGCTCTTTTTCTTCTTCGGTTTTCAGCTTTTCACCAAACATCCCGTATTTCCGGGTGAAAGCCTCTCTTGCCTGATCATATGCTTCTTCATATGGATTTTTCCGGTGACAGGTTTCCTCGTTTGCCTCCCGAAATAGAAATTCCATATGTTCTAGGATCCGGTTCCATTTCCGCACATTCTCTTCTTCGGTTCCTGTGAAAGATCCCGGATATCCATGACCGTTGATACGTAGATCGTTGAGCATATTGGGGATGATAACAAGAAACCACTGGTCAATCGCCCAGGCATCACGGTAGCAGTATCCGTAACGCAATCTCTGACAGATGCAGATGATATCTTCTTTCCAACGTTTTATCCATCCCAAGGGGAAAACGTGAATCGGTCCGTAAGTAAGAAAAACAGGATATTCCGGTTTGCGCATCTTACTTTTCCGTTTCTTTCGCAGAATATCATTTAACATAAATTTATGTTCCGATTCCATGTTTCACCGTCCTCTCCTCTATCATTTGTTTCTGATCCGATTGTAAATCATACGGCAACGGATGTCATTCAACCATCGGTTTAAAATTCCCCATAAACGAGGAATATCCCCGTCAATGACGAGGATATCTTCAATCGTAGTATGCAATAATCTACTTAAAATAATGAAGTTGTCGATGCTGGGTAACGATTTACCGGACAGCCATTTGTAAATGGCCTGCGGATTTTCAAACCCGAAAGCTCCCTGGATTTCCCGAATCGTATACCCTTGTTCCAAAAGCAGTCTTCTTATGCGTTCCCCTGTCTCTTCCGGCTGGATTGACAAATACATTGGTTCCATACTTTGCACCTCCATGATTCAGGACCGTGTTTCTTGATAACGTAAATATTCTACCACGGAAAGGACAGACCCACCAGTACCAATCATACTATAGCAGTAGGGAATGTAGGGTTTTTCCTACCACTATTATATGATCTTTTAAAAAAATATCAATATATATACTTATTGCTTTGATACAACACTTCTCAATAAACAAATTGCGTTCGTTGCAATTAGCGTATTCCAACCTTGTAACTCGTTTTATTTCACTATTTTTGAAATTTACAAAATGGAGCGCTTTTAAAAAGTAAGTTTTGAGTTGAAAGGAAAACACTTTATCAGCCTTGTTCGCGATAGATGGGAAAACACAGATTTCAAGTTTTTCTCTCTTATTCGCGATAAAAGGGAAAAACCATTTGCAGGTTTTTCCCTTTCTGTTCGTGATATAAAAGGAATGAAACAAAAATCTATTACAATTCCTCCACATTCTCAACTACTTTTCCGTCTCTCCAGATGCGCTCCAGATCATAAAACAGTCTGTCATCGCGGGAGAAAATGTGTACGATCAGATCGCCGTAATCCATCAGGATCCATCCGGCAGTCTGATAGCCCTCGATCTGACGGCACTCATGACCGGCTTTGCCGAGTTCTTCCTCTACATTATCTGCCATTGCCTTTACCTGGCTGGCGTTGCTTCCGTCTGCGATGACAAAGTAATCAGCCAGTACAGATACTCCATGAATATCAATGACGCGAATATCTTCGCCTTTTTTATCTTCCAGCGCCTTTACGGCAAGTTTGGTCAGCTCTTTTGCTTCCACGGGGATTATCCTCCTCATTATTTTATTTAAATCCTGTTAATGTGTCTATTGATGAACATGACGTTCATGATAGTATTCCCAGGTCTGTTCGGTTGTATCATCCTCTGCCGTGCCCGTTTCCTTTAAATAATTGCGGGTGCTGTCCAGAATCTGATACAGCGCTTCGTCCAGATCTTCAAATGCAAGACGGCGGAGCTTCGGCAGATTTGGCGCCTTATCACGGCGCGGTTCGATGTAATCGGCTACGTACAGGATCTTGTCTAACAGGGACATCGCCGGTTTTCCGGTCGTATGGCAGGCGATTGCAGATAAGACCTCTGGATCGGTAATACCATACTTGTGTTCTGCCATCCATGCGCCTAATTTTGCATGAATCACAGCCGGAGCCCGCAGTTCACCTTCAGTCAGTTCAATGCCATGCTCCTGGCATTTGCAGATGATAGTCGCATCATCATAGCGCTTTGCACAGTCGTGGAGAAGTCCAGCCATCTCCGCCTGATCCAGATTGGCACTGTAACGCATTGCCAGAGCCATACATGTGTATGAAACACCCAGCGTATGTTCATAGCGCATCGGGTTCAATTTCTTTTTCAAATGCTTCCGTATCTCTGTAATTCTTTCGTCCATTACACATTTACCTCCTGATACAAGCCGTGCTGTTCGATATATTGACAGACTTCCTTCGGCACCAGGGAACGAACGTCTGCTGCGTGTCCTGCCCGGAAAGCCGCGCGGATCTCCGCCGAAGCGACATCCATTTCACGGCAGTGAAGACGCAGAATATGCGCCTGATATTTCTGGTTTAAATAGGAAATCTGCTCATCCAGCGAACGATCCGCCTCCTCATGCTCTCTTGCTGCCGCCAAAAATGTGACGGCTGGAAGAACATATTCGGGATGATACCATTTTTCAATGTCCATAATTGAGTCTGCGCCCGCGATAAAGAAAAATTCAACATCCGGATATTCTTCTTTCAATAAGCGAAGCGTGTCTGCTGTGTAGGTATTTCCGCCGGTTCTGCGAAGTTCAAAATCAGACAGCTTAAAATAAGGATACGGCGCGATCGCAGCTGCAGTCATTGCCAAACGGTCCTTTGCCGCTGTGATCGTATGATCCTTTTTATGCGGCGGGATCCTGGAGGGCATATACCAGATGCAGTCAAGATCATATTCTTCATACGCCTGTCTTCCCAACATGATATGTCCATTATGGATCGGGTCAAATGTTCCCCCCATAATACCGATCTTTTTCATCGTCATCCGTATCCTTTCTGTCAGAGATTCATTCGCAGAATGCAGCTCCTTTATTTTGGCAGAACGATCTTACGTTTCTTCTCGTCCTTTGCCTCTTTATAAAGAACAATTTTCTTGCCGATTACCTGTACTACCTGTGCGTGGGTACGCTCAGCCAGAACGGCTGCCAGCTCATTGCCGTCATCGACGCAGTTCTTCAGAATATTCAGTTTAATTAACTCGCGGGCCTCCAGCGCCTCTGCCACAGCAGCGGTCAGTTCTGGCGTCAGGCTGGATTTGCCGATCTGGAAGATCGGATCCATGGTCATCGCGAGACCTTTTAAATAAGCTCTCTGTTTGCTTGTCATAAAATCTATCTCCTGTTAAAATTCAAACTCAGATCCAGTGTGGATTTCTGAGTTTGAAATATTGTAAATGTGTAACTATTCAGTAGATCTGCGCATTTACTGCGCTGACCGTACGAAAACATGGGCCAGCAGGCAAAAATCCCATTGCCGTAGGCAATTTTTAATGGATTTTTGCTCGTGACTGTGAAGGTACTGAACAGTTACGTAAATGTCAATTATTTATAGTAATCAAATTCAAGACCATACATACGAACTGTATCGCCCTCTTCGATGCCAGCTTCTTCCAGCTCAGCCAGAATACCGCTGTCCTTTAAGAATTTCTGGAAGAACTGGAAGCCCTTCTCAGAATCAAGGTTTGTGTAACCGAGCATCTTCTCGATCTTCGGTCCTTCTACCACATAAATACCATCTTCATTGCGTTCCACGGTATACGGAAGATTCTCGCCCTGATACTGGTATTCAAATTCTTTTTCGAAAATAACTGGCTTGCGGTCAACCGTTTTCAGCAGATCATTTACATGGTAAAGGAGCTCTTTTACACCCTGCCCGGTAACTGCAGAAATGGCAAATACCTGGATGCCTTCCGGCTCAAATTCGCGTTTTAAGCGCTCTACCGGGTCTTCCCAGTCCTCTTCGCCAGTATTGTAAATCGAATCTACCTTGTTGGCAGCAATCACCTGCGGACGCTCTAAAAGCGACGGATTATATGCTTTTAACTCCGCATTGATGGTGCGGATATCCTCAACCGGATCACGCCCCTCGACGGATGCCGCATCCACAACATGCACGAGAACCTTGGTTCTCTCGATATGGCGCAGGAAATCATGTCCCAGACCGATTCCTTGGGAAGCACCCTCGATGAGTCCCGGAATATCTGCCATGACAAAGCCTTGTCCATCCTGTAGATCAACCACACCAAGATGCGGGTTCAGCGTCGTGAAATGGTAATTGGCGATCTTCGGACGCGCATTGGAAACGCGTGAAAGCAAGGTCGATTTACCGACGTTCGGGAAACCAACCAGACCAACATCGGCAATTACCTTTAATTCCAGCTGTACCCAGAGTTCCTGTGCCGGCTGTCCCGGCTGTGCATACTTCGGAACCTGCATCGTCGAGGTCGCAAAGTGCATATTTCCAAGACCGCCCTTGCCGCCTTTTAAAATCACTTCTCGGCGGTTCTCGCCGGACATATCCGCGACTACCTTACCGGATTCAAAATCCTTGATAACGGTTCCTTCCGGAACCTTGACAATCAGATCCTCGCCGTCTGCTCCGTGACAGCGGCGCTTTCCGCCCTGCTCTCCGTCGCCAGCCACATATTTGCGGACATGACGGAAATCGGTCAGGGTATTCAGTCCGTCGTCCACTTCAAAAATGACATCGCCGCCGCGACCGCCATCGCCGCCGTCCGGACCGCCAGCAGCTACGAAAAGTTCCCGGCGGAAGCTGACATGACCGTCGCCGCCTTTTCCGGATCTGATATAAATTTTTGCACTGTCGGCAAACATAAATACCTCCTTCTGATCTGAAAAAAGCTCCATACAATCCGTATGGAGCTTCTTTATAATTATTCGTTAATTGTTCTCGGGTAAACAGAAACCTGCTTTTTGTCTCTGCCCTTTCTTTCAAACTTTACGACGCCGTCAACCATAGCGAATAATGTATCATCTCCACCGCGTCCTACGTTCACACCTGGATGAATCTTGGTTCCGCGCTGTCTGTAAAGAATGTTGCCAGCTAATACGAACTGTCCGTCTGCTCTCTTCGCACCAAGTCTCTTGGACTCAGAATCACGACCGTTCTTTGTGGAACCAACACCTTTTTTATGAGCGAATAACTGAAGGTTCATTTTAAACATGCGTTACACCTCCCTGAATCGAATTTTAATGTATTTATCTCCATAACTCTCCGCGATATCGGTAAGTCCAAGTATCAGCGAATCCATCAGGAGTTTTGATTCCGCACTTACAGTACCGGTAAAATGAAAAATAAACTGACCTGTCTTTTCATCCACACTGCCCTTAAAACCGTCATCGGTAAATTTCTCCACCGAATTAGCCATATTGACAGTCAGAACGGATACAGCTGCACAGACAATATCTTTGCCGTACTCATCATATCCAGCATGTCCCTTTACTTCCACTCCCGTGGTACATCCCTTGGAATCGGAGTATACGTCTACTTGAATCATTTCAATTAAGCGTTGATCTTTTCGATCTTAACTTCTGTAAAGAGCTGTCTGTGACCATTTTTCTTATGGTAGCCAGTTTTTCTCTTATACTTGTAAACGATAACTTTTTTGCCTTTGCCTTCTTTAACAACTGTTGCGGATACAGTAGCACCCTCTACAGTCGGGCATCCGATCTTCATCTCACCGTTGTTAACAGCCAGAACCTGATCGAAAGTAACAGCTTCACCTGCAGCAGCACCGAGTCTCTCAACTTTGATTACATCGCCCTCGGCAACCTTATACTGCTTACCACCTGTTGCAATAATCGCGTACATCTGATGGCACCTCCTATTATCATTACTCGCCAGCTATGGCGGCTTGCGCACTTTTAGCCTCGCTGTGCGGCACACTTAGATATTCTATCATCGGAATATGGATCTGTCAACGGTTTTTTCTTGAATTTGGGAGAAAATTTCAAACCAGTGTTACGGATAAAGCTGCTTTTTCCAAGTCCTCATAAGTACCGCCAAATTGTTCAACCCTTTTGCCTCTGTAAAATAAGCAGAAAAAAAGCTGGAAGTCCTGATCAACTTCATTTTTCAGTATTTACCAGAAAGAATGGTGAGGATCTCCTTTTACTATTTATTTCACTCAGCCAGAGCTGCAAACTGCTTTCCAATCTCCACCAGTATCTCCGCCGTCTTCTGAAGCGAATCCACCGGAATAAATTCATATTTTCCATGATAGTTATATCCGCCGGTGCAGAGATTCGGGCACAGGAGCCCCATGTAGGAGAGGCGGGCGCCGTCGGTGCCGCCGCGGATCGGAACGACCTCCGGCTCGATGCCGCAGGCTGTCATCGCCTCTTTGGCGGTATCGATCAGGCACATGCACGGCTCAATTTTTTCTTTCATGTTGTAGTAGCTGTCCGTTACTTCGGCGATCACGGTGCCCTTACCGTATTTGCGGTTCAGGAAATCGGCGGCTTCGGCGAAAAATTTCTTTTTCTGTTCAAATTTTTCATGGTCGTGATCGCGGATGATATAATTTAACTGCGCCTCTTCTACATTTCCGCTCATTTCATCCAGGTGATAGAATCCCTCATAACCTTCTGTGTACATCGGATTTTCAAAGACCGGCAGCAGGCTCTGAAATTCCATGCCGATGAGAATGGCATTTTTCATCTTGAGCTTCGCATCTCCCGGATGGATGCTGGCTCCCTGAATCCGGACTTTGCCGGAAGCGGCGTTGAAATTTTCATATTCGATCTCGCCGATCGGACCGCCGTCTACCGTATAAGCAACCGCTGCACCGAAGTCTTTCACATCGAAACGATCCGCGCCGCGTCCGATCTCCTCGTCCGGCGTAAATCCAATGCAGATCTCGCCGTGCGGGATCTCCGGGTGGCTCAGGAAATATTCTGCCATCGTCATGATCTCCGCCACGCCTGCCTTATCGTCGGCGCCCAGAAGCGTGGTTCCGTCGGTTACGATCAGATCCTGACCTTTTAAGTCGGCTAAAAACGGAAATTCTGAAACTTTCATGACAATTTGTTTTTCTGCATTTAATACGATATCTTTGCCGTCATATGCCTGGACGATGCGCGGCTTTACGTTTGTTCCGGTTAAGGACGGCGCGGTGTCCATGTGGGAAATGAAGCCAAGTGCCGGGATGGTGTTTTTTTGTCCAACGCCGGATGCACCGTGAGCAGACGCAGTGCTGAAAGAAGCTTCCGCTTCTTGCGGTGCAGAGGTACTGCCTGTATTATCCGGAATGCGTGCAAACAGGTATCCGTACTCGCTCATCCGCACATCGGATGCACCCATTTCTTCCAGCTCGCGTTTCAGCTCATTGGCTAACAGAAGCTGTTTTTCCGTGCTCGGGCAGGTGTCATATGCCTCGTCTGACTGCGTATCATATGATACATATTTCAAAAAACGTTCTACAGCTGTTGTCATGAAAAATCATCCTCTCTTTCTCCTAAATCCCGGCTCAGCGGTTCCAGATAATGGACTAATATATCCCGGTGGCTTTTGATGCGCCACGTTTTATCCATTTCCTCATATGTAAAACTCTTCCGTCCGCCCTGCTGCATCCGCTCCCAGTATGCGTCCAGATGGAAAAATGGCAGGTAGTAAAGTTCATCCCTCTGTGAAAAATATATAATTAAGAAAGCAATCCCGCCCTGCTCTTCAAATTCCCGCATAAATGCGACCTGATGCGGATGGACGTTCTGCAGTGGAAATGTATCTGCCGCGCATTCTTTCGCATCAAAGCAGACCGGGACGCCCTGAATCGCGCCGATGTAATCGACGGTACTCTTCTGGTCGAAATACGCCAGCGTGATATGGCGGCTGGTTTTATCGATCGAGACGGGCGTGATCGGCGTCGGGATTTTCTGGATCAATGCCAGCTTTTTCTCACGGTAAAGATCGTTTGTGTGGTTTATCATATCCTCCAGGGTTGAACCACGAAGTCCCCGGCTGTTCCAAGTCCCCATGTTGTTGCTCCTCCACTTATTTTTTTGATTTTTCGCACAATTTAAAATTTACAGGCGATGATTGGCTGGGCGTTTTGGAGCTGATTTCATCATCTCTTCCATCCGCTTCATCTCCGCTGGCATAGGCGCGGTAAATTCTTTGCCCGCCAGATATGAAAGCGGCTCGGAGATCGTTTCCGGCATTACCAGCCGCCACGCATGAAGCATCTGTGAACGGACGCCGAAGCGTTTCTTCACTTCCTCATTGACCCGGGGATCGCCGTACTTTGGATCCCCGGCGATCGGGTGTCCGATGGAAGCCAGGTGGGCGCGGATCTGGTGGGATCGTCCGGTGATCAGATGAACCTCCAGAAGGGTATATCCATTTCCAGACGCCAGTGGTCTGTATGCAGTCCGGATCAGCAGACTTCCAGGGGTCTCCTCTTTTCGGATCGACACCTGATTCGTCTTTTCATTTTTCGTCAGCCATCCCTCGATCCGGGCTTCGCCTTTTACGATTCCCCGCACGACGCAGACATAATATTTTCCCAGACTCCGGTCCTTGATGACCTCGGACATGATCTGCAGTCCCGGCAGGGAACGTCCAGCTGCCACGATGCCGCTTGTGTTGCGGTCGAGGCGGTTGCAGACGGACGGACGGAAGCACGCCAGGTCCTCTTTCTTTAATTTGCCGGAATCCAGCAGATAGTCGATCAGGTATTCAACCAACGATTCATCCGTCTCTTTCGCTTTCTGGGACAGCATTCCAGATGGCTTATTGATCAGTAAAATATGTTCGTCCTCGTAGACGATATCGAGCTTTTTCTTTTGAACCTTCTGAATCTTCACTTCCGAAAATTTCTCGATCGTCTCCTCTGCCAGAAACAGCTTGATCTCATCGCCCTCGGTCAGATGTTCGGAACCGTCGCATTTTTTTCCATTCAGGGTAATGTTTTTCTTCCGCATCATTTTATAAATGAAGCTTTTTCCCGCCAGATTCAGATATTTTGCCAGCAGCTTGTCCAGGCGCTGCCCCGCCTCATTTTTAGATACTGTCAGCATCCGCATGGCTGCCGCCTCCCTTTTTTACATCGATAATCCTTTTATTACGCGCACACCGTACTCTACAGTTCCATCGTCCTCATACTCTGACGCCGGTTTCAGGCTGTGAATCCGCTTGTCAAAGGTGCTGCGTGAGGTCACGATTTTTAGGTTCGGATCCAGTTTGTTAGCCTTTAACAGTTCATTTAAACCTGCCTCCGCGCGCTTTACATTCAGCTTTGGATTAATGCAGTACACATAGATGCCGGTCGGGTGAACGACGGTCACATCGGACGGAATCACATCTTCCGGTGTCGTCAGAACCAGATCATAGAGAACTTCAAATTTTTCCTCATACGGCATATATGCCTCATGAAACGCCTGCTCCGGTGTATGGTATTTGAAAATGGCAATCAGCGGGGAAGCGAGATTCGCCGCCGGAAGTACCGTGACGATCGCCATGACCGTCAGAATTTTTTTGACGGAATCATTGTCTGTAAAAGACCGCCCAACCAGCTGTGCGATGATAAATAACGCCAGAAGTGCGATGATAAAAAGCTGTTTCCGCTTGAAATGATTGCGGTAGCCATAATCGCCTTTTTTTATCTTTTTCACGGTGTAAAAATCCTTTCTATCATGTTTTTATTGAATGATACTAGCTTTTTGTCTGATTTAATGGTTTAACGCCTGCATCGCGCGCAGAATCCATTCATGCGGCACTACCTTGCAGAGCACAAAGAATGCCTTCATCCATACGCCGTAAACCGACACGCTTTTTCCCGCCATACAGTCGCGGATGGCAAGTTTTACAACTTTGTGCGGATCTGCCATCACCAGACGCTTATAAAGAGGAATCTCCCCGGTTGTCTCGGCAATGTCGAAAAACTCGGTTTTGACCGGTCCGGGGCAGACCGCCGTCACACCGATTCTACGCGGGCGGAGTTCTTCCCGCAGGGCGCGGCTGTAGCTTAAGACAAATGCCTTGGTTGCCGCATAGATGGCAAATCCCGGCTGCGGCAGAAAGGAGGCTGCTGACGCGAACTGGAGAATCCGGCTGTTTTCGCTCATATAGGGAAGCACCATATGCGTGACCGCGCACAGCGCCTTGCAGTTGAGCTCTACCATTCCCGTTTCATCGTCAAGCGGCAGGTTCCCGACCGTTCCGATTTTACCAAAGCCGGAAGCGTTTACCAAAAGCTTTACGTTGGGCTTGCGCGCCGCCAGCTCGTTTTCCAGCGTCTCCCGCTGGGATGCATCCGTCAGATCGATGGCGAAACACCGCGCCGGGATCGGTAGCGTCCGTTCCAGCTCCTGCATCCGGTCCATCCGGCGGGCAATCAGCCAGACTTCCTGAAGTCCCGAAAAGCGATCCGCCAGCTGTCTGGCTGCCTCGCGCCCCATGCCGGAAGAGGCACCTGTAATTATCGCAATTTTCATGAGAAATTCCTCCCGTCTCAAGTATGTACGCTCGGAGTCGTTCCTGCATTCCGAGCGTACATACGTTTTATTTCTTCTTGTGCACGTTCCGGATGGCTTTTTTCTTTCCGCTGCCACCGCTCTTTCCAACACCAGCGCTGCCAAATCCCCCCGCATTTCGTCCATTTCCATTTATGCCGGTCTGTTTGTGCCCGGCCATACTGCCCACAGCCGGTCGTTTGGTGTCTTTTGCACGATTGGCAGCAGCCGGTTTTGCCGTCTGGCTGCCATGATGCGCCCCTTTATATCCGCCAGCCGCGAAATCGCGTCCTTTGATCTGCCGCGGACGGATCAGGCATTTCTTATCAAAACCGATCAGATCCGTTCTGCCTGCCAGACGGAGTGCTTCCAGCACCAGATCATAGTTTTTCGGATTGCGGTACTGGATCAACGCACGTTGCATCGCTTTCTCATGCGGGTTGGTCGGCACGTACACTTTTTCCATCGTGCGCGGATCATATCCCGTGTAATACATACACGTAGACAGTGTGGATGGCGTCGGATAGAAATCCTGCACCTGCTCCGGCATGTAGCCGAGGTCGCGCAGATATTCTGCCAGCTCGATCGCCTCCTTGAGCGTGGAACCCGGATGGGAGGACATCAGGTACGGAACGAGGTACTGCTTCATTCCCAGCGAGTCATTCATCGCTGCATATTCCTTCATGAACTGGCGGTAAACCTTATTCTCCGGTTTTCCCATCCGTTTTAATACATTATCCGATATATGTTCTGGCGCTACCTTGAGCTGTCCGCTGACATGGTACTGACAAAGCTCCCGCAAGAATGCCCGGTTTTTCTCCGCCAGCAGATAATCGAAACGGATACCCGAACGGATGAAAACTTTTTTTACCTTCGGAATCGCCCGCAGCTTCTTTAACAGGGAAATATAGTCGCTGTGATCGGCATTCATGTTTTTGCACGGCTGCGGGAACAGGCACTGTTTGTGCGGACAGGCACCGTAGGTCATCTGTTTTTCGCATGCCGGGTGCCGGAAGTTTGCGGTCGGACCGCCGACATCGTGGATGTACCCCTTGAAATCTGGGTCCTGGGTCAAAAGTTCTGCTTCCTGAATAATTGATTCATGGCTGCGGGTCTGCACGATGCGTCCCTGATGGAAGGTCAGCGCACAGAAGCTGCATCCGCCGAAGCATCCGCGGTTGCTGATCAGGCTGAATTTTACTTCCGTGATCGCTGGAATACCACCCGCTGCATCGTAACACGGATGCCAGGTTCTCATGTATGGAAGTGCGTAGACATCGTCCATCTCTTCCTGGGTCAGTGGTTTCGCCGCCGGATTCTGGACCACATAGAGGCGGTCGCTGTACGGCTCAACGAGGCGTTTTCCCGAAAATGGATCGGTGTTGCTGTACTGGGTGTAAAAGCTCTCCGCATACGTCTTTTTATCGGAGGAAACCTCGCGGTAAGACGGCAGACGGATTTCGTCATAAACAGAATCCAGGTTTTCCGCCTTATAAACAGTTCCCTCGATGAAGGTGATATCCTTTGCCTCGATGCCGCTGGCCAGTGCATCTGCGATCTCCACGATCGAGCGCTCGCCCATTCCGTAGGAAATCAGATCTGCCTGGGAATCCAGCAGAATGGACCGTTTCATTTTTCCGGACCAGTAATCATAATGTGCCAGACGCCGCAGGCTGGCTTCGATACCGCCGAGGATGATCGGCTTTTTCGACCAGGTGCGGATCAGGTTGGAATAGACGATCGTCGCATAATCCGGACGTTTTCCCATCTCGCCGCCCGGTGTGTAGGAATCCTTTGCGCGGCGCTTTTTCGAAACCGAATAATGGTTTACCATCGAGTCCATATTTCCGGCGCTCACAAGCCATCCGAGACGCGGTTCGCCCAGAATCTGAATGGATTCCTGATTCTTCCAGTCCGGCTGGGCGATGATGCCTACTTTATAGCCGTGCGCTTCAAGCATACGACTGATGATCGCGTGGCCGAACGACGGGTGATCGACATACGCATCCCCGCACACGTAGACAAAATCGCAGCTCTCCCAGCCGCGCTTGTCCATATCCGCCCTGCAGATCGGTAAAAAATCATGTATCATTTTATCTTGCCCCCTGTATCAGTTCCCGGTAGTCCCGGATATAAAAATCAGCTAATTCTTTCTTTTCTTCGATCATGGAAAGTGAAAATACGTCCTCGACCGCGCCGACGCGCATACCAGCCCGTTTTCCAGCCAGAATCCCCGCCGGGACATCCTCAAATACCAGACATTTTTCCGGCTGTACGCCCAGATCCGCCGCTACTTTCAGATAAATATCCGGCGCCGGTTTTCCTGCTGCCACCTCACAGGCAGTTGCCACCACACCGAAATAGGAACGGATATCCAGAGAATCCAGCACGGCTGCTACCATATCCTGTGCATTGCTCGTTGCAATTCCCATGCGGATTCCTTTTTTCTTTAAAAATGAAAGAAATTCCGCAACACCTGATTTAAGCGGTACCTCATGGCGGTATTTATCGATCGACATTTCAATCCAGATCGCCTTGATCTCATCCAGGGTCATCGGCAGCTGGAAGCGATCTTTAAAATAGATTGCTGTCTCGGAAAAGCTCATGCCCTCGATCACCTTCTCAAGATCTTCCGGACAGTCATAGCCGTAACGCTTTAAAAATTCCACATCGATCGCTTTCCACATCCACATGGAATCGACCAGGGTGCCGTCGAGATCGAAGAGGACGGCGTCTACTGTGTTCCAGTTGATTTCAGGAGGTGTGTTATTTTGGGTGTCTGACAAATTTTCGTCATTCGATACACAATTTTGTGAGGTTAGCGTTCTTTCTTTTAACGCTCTAATTTCATCTTCCGTCAGCGCCCGGTACTCTCCCGTCGCCAGTGCCTCATCCAGGGCAAGCGGTCCCATCGAAAGGCGTTTCAGGTAAATGACTTCGCCGCCCTCTGCCTCAAACATCCGCTTTACCTGATGAAATTTTCCTTCATGGATGGTCAGGCGCGCCTCGCAGAGGTCTTCTCCTGCGTCGTTCCATTTTTTCTCGATCATAAGCTCTGCCGGCCGTACCGGTGTGCCATCCTTCAGCGTCAGTCCTGCCTGAAAGCGCGCTTCGATTCCTTCTTTCAGTGTTCCCTTTACGCGTGCAAAATAGACCTTATCCACGTGTTTTTTCGGTGCCAGAAGCTCATGCGCCAGCGCACCGTCGTTTGTGATGAGAAGCAGTCCTTCCGTATCAATATCGAGGCGTCCGACCGGGAAGAGGTCTTTTCGCTTTGCTTCATCAATAAGGTCAATGACAGTCTGATAGCGCCCGTCTTCCGTTGCGGAAACGACGCCCTGCGGTTTATTTAACATATAATATTCCGTGTCTGCCCAGCCAACCGGCTGTCCATCCAGTGTAACCCGGGTTTTGTCCGGGAATATTTTCCGGTCAGACTCGCGACAGACGGTTCCATCGACCAGAACCCGCCCTTTGCGGATCATCTCTTTTACCTGACTGCGTGTTCCCTGCTTCATCTCTGCCAGGAAACGGTCTAAACGTATACTTTTACCTTGTCCCATCACTGCCACCTCCATCCGGGATTGTATTTATTTTTAAGCTGACCGCCCCGTTTCTGCGCCCAGCCAAGCGGAAATCCATCCACACAGATTAGTACAAGACCATCTGCTGCCTCTTCCTCTGCGGCTGTCAATGTCTCGCCCTTTAAATAGCGGATCGTGCGCTCATCCGAGGCATTAAAATTTAAGTAATTTACAAATTCCTGCATCCGCAGGTTCATTGCCAGCGCCTGGGATGGTTCAAACCGCCCTTTTTTCAGTTCTCCGAGCAGAAGTCCGGTACGCAGACAGCGGAGTGGCTTAAAATAGCGTGTATTGTCGCCTGCCAGCGCTGCCGGGAGGTAATAGATGCGCTCGCTGTCACGGTAGAATTGCTCCGAATTCCAGGTTCTTACCGGAAGCTGGCGCAGAAGCTCAAACAGGGGGGAAAAATCCTCGGCGGTCTGGTTTTGCGCCACGTTTTTTCCCTTTCCAAATGTTTTCCCTTTCGCTTTTCCGGAAGCCGTCTGTCTGGACTTACCATCTTCCGCCACACGGCACAACCGCGCTTCTATTTCCTCTACCAAAAGTGGAGCGCTCAATGCTTTCTCACCGGCATTTTCCAAATTCTTGACATTTGCGTCTGGTTTCTCCGTCCGCTTCTCCAACAGCGCAACAAAATGTCCTTCGCCCTCCAGACGGTGCGGAAACAATCTCAGACAGCCCTCAATGCCACGGCTTCCCTCAAAGCCATATTCCGGTTTCTGCGGCACGACCGCCATCTGCGGATATTTCTCCAGAATATACTCGATCGTTCCCTCGTCCTCGTCCCTGTCAAAGGTACAGGTCGAATAAACCAGTTTCCCGCCCGGCGCAAGCATCTGCACGGCACAGTCGAGAATCTGGCGCTGCAGCGGCGCATAATAATCGGGACCTTTTTCGTTCCAGCTCTTTACCATCGACGGATCGCGGCGGAACATACCTTCGCCGGAGCACGGCGCATCGACCAGAATCTTATCAAAAAACTCCGGCAGGATGCCAGCCATTTTTTCCGGTGCCTCGCTCGTTACACAGATATTTCCCGCTCCGAACATTTCCAGATTTTTAAGAAGCGCTTTTGCGCGCGAATTGCTGATATCATTGGAAAACAGGACACCTGTACCGGCTAATTTCGCCGCCAGTTCCGTACTTTTACCGCCCGGTGCCGCGCACAAATCCAGAACCCGGTCGCCCGGCTTGATCGGCAGCCATGCCGCCGGTGACATCGCACTCGGTTCCTGCAAATAGTAGAGTCCCGCGTAGTACCACGGATGCCTGGATGGGCGTTCGCCCTGATAATAAAAACCGTTCTTCGTCCACGGCACTGGTTTCAAATTCCAGTCCGCCGTCTGTGCCATCTCTAAAAACTGTTCCGGTGTCAGCCTGCCCGTGTTGACGCGCAGCCCTGAACGCGGCTCTTCCTCATACGAAGCCAGATACTCCGGGTATTCCTCACCCAGAAATTGTTTCATTTTTTCAAGAAATTCTTCCGGCAGTTCTCGGTAATCCAATCGTTTTCCTCCTGTTTTTGTCTATTGCTCTGTATATCCATTTATAAGCGTGATTCTAAAGACTTTTTTTCGCGCTCATTCGTTCTTTCGTTGTTCGGTATGCCGGTTTTCAGGCTTCCAAAAGGAATGAGCCATTTTCTGTCTACATATATATAATCTATCTTTATATTACTTTTTAATGATAGAAAGGCGCTCCCATGCCATATATAAAAAAAATATTATCCGCCCTGTTCCCAGCACTTATCCTGTCGCTTCTGCTCTCACATCCGCGTCTCTCTGCGGATGGGGCACAAAAAGGACTTCTTTTATGGTTCAATACGGTCTTTCCGACGTTATTTCCCTTTATGCTCTTCTCAAAGCTTTTAGCTGAACACGGCGGCGTCCGGCTGCTTCTAGCGCCATTTCACCCAGTTTTGAAACATCTTGGGATGTCTGTCTACAGCGGCTATGCCCTGCTTGCCGGGCTGCTCTGCGGTTACCCGATGGGAATGAAAACTGCCGCCGATTTTAACCAGAAATCGCTGCTTTCGGCACATGAAAAACGGCTTCTGACCGCCATCAGCGCTTCGCCAAGCCCCATGTTTATCGCCGGATATGCTGCACCTAGGCTGAACCCGGCAGTTCCGTCAAACTATCTGGTTCTGGCACTATATACGCCGCTTTTATTGGTTGGAAGTCTCCTATGCATTTATAATAAAGTAACTTCTTTTAGCCCTCAAAACCGATTTTTTTCGAAACAAACCGGCTCTGTCAAGCCCGCCCGCACAAAATCCACATCCGTCTCCGTTCCCGCTTCCTTCGACACCATCCTGATGGACTGCATCGAACTGCAGGTCCGCATCGGCGGTTTGATCATGCTGTATTCGATCCTCGCTGCCTTTGCCGACGCCTTCTGTTCCGGCACGCTGCGTCTGGTTCTGATCGGGACGGCTGAAATGACAACCGGCATCGACGCGATCGCCCGTTCTGGTGCCATATTCAGTATCCCGGTTCAATCCGGCGCGATGGCGGCATGTGCTGCGTTCGGCGGGTTATCCGGGATCGCCCAGACAAATTCAGTCATACGGGACAGCCGAAAAGACAGAGAAAAAAATGCCGGACTTTCCATCCGGCATTATGTACTGTGGAAACTGGTTCACGCCAGTCTCTCGTTCGTTCTCTTTATTCTGCTGCTTCGCCGGATGCCGCCTGTGTAGCGGCCGCTGCTGCCTCGGCGCCTGTGTTCTCCTCCGGCTCGGTCACGACACTGCCAGCCAGCTCATTGCGGTTGGAAGATACGACATCGTAGCTGGACTGCATCGAACTCATGTAAGACTCGAAACGGCTCTGCGCGCCCTCCATCGAATGCTTGATGATGGTCTGCAGGCTGCGGAGCATGTCGTCCGTGTACTGAACGGAACCCTGGCGGATATTGTTTGCCTCTGTGACAGCGTTGTCCACGATCTGCTGTGCCTGTGCATTTGCCTGCTCAATAATGCTGTTTGCTTCTGCATATGCACGCTGCATGATCTCATGCTCATTAACCAGCTCATTGGTCTGGGCGGTCGCCTCGGCTACCATCGCGTCTGCCTGGGAACGTGCCTCCTGCAGAATCGCATCCTGATTGCTGATGATCTTCTGATATTTCTTGATCTCCTCCGGAATGCGAAGACGCAGTTCCACGAGCAGTTCTTCAATCTCTTCTTTATTTACTAAAATCTTCGTGTTGGACAGCGGCTGAAACTTGCAGCTGTCGATATAATCTTCAATTTCTGTGATGATCTGTTCAATTCTGCTCATAGCTTTTCTCCTTACTTACATTCCCTGTCTTCCTGAAGCGCCTGATATTTCTCCTGTACTTGTTTTGCAATGACCGGATCGAGAAATTCGGAAATGTCTCCGCCGTACATCGCAACCTCTTTTGCCATACTGGAACTTAAATACGCGTATTTAAGGTTCGTTGTCAGAAACAGGGTATCTATTTCGGGTGCAATCACCCGGTTCATCTGCGCGAGCTGCAGCTCATATTCGAAATCCGTGATCGCACGCAGACCACGCACGATGACCTTTGCGTGATTCTGGCGCATGAAATCGACCAGAAGTCCGTCAAACGACTGCACCTCCACGTTAGGAATGTCTTTTGTCACTTCCTCTAACATCTTAACACGTTCTTCGACAGAAAACAACGGAGATTTTGCGTTATTACACAAAACTCCCACGATGACCTGATCAAAAATTTCGGAGGATCGCTTTATAATATCAAAATGTCCGAGCGTCACCGGATCAAAGCTGCCCGGATAAATGGCTGTTTTCATCTTTTTTTCTCCTTTGGTATTCAAGCTTTTCGGATAAACAGATGTTTATTCGTCTTATATATCTTCTCTTTTTCGAGATGGTATCCCAGTTCTGAAAGGTAGCCGCACCCGGTCTCTTTCGATGCCTCTGTGATGATCATCGTATGTTCATCTGCCAGGGACGAATGCGCCAGATAAGTAAGCACTTCTTTCTCCCAGAGATGGTTGTACGGAGGATCCATAAAAATGAAATCAAACGCACTCTTCCGGTTTTCTATCCGTTTCAATGCATCCGAAATATCACAGTTTAACAGCGTCGCCTTATCAGCTAGGCGGGCCGCTTTCAGATTGTCACGGATGCAGTCCGCCGCTTTCGGATTCTTCTCCACAAAAACAGCTTCTTTTGCCCCGCGGCTTAAAGCTTCGATCCCGATCGCCCCGCTTCCGCTGAATAAATCGAGAAATGTGCATCCATAGATATCATTCTGAATCATATTAAAAAGAGTTTCTTTGATACGGTCCGTCGTCGGTCTCGTATCCATTCCCTCGATCGTCTTTAAAGTAAGCCTTCTGGCACTTCCTGCTATTACCCGCATGGATTTTTCTCCATCTTACTAGAAATATTAATGTATTTTGAACTGCAACCGTAAAATTCACCAAACAGTTTGCGTATTTTTTAACACTACATCTGTTCTATTATAGTATGAGTTTTACTGATATACAAGCATAAAATCGGATCAATACTAACTTTTTTCCCTACATTGTGGGTGTTTTGCCCCAAAATGTCAATTTGCACAAAACCTTCTAGTGTATTTCACTTTTAAGATCCGCATACTGAGAATGTAACAAAAAGAGACACCCGGACAAACGAAAGTTTGAAGGGGCACACGCAAAAAAGGAGGCGTCTGTTATGTCTAGTTCCAACAACACTAACAAAACCAATGTACCGGAAGCCAAGGAAGCGATGAACCGCTTTAAGATGGAGGTTGCCAATGAGATTGGCGTTCCGTTAAGCGAGGGCTACAATGGTAACCTGACCTCCGCACAGGCTGGTTCCGTCGGCGGCTATATGGTCAAAAAGATGATTGAGGAACAGGAAAAAAAGATGGCTGGTAAATAAGGCATCGTAGGGCTCTTCTGAATCTTCGCTGAAACGGCGAAAAAAACGGCAGCAGCATGATTGACAAAACCGGACTTGAACGACCGATTTTCAATCATGCTGCTGTTCTTTTCTGCAAAACATTCATTCACTTGTTTGATAGACAGATTGTATACTTACTTTAGCGATAAAAATGCCGCCAGATTCCCCCTCTTATCTCCCATCACGCGGTGTGAATATAAAAGATCCGGATTGCATTTCGTACATACATTCGTCACAGCCAGATGCTCCGGCAAAATTCCGGCATCCAGGAGCACCAGGCGGTTCGCGCCCCAGAGGTCAAGCTGGTACTTGCCATTCCCCCTATTCATGAGAATCGATTTCCCATTCCAGGAATAACAGGATGTTGAATCATCCTGACTGATTTCTGCTCCAAATTCTTCTTTAAATGCGTCTGCCACATCCTCACTGACCTCATAACAGTCCCGGCAGATGCTCGGTCCGATGCAGACGCGCAGATCCTCCGGCTTCGTGCCGAACGCCTCTCCCATCGCCTCGATCGTTTTCTGTCCCATCCGGTGAACGGTTCCCTTCCAGCCGGAATGCGACAGTCCGATCGCACGATGCACCGGATCTACAAAATATAATGGTACACAGTCCGCAAAAAATGTAACCAGCGTCAGCCCCGGCACGTTTGTGATAAGTCCGTCGATGTTTTCATAATCGCGCTCCCGCCAGATTCCTTTTCCAGCGTCCGCTTCCCTAACAAGACGGATATTCGTCGTGTGCGTCTGATGGCTGAGCACCATCTTTGACACATCCGTTCCCAGAATCCGCGCCATTTTCCGGTAATTTTCAAGCACATCGTCCCGGTTGTCGCCGCGCGTCAGCGAAAAGTTCATCGTACTGAAATATCCCTTGCTCGCTCCGCCAAGCCGGGTAGAAAATGCGTGGCGCACCATCCTGGTCTGCTCTAAGAGCGGAAAGGTAAAATAAGCCACTCCGTTTGACTCATGAAGGGTAATTGGTGCCGGATGAACTGTTTTTTGTATATAGGTAAGCGCCATGATTGTCACATCCTTTTTCTGTCTCTTGCTCAAATCTGATTGTGCAGTTTTTGAATTCTTTCATTTGTAATTATCCGCACCAGAACGCGTCCCGAATTAATCTCACGTTACTGCCAAGCACCGCCACCACATCAAACCGGCACGGCGTGTCCTCGGAAATATGATAACGCGTCATATAATACCGGGCGGTACGAAGAATCCGCGCCTGCTTGCGGGCATCCACTGCCTCCGCCGGATCGCCTTCGTGTTCATCGCGGCGGTATTTGACTTCGATAAAAACCAGGTAGTCTCTATCTCTTGCGATAATATCAATTTCACCCTGGCGACAGCGGAAATTCCGGCAGAAAATCTGATAACCGTGCCGGGTGAGATATTCACACGCCAGAGTTTCATATTCAGTTCCGATGGCACGGCGGTTGAATGAATTTCCATGAAGATGAAAGTTTCTTTCTCCCATTCAGCTCCCTTTCTGTTATTTCATCCCCTGCATCGCGGCTTCCTCGCCCAGCAGCTTCTTCAAAAAGGTTCTCCGGTGGATCGGGCATGGACCATAGGTTAAAATTGCCTCGTTATGCATCTTGGTTCCGTATCCTTTATGCTTCACAAACCCGTATTCCGGATAGATTTTATCGTACTCCATCATCATATGATCCCTCGTCACTTTTGCCAGGATACTGGCTGCCGCGATCGAGACACTTTTTGCATCGCCCTTGATAATCTTAATCTGCTTTTCCTCCGAAATCCCCGGAATGATGACCGCGTCATTTAAAAAGATATCCGGCTCCTGCGGAAGCTGTGCGACTGCCTGACGCATCGCCTCATAGGTCGCCTGCAAAATATTGATGGAATCGATCACCTCCGGGCTTACAATTCCAATTCCGTAGGCAGCTGCCTTTTCTTTGATTTCCAGAAATAATTCTTCCCGGCATTTTTCCGACAATTTTTTGGAATCGTTCAGCCGCAGAATCGTACAGTCTTTTGGAAGTACCGCGACCGCCGCCACCACCGGACCGGCTAATGGACCTCTGCCCGCCTCATCAATGCCGCAGACGATCCCTGCACTTTCGTACTGATGTTCATAGGCGCGCATTCCTTCGAGACGCGCCAGTTCTGCTTCCAGTTTTTCTCCTGTTAGTTTTCTCATGTTTTCCTATACCTCCGGCACTTCCAGCGTCACGCGCCCCAGTTTGCCGCTGCGGAAGTCATCTAATAGGAAGCCAGCCGCTTTTTTCGTATCCAGCTCGCTGCCCTTTAAAAGACAGGAACGTGCCCTTGCGATTTCACGCAGGATTTCCCAGGCTTTTTTTGTATCTTCGCCGTCCCCAGCCGTATTCTCAACCAGCGTCACACCATACCGCTCTTCCAGGCGCTTTCCGTAACGTCCGGACATATTTTTGATCAGCTCGGCTGCCAGCTCTTCCTTATCCAGAATCTCATCGTTGATCGAGCCGATAAATGCAAGGCACAGTCCCACATTCGGATCTTCAAATTTCGGCCAGAGGATTCCCGGCGTATCGAGAAGTTCCAGTGTCTTATTTAAGCGGATCCACTGGTTTCCCTTGGTAACACCCGGTTTATTTCCAGTCTTGGCGCAGGCTTTTCCGGCAAAGGAATTGATAAAGGTCGATTTTCCGACATTCGGAATGCCGACTACCATCGTCCGCACCGGGCGGTTTTTGATACCGCGGCGGCGGTCACGCTCAATTTTCTCCTTGCATGCCTCCTGCACCAGCGGCTGGATCTGCTTCATTCCCATGCCGCTGCGCGCGTTGATGCGGAGTGCATGGATGCCCTGCTCCTTAAACCATGCGATCCAGCGCTCTGTACAGCCGTCGTCCGCCAGATCCGCCTTATTTAAAAGGACAATCCGTCCCTTTCCCTTCGCAAGCTCATCAATATCCGGGTTGCGGCTGCCGAGCGGCACGCGCGCATCCACCAGCTCAATCACCAGATCGATCAGCTTGATATCTTCCTTCATGGCTCTTTTTGCCTTTGTCATATGTCCAGGGTACCATTGTATCTGCATGAAATTTTCTTCCTTTCTTAGAACCTATCTCGACGAAATCAACCCAAACCGGCTAACCGGCTGGATCCGCAGCCAGACCTTTCCTTTGATCTGCCGGAACTTCACATTTCCCACATTGGAAAAGCGGCTGTCCTCACTGCCGGAGCGGTTGTCACCCAGCAGAAAATATTCGTTTTTATCCAGACTAATCGGATATTCCGCCAGTCCAGCCAGAGCCGCCTTACCCAAGTCGTTCGGGGCGTCTAATTTTTCATTATTAATGTAAATATAACCGTCCTTGATCTGCACCGTCTCACCTGGCAGTCCAATGACGCGTTTTATATTGTAATTTCCCGTTTCTTTTTCAAATACAATAATGTCATAGCGCTTTGGGCGCATCACGCGGTAACTCAGGCGGTTCATCAGAACCTTTTCGTTCTGCGACAACACCGGTTCCATTGATTGACCGCTCACCCGTATCTGTGTCCCCATCGCAAACACGGCGAACCACGCGATCGAAATTACCACCGCGATATCCACGATCCATCCAACCACCAGACGGATGCGGTTTTTATCCTCTTTCAGCTCCATATGTCACTCCCTCTCTATCCATTCCCCATGAATCATCGCTCATGTCGCAAGCGACCGCGCTCGGCGCGAGAATGTGCCAGGGCACATTCTTTTTTATAATAGGGAATCACAAGGAATTTCCTATTACACGAAAAAAAGCTGCTGCACAGCTCCTCCCGCCGCGCCGGACACACATAACCGCATATCCGGATGCACAGCGGGCTGACCTGTACAGCAGCCCCATCCGCTTCAGAAATTATTTTACTAACTCTTTTACCTTCGCTGCCTTGCCGATTCTGGATCTCAGGTAGTTCAGTTTTGCTCTTCTTACTTTACCTCTTCTTACTACTTCAACGTTCTCTACAGACGGAGAATGTAACGGCCAGGTCTTCTCTACACCAACACCGTTGGAGCTCTTTCTAACAGTGAAAGTCTCGCGAACGCCGCCGTTCTGTCTCTTAATAACAGTTCCCTCGAAAACCTGAATTCTCTCGCGGTTTCCCTCTTTGATCTTAGCAGATACACGTACTGTATCGCCTACGTTGAAACTCGGAACGATTTCCTTTAACTGAGCTGCTTCAATGTTCTTAATAATCTCGTTCATCTTTGTGAACCTCCTTTAAAATCTTTGATGTTCTTAATACGATCTTTTATCCCGTAAAAACGTGCTTCCTGTAACAGCGGAACATCTCTTTATTTCACAGAATATGATTTTATCATAGAAATCCTTGATTTGCAAGGACTTTCTGCTCTCTTTTTTAGAGTTTTTTTGTTTCTTTTTCCTCTTTCTGACGAATCAGCTCTTCCAGATATTTCTTCTCTTTCTTATCCAGAACCGCATCTTTTAAAAGATCCGGGCGGCGTTCCAGCGTCCGTTCGATCGATTTCTGACGGCGCCAGGTCTCGATATTTTTGTGATGCCCGGTCAGAAGTACGTCCGGGACCGCCTTATCCATAAATACAACCGGGCGGGTGTACTGTGGATATTCCAGCAGATTGTCGTGAAATGACTCAAATTCCGCGGATACGTCATTATTTAACACACCAGGCACCAGACGGGAAATGCAGTCGATCATAACCATCGCCGGAAGCTCACCGCCCGTCAGGACATAATCGCCGATGGAGAGATAGTCAGTTACAACCAGCTCCAGCGCGCGCTCATCGATCCCCTCATAATGCCCGCAGAGGAACACCAGATCCTCTTCTTTCGCCAGTTCTTCCGCGATTTTCTGGTTGAAAACCTGCCCCTGCGGAGTCAGATAGATCACGCGCGGACGTTTTCCGGTGCGCGCCGCCAGGTCTTCATATGCATCGTAAATCGGTTCCGGCTGCATCACCATACCGGCGCCGCCGCCATAGGGCGCATCGTCTACATGATGGTGTTTGTCCTTCGAATAATCGCGGATATTGACCGCCTCAACCGAGATCAGCCCTTTGTCAATCGCACGCCCCGTAATACTTGTGTTCAGTCCCCCCATTACCATCTCCGGAAACAGGGTCAGAATATGAAAATTCATCCGTTTCTCCTATATTTATACAGCACTTTCACAACGGTACTTTCATTTTAGGATTTTCATTCCATTTACAGATCCAGCAGACCGTCCATGATATGAACCGTTACAGTGCCAGCCTCCAGATCCACATTCAGGATGCATTCCTTGATGGATGGGAAAAGGTATTCTTTGCCCTCAGGTCCTTCGATCACATACACGTCGTTAGCCGCTGTCTGAAGGATATCTTTCACCGTACCGAACTCCTCGCCTTCGTCCGTCAGCACTTTCAGACCAATCAGATCGGCAATGAAATTCTCATCTGGATTCAGTTTCACCGCCTGATCGCGGGTGATCAGAATATCCTTATTACGAAACGGCTCGCAGTCCTCAATCCGATTCATCTCTTTAAATTTAAGAATGACCATATTTTTGAAAAAACGCACCTGTTCCACGGTCACCGGCATTTTTTCTTTTCCAGTGTCGATATACGCTTTTTTTAATTTTTTAAAACGATTCACATCATCGGTGGTAGGAAATACTTTCACATCTCCGCGCAGGCCATGCGGGGATGTAATTACACCAACTCTCAGATAATCAACCATTCTATAATCCTCCTGTATGAAATAGAACGTGCCTTGCATTCCCGCGCCGGGGTGCGGTTGCGTTGGCATCCTCTTGAATTTCCTGTGATATAAAAAAGCCGGACACCCTTTCAGGCAGCCGGCTTTTCAGCTTCGTCTGTATTACTGAATCTCTACAATAACTTTCTTGTCTTCCTTGGATGAAGCCGCCTTGACAACCGAGCGAATCGCTTTCGCGATACGACCCTGTTTTCCAATTACCTTACCCATATCGGCCGGTGCAACGGAAAGCTCGATTACAGTCTCATCGTCTTTGACCGATTCTGTAACCACTACCTCGTCCGGGTTCTCAACCAGTGCTTTCGCGATAACTTCTACTAATTCTTTCATACCTTTGCACCTCACAGGTCAGTATGCTTGATTTACTGGATACCAGCGATCTTTAAGAGTTTACCAACAGTCTCTGTCGGCTGAGCGCCTGTTGCTAACCATTTCTTAGCAGCTTCCTCGTCGAATTTCAGAGTGCTCGGCTCTGTATTCGGATCGTAGATACCGATCTCCTCGATGAATCTGCCATCTCTCGGGGATCTGGAATCTGCAACAATAATTCTATAGAAAGGAGCTTTCTTCTGACCCATTCTTCTTAATCTCATCTTTACCATTTTAAATTACCTCCTGAAATTTTCCTTATTTCCTTAAATTATAAAATATAGCTAATGCACACTGCATCTACTAACACTTGTTTAAAACGGCAGCTTCATCTTGCCAAGCATACCGCCGAGTCCGCCAAGACCCTTGCGTTTTCCGCCGCCTGCCATGCCCGGAAGCTGTTTCATCAGCTTTTTCATATCTCCGAACTGTTTTACCAGGCGGTTGACTTCTGCGATATCCACGCCTGCGCCCTGTGCGATTCGTTTCTTGCGGGACGGATTCATCAGATCCGGGTTGCGCCGCTCTTCGGCTGTCATCGAGAGGATGATCGCCTCCACGCGCCCCATCGTCTTCTCATTTTCATCTAAATCCAGACCCTTAAGCTGTCCCATGCCCGGCATCATGCTCATGATGCTCGCCATGCCGCCCATCTTCTTGATCTGGTTCATCTGATCAAGGAAGTCGTTGTAATCAAATTCTGCCTTCTTAATCTTGCGGCCGAGTTCTTTTGCCTTCTCCTCGTCGATCACAGCAGATGCTTTGTCGATAATGGAAAGAACATCGCCCATGCCCAAGATCCGGGAAGCCATACGGTCCGGGTAAAACTGTTCCAAATCGGAAAGTTTCTCGCCCATACCGACATAGAGAATCGGTTTTCCGGTTACCGCCTTGATAGAAAGGGCCGCACCGCCTCGCGTATCGCCATCCATCTTTGTCAGAACCACACCGTCAATGCCGATTTTGTCGTTAAACATGCTCGCTACATTGACTGCATCCTGACCAGTCATGGCATCTACAACGAGAAGTGTCTGATAAACATCCACATTCTCTTTAATCTCAACCAGCTCATCCATCATCGCTTCATCGATGTGGAGACGACCGGCTGTATCGATGATAACCACATTGTTGCCATTTTTCGCCGCGTGCTCAAGCGCTGCCTTTGCGATATTGACCGGTTTGTGGTTCGTTCCCATCGCAAATACGGGAACACCCTGTTTTTCACCATTTTTCTGCAGCTGTTCGATTGCCGCCGGTCGGTAGACATCACATGCTACCAGCAATGGATTTCTTCCCTTTGCCTTGAGCTTTCCGGCAATCTTTGCCGTCGTGGTCGTCTTACCAGCACCCTGGAGACCTGCCATCATGATGACGGTAATCTCATTGCCCGGTTTTAACGCAATCTCTGTCATTTCGGAGCCCATCAGCTTGACCAGCTCGTCGTTGACAATCTTTATTACCATCTGTCCTGGATTCAGACCATTTAAAACATCGGTTCCAATTGCCCGCTCCTGTACAGAATTGATAAACTGTTTTACTACCTTGAAGCTTACATCCGCTTCCAGAAGGGCCATCTTGACTTCTTTGAGTCCGGCTTTTACGTCGCTCTCGCTGAGTCGTCCCTTGCCTGTCAGGTTTTTAAACACATTCTGCAGTTTGTCTGCCAAGCTTTCAAATGCCATCAAAAACCTCCTGCATTATAAATCCAATATCTCGTTTGAGATTCGCCCGATTGCCTCAATCAGCGCCTGATTCTGTGTCTGGCTGAATTCTTCCGTCAACCGATGAATCTCAGTTACTTTTTCCTTGGTTTTCTGGAATTTGGCAATCAGTCCAAGCTTTTCCTCATAACCAAGAAGTGTACGGTCACAGCGCCGGATCAGATCATGCACACCCTGACGGGTAATGCCCTGTTCGTCTGCAATCTCGCTGAGGGACAGATCGTTAAATACCACATCCTTATATACACTTTGCTGATGCTTTGTCAGGAGTTCTCCGTAGAAATCATACAAAAGACCCTGTTCAACAATTTTTTCCATTCCTCATCACCTGTGTTATCATACACGATAATCTAATTGGTGTCAAGTATTTTTTCTTTACACTAATGAGATTTGTGTTTTCTTGTTACTGTTCACAGGTAGGCACTTTTGGAACCGAAAGTGCCGTAAGAAAACGTGGTGGCAGCAGGAATTTGCCGTATTTAAATGCGAAGCCACGGCAAATTCCGTTACTGGGCACGTATGCGTGAACAGTAACGTTTTCTTTCAAATTCTATCCCCGTACCGGATGGCCATCTTCCTTCGGCATCTTCTTCGCCGCCCGCCAGAAGCAGATCATATGTGCCGTCGCTGTGACCGCCCAGGAGATCGGGTACGACAGATACAGGATCGCCAGCGACCGCTGCGCTGCAAATATGGTAAAGATCCAAATCACCCGCAGTCCGCAGGCGCCGGTCAGAGAGACAAGCGTCGGCAGGATCGAATACCCAAGTCCGCGGATGCTTCCGACCATCGTATCCATCATGCCGCACAGGAAATACGTCGTACAGATGATCGACATCCGGAGCAGTCCATAGGAAATAACGTCGGCATCTTCTGAATATATCTGCAGCAGCCACGGACCTCCGAGGTATGCTGCAAATCCAAGCACCAGTCCTACTGTCACAACGACACCCTGGCAGGTGGCAAGAATCTTTTTGATCCGCGTATATTTCTCCGCTCCGATATTCTGGCTCGTAAAGCTTAAATTGGTCTGATACAGCGCATTCATCGAGGTATACACAAATCCCTCAATATTCTGCGACGCCGTGTTGCCTGCCATCGCGATCGAACCGAAGGAATTGACGGACGACTGAATCAGTACGTTGGAGATCGCAAAAATCGCACCCTGGATACCAGCCGGAAGACCTACCTTTATAATAAGAAGAAGTTTTCTCCGGTTGACTCCCAGCCTGGAAAGCGACAGCTTCATCGCGCCCTCTGAACGCATCAGGCAGCGGATAACCAGAAATGCGGAAATACACTGGGAAATCACGGTTGCCAGCGCGACACCCGCTACGTCCATCTGGAGCTGGGTAACAAAGAATATGTTCAGTGCTGCATTGATAACACCTGCCACGGTCAGGAAATACAGCGGACGTTTCGTATCGCCGATCGCGCGCAGGATCGCACTTCCGAAGTTATACACCATCGTTGCCGGCATACCGGCAAAATAAATCCGCATGTAGATCGTCGATTTATCGATGACATCGTCCGGCGTCCCCATCAGTTCCAGCCAGAAACGTGAGGTAAACAAACCCAAAAAGACCAGAAACAGCCCGCTCATCAGGCTGACCGTGATCGCCGTATGGATTGTCTCGCTCATGTCGCGGTCATTCTTCGCGCCATAATAGCGTGCCACCAGAACGTTCGCACCAATCGACAGACCGATAAAGACGTTAATGAGAAGATTAATAAGGGAACTGGTCGAGCCGACTGCTGCCAGAGACTGGCTGCCTGCAAAACGTCCCACCACAATCACATCCGCCGCATTAAAAAGAAGCTGAAGCACGCCAGAAAGCATCAACGGAATGGAGTATGTAAGTACCTTTCTGAGAATCGGGCCATTGCACATATCCATTTCATAGGATTTCGCCATGTTTTTCATCCTTTCGTATCTTAAAAATAAAAGTCCTTTCATTTTTCGAAGGCTGGTCAGTTGATACTATTCTACCCCCTTTCCATGCGCTTTTCAAGCGTTCTTTTATCGTTGACTTTTTCTCAGCGCGTCTTATAATAAAAGCAGCTAAATTGTGACTGTGAAGGTACTGAACAGTTACGATAAATTTATGGCGTAAACTGTCTGGCATCTTCACAGTTACAGCCACTCTATTTATAAGGAGGACATCATGATGAACACACAGCGACTTGATAAAATTTTGAAAAAAATGGAGACAGAGGGACTCGATCAGATGATTATTTCCGATCCGTATGCGATCTATTATCTGACAGGTCGTTTTATTGATCCGGGCGAACGTCTGCTGGCACTTTACATTAACCAGTCCGGCAAGAATAAGATCTTTATCAATAACCTCTTTACCGTTCCGGAAGATCTGGGCGTGGAGAAATTCCGCTTCTCGGATACGGACGATTACCTGACTCCTCTGTGCGACTGTGTTGAGGCAGGCAAACCGCTCGGTATTGATAAAACATTTGCTGCCCGTTTCCTGATTCCGGTCATCGATCATTCGGGCGCTTCCTCCTACAAGGTCAGCTCCATCTGCATCGATGAAGTCCGTGCGTGCAAGGATGACGAAGAACGTGAAAAAATGCGTGCGGTTTCCGAAATCAATGATAAGGCGATGGCACAGTTCCGAGGTCTGATCCATGAGGGCGTGACTGAGGAAGAGATCGCTTCCAAGATGTTAGATATTTATAAGAGTCTCGGTGCAGACGGATATTCCTTTGAACCACTGGTTGGCTTCGGTGCAAACTGCGCGCTTGGACACCACGGTCCGGACAATACTGTTCTGAAAGAGGGCGACACCGTCCTGTTTGATGTTGGATGCAGGAAGGATGGCTATTGTGCCGATATGACACGTACTTTCTTCTATAAAAAAGTACCGTCTGAGAAGCACCGCGCTATTTATGAGACCGTCCGCCGCGCAAATGCTGCCGCAGAAGCAATTCTGAAACCGGGCGTTCCGCTCTGCGAAGTCGATAAAGCTGCCCGCCAGATCATCGAGGATGCCGGATATGGTCCGAACTTTACCCATCGGCTGGGACATTTCATCGGTCTGGAAGTACATGAGTACGGCGATGTTTCTTCTGCGAACACCAAGGTCGCTGAGGTTGGCAATATCTTCTCCATCGAACCAGGTATTTATGTAGAAGGCGAAGTTGGCGTGAGAATCGAGGATCTGGTGCTGATTACTGAGGATGGATGCGAGATTCTAAACTCCTTCAGCAAGGAGCTGGATATTGTAGAGTAATCACATCGCATCATTTATAACACGATTATAAAAAAGAAACTGTTACAGATGGTATTTCTGGTAATTCCGATTACAAATCACGAATCATCCAGAAAGCCAGCATCTGTAGACAGTTTCTTTTTAGTTTTCTTTAAAAGCTAATTATAATTTTCATTTATAAAAAGGCGTTTTTACGCGTTCAGCTTCTCCGTCATCATTTCATTCACTTTACCCGGATTTGCCTTGCCCTTCATCGCTTTCATCACCTGACCGACCAGGAAACCAAGTACCTTTGTCTTTCCGCTCTTGTACTCTTCCACCGTCTTCGGGTTTGCGGCGAGCACATCGGAAACTGCCTGTTCCAGAGCACTGTCGTCATTGACCATGCCAAGTCCGTGTGCATCGACATAGGCGGACGGATCGACATCTTGCTCAAAAATAGCTGTAAATACTTCTTTGGCCGTGTTGTTATTGATCGTTCCGGCATCGACCAGATCGGTGAGCTGTGCCAGATGTATCGGGGAGAACCACAGGCTTTCAGCGTCCTCTCCTTTTTCCTTGAGCAGGCGGCTTGCCTCGCCGATCAGCCAGTTTGCCACCTTCTTCGGTTTCTGGCAGAGGGTGGTGGTCTTTTCAAACATATCCGCCATTTTCTTAGACTCAGTCAGGATGCGGCTGTCATATTCAGACAGACCATATTCGCTCTGGTAACGTGCCATTTTTTCCGGCTGCAATTCCGGCAGGGCGGCGCGGACAGATTCCAGCCACTCATCGCTGATGCAGACCGGCGGAAGATCCGGATCCGGGAAATAACGGTAATCTTTCGCATCCTCTTTGGAACGCATCGCATAGGAGTATTCCTTGTTGTCATCCCAGCGTCTCGTCTCTTGGATGACTTTCCTGCCCTCTTCCAGCAGCTCAATCTGGCGGGTGCGCTCGCCGTCGATCGCACGGGCAATCGCCTTGAAAGAGTTCAAGTTCTTCATCTCAGTTCTCGTACCAAATGTTTCACTTCCCACCTCACGGACCGATAAGTTGACATCGGCACGCATCGAACCTTCCTGTAACTTACAATCGGATGCGCCCAGATACTGTACCAGCAGGCGCAGGCGTTCGAGGTAGGCAATAACCTCATCAGCACTCCGCATATCCGGCTCAGAAACGATCTCGATCAGCGGCACGCCGCTTCGGTTGTAATCAACCAGCGAGCAGTCTTCCCACTCGTCGTGGATCAGCTTTCCGGCATCTTCCTCCATGTGAATTTCATGAATACGAATTTTCTTTTCACCGGCAGGCGTATCGATCGGGATATATCCGTCGTGGCAGATCGGGAGATACAGCTGGGAAATCTGGTAGTTCTGCGGGTTGTCCGGGTAAAAATAGTTTTTCCGGTCAAATTTACAGAACTGGTTGATACCACAGTTTGCCGCCAGACCGACAGACATCGCGTATTCAACGACCTTCTTATTTAAAACCGGCAGAGAACCCGGCATACCGGTACAAACCGGGCAGGTATGAGTATTTGGTTTTGCTCCAAATTCGGTGGAGCAGCCGCAGAAAATCTTGGTTTTCGTCGCCAGCTCTACGTGTACCTCCAAGCCGATGACTGTCTCATATTCTTTCTTCATCTTATCTGCCCTCCTTGTCTGTCATAACCGGAAGCTTCCATGCACCTCTCGCCTTTTCGTATGCAGATGCCGCGCCAAACAGCTTCTTTTCCTGGAAGCAGTCTGCGATCATCTGAAGCCCGATCGGAAGTCCCTTCGAATCCAGCCCGCACGGAACTGAAATGCCCGGAAGACCTGCCAGGTTGACCGAAACAGTATAAATATCGCCCAGATACATCTTCATCGGATCGGAAAGGCTGTCGCCCAGCAGCGGTGCCGTGGACGGCGCTGCCGGTCCCAGAATGACATCGTATTTCTCAAACGCCTTGTCAAATGCCTGTTTAATCAATGCTTTTGTGCGGAGTGCTTTCAGATAATATGCATCGTAGTAGCCGGAACTCAAAACGAACGAACCGAGCATGATACGGCGTTTTACCTCTGGTCCAAAGCCCTCGGAACGGCTCTTTTTATACATTTCATGTAAATCTTCATATTCCGGTGTGCGGTAACCGTACTTCACACCGTCAAACCGGGACAGGTTGGAGCTTGCCTCCGCCGATGCAATGACGTAATATGCTGGAATCGCATACTCAACCATGCCTAAATCAAAAAACTCCACTTCTGCCCCGCGTTCTTTTAACGCATCAGCTGCCGCCAGAACAGCTTTTTTTACATCTTCATCGAGTCCTTCGCCCAGATAATCGGACGGGATTCCGATCTTCATCCCTTTTACCTCTCCGGTCAGGGCAGCGGTAAAATTGTACGCCTCCCGCTTGACAGAGGTGCTGTCCTTTTTATCATAGGAAGCGATCGTCTCCAGAATTGCCGCGCAGTCTGCGGTATCTTTCGCAATCGGTCCAATCTGATCCAGCGAGGAACCATAGGCGATCAGACCATACCGGGAAACCGTTCCATAGGTCGGTTTGATGCCGGTCACGCCGCAGAAGGAACTTGGCTGGCGGATGGAACCGCCCGTATCTGAACCAAGAGCAAAAAAGGTCTCTCCCGCTGCGACAGCCGCACACGAGCCACCTGAAGATCCGCCCGGTACATGCTCTGTATTCCAGGGGTTTTTCGTCGGTCCAAACCAGGATGTCTCGGTCGTACTTCCCATCGCAAATTCATCCATATTTGTCTTGCCAAGCAGGATCGCACCGGCTTTTTTGAGGTTCAGCGCTGCCTCCGCTGAGTACGGAGGTACAAATCCCCTTAAAATTTTGGAACTGCACGTTGTCTCAATTCCCTCTGTACAAATATTATCCTTGATCGCCATCGGAACGCCCGCCAGCGGTCCGGTCAGGATGCCATCGTCAATCTGTTTCTGGATCTCATCCGTCTGTGCCAGTGCTGCCTCCTCGGTCAGCGTTACATAAGCATGAACTGTATCTTCATATTTATGAATCCGTTCCAGAGATGCCTGTACCGCCTCCCGGACGGAGATTCGTTTTTCTTTAATTTCTTTTCCCAGCTCCAGCGCTGTTAATTCTGAAATTCCCATCCTGATTTCCTCCATATTGCTGCCTGTATCTCTACTTCTTTTTACTCCACTGTCCTAGGCACCTTGTACTGTTTTTCTTTCTGCTCCGGTGCATTCGAAAGCATCGCATCTGATTCATCTCCATTTTCCACGACATCTTCGCGGAACACATTGTGAATGTCAAAGACATGCGACATCGGTTCTACCTCCGAAGTATCAAGCTGATTCAGCATATCGATATACTCAAGCATCCGGCTCATGTCGCTTTTCGCTGCCTCCTTTTCCTCCGGGGAAAGGGAAAGCTTTGCTAAAATACCAACATAATCAATCATTTCATCGTCTATTTTCACTGCCATAAGTTCTGTTCCTTCCTATTATAATGTGTGTTATGGACAAACTCTTTGTTTCATAGGAAATTGCGTCCTGTCACGTTACGGTACCAGACGGCTCATATCTCTCGGGAAGAGCGATACCTCACGGACATTCTCCTCTTCAAGCAGCTGCATCGTCATACGTTCCAGACCGATGCCGAGTCCGCCGTGAGGCGGCATACCGTGTTTGAAGGTGCTTAAATACTGTTCCATTCCCTCGGTATCCATACCGCGTTTTTCAATCTTCTCCATCAACTCGGTGTAGCTGTGGATACGCTGTCCGCCGGTTGTGACTTCCAGTCCCCGGAATAAAAGGTCAAAGCTGAGTGTTACTTTCGGGTCTGTCGGGTCATCCATCGCATAGAATGGACGCTTCTTGGATGGATAATGGGTGACAAACACGAAATCGGCGCCGTACTCTTCTTTAAAGTAGCGTCCAATCAGGTGTTCTTCCTCCGGCTCCAGATCGTATGGGTTTTTGATCTGGGTTCCATATTTTTCGGAGGCAAGGCGTTTCGCCTCGGTAAAGGTCACTGCCGGAATCTTCTCTACTTCCGGAAGTTTGACTTTAAGGATTTCCAGCTCCGTGGAATATTCCTTCTTTAAAATTTCCACCATATGCTGAAGAAATCCGGTTTCCATCGCCATGATATCGGTAAAATCATCGATATATCCCATCTCAAAATCCAGTCCGGTATATTCGTTTAAATGGCGTTTCGTGTTATGCTTCTCCGCACGGAACACCGGACCAACCTCCATCACACGGTCAAACACGCCGACCATCATCTGTTTGTAAAACTGCGGACTCTGCGCTAACACCGCCGGGCGGTGAAAATAATCGAGTTTAAAGACGTTTGCTCCGCCCTCGGCTCCTTTTGCTCCGATCTTCGGGGAATGAATTTCCGTAAATCCTTCTCCATGCAGGTACTCCCGGAATGCCCGTGCGATTCCTTCCTGGATTCTGAAACGTGCGCGCTCCCGAAGGTTGCGGAGTGTCAGAGAACGCATATCCAGTTTGGCTTCCAGGGATGCGCTCATTTTCCATTTTGATACGGCAATCGGCATCGGTTCTTCCGGTTTCGAGAGGATCCGAACACTCTTTAAACGAAGTTCCATGCCTCTCGGCGCCCGCTCTTCTTTTCGGAGAACACCGGAAACTTCTACGAATGTTTCTTCTCTTAATTCAGCAAAATCCGCGTCGGTCACACCTTTTTCATAGACAGTCTGCAGCACGCCGTCACGTTTCCGGAGAATCACAAATGCGATATCGCCCATGTTGCGGACACTCATGATCGCGCCGTTTACCTTTACTTCCCGTCCTTCCATACCGTCTGCAAACACGGCTGCCAGATCCAGCACTTCTTTTTCCTTTTTACCTGTCATAAATTCCATCGCTGTTTCCTCTCTTTCTCTGCTTTTTGATATGTCCGGGACGGGAATAATGAAAAAGAATGTGCCTTGGCACATTCTCGCGCCGAGCGCGGTCGCTTGCGACAAACTACATCTTCGCGCGAGGGCGCATCATTGGCACGTTAGTGCCTTTTTGTGTAATAGGGGATTCCAAGGAATTTCCTATTACACAAAAAGTCCCGGAATGACGTTCACTCACATCATTCCGGGACGGGATATTCCCGCGGTACCACCCGCATTTAAAAAGAAACGATTGTTTTTCTTTTTACTCTTTCGCTGCTTAACGCGCAGTCACGTGATGACCTACCTGCGGCGGCTGGCGGGGTGTCCAGTGTCGCTCTCAGTCATCCGGCTCCGGAGTGTTCCCTATTGTCCCGCTCTCTCCTGACACGGCTCTCAGCCGGTGGCCGCGTCTTTCTGTCGGATTCTTCGAAACAGAGTCTCCATCTTTGCCTTTTAAAAAAGTGGGCACGAATACCATGATTATCATGGCATCCTTGCCCACCCCGTTGGATTCAATTTTTTATGTTCAAACTATAAACTATTTTTCTGAGTTTGTAAAGAGGTTTTTTAATTTTTTTTCACGCAGTAATTCTGTATGGAATATGTCGGCTTCGCTGACCAGTATCACGCGCCAAGTCTCACAGATGTTCGACTTGAATAGAAGAAATCTTGTACAATATTCTCCCTTGAAACATTTTTTCAAAATTCGTGTGCAAATTGTATTGACATTCAGAATTTTTCGTGTATACTACTACACATAAAAGCAAGGGCGCTTCGAGATGATCGAGGTGCCCTTTTCTTTATGTAAAATGTGTCAGAGCACATTCATCTTACGTAGATTTAATCATCACAAAATCGCAGACATAAAACCTGAAAGGAGACATGAGTTATGAAAAAAAACATCCCTGAACTGTATGGAAGTCTTGTATTCAACGACAAAGTCATGAAAAGCAAATTGCCGCGAGATGTTTATAAGGCACTCCGCAAAACGATTGAAAATGGCAGCCATCTGGATCTCGATATTGCAAATGCAGTCGCAGTTGCAATGAAGGAATGGGCAGTTGAAAATGGTGCAACTCACTTCACACACTGGTTCCAGCCGATGACCGGCATCACTGCTGAGAAGCACGACAGTTTCATCAACCCGGTTGGCAATGGCGAAGTTATCATGGATTTCTCCGGCAAAGAGCTGGTAAAGGGCGAACCGGATGCATCCAGTTTCCCATCAGGCGGACTTCGTGCCACCTTTGAGGCAAGAGGTTATACAGCCTGGGATCCAACCTCCCCGGCATTTATTAAAGATGATACACTCTGCATTCCGACCGCATTCTGTTCCTACAGCGGCGAAGCACTTGATACCAAAACCCCCCTTTTGCGTTCGATGGAAACCATCAACCGCGAGGCGCTGCGTGTCCTGAAGCTCTTCGGAAATGAAGATGTGACCCGCGTTGTCTCCACCGTTGGTCCGGAACAGGAGTATTTCCTGGTTGATAAAGAACTGTTTAATAAGAGAAGCGATTTGAAGCTCTGCGGAAGAACTCTGTTTGGCGCACCAGCTCCGAAAGGTCAGGAAATGGATGACCACTATTTCGGCGCTCTCCGTCCGAGAGTTTCCGCTTTCATGAAAGAACTGGATGAAGAGCTCTGGAAGCTCGGTATTCCGGCAAAAACCAAACACAACGAGGTAGCTCCGGCGCAGCATGAACTTGCCACCATCTACACGACTACCAATGTGGCAGTTGACAACAACCAGCTCACTATGGAAATCATGAAACGTGTGGCAGAGAAACATGGCCTTGTGTGCCTGCTCCATGAGAAACCATTTGAGGGCATCAACGGAAGCGGTAAACACAACAACTGGTCTTTATCGACCAACACCGGCGAAAACCTTCTTGATCCGGATCGCGATCCGGCAAAGAACTTACAGTTCCTTCTCTTCCTGTTCGCAACGATCAAGGCAGTCGATGTCTACGGCGATCTGCTCCGCGTATCAGTTGCAACTGCTGGAAATGACCACCGTCTGGGCGGTAACGAGGCACCGCCAGCTATCGTGTCTATGTTTATCGGAGATGATCTGGAAGCAGTTCTCGATATTGTGGAAAAAGATCTCGAGTCTGAGGCAAAAGAAGTCCAGACCATGAAGCCGGGCGCAAAGGTTCTGCCGCACTTTATCAAAGATACAACCGATCGCAACCGTACTTCTCCGTTTGCCTTTACCGGCAATAAATTCGAGTTCCGTATGCCAGGTTCCGCTCTCTCTGTATCGGAACCGAACATTGTCATCAATACAGCCGTAGCTGAAGTTTTAGGCGAATTTGCAGACCGTCTGGAAGGTCTTTCAGGCAAGGCTCTGGAGGCAGAAATCCATCTGCTCTTAAAGGAAGTGCTGCGTGATCACCGCCACATCGTATTCAACGGCAACGGTTACACCAGCGAATGGGTAGAGGAAGCTCACAAACGCGGACTCTTCGACCTGCCGAGCTGCGCAGAGGCATTTCCGCGCCTGATTGCTGAGAAAAACGTAGAACTGTTCCTGAAACACGGCATCTACACCAAGGAGGAACTCTTCTCCCGCTACGAAATCAAGGAAGAGAACTACATCAAGACCATCAACATCGAGGCAAAGACGATGCTTTCGATGATGAAGAAGACCTTCCTGCCGTCCGTCCTCTCCTACTGCAAGGAGCTGGCTGAAACCGCCGCAAAGACAAAGGCAATCCTGCCGAACGCACCGATCAGCGCCGAGAGCAAACTGCTTGAGAAGCTGTCCGGTCTCTACACCGAGATTTCCGAGAAAACCGAAGCACTGGCAGAGGCTGAAAAAGCGGCAGAATCCATGGAAGATAATATCGAGAAGGTTACATATTTCCACTATACGATTCTTGCCAAGATGGATGACTTGAGAAGCAGCGTTGATACCGCAGAAGCCCTGATTCCGGATTCCTTCCTGCCGTATCCGACTTACGATGAACTTCTGTTCTCCGTATAATCTGACATGTCAATATTATGACTTGATTGAAAAATCGAGAAAAATGTGTTATGATTTGGCTGCAAAATATTGGTATATTGTCTTTTATACTGATATTTTGCAGTCAATTTTGGGTTCTTATCCCTGTTATTTTCTTATCATTCAGGTATCTTGAATACAAAGGAGGTTTATATCATGAGGGAGTCACTCACATACGAAACCGGACTTCGTGAGGAATGCGGCGTATTTGGAATGTTTGACCTGGAGGGCGGCGATGTTGCCAGAGATATGTACTACGGACTCAGCGCACTCCAGCACCGCGGTCAGGAGTCATGCGGCATCGCAGTCTGTGACACGAACGGCCCAAAGGGCGTTGTCAACTGCTACAAAGGGCTGGGACTTGTCAATGAGGTATTTCATGAGGAGACGTTAAAACGCCTCGGCGGCAATCTGGGAGTTGGTCATGTTCGCTACTCCACAACCGGTTCTTCTACCATCGAAAACACACAGCCACTGGTACTTAAGTATTTTAAGGGAACACTCTGTCTGGCGCACAACGGAAACCTGGTAAATGCGTTTGAGATGCGCCGCCAGCTTGAAGAAACCGGCGCAATCTTCCAGACGACGATGGATTCAGAGGTAATCGCATTCCACATCGCCAGAGAACGTCTGGCTGCCCCGACCGCTGAAGAGGCAATCAAACGGACCGCGGCAAAAACACGTGGCGCTTATGCCCTGATTATCTCCAGCCCGCGCAAGCTGATCGGCGTTCGTGATCCATTTGGTCTGCGTCCTCTCTGCCTCGGCAAAAAGGGAAATGTCTGGATCATGGCATCGGAAAGCTGTGCCATCACCTCGGTCGGCGGCGAATTTATCCGTGATATCGAACCGGGTGAGATCGTGACCATCACCCGCGACGGCGTTTTTTCTGATAAAAGCCTGCAGCAGGAAAAACGGGCGCACTGCGTTTTCGAATACATCTATTTTGCCCGCCTCGACAGCCACATCGATGATGTGAGCGTCTATGAGGCTAGGCTGCGCGGCGGCGCTGCTCTCGCACGTTCCTTCCCTGCCGATGCCGACCTCGTCGCCGGTGTACCGGATTCCGGTCTGACCGCCGCGATGGGATATGCGAAGGCATCCGGCATTCCATATGAGATTATTTTCCATAAAAACAGCTATGTCGGCAGAACTTTCATCAAACCGACCCAGGAAGAACGCGAAAATAGCGTCCGGATCAAGCTTAATATTCTGGAACCGGCTGTCAGGGGAAAACGCATTGTCCTCGTCGATGACTCCATCGTGCGCGGTACGACGATGAAAAACCTGATCCGCATGCTCAAAAAAGCCGGGGCGAAGGAGGTTCATGTGCGCGTCAGCTCCCCGCCATTCCTCTTCCCCTGCTATTTCGGCACCGATGTCCCCTCCAATAAACAGCTCATCGCCAGCAGTCATTCCGTCGAAGAAATCTGCCGGGAGATCGGTGCGGATTCGCTTGGATATATGCCGGTTGAAGATCTCGAGGAGATGGCAGGCGGACTGCCGCTCTGTACGGCATGCTTCACCGGAAACTATCCGATGGATGTGCCGGATGGGGAGATTAAGGATGCATTAGAATAAATATTTCGCAAATGAAAAAGAATGTGCCTTGGCACATTCTCGCGCTGAGCGCGGTCGCTTGCGACATGTTTCTGCTTCGCGCGAGTGCGCATCATTGGCACGTTAGTGCCTTTTTGTGTAATAGGGAATTCCAAGGAATTCCCTATTACATAAAAAAGGGCTCTCACCGTTATATAAGGTAATATTTTTATAATCAAACTATGTATAAAGGTACTATATCATCAAGATATAGTGCCTTTTTTATATATACATATAATATAGATTATGGTAATATAAATAATATAATAATCAATCTATATGGATGGATAAGAGATGAATTATGTAAAAGTATATACAAAGACATACAGAGATAATTCAGCAAGGTACATAGAACTGCCATCTCTTTTGATAGAGCAAGATGGAGAGACGCAGATATTTGAACAGCTACTGCGTTATCAGATCAAGTATAGCCATAAGAGTAGGACTTGGCATAATAAGCTCATACAGGCTGTTGGATTGCTATTTGATTACATGAATGCCAATCCCAACAACTATGTATCTGCCAAAGACTTCTTTGAGCTGTTTGCAGAAGCGATATATTCAGGCACTATCGATGAAGAAGGGAATGATCCTTCGGGTTTATACTGGCTTCCCAAAAAGGTACAGACAGCCAATACCCTACTATCATCATTAAGCGACTTCTCAGACTGGCTGTATATCAACTACAAGACGGAACAGCTTAATCCTTGGAGAGAAGCCACAAGGTATGAGGAACGTCTTAAATATATGGCTCTGATCAACAGAAGTGAGCGTTCATTCTTGGGACACCTTGATGATATCCATGACATTTCTGAAACGGCTAAAACAGTAAGAAATGTTGTAACTCACAAAAACCCTTATGCGGTGCGAAATGGCACAAAGGCTTTTCCAGAGAACAAAATAGAAAAGCTACTTAGAGAAGGCTTTAAGAAAACACGCAAGGGCTATGAATTAGATTTAATAGATGGTTATAACTGGAGAGACATAGCAATCACTATACTTATGCATTACGGAGGTCTGCGTCATAGCGAGTCTTTTCATTTGTGGGTGCAGGATGTTATCCCTGATCCAGAAGATCCGGACATGGCAATAGTAAGGATTTATCACCCATCAGAGGGGAAAGCTCCTCATGATTTCAAAAACCCAAGCACCGGTAAATATGTAACAGACAGGGCATCATACCTGAAACTAAAATATGGTCTTATACCACGCAATCAGTACGCTTCTTCCAACAAGAGGTTTGCAGGATGGAAGAATCCAAGGCTTGATGATGAGGACAATATGTACATGAATGTATATTGGTTTCCAAGAGAAGCTGGCTATGTGTTCATGTATGTATGGAAAAAGTATTTGCAGCAGCGAATCAGATATGGCATTAAGGACACCCATCCGTTTGCGTTTGTGTCATTTGATCCAAGATATTTGGGCGAAATGATGCCTGTCAGAACACAGACAGAAGCTCACAACAAAGCCTGCGAAGCAATAGGGCTTGAAGTATCAAAGTTTAATGGAACAAGTAATCATGGTCACAGACATTCTTATGGTCAAAGGATGAAGAATGCAGGCATAGACAAGAAAGTGCGACAGGTTGCTATGCACCATAAGTCAGAAGAATCACAGAATGTTTACACTGAGCCTACAGTTACAGAAGTTACAAGTGCTCTTAGCCAAGCTACAAGCACACTAGAACAGGGCATGGTTCTTCCAATGAAGACAGAGATTGATTCATGGTATGAGGAAGAAAAGAAAATAACTAAGAAATACATAATGGGGAAGAACAAATGACTAAATACGACAGCAAGACTAAATATAAGATCATTGAGGAGGTGTGCAACGGCAAAACATCCATGGATATCCAGCGTGAATATGGCATATCAGCTGTAACAGCAATTAACTGGCTTCGTACTTTTGCTGAAAATGGACTGTTTAAAGGAGATAAACTCACACCAAAAGATTGCGCTAGGCTTGAAAAACTACAGGAATCCGCAAAGAAGCGTGAACTTGAAATGCGATTCCATGGAACAACCACCAATGAGAGTTTTGAGTGGCTACTTGAATATGATCCCAACCTTGCCGAATGGAAAGAGTATGCTGAGGAATGGATAAAAACAGTAGTTAGAGGAAAACACCAAGTTTTAAAGGCATTATCCAACTTCTTTAAAAAATACATAATAACAATGAATCTGACACGCTCAGTTCAAGAATTTGTTTCAAAAGCCTATGAAGTACCTGATTTCTACGAGATTTTATTTTCTGAACGAGGAAGCCAACTCCATGCCTTGAATGAGGCTAAAAAGCTCGTTGTTTTTATCGACTGGATACTTGAAGAAAAGTTTTCTGTTGAAGATGATTATGGCAAGAAGCTGATACCTGCCGAGTTCCATAATCCATTGGAACAGTATTTGCCAGATCATGTAGAACATTCTAAAAGAAGTGAATCCGATAAGAACGTACTGCCTTATCGCTACATAAAAGAACTTCGCAATCTTCTAGTTCCTTCTGATGCAACATACTTTAAAGACTTGACACTTGCACAGGAGCTTACGGATTCAGAAAGGTCTGGTGGTGACTGGTTCATCGTTGACAGATATCTGATTGATAAGAATGATCCTGACTGTGTTTTCAGAAAAAGAAAAGCATCACCTTATGAGATAAAAACAAAAGGCTATAACGAATATGTTTACGAAATGTGGTGTCCTGCAAGAACTATCTGCTTATTAACAAAGCTGATGCTTCCAATCCGTACATACCAGGCAAGAATGCTTGATAGCGGTGAAATGGATACTTTCAAATATATTCAGAAGGATAAGTATAAATATGGTGAATGGGTTATAAACGATTCTCCTTTATCACAGGGAACCGAAAGAAAACCTTGTGAAAAAGGTGTGTTGAGAAAGTTTATTGATCCTACTACAAACCTCGAAATGACAGGTTTTTTCATCAATACCAATAAAACAGCAGACATCAATAAAGATGAAGCTGACAAAGGCTATAACATGCCATGGCAGTATGAAGAAATGCAGTATTGGCTCGCAAAGTTAAGAGACTGGCAGCAAAAGTACAATTTTATCTCAAGACCTACTGCATGGACTGAATTGACGGCAACTCAATTAGGATGCACAAAAGACATAAGAATCCTAAAAGCTATGGGAACCGCTGATTTCTTATTTAGAGATGCTGCAAGTGAAAACAAACAACTCCCACTAAGGGAACTAGCATTACACCCTTTATGGTACAAACTGCTCCAATGTCTTGAACAAAAAGTAAATAAGAATGCAACTACCGAAGCTGAACAAAATCTAAAATTTGTTCATGACGATTCGGATATAACCACTTATTATCCTCTTCATTCGCTTCGAGTATCCCTCATTACGGCGTTTGCACTTGAAGGCGGTGTGCCAATGCCTGTGCTTTCAAAATGCATAGCAGGCCACGCAAGGCTTGTTATGACTCTGTATTACACAAAAATGGGTATCTCCTACATCACTGATACCATGAAAAAAGCTGATACAGAGATACTAAAGCAGGATCAGGAATCATTTGAGAGGTTTATCAAAGATGCTAAGTATAAGCAATTAGAAATAGGCTCTGCTGTTAATGATACGGCTGCGTATGACGCCGTTTTAAACGCTCAAAAGTCAAAAGCAAGCATTGTTATGTCCGACAAAGGAATATGCCCTAAAGGCTGCTTTGGATGTGATACAGGCGGTACTTATGTTAATGATGATACTGACAAGGTAACATACGGCTCAGTGCAGGGATATCCTGCTCATAACTGTGTCCGTTGCAGATGGTTTATCACAGGCCCTGCCTTCTTACCGGGACTTGTAAATCATTTCAATGTATTAAGTTATGAGATGTCTGAAACATCCAAAAGAGTTACCAGATATCAGAAAGAATCCGAGGAACTTGAAAACAGTAAATACGAAGCTGAACAGCATGGGGAAATCTTTGAGCAGTATGAAGAACTCCTTAAATACGATCAACTCTTACAACAGGAACTACAAAAGGGCGATGATATAGCAAACAACCTAAACGCTACACTAAGACTTATTGATAAGTGCCAAAAGATATCCAAAAGTGGAAATGACAATGATTCAAGCTCCACACAGCTTGTACCTGTTGGAACAGTTCAAGATGTTGGTTTCTTACTTGAATCAGAAGCTGACGAGATGTATCAGCTACAAGCAATATGTAACGGAGCAGAATTATTCCCTGAGACAGATGCAAGCAAAGCTTTACTGAAAAGATCACAGATAATAGACATGACGCTGTTGTTCAACAAAAAGCAGCCAGTAATGTTCACCTTGTCTGATGAAGAACAGCTCCTTGCAGGAAATCAGTTCATGAGGCTGCTTATCAAAAGAGCCGGAAGTCTTAAAGAGGCAATTCCTTACGCTATCGGCAGAAAAAAGCTTGAAGAAATCGGCATTCACAACGAATTTGAAAAAGAACTGAAAATCATGAGATATGACGCACCTTTAAAGCTTCTATCCACTAATAATGATGCCTAATTTGAGAGGTAATAGAATGAGTAATGTACATCCAGACGAATTATACGAACAGCTATGCGAGAATGCTACAAGCAGAAAGAAGAAAACGCTCACTCTTGTGCATGAAGTATGCAAAAAGCAGAGTGAATCAGATGTGAAAGACTTTTCTCTTGGTACTATTGCAGGTCTTATGGCTGAGAAAGGTGGTTTAAGTGAACAGGCTTTGCGAAACAAAAACGCAGAGCCTTACAGACTCCTTATCAGTAGGTGGGCTGAGTATTCTAATACAACCACAAAAAAGCCCAAGAAAAAGGCTATAACAACGCTTAACGATGAGATACTGTCACAGATCTCTGAGCCAACTGTCAAAGCTCTTGTAGGCATGATAGTTGCCGAGAACAAGAAGCTTAAAAATGAAAACAACATGCTCAAGAATCAGACCTGCATCACAATAGACATGCGAAATCAGAAAAACGCAACATCTCCAACCTCAGATGTGGTCGTAGTATCTGCACTTGATAATCTGACTGAAACAGAGATCGATGCATTAAAAGATGCTATTTCAGACAGTTTTTTCAAAGACAGAGGTTGGACTACTGACGAACAGGGACGAGTTAAGGAAAAAGGATATCCAGTATATAAAACCGGATATGTTACTGCTATAAAAAAAATACTTGAAGAAGTATAGTCATAAAAAAGAGCATTTATAACCATAAAGTTATAGATGCTCTTTTAGTTTGATTATATAGTTTGATTATATGTAATCAAACTATTTTCCGCTTAATATAAGGCTTTATTGATATTTATTATACTATTTACCTTATATTCGCATAG